>DATJWB010000273.1:0-200540 GCA_035501495.1 Bryobacteraceae bacterium | reverse complement strand
GGGAGCGTTTTCTCGCGGCTCTGCGGAGTTCGCGGCGGTGATTATGAAATGTAGCGTACACGCCAGACAAGCGTCCCCATGAGTGGGGACGCGGCAGCCACGAGTGCCCGCGCCACATCGCCGGCACGGGTTTTCCTGAATTTCGGTGGGCCGGCGGGGCCCATGGGTACAGGCACGAGTGTCCGCGCCACGCCAACCCCTTAACCATTGGCAAGCTAGACAGTTGGCCGCCCAGACGGCACAATAGATTCACCCATCGTATGGATTACGGCACAACCTACATTTTCGCCATGCTGGTGTGTGGGACCTTTGGCATAGCCTCTTTGTCGGCCAGGGCGCACGGGTTTGCGCGGCCCGGGTTGGCCGAACACCTCGTCCTGCTTCTCCTGGGAACCCTGGCGGCGATTGCCATTCACCAGGCAGGGCACTGGCTCGCGGGTGCGGCGCAGGGTTTCCGGACGGTGCGGTTCACGATGGGTCCGACCGAATTCGCCGCCGTGGAAGGCGGCTGGCGCATCCGCCGCGTCCGCTTCCGTCATGCGGGGATGCTGTACCAGGTGCCTTCGTCCTTCCAGAATTTCCGTGTGCAAAAAGCGACCTGGCTGGCCGCCGGACCATGTGTGTCGTTGATTGCGTTCCTGTTCTTCACACGTCTGGCGCTGCGCTCGACCGCGCACCTGGGTTTCTGGTTTTGGATCGTCAACGCGCAGATGTGCTTCATTGGGGTGCTCCAACTGTTTCCTTTGCGGCTCCGCGGCGTGGAGTCCGACGGTTTGCAACTGTGGCGGATCCTCCAGGGCGGCGAGCCCGCCGACGCGATGGAAAGAGACCTGTTGGCGGACAGCGTCAATTACACGCCTCTTCGTCCGCGCGATTGGCCCTCCGAGCTGATCCGGCGGCTCGAACCAACGGCAGGCGATGGTGCTTCCGCCCAGGCGCGTTACATCTTTTACGTAGCATACATTCACTCGCTCGACAGCCGGAACACTCCGGCCGCGTGGTCGCACCTCGCGCCGCTTCTCAGTGGCTGGACGGCCGGAGACGGCCCGCAGTATGCCCTCGAAGCGGCGTATTTCCTGGCTTTCCACCGCGGAGACATCGCGGAGGCCAGACAGTGGCTGGCTCGCGAAACCCGTCTTGAGGGCGATCCGGTGCGTCAGCGGGCGGAAGCCGCGGTAGAATTCGCCGAAGGGCGTCATGGCAGCGCTCTTCAACGGATCGATCGGGCGCTCCATGCCTTGCGTTCCGAGCGCCCCAGCGGCAATCGGGAATTCGAAATCGACTGCCTGGATGCCATGCGGGAAGAGATGGCCGCGCGCAGCCTCGTCCACCCGTCCCTCGTCGAAACCGAGGCCCGGGAGTCGAGGCCCATAGCCGTCTACTGGCCGGGCGAGGCCAGGGCGAACAGCCTCGCCGACAGCGCTCCCTCCTCTTGTTAAATCGCCAGCCGGCACGACTGGACTGATTTTTTTTGCGAACCTCGCCGCTGACTCGAGCGTAGTTACTCCAGGGACACTCTATGAATCTCTGGCACGATGTCCGTTACGGCGTCCGCGTCCTGCGCAGCTCTCCCGGATTTCTGGCGACTTCGGTGCTGACCTTGGGCCTCGGAATCGGCGCTACCACCGCCATCTTCAGTTGCAGCGATGCCATGCTCTGGAAGCCGGTGCCGCTGCCTCACATGGAAAGCCTGGTGATGCTGCTGCAGCGCGTTCCGGACTCCCCCAATGAGTGGGGCTATCTGCCGGCGGCCGACCTGGAGGATATCGGTCGCGGCACCACGGCGCTGGAGAACATCGCCAGTTGGCAGGAGGGCCTGGCCAATATCGTGGGTGCGGGCGGCGAACCAGAGCGCGCGATCCAGGCGCTGGTGAGTGCCAATTTCTTCGAAACCCTGGGTGTGCAGCCGGCGCGCGGGCGAGCCTTCCAACCCGGCGAAGACCAGCCCGGGCGCGAACGCGAGGTGATCCTCAGCGACCGCCTGTGGCAGCGCCGCTTCGGCGGCGACCCCGCCATTGTCGGACAGACCATCCGGCTGGACGACCAGAATTTCCTGGTGACCGGCATCATGCCGCCGAGTTTCGATTTCCCTCTCGCCACCGACCTGTGGACCCCGATCGCACTGACTCCCGAACAACGCACCCGGCGGGGCGCGATGGTGGTTGCCGCGGCGCGGTTGAAGCCCGGACGGACCATCGGGCAGGCATCCGCCGAAATCGACAGCCTGGCGGTGCAATTCGAGAAGTCGTTCCCGGATACCAACAAGAACCGGCGCTTCATGCTCTGGACGCCGCAGCACTTCCTGGTGGATGGCGATACCCGGCAATATCTCGAACTGCTTCTCGGTTCGGTGTGCTTCGTGCTGCTGATTGCCTGCGTGAACGTAGCCAACCTGCAGTTCGCGCGGGCCACCGGCCGGCTGCGGGAGGTGGCCGTCCGGACCGCGTTGGGTGCGGGGCGCGCCCGCGTCATGACCCAACTGCTCACCGAGAGCGTCCTGCTCTCGGTAGGCGGCGCGGCCCTCGGGCTGGCGCTGGCGAAGTGGGGCATCGGCATGATCCGGGCCGGTATGCCTCCGGAGATCATGCGCTACATCCTCGGATTCAAAGACATGTCTCTCGATAGCCGCGCCCTGGCATTCTCTTTGCTTGCCGCGGTGGTGAGCGGCATCCTGGCGGGCCTGGCGCCCGCGTGGCAATGCTCGCGGCCCAACCTGACGGACGCACTGAAGGAAGGAGGACGCGGCTCATCGGTTGGACGTGGCCGTCACCGTGTCCGCAACATCCTGGTGGGCGCGGAGATTACGCTGGCGGTAGTGCTGTTGGTGGGCGCGGGACTGATGGTGCGCGGTTTCCGCGCGCAGATCGTTAACGGCGAGCGCATGGAGCCGGCCACACTGTTGACCATGCGTCTCGCCATCACCTCGCACAAGTACAGCCAGCCCCACCAGATCGAGGCATTCTATCGGCAGGTGCTGGAACGGACCTCGGCGCTGCCGGGGGTGAGGTCGTCGGTCGCGGTCACGGCGATGCCTTACAGCGGCCATTCCAACGGGCGCTTCTTCGCCATCGAGGGCCGCCAACTGGAACGCGGTGTGCAGCCTGTGGCCATGTACCAGGCCACCAGCTCGAAATTCTTCGAAAGCCTCCACGTGCCTCTGCGGGAGGGCCGCCTGCTCAGCGATAGCGATGGCGCGGACGCGCCGAAGGTGGTGGTGATCAGCGAGAAACTGGCGCACCGCTGGTGGAATCGGGAATCGCCCGTGGGCAAGCGAATCAAGCTGGGGCTGGCGGACTCGAAGAATCCCTGGATGACAATCGTAGGTGTGGTCGGAGATGTCTTCCACAATCCTTACGACCGGGAGCCGCGCGCGGCGATGTACCTTCCCTACCAGCAGGCACCTGCATTGTGGATGGACGTGGGTGTCCGCACGGCGGGCGACCCGCTCCGACTCGCTCCCGCGGTGATCGGCGCCATCCGGACGGTGGATGCGGAGCAGCCCATCATGGAGATGCAGACTCTCGAGAAGGCCATCCACAATCAGGCCATCGGGTTGAACTATGTGGCCGTGCTCATGGGAATATTCGGGGCGATTGCGCTGGTGCTCTCGGCAGTGGGAGTTTACGGTGTGATGGCGCACCTGGTGTCCGAACAGACCCACGAAATCGGCATACGGATGGCTTTGGGCGCACCGCGCGAGAACGTGCTGCAGATGGTCTTCCGGCGCGGCATGATCACCACCGGAATCGGGCTGGCAGTCGGGCTGCCGCTGGCCTATGCTCTCTCGCGCCTCGTATCATCGCTGATTTACGGCGTGACAGCCTCTGACCCGGCGACCTTTGCCGGCATTCCGCTGACGTTGATTGCCGCGGCCGCACTGGCGATCTACATTCCCGCGCGCCGGGCGATGAGAATCGATCCGATCATTGCGCTGCGGTACGAGTGACGCCGGGCATAGCTTCCGCCGTGTGCTACTTCGATACCACGTGCTCCTTCACATAGGCATCGACGCGCGGGTCGCGGTCCGCGCCGGCCGCCCCCGGGCGAACATAGTGGAACGCTTCGGCGTACTCCACGCCGTACTGCCGGCCCAGGTCTCGGCTGCCGGTCATGCTGAATTCCTTGATGTAATTGCGATCGGCAGTCGCATCGTCGTCGCCTAACAGCGGCAGGCGCTGATTGCGCTTCGTCAACTCCGCCCGCAGACGCGACCCCAGGTGCCCGCCGGGCCCTTTGGACGTGTTGGCGCGGTTTACTTCTACTTTCTTGTCAATCTGCCGGCTGATGTCCACGACCCGCGTGATTTCCGGACGCCGGGCGAAGTAGTACTTGTCGGCGACCGCCTTGGGCGCCAGCCCCGCGGCGAAATGTTCGGGGTAGTCGTGGTCCCGGCCGGCCATCCAGCAGGCGGCCTCCACACCGCGTGCCAACATGTAGTGGTCGGGATTCTCCTCGTCGTGAGCCCATGGGTCCCAACACACCACGGTGTCGGCCTTGAGCAGCCGGATCAGAAAAACCAGCCGGCAGATCAGCTCGTTCAGCGAAATGTCGGCCATGCGGTGGTTGCTGTAATTCAAATCGAAATGACTCTTGCAGCCCAGAATGCGTGCCACCTCGCCGGTGTCGCGCTCGTTGCCGAGGACGTTTTCGCCAATCGTTCCCGGAGTGCCGAGCCCCGGCGCGTCGCCCATGTCGTCGTTGGTCGCGCGGATGAGGTAGCCGGTGTAGCCCTCCTCGATCAGCTTCGCCACCGTGCCCGCCGCGAACAGCGGGACGTCGTCGGAGTGGGCTTGGAGCGCAAGCAGCACCTTGCCCCGGTGCGGTTGTCCATCGGCCGGCCGCTCCAGAAAGACGCCATCCGCGGTGCGTGGCGACTGCTCCTCGGTCCGCGCCAGACGGGCCATCGCGGTTCCCGCTGCCAGACTGCCCAGGAAATTGCGTCGTAACATGGGTCCGATTATACTCGCATGAGCGATGCGAATCACCGCCGAATGCTCCGATCTGCCCCGCAGACTAGGAGTTCTCGATGCCACCGTCATCGTCATCGGCATCGTGATCGGGTCGGGCATTTTCGTCCTGCCCAATCTGATCGCCCGCAACCTGCCGTCGCCCACCGCGATCCTGGCCGTCTGGACGCTCTCAGGGGTGCTGTCGTTTCTGGGCGCCCTGGCGTACGCCGAGTTGGGCGCAATGCTGCCTGCCACGGGCGGGCAATACGTCTACTTGCGGGAAGCATACGGTCCGTTGTGCGCCTTCGTTTGCGGCTGGACGTTCATGCTGGCGGTGCTCTCCGGCGGCAGCGCCTGGCTGGCCGTGACGTTCTCCATCTATGCCGGCTATTTCGTGCCGCTCACGCCGCTCGCCGCCAAGGCCACCTCGATCGCGCTGATCGCCGTGCTTTCGGCCGTCAACTATTGGGGTGTGAGAGAAGCCGCCTGGGTGCAGCGCGCGTTCACGCTTTTGAAAGTTGCGGCGATCGTGCTCCTGGTGAGCTCCGCGTTCCTGGGTCATCCCGCCGGTGACGGCGTGCCAGCCGGCACACTGGCGCCCTCTCCGCTGTCTATGGGGCATTTCGGCGTGGCGATGGCCGCCTGCCTGATGGCCTACAACGGCTGGAGCTACGTCAGCTTTGTGGCCGGCGAGGTGAAGGACCCGCAGCGTAACCTCCTCCGCTCCCTGATCGTCGGAATGGTGGCCGTTGCGGCCCTCTATCTTTCGGCCAACGTCGCCTATCTGCACGTTATGACAGTCCCGCAGATCGCTGCCGCGGAGCGGGTCGGGGCGGACCTGGCCATGCGCACAATGGGTCCGGCCGGCGGGACGTTCCTGTCGCTGGCGGTGCTGCTTTCCATCACCGGAGCGGTTAACGGCTGCGTGCTGACAGCCGCGCGCGTCCCGTTCGCGCAGGCCCGCGATGGCCTGTTCTTCGCGCGCTTCGGCACGGTGCACCCTCGATTTCAGACGCCCGCGACGGCCATCGTCTGGGGCGGCGTCTGGACCGCCATCCTGGTGCTCTCCGGTTCGTACGAGACGCTGTATTCGTACACCATCCTGGCCGCCTGGGTCTTCTACACGATGAGCGTGGCCGCAGTCTTCATTCTGCGCCGCAAAATGCCCGGCGCGGTCCGCCCATACCGGATGTGGGGCTACCCCTACACACTTTGGTTCTTCGTGGCAGTCTCGGCCTGGTTCCTGGTAAACGCCTGTATCACCGACCCGCTGCCTTCCGCGATGGCGTTTCTGATAGCCGCCGCGGGACTGCCGGCGTACCGGATCTGGACTGCCAGGGCCACCCGGGTCCCGGCAGGAGAATCTGCCGCACCTTCCGCCCACCCACCGGTTAGAATGAGCTCTGATGTTTAACCGGCGGAGGCGAATCCTTCTGTCCGAAATCGGCAGGCAATGCGGCTTCGCGATGATGGCGTATGGCGATGCCACCGCCGCGATACAGAAACGCGAATCGGAGCGCTTCTGGTACTCACTCGAGGCCCTCGTAACGGCGGCATCCCGGCTGCACGAGTTACTCTGGCCTGCGGCCGGCTCATCGATGCCCGCTGACGAGGAACTCAGGCGCGTATTGGGCGTGGACGACGACTCACCATTGAATGGCGCGCCGCTTTCCTCGGCTTGCGGTTTGATCGCCACCCTGGAATCCTGGAATGCCCTGCGCCCGGGACAGCCGCCGTTGCTTTCGAATCTTGGCCCCGCCGGATTTGCGGAGCCGGCGCCGGCAGAGTGTGTTCGCTGTTTCGCGCCGGCGACAGGGATTTTCACCCTTTACGGGTCGGCGATCGAACTCCCGCCCCTGCTCCACGCGGTGGCTGGCATCAGTCAGAAGGTCGAAGAAGAGCTGCAGCAACTGCGTACCATGGTCTAGGTGAGGTCTAGGTGGGCTGCTGACTCGGAAAACTGAGACAGGAAGGCCGGAGATCGGAAAACGCCGAGTCTGTGTTTGCATTTCCCGGTCCAATCAAACTCATTTCAACCCAGATTTTATAAAATCAAAGTTTTCCCATTCCCGCTGTAAATGGGATATATTTATTCTTAAAAGTGACCATTCTCACCCCTTCGGGTTGGGAACTGACTGACGGTCTTCTCATCGTCTGGGGAGTTGGTCGTGGGGAAATCGTGTCCAGGTGGTCCTTGGTGGCACCTCGCGATCGTCAGTAGTGGTTCTGGGTGGGTTTCTTCATCCGTGGGGGTTCTTCATCCGTGCGTGTTCCTGATGATTCGCCGGGCGCAGTAGAATCCGTCCGCATCTGGCACTATGCCGCAGCAGTGCTCGCCGTGGTGGTTGCCGCTGTCGTGCGGCTCGCCCTGGATCCGGTTTTGGGATCCGGCCACGAGCTTTTCTTCTTTTGTCTCGCAGTGATGGTGGCCGTGCGCCTGGGAGGACTGGGACCCGGTATGCTGGCCGCTTTGGTCAGCGGCCTGGCGGCCTGGTATTTCTTCTTCGAACCGAAATTCTCTCTGCAGATCGCGGACTCCAGAGATTGGTGGACGCTATTGGCGCTGGTAGGCACGGGCGTGGGCATCACGCTGCTGGGCAGCCGGCGTCCAGCACCTGTCCGGCCGCGGCAAGACTCGGGCGGATTCGCTTTTTACCGGCGGGCCCTCCTATTTTCTGCATCGCTGCTGCTGTTGGCGGCCTTGACGTTCATCCTGAATGCCGATTTGAGACGAGAGAACGACCGCCGCCGGTGGTTCGCCCATTCGTACGAGGTGCTTAGGGGGACGGGTGCAGTGCTGGCCAATCTGGAAGATGCCGAAACCGGGCAGCGCGGCTACCTGCTCACCGGCGAAGAACGTTATCTGGAGCCCTTCGAATCGGCGGTACGGCAGGAGCATTCGGTCCGGCAAACGCTGCGGCGGCTGATGGCCGACGAGGCAGGCCAGAAGTCGAACCTGGACAGGCTGGACGCTCTAGCCACGGCCAAATTTTCCGAGCTTCAGCAGACTATCGACCTGCGCCGAACACGAGGCCTGGCTCCTGCGCTCGCTATCGTACGGAGCGGCGACGGCAAGCGGACCATGGATCAGTTCCGTGTGCTGCTTGCCGCCATGGCTGCAGAGGACCGCGCGTTGGTCACAAGCCGCAGTCGGGACGCCGATGCCGCAGCCATGCGAATGCGCTGGGAACTGGGCCTGGGCAGCGGAAGCCTGTTGCTGCTGCTGGTGGTTGCCGGCGTGGTAATCGAGCGGGATACGCGCAACCGTGAGCGCGATCGTCAGGCCATCAGCCGGAGCGCCGAGCGTCTCCGCCTGGCGCTCGATACGGCCGGCGCCGGGACCTGGGAGTGGGATCCCGCCACCAACGAAAACGTGTGGTCGGAGGAGCTGTGGAAATTGTATGGCCTGGAGCCGCACAGCGTAACGCCGTCATATGAAGCCTGGCGCGATGCTGTCCATCCCGACGATCGGCCGAGGGCCGAAGAAGTGGTCGCTCGTGCTGCCCGCAACGGGACCGAATTGACCGTGGAATTCCGCGTTCGGGGTGCCGGCCCCACGACGCGCTGGCTGCTGTCCCGGGGCGGGCCCCTCGCGGATGAGCGCGGCCTGCCTGCACGTTTCGTCGGCATCGTTCTGGACATCACCCCCCGCAAGTTGGCCGAAGAAGCCCTCCGGGCGCGTGAGCAGGATCTGCGGCATTTCGCGGAGTTTGCGCCCGTCGCGATTGCGATGTTCGACCGCGAAATGCGCTACCTGGCGGTGAGCCGGCGTTTCCGCGAAGACTACGGGCTCACCGGCGAGGTGGCGGGCTGCTCCCATTACGACGTGTTTCCCGAGATGCCCGAACCATGGCGCGAAATCCACCGCCGGTGCCTGGCGGGAGCGGTGGAGCGCCATCCCGGCGAGCGCTTCGTACGTTCCGACGGCACCGAGCAGTGGGTCCGTTGGGAAATTCAGCCGTGGTACCAGGCCGGCGGGACGATCGGCGGGATCATCCTGTTTTCAGAAGATATTACCGCAGCCAGACGCTCGGAAGACGCGCTGCGGCAGGTTTCCGAACAGCGGCGCATGGCTCTCGAGGCCGCCAGACTGGGAGCGTGGGACTACCGATTCCACAAGCAAGAAGTGTTTTGGGACGATACCTGCAAAGAGATGTTCGGCATCTCGGCCGATGGGCCGACGAGCTACGAAGAGGCGATCTCTCGAGTCCATCCGGAAGATCGCCCCGCCACCGAGGCCGCGGTGAACCGAGCGCTTGCCGGTGTGGACGAGGGAGCTTTTCGCCACGATTTCCGCATCGTCCGGCCGGATGGTTCGATCCACTGGATCACTTCCCATGGCAGGGTGCGTTTCGCCGAAACAGGGGGCTGCTCGCCAGCCGTTGCCTTCACCGGCGTGAACATGGATATCACTCAACGCAAAGAGGCGGAATTGGAGATCCGCCAACTCAACTCCCAGCTTGAGCAAAGGGTGCGCCAGAGGACCATCCAGCTCGAACTCGCCAACCAGGAGTTGGAGGCGTTCGCTTATTCCGTATCCCACGATCTGCGCGCGCCGCTGCGCGGGATCGATGGCTGGAGCCTGGCCCTCGCCGAAGACTACGACTCGCAACTCGATGTACGGGGGCGCCGCTACATCGACCGCGTCCGCTCCGAGACCCAAAGAATGGGGCTGCTGATTGACGATCTGCTGCAGCTTTCGCGCGTAGGCCGGGCCGAGATGCAGTTCCTTCCCGTGGATCTCACAGCGGCGGCGGAGAGCATCGCCGCGGAATTGAGAGAAGCCCACGAGGCGCGTGCGATCGAGTTTGCGATTGAACCGGGCTTAAACAGCCGGGGCGATGCCCGGCTTCTGGGGATCGCGCTCACGAACCTGCTTTCCAACGCAGTGAAATTCACGGCCCCTCGCGAGCGGGCGCGCATCGAATTCGGCCGGTCCCGCAACGGCCAGCCGGGCTTTTATGTTCGCGACAACGGCGTGGGTTTCGATATGGCCTATTGCGACAAGCTTTTCCGTCCGTTTCAGCGGCTGCACAGGGCCTCGGAGTTTCCGGGAACAGGCATCGGCCTCGCCACCGTGCAGCGCGTGATCCATCGCCACATGGGCAAGGTATGGGCCGAATCCGGCATCGACCAGGGAGCGACTTTTTATTTCACCATCGGAGAAACCCAGTGAACAGCGGAAAGTGCATTCTGCTGATCGAAGACAACCCCAGCGATGTCGATCTCACGCGGCGGGCCTTCGAAAAGAGCCGAATCGCCAACCAACTGGTGGTGGCCGAGGATGGCGAGGCCGCCCTGGACTACCTCTGGGGAGCCGGCGCTCATACCGGACGGGATGTCTCCGAATTGCCTGCCTTGGCTCTTCTAGACCTCAACCTCCCCAAGACTCCCGGACTCGAGATCCTGCGACGGATCCGTGCCGATCTCCGCACCCGGCGGCTGCCCGTGGTGATCCTGACTTCGTCCAGGGAGGAGCAGGACGTAGCGGCGGGGTACGATTTCGGAGTCAACAGTTATATACGCAAGCCCGTGGATTTCAAGCAGTTCACGCATGCTATCGAGCAGCTTGGGCTGTATTGGCTGGTTTTGAACGAGCCGCCGCCCAAGGTGAGATAGAAGATTATGAGTCAGTTCTTGCGATTGCTTCAGGTCGAGGACTCGGAGAGCGACGCCGCGCTGGTAGTCCGGCAGCTCGAGAGGGCCGGCTACCAGGTTCACGCGAAACGCCTGGAAGACGCCCAGGAAATGCGCGATACCCTGCAGAGAGAGACGTGGGATGTGATCATCGCGGATCATCACATGGCCCGCCTCGACGCACCCGGCGCACTGCGAATCCTCCACGAGACCGGGCTGGATATTCCCTTCATTGTGGTGTCGGGAAGCATCGGCGAGGAACTGGCGGTGGCGATGATGAAATCGGGCGCCCACGACTACGTGCTGAAAGACAACCTGACGCGCCTGGTCCCGGCGGTGGAGCGCGAGCTGCGCGATGCCGAGTCCCGCCGCAGCCGCCGTAAGGCCGAACAAGACCTTCGCGAGAGCCAGGAACGTCTGGCTTTGGCCATCGAGGCGACTCAGATTGGAACTTTCGACTACTCTCCGCAAACCGGAGTGCTCATCTGTTCCGATCTGATGAAGCGTCACCTGGGACTGCAACCCGAAGCCGAAGTCTCGTTCAGCACTCTGCTCGCGTGCGTCCACCCCGATGACCGTCACACCGTGGACCAAACCACCCGGAACGTCTTGCGGCCGGGCAGCGGCGGCCTCTTCCTGTCCGAATACCGCACCGTCGGCGCAGAGGACCGGGTGCAGCGCGCGGTGTGCTCGTGGGGTAAGGTGTTCTTCGACGCGGCGGGGCAACCCCTCCGCTTCGTGGGTGTCACCTACGACGTCAGCGAGCGGAAACGCCTCGAGGACCAGTTCCGGCACGCTCAGAAACTGGAGAGCCTTGGCAGGCTGGCCGGCGGGATTGCCCACGACTTCAACAATCTGCTTACGGTCATCAACGGCTACAGCGACATGCTCCTCAACCAGCTTTCCGCCGACGATCCCAGCTATGACAGCATCGCCGAGATCCGTACTGCGGGCGAACGCGCCGCCGCCTTGAGCGGCCAGATGCTGGTGCTCAGCCGAAAGCAGGTGGTTCAGCCCAGAGAGGTGAATCTGAACGACATCATCGGAGAAGTCAAGAGGATGCTGGGCCGCGTGATCGGCGAACAGATCCGGCTCGAGTCGGAGCTCGCCCCGTCTCTGGGATGCGTAAAAGCAGATCCGGGGCAATTGCACCAGGTCCTGATGAATCTGTCCATCAACGCTCGCGATGCCATGCCCTCGGGCGGAACACTGCGGATCGCCACGCGCAACGTCGATCTGGAAGAGTGCTCGCCCGAACGGCCGCTCGATCTGAAGCCCGGCCCGTGTGTCGAGCTGACCTTGACGGACACGGGCGTCGGCATGAGCGGGGAGGTTCTGTCGCACATCTTCGAGCCGTTCTTTACGACCAAAAAAGAGGGGCAGGGCACGGGCCTGGGCCTCGCCACGGCTTACGGCATCGTACAACAATGCGGTGGTTCGATATCGGTCGCGTCCGAGCCGGAACACGGCACTACCTTTCGAATCTATCTCCCGCGGATCAAACCGGCGGATTCGCAACCCGAGGAACAGGAGCGGGGAGTTTCGAGAGCCCATGGCAACGAAACGGTGCTCGTCGTGGAGGATCAGGATCAGGTCCGAAAGATGACGGCTGGGGTCCTGCGGGGCTACGGCTACCGGGTGATCGAAGCCGAAGGGCCGGAGGAAGCGCAAGGTGCCTCCGCCCGCCACAGCGGCCCGATTCACCTGCTGCTGACGGACGTTGTGATGCCCGTCATGTCCGGTCCGGAGTTGGCCGCGCGGCTGAGGACTGCGCGTCCGTTCATGCGAGTCATCTTCATGTCCGGCTACAGCGAGAAGCTGGTCCCGGCTCTCCAAATGTCCGCCAGCGCTTACCTGTCCAAACCCTTTTCACCGGATGCGCTTGCAGGCAAGGTGCGAGAGTTGCTGGACTCGGGGCAAACCGTGCCCGTGGTCCTGATCGCGGCAGACGAACCACAGGTACGCCGTGAAGTGAGCGGGATCCTGACTGACTCGGGCTACCTCGTGCTGGAAGCCGGAGATGAACGGGAAGCGCTGAGGCAACTGGAGTCGGCTGCAGTGTCGTTGTTAATCACCAGCCTCGCGTTTTCGGAAAAGGGATGCAACGGAACCAAACCTGCAATTCCACGCAAGTACCCACGGCTCAAGATCATTGCTATGTCCCCGGCTGAGGAGTTGGAGGCTGCCGAGACACTCAGCGCACAGGCGGCAATCGCCAGGCCCGTTCAGGCGCAAGACTTGTTAAAGGCAGTGTCGGGTCTGCTGTGCGGGCAAGAAAAGGACTCGCTGGCCGGTTTGCCGCGACGCCAGTGAGCACACAGGAGTACGTTATGAGCGAAACAGCGCGGATCCTTATGGTGGATGACGATCCACAGGTGATTCGCTTTTTGAAGACAGCCCTCGAAGGGGGCGGTTACAGCGTTATGGCAACCACTTCGGGCAAGCAGGCGCTTGGCAGCATTCGGGCTGCCGTTCCGGACCTGGTGATCCTGGACCTGAACATGCCATCACCGGACGGATTCGAACTTCTCAAGGCCCTGCGTTCAGAATTCCCTTATTTGCGAATCCTGGCGATTTCCGGCTACTTGCAAGGGGCTTTATTGGAGGCCGCGGAACTTTTAGGTGCGATCGCCACTCTGGCGAAGCCGATCGATCCGGAGGTGCTTCTGCGGAAGGTGCGGGAGGTCATCGGCGGACACCGAAAGGAAGCCTGAAAACCGGATTCCATTTTGCCGCCCGCGCGCGACCGAAATTGTCCTGCGAGTAATCCGGCTCTTAAGGTCTTTTGCGCAACTTTGTCATTGTCCTTTAGCATAACTTGATATAAGATTAAGGCAAGCTTAATGATCAGGAGCGCGGACCAATGAGATCCCGGATATTGTTCATTTCCGGCAATCGCGACGATGCCCGCCATCTGTCGCAAATGCTGGAGAATCTCCCCCTGGTCCTCGATCATGTGGGAAGCATTCACCAGGCCTGCACCATGCTGCAGCAGAACCACTACGCTGTCATCCTGACCGAAACCGCCGTCCAGGACGGCTCCTGGAAGGATGTGCTGCAGATGGCCCGCGATTGCCCACGCGAACTCCAGGTGCTCGTCACCGATCTTCATGGGGATGCCCGGCTCTGGGCAGAGGTCCTGAATCTGGGCGCCTACGATCTGGTGGCGCAACCCTTTTACCAGCCGGAGGTGTGCCGCATCTTGCTGAACGCCTGCCGCCCTCGACACGAATATCCAGCCCTTGCCGCCGCCGTGTAGCATGGGCGCAAACGCCGGCCTGTCAGGGAAATCTAATTCTCAGACCCAGGGAGAGAAGTGACGCTAACCTTCGGCGAATCGGCGTCCAGCCGACGCACCTGACTCAGGTACCCTCTTCTCAGGATTTGCACAAACGCCGCCGTCAGGACAATGGAGATCGCCAATGTGCCGGCCACCATGTACTCCAGCGGCGTGTGGGGTTTGGAGGAGGCCCACAAAAAGAGGATCAGCAGAATTATGGCCATGGAGGCAACACGCCCGAGAAACATGGTGCGGTGCCGGAACAGGGCGATCATGATCCTATTTTATCGCGAGTCGGCTGTTAAAATAACAAATGCGAGTGCACTTAAGCGCCACCACGAAGATCGTTCTGGCGGTTGGCCTGGCGGTCGCCTCGTCTGCCTGCAGGCGCAGCCCGCCGCGCCTGCCGGCGATCGGTGAGGCGTTTGTCGGCCCAGGCACCCTGAAGATCCGAAGTGACATTCCTCTGACAGCTCCGACGGTCGCCACGGTGAAACACGGCGAACGCCTGGAAATTCTCCAAAGGCGCCGGCGGTTTTTGAAGGTCCGGACGGCCGGTGGCGCCGAAGGCTGGACCGATGAGCGTCAATTGCTGGCCGCCGAGGACATGGCTTACCTCCGGGACCTCGCTGCCCGCACCGCCAAGATGCCCGTCCAGGGACAAGGAACTACTTATTCGTTTTTGAATGCGCACACGCAGCCTTCGCGCACCTCTCCGAGTTTCTTTCAGATCCAGGAGAAGGAGAAGGTGGACGTGCTGATGAATCTGGTCACGCCGCGGATCGATGCCCCGCGCACGCCGCTCCTGCCTCCGCCCCCCAAGAAGGCCAAAGCTCCTCCCAAGAAGGCGTCCACCAAAGAACCCAGATATCCGCCGCCGCCCTTGCCGAAGCCCCCCGGTCTGCCGGAGAACTGGGAAGAGTTGTCCCACACGCCCCGATCGGAAGAGGACACCGCCGCCACCGATGAGGTCGAGGAGAAGCCCCCCACGCCCACCGACGAGTGGAGCCTGGTGCGCAACCGCGAGGGCCAGTCCGGCTGGATCCTGACTCGCCGCCTGGTGATGGCCATTCCCGACGAAGTCGCTCAATATGCGGAAGGACACCGCATCGTCTCGTATTTTCCGCTCGGTGAGATCCGCGATGGCGACATCCGCAAACCGAACTGGCTCTGGACCACGATCGGGCAAGGCACCCAATCCTACGACTTCGACAGCTTCCGGGTCTTTACCTGGAGCCTGCGCCATCATCGTTACGAGACCGCACATATCGAGCGCAACGTTCGCGGGTTCGCGCCGGTGTTGCTCAAAGAGATCGAATACTCCGGTGTCCGCGGCGGAGACCCCGGCAAATACCCCGGCTTCTCGGTTTGCGTGGAGAACCGCGACGGGCAACGCGTGCGCCGCGAGTTCGTGATGATCGCCAATATCGTTCGATTCGCCGGAGAGCAGCCGTGCGAGCCTCCCGTGCCGATCGATTTCCTGAAATCTCCGACCGCACTGAAGACCGCGCCGGAACCTGCAACGCCAGCTAACGCACCCGGCTTCTTCCAACGAGCCGTGCAGCGGGTGAAGCGCTTGTTCGCAAAGTGAAGATCCTGAACCCGGCCGGATGACGTGGCGCGGGCATGTACAGAGCCAGTGGCGGCGAAGGGCTTTCAAAACGCGGAACTCATCCCGAGGCCCTTTCGGCTGCCCCCGGTGCCCCGACTGGATCCCCGCCCCGCTTTACTGTTTCTTCTCCTCCTTCTTTTTGTCCTCGGTCTTCTTCGCGGCTCTTTTGTTGTCTTGCTTGGGCGGAGTCGCTTCATGGCGGACTTCCGCCGCGGGAGCCGCTTCCCTCTGCGGGGTCCCTGCGGGAGGGCGGTCGTTTCGCTGAAAGCCCGGCTCCGGGGTGCGGGCCGGGGGCGGCTGGGCCGCGTTGGGCTGCGGGCGAGCCAATGGTGACGACGGCGGAGCGACTCGGCCTGCCGGTGGCACAGCCAATGTCCGGACCATGGGACGAGGCAGCGGCGTGGCCGTGCGGAGAACGCGAGTCTGCTCGGGTGCCAATGGACGGCCGGGGTTGGCTTGGAGCGCCTGCTGTTTGGCGGCGAAGGAGACGGGTGGCGGAGGCGGCGTGGCTCGGGCGACCACCACACGGTCGGCAAACCGCGGCGGGGGCGCCACCACCGCGCCGCCCGTCCGCACGATCACGCTTTCGCGGCGCGGGGCAACCAGGGCCGTGGGTCCGACCACCTGGGCCCGAGCGACGACGGCGGGGTCTACCCGCACACTCACAGCGGCCACGGGCCGCGCCGAGACAAAGGCCTCGTGCGGTACCACGGTCACCGCGCCGGCCACCGTTTGATTTACGTAGCGGACGTTCGTGACACCGATCACGTTGACGTTGGTGACATGAGGGATGTTTACCTGGCGCACGTAGACCACGCTGACGTGATAGGCGGGGCGGTAGACCTCGCCAGGGCCGAGCGGGAACCACGCTGCGACTCCACCACCGCCTCCGACCGCGACGCCGGCACTGAAGCCGGTTCCACCCACGAAGGCCACCAGCGCCGGGACATATACGGGACGAACGCCCGCCACCAGACGGCCAGGAACCCAGGCCCACCCACCCGCAACCAATGCCCAGCGGCCGTAGTGGAAGGGGGCAAAGCCCCAGGGGGCATCATCGATCCAAGTCCATCCCCAGGGATCGACCCATGCCCAGCGGCCATAGTGGTACGGAGCCCAGCCGACTGCCACGGACCGGGGTATCCACACCCACCCGTATTGCGGGTCTTCGCGCCAGGCCCCGTATTCGTCGAGATCCTCATATCCAACCATGTCGCGGGGAACGTAGCGCGCGGAAATGGATGCCTGTGCTTCGCGCCGTTCCCGCGCCAGGCACCAGTTGTCGAAGTCGTCGGGCGGCGGGGCGGGGAGAATCTCCTGCGAAATCGTATCGACTCCGGTAATGCGGGCGCTCTCGCGGGCATGGACGGTGAAGGCGGTGCCGGTGCCGGTCACCTCCGCGTCTCCACCACGCACAGTGACTACCGTGAGGTTGTTGTCACCATCCGCGTCAAAGCGGTAATCTCCGGGGCGTAGCAGCGTGGCGGCGGCGTTCGGTGTGTCAACCTCGAACGCATCGTCGTCCGCCAGGCTGAGAAGCCGCACATTGACGGAACCTTGCGGCACACTGATCTGGACGGTGCGATCGTCGATGTTGAGAATGGCGAGCGCAGTCTGGGGAGCCATGCGAATCGCCGTGGAGCCCACGTGGATTTCGGCCTGCGCTCCGGCATCGGTCCACAGGTGGTCCCCGGTGGTTAGTGGATAGTTGAGGGTAGCGGCAGTCCATTCTTCGATGCTGCCGGGACGGAACGAAACATTGCCGTTCAGGAGATTCAGGCGGGCGACGCGCGATGGCGGGTCGTCCCCGTCGGCCAGCGCCGCGCCTGCGGCCGCGAACAGCAGGACAAAAAGTGCAAACCTGCGCATAATGAGCCCCATTTCCTTCACATCCATAAACCCGTGGAGCCCCTGAGATATCTCGGAGGCGCGTATTAAAATCTTGCAATACTTGGGGTTGAAGCGAAAAAGACGGGGGCGGGCAGCCCCGGGCGTGCCCGCACATACAACCGAATCTGCAACTGCCGCGGCTATGCTTTGCGCCGCACCTTTTTCAGGCCTGCCGCAAGGCCAACCAGTCCAAGACCGGTAAGGATCACGCTGCCTGGCTCAGGCGTCGACTGAATGCTGTCAGACGTGTAATTGATGGTGAGCTGGTTCAGCACTACGTCACAGTTTGTTCCGCCGAGGATACTGATCAGACTGTCGGCTGACAGGGTTGGGCTGTTCAATGTGTAAGTGGTGGTGGACGGAGGGGCATTATTGACGAGCTGGGTTCCCGACCCTTTGAGCTTCCCCGCGGTGGAAGAAGTGTAAAGAGACCAGGCCGTCTGGACGTCAGTCACCGTAAACACAATCGAGCTCACCGTATTGTTGGCCAGAATCGACGAGAGGTTTAACTGGACGAACTGCGTGTTAGGTATTTCGTAATAGCTGCCAATCCTGTTGTCAGCCAAGCCTAACCCAATGGAATTGTCGTACAGCGCGGTTTCGTGCGACGAATAGTTGGTGTTGGATACGTTTGCGCAAAGATTGCCTTGGCAATCGTAACCTGTGGCGGTAAGCGATAAGCCTCCTGAGCTGTAAGTTTGGGAGTCTCCCACGTTACCGGAAGGGCTGGCGAATGTCACGATCACCTGACTGGCCGATGCCCGGGACATCCAGCCCCCGGTGAGCAGCAGTGCGGCGACTGCTGCACATCTTTCCGCAAACCTCAATCGCTTCATCATCTCCGAGTTTCTCCTTCTGTTCTTCTCTAACTTGGTAAGTAGCCGGCCGGTGGTCTCCGGCCGTCCCACTTACCCCTCCGAAGTGTAAATAACATTACCTCATGACACGGCCTGGACTGGCAATGAATCTGTAATACCTTCGTCGCCGTGGCTGTACTAAGTAGGTGTTAGTACTTTTCTGGAGATTGGAGTCGTTGGTTCGGAAAGTACTAAGGTTTGCGTTAAACCGCGCTCACCGCGTGGATCAACCGGTCCACCTGGTGGCGCATCTCTTCGCAGGGGAACCAGACGCGCTCTCCGTGGCCCGGCAGTACCCATTCGAAGGAGTATCGGGACAATAACCCGACAGAGCGAACCTGCTCCGGCCACGAATACCAGCAGACATCCCGCGAAGCTGAGAGGCGGCGGCGCACGCGGCTCCACCAGATGTGGTCGCCGGAGAACAGGAATCGGTTGTTGTGGAGGAGGGCGCAGTGTCCGCGAGTATGGCCTGGGGTGGGGATCGCCAGAAAGCCAGGAGCCAGTTCGACGGGGTCGAAGCCATCGATGACGCGCTCGGCAGCGGGTTGGGCAGCGAGTTCCAGCCGGTGAATGATCCGCGTGGCCCCGAAGCGTTCGGCATAGCGGGCGGCGTCGGCGACATCGTCCCGATGGGTCAGGAAGATGTAGCGGATGCCGCCCTTTTCCGCAAACCGCCCAGCCAGGTGTTCGACATAACGCGGAGAATCGATGAGCCAGTTTCCGCCCGAATGCACCACGAAGTAACTGTTGCCGCCGAAGGACTTTCGGGAGTTGAAGCCGCAATACCAGACACCGTCCGCCAGGGGAAGCGGAAAGTCGCCGACCGCCAGCGGAACTTCGCTTTTGTCGGCGGTTCCGATCGAACCGGTCGGACAAGCGATCAGGGCGTGCAGTGCGGCGCGGATTTCCGCGGCGTTGCGCGGCTGCAATTGCACGAATGAGAAATCGCCCGTGTCGCCGAATGTCGCCGGCGCCAGTTGCCGGCAGGTATCGCAGTCGATGCAGGTGGAATCGACGAAAAACGGCCCCTCGACATTCTCGGGCACGGCACGAGCCCGCTCCGCCATGTCCTCAGGATCGCATATAGCTGGTACAATTTCTCAGTTCTTCCCCTGCGGCGCAAAGTACGCAAACGTAATCAGGTGCCCTGCCGGATCCTTCACGGTAAATTCCGTCGATCCGTAAAACGTCTGGTGTATCGGCGCGACTTGGGCCACGTCCTGCATCGCCTCGAGTACCGGGTTCAGGTCGTCTACTTCCACGAACAGAGTGCCGGTCCCCTTCTGATATGCTCCCGCCACCAGGGGTTCCTGCTGCAGGCTCGAGTAGCTCCCGTACATCAGTTCGATGTTTCCCTTCTGCAGAATCGCGAAAGCCAGGCCGCCGGGTTCGGGAACCTCGGCGGTTTTCTCGAAGTGCATCCGCTCTACCCAGAATTTCACGCATGCCGCTACGTCGTCGGTATACAGGTTCGTCGTCATTCGTTTCACAGTCATGGTCTTCTCCTGTCCCGCCGTTAGAAACGGCGGAAATGATCGTTAACCAGATCGCTCGCGCCGTCGCCGGCTCCTGGCGAAACAGACTAGTCTTAATTAGACTAGTTGAAGATGGGGCGTTCGTCAAGCGAAATAATCGCCGGCTCCGGGCGCACTCCCGACCTGGTGCTCCTCAGCCTTCTGGCGGAGCGCCCGAGGCGCGGCCACAGAACGCCGCGTCTGCAGCCCCGAGTACCCCGTGCGGGCGGCCCATGAAGAGGAGCTGGTGCAGCGTCAATGAGCGGGCCCCTCGCCGATCCAACGGAGGCTGATCTCCGCCGGCACGCGCACCGTGCCTTCGGCCACCAGGCGCCGGAGCAGGCGGCGGGAGTCCTCCTCCTTCCACGTGCCCAGGTAAAGCGCCAGGGGTCGCAGGATTGCGGCGTTGTGGGTCGCGATCAGCCGTTCGGCTTCGTTAGCGACGGTGCGGTCCATGGCCGCCGGGAGGCCGGGATCGCGGCTCCAGTCATACTGCGGCTTCATGAAACGGCACGGGCGATATCGCTTCCCCGCTCCTGAAACAGGTTGCGGCGCCAACTGAGCAGATACGCCAGCTCAGGGGTGGGTCCGCTCGCTTTGATGGCCGCCGGGATCCAGCCGGTGAGGACGTCGTCCTCGAACCAGGCGAGGGCGTTGAGAGCGTAGCCGCGGACCAGACTGTCCGACTGGTAGATGGCACCCTTCAACAGTGGCAACGCCGCCGCATCCGGCATGGCCAGCAGAGAGGGAAGATAGTCACTGAGCCATTCCGCGGCATCAGCCGGCGCTCCGCATGGGTTCCAGCCACGCCAGCCGTCAGGCGGCCGAAAAATGGCCGAACCCGAATGCGATTCCAGGGAGAGCGCGCCAAAACGTGCTTCTCCATGGGGTAACGGAAATCGTACCCGAGATACCGCACCTCGTAGGTGCCGGGCGTGTCCAGTCGATACGCGAGATGCAACGGAAGGCGGCGCGGGTTGTCTGGCTCATGGGGAAGGCCAACCAGGGAACCTTGGCCCACCATGCCCGGCCAGCCGAGCCCAACGCCCGTCCTGGGAGACGCCTGCCGCGGGCTGGTGGGCCGCAAAAGAATTCCGTTGCGCCGTACCTCAAACTGTGGCCTCCGAAATCGGCGGGATAGGCCGTCACCGGATATCGAAGCGAGTGCCTTAGGGAATCAGGCAACTGAATCTCGATTCAGACGGGCATGTTCACGTAAGCCTCTCCCAACTGTTGAATGGTCGCCGGGTAGGGCGAAAATCGCACGGCCATTGCCTGGCCTGCGCGTCCTTCCCTCATGACCACGAAAGGCACTTCGCCCTCGGTGGGTATGTTGTAAGGGGAGTCGGAGGGTGATCTGTTCTTCCTGGACGTACAGCAGCTCAGCAGGGATGCCGCCCACCGTCACCGCGGTGCCGCACAGAGTCCTCACGTCCCTGGAGTTGCAGCTCGCCCTGGGACCGAGGTGCCGTCCATAGCTGGATACTTCGATCCCTGGGGTGATCCGACCGCTTGGGTCTCCCTGGTTCGGGACGTTGATCGCTGAATCTCCTGCGCGGCCGCCACGCCCAGGAACAACGCTGCGACCGATAATCTGCAGCCGCACAACTGGATTGTACCCCCGGAACCTCCAGCTCTCGATCCACCGCTCACTCGCCGGGCGCGGGGTAGACTCAAAGTATCGGAGGGAATCCAAATGTCACTTCGGCCGGTAAAGCGGCTCATCCAGTCCAAACCTACAATCGAGGGTGCCGGCGTGCACCTTCGGCGTGCCTTCGGCTTCGGCAACACGTCCGACTTCGATCCGTTCCTGCTTCTCGACGACTTCCGCAATGACGTTCCCGAGGATTACCTCGCGGGATTTCCGTGGCACCCCCATCGCGGGATCGAGACCATTACCTACCTGCTCGCGGGAACCGTCGAGCACGGCGACAGCATGGGAAATCGGGGCGCGATCGCAGCCGGAGACGTTCAGTGGATGACCGCGGGCAGCGGGATCATCCACCAGGAGATGCCCAAGGGCGACCCGACCGGCCGCATGCACGGGTTCCAGCTGTGGGCGAACCTTCCTGCCGCGCTCAAAATGACCGCGCCGCGGTACCAGGAAGTGAAATCCGGCGAGATCCCCGAGGTCACCGATGACGACGGCACCCACGTGCGCATCGTTTGCGGCAACTTCTGGGGGAAGTCGGGGCCGGTGGACGGGATCGCGGCGGACCCGATTTATCTGGACGTGTCCGTTTCTCCGGGGCGCCGGAAGACTCTGCCGGTCGAGACCACGCGCCACGCCTTCGCCTATGTGTTTGGCGGCAATGGCAGGTTTTGCAATGCGTCCGGGCCGCTCGAAGTTCCCACCGAAGGGGTGGGATGGCTGGAGACCTCGCCGCCGTCCAAGGCGGACAATCGCTCGCTGATTCTGTTTGACCGCGGCGATGAGGTCACCGTTCAGGCGGGCGACGATGGAATTCGTTTCCTGTTAGTTTCCGGGAAGCCGCTCCAGGAGCCCGTTGCGTGGTATGGGCCGATCGTCATGAACACCCAGGAGCAGCTCCGCCAGGCGTTTCAGGAGCTCGAAAAGGGAACGTTCCTCAAGCGGTGAGCGGCGTGGACGACTCGCGAAACGAACCCAAAGCAACGACCGAGGAGTATCTTCGGACCCACACCATCGGCGAATTGAAACCACGCTCCTCGCCGATCGAAATCGTGGATTACGACCCCGAGTGGCCGCGCCGCTTCCACTCCGAATCGCTCCGCATCCGGACGGCACTCGGCACCCGGGCGTTGCAAATCGAACATGCGGGATCGACCTCCGTTCCCGGACTCCCCGCCAAGCCGATCATCGACGTCGTGCTGGCGGTGGCCGACTCGGCCGCGGAATCCGACTACGCGCCGCCACTCGAGGACGCGGGCTATCCTCTCAGGATCCGCGAACCGGAGTGGTTTGAACACCGCCTGTTCAAAGGGCTGGAGGGGGGCCTGAATCTGCACGTGTTCTCCGCGGGCTGCCCCGAAATCGATCGTATGCTGCTGTTCCGCGACTGGCTCAGGGCGCATCCGGAGGACCGCGAGCTGTATGCCAGGACCAAGCGGGAACTCGCGGTGCACCATTGGAAATTCACACAGAACTACGCGGATGCCAAAACCGCAGTGGTGGAGGAGATCCTGGCCAGAGCGCGCGCGGCGACCGGCGCCGCGCCACATGCTAACCTCTAGTGTATTCCTACATTGAGGCCTGATATGTCTTATCTCTCCATACGCGATCTCGACCTGAACGGAAAACGCGTTTTCATCCGGGTGGATTTCAATGTGCCGCTGCAGAAGAACGGCCGGGGCGACATGGAAATCACCAGCGACAAGCGCATCAAGGCGTCGCTGCCCACCATCCAATATGCGCTCGATCACGGAGCCGGTGTCATTCTGGCTTCGCACCTCGGACGTCCGAAGGGCAAACCGAATCCGGAGATGAGTCTCAAACCTGCCGCCAAACGGCTGGAGGAGCTTTTAGGCCGCCCGGTGAAGATGGCGCCCGATTGCATCGGCCCCGAAGTGGAGGCCATGAAGCCCGCGCCGGGCGAAGTCCTGCTCCTCGAGAATCTGCGCTTCCATCCGGAGGAAGAGAAGAACGATCCGGAGTTCGCCCGCAAGCTGGCAGCTTTGTCTGACGTATATGTCAACGATGCATTCGGGTCGGCGCACCGCGCCCACGCCTCCACCGAAGGCATGATCCAGTTCGTTTCCAAAGCCGCCGCTGGCCTGTTGATGGAGCAGGAACTCAAATACCTCGGAATGGCCACCAGGAATCCGGAGCGGCCGTGTGTCGCGCTCCTCGGAGGGGCCAAGGTCTCCGACAAGATCGAAGTGATCGAGAACCTCGGCAAGGTAGTAGACCGGCTCCTGATCGGCGGCGCCATGGCCTACACATTTCTGCGGGCTCAAGGGCTGCCTACCGGCAAATCGCTGGTGGAAGAAGATAAAACGGACCTCGCCAGGAAGTTGCTGGACTCCCTCGGCAGCAAGCTGCTTCTGCCCGTGGACCATGTGGTGGTTGCCGAAATCGCCGCCGGCGCTCCGCACCAGACCGTGGCCGAGATCCCGCCGGACGAAATTGGCGTGGACATCGGGCCGCAGACCATCGAACAGTATGCCCGCGAAATCTCCCGCGCCAAGACCGTGATCTGGAACGGGCCCATGGGAATCTTCGAGAAGCCCCCCTTCGACCAGGGAACCGTGGCCCTCGCCAAGGCCGTCGCGGAATCGGGCGCGACCTCGGTGGTAGGCGGCGGAGACTCCGAAAAAGCCATCAAGGCCGCCGGCGTCACCGCCAAAATCACTCACGTGTCTACCGGTGGTGGAGCCTCTCTGGAGTTTCTTGCGGGACTTCAGTTGCCTGGGGTTGCCGCTCTCGAGAAGCATTAGGACGCCGCGCCGCGGCGTCGCAGGAACCCGACATTCAAGTGGAGACACCGAAGCGGGGCAGCACCCACTTCATCAGGACTACGTAAGCCAGTAGGAACAGGACAATCGGAAGCCATTCCGGCATAGGGCCTCTTAAATTGTCGCAGGTTTCGCGGCGCGGGGCTACTGGCGCGCGACCCAGTCCGGAAATTGCTTTTGCAACTCCCTCAGCTTGGGCAGGTCGTTGTAGACCACGTACGGATAGTCCGGGTTACGATCGATGAAGTGCTGGTGATAAGCTTCCGCGGCGTAGAACCCCTTGAGCGGAACTACTTGCGTCACAATGGGATGAGAGAACACCTTGGCTTCGTTCAACTGCTTGATGTAGGCCTCTGCGATGCTCTTCTGCTCATCGCTGGAATAGAAAATGGCCGACCGGTATTGAGTGCCCCGATCCGGCCCCTGGCGGTTTAAGGTCGTCGGGTCGTGCGCTACCGAGAAGAACACCTGCAGCAGCTTGCCATAGGTGATTTGCGACGGGTCGTAGGTGATCTCCACCGACTCGGCGTGCCCGGTCTCGCCGGTACTGACGATTTCGTAATGCGCGGTGATTTTGGAGCCTCCGGCGAACCCGGAAACCACATTCGAGACACCCTTGAGGCGCTCGAAAACGGCTTCCACGCCCCAGAAGCATCCGCCGGCGAGGACAGCCGTGGCGGTTTGCTTGCCTGCGACCGGCGCAGAATCCACAGCCGGGACGGGGAAGCCCGCCGCCGTCAGGTGCAGCGCTCCCAAGGGCAGAGCCAGCGAGGCGATCGCCAGGCGGAAACGGGAGGAGATTCGGTTTTTCATCATGTAGCAATACTCCACAATTGTACTTCGATTGGATGCCGGCGGAAAGTTACGGGATTCCAGGGTCGCTTGCCTCGCCCCGGTTAGTGTGGCAACAGCACGACATTGTGGTCGCCGCCCGCGCTAAGCGCAATGGCCCCTCGGATTCCTGGGACCGGAAGCGCCACATTGCTGTTGGCTTGGCCGTTTGAGCCCGGTTCCGACCAGAAGTTCGACCCCCACGCCCACACCGTGCCGTCGGATTTCAATGCCAGGTTATGCCCCACTTTGGTACGGCCAGAGGCCGAAATCGCCACCACACTGCTCAGGCTCGAGATGAGAACCGGGACGCTGGGCGCGCTGTTGGATCCCAATCCCCTTCGCCGTTGGCACCCCATCCCCAGACGGTGCCATCCGATTTCCGCGCCAGGCTGTGCGCACCACCGGCGGCGACTGCCACCGCGTGATCGATCCCGATAACCCGCGCCGGCATGGCGGTATCCGGGTCATCGCAGCCGACCTGCCCGTCGGAGTTATTTCCCCAGCCCCAGACCGAGCCATCGGAATCGATGGCCAGACTATGAGCACCGCCCCCTGCCATGGCTACATTGACCCGCAAAATCGCTCCCCAACCCCATGCCGTCCCATCGTCCCTGACCGCGAGGCCATATTCGAATCCGCTCGCGACCGAAACGATATGGCTCAGTCCTCGCACCGGAACCGGACGGGAACTGGATGTTCTCGAGCCATTTCCAAGCTGGCCGATAGAATTTCTGCAGACCGGCTTCTCTAGCGGAATTCTCGAGAAATGCGGGCTAGGGGGAGCAAGCAGCACAGCATCGCTCCAGCGCTTTCTACAAAGCCAGATTGTCGTCCGGGTTGGCGATACCGTGGAGTGGACGAACCGGGACCCGTCACTCAACCATACCGTCACGTTCGGAGCCGAGCCGGCGTCCCCGTGGCGAAAAAGACGGGTCCGGCCAATGGGAATTACGGAATGGCGCACGCCAATTTCGTCCTCGCTTACACAAAAGACAACCTGGCGCATCTGATTTACCCGGGTGGGGTCAGCAAGGACGACTGGGTGCATGATCTGCCTTTGTTGGGTTCGGAGGCTTGGTCGCGACTTTCCTTCAGATTGGACGGGAGGCAGGGGAAAGCCGTCGTGGAACCCAATTCTTTCGTCCCATCTGGACCCAAGAGTCGATTGCTAAGGTCCTGGGGCTTACACTGGGTGTAGCTACCATGGCTGTCGAACCCGAACCAACCGAGATTGTTGAAGCTCCCGAGAAGACCGACGAAGCTCCTGCTACCGCAACCGCGGAGCCGGCGCTGGAAGAGTTGCCGGTGCTCACGGTGCGCGACACGGTGATTTTTCCAGGGGCGCTCCTTCCGATTACCGTGGGGCGGCCAAGCTCGGTTGCCCTGGTTCAGTCCCTGGGCGAGAATCGCGCGCTGGCAGTGGTTTCCCAGCTCGATCCGCGGGTGGACACACCCGGACCGGACGATCTCTACGAGGTGGGCACGGCCTGTGTGATGCACAAGGCCATCCGCGTCCCCAAGGACAACCTGCTGCTCTTCTGCGAAGGATTGGAGCGGATCCGCACCCGCGGCTTCACCGGGACGGAGCCGTTTCTCAAGGCCCGCATCGAGCGGATCGCCGACACGGAGCCGGAAAGCAGCCCCGAAATGGAAGCGCTCCGCCAGAATGTCGTGAGCCTCTTCCAGCAGATCGTCGCGGGGACGCCCAATCTCTCCGAAGACCTCGCAGCAACCGCCGGACAGATCACCGAGCCGGGCCGGCTGGCGGACTTTGTCGCCGGCAATGTGCCGTCGCTCAGCCCCGTGGAGCGCCAGCATCTGCTCGAACAGCCGGACGGGCGCGTGCGCCTCAACGAGATCCATCGCCACCTCACCCTGGAGATCGAGTTGCTCGAACTGCGCAACCGGATCCAGTCGCAGGTGCAGGGACAGCTTTCTCAAAACCAGCGCGAATTCTACCTGCGCGAGCAATTGAAGGCGATTCAGAAAGAACTGGGGGAAGCGGACGAATCCACGCGCGATACTGAGGATCTGCGGCAGAAACTGGAAGCCGCCGGGCTGCCCGCCGAGGTAAAGACCGAAGCGATGCGCGAGTTGAGCCGCTTGACGCGCATGTCGCCCGCTTCGCCGGAGTACGGCGTGACGCGTACGTACCTGGAGTGGATGGCGAACCTGCCGTGGAACGTGTCCTCGTCGTCTCAGGTGGACGTGAAGCGCGCGGCCGAGATCCTGAACGAAGATCATTACGACCTCGAAAAGGTGAAGGACCGCATTCTCGACTACCTGGCGGTCCTGCAACTCAAGCCGGTGGTCAAGGGGCCGATTCTCTGTTTCATGGGTCCGCCGGGCGTGGGCAAGACGTCTCTGGGCCGTTCCATCGCCCGCGCGCTGGACCGGAAGTTCGCCCGCATTTCCATGGGCGGCATGCACGACGAGGCGGAGATCCGCGGCCATCGCCGCACCTACATCGGAGCGCTCCCGGGGCAGATCATTCAATCGCTGAGGCGAACCGGAACGAACGACCCCGTCTTCATGCTCGACGAGGTGGACAAACTGGGGCGCGATTTTCGCGGCGATCCGGCTTCGGCGCTGCTCGAGGTGCTCGATCCAGAGCAGAACTCCGCTTTCCGGGATAACTACCTGGACGTGCCGTTCGATCTGTCCAAAGTTCTGTTCATCACCACGGCCAACGTGCTCGATCCGGTCCCCGACGCGCTTCGCGACCGCATGGAGATCATTCCGCTGGAAGGCTATACCGAGCACGAGAAGGTCATCATTGCGTTTCGTTACCTGGTGCCCCGCCAGACCACGGCCAACGGTCTCTCCGAAGATGGCGACGTGCATTTCAGCGATGAGGCGATGCGTTTCCTGGTGCGGCGCTACACGCGCGAGGCCGGCGTGCGCAACCTCGAGCGCGAGATCGGCACGATCTGCCGGAAGCAGGCGCGGCGGATTGCCGAGGGCAAGCGCGAGAAGGTTGAAGTGACGCCGGAGTTGGTGGAGCGCGACCTTGGGCCGCCGCGGTTCCGCACCGATACGGAGGTAGTCGAACGCACGCGCCGGCCCGGGGTAGCGGTAGGCCTGGCATGGACACCGGTGGGCGGCGACATCCTGTTCATCGAGGCGGGGCGCATGCCGGGCGGCAGCAAAGGGCTGATCATGACCGGACAGCTCGGCCCCGTCATGCAGGAATCGGTGCAGGCGGCGCTCACCTGGGTCCGTGGAAATGCCACCAAGTATGGCGTCGATCCGGACCTGTTCAAGACCAGCGACATCCACGTTCACGTGCCGGCGGGAGCCATACCGAAGGATGGCCCATCGGCGGGCATCACGATGGCCGCGGCGTTGCTTTCGATGCTCACCGACCGGCGGGTGAAGCCGAACCTCGCGATGACCGGCGAGATCACACTGACCGGGCAGGTATTGCCGGTCGGTGGAATCAAGGAGAAGGTGCTGGCCGCCAAGCGTGGCGGTGTCCGCGAGGTGATCCTGCCGAACGAAAACGAAGTCAACGTGCGTGAGGATTTGAAGAGCGAGCAGATCGGCGAGATGAAGGTGCACCACGTGAAGTCAATGGAAGAGGTAGTGGCCCTCGCGCTGGAGCCGAAGGAGTGATGCGCCACCGGCAGGCGGGTGTCAGATCGCGCCATCGAGTGTGTAGAGATCGGAGATCATGCTCTCGTAGTTATAGGTGTAGCTCTTCAAATCCTGCGCCAGGACAATCGTGCCCACACCGGTCACGCCACTCAAACTCGATGGCTGGAAGCTTCGCCATTTCGACCGCTGGCCGGTCGCCACTTCCACCTGGTCTACCCGCGCCGGCAGCGAACCCAGCGCCTGCACGTAAGCAATTCGCGAATCGTCGCTAAAGGCAAGTACCTCATCCCCCCTTCCGATCCCCGCTATCTTCCTGGGCTCCGCGCCGGCCAGCGAGACCAGATACTGTTCGCCCCGTGTTCTGCCGACGGCATAGTGGCCGTCCGGTGTCAGGACGTTGCTGGCGATCTTGAAGTCCGGCGGTGACATGGGCTTCGGTGGCGAGCCATCGACCCCTTGCTGATAAATGCGGCCCTGGTCGCCTTTGTATCCAGTGAGCAGCAGCTTTTGCGGATCGGCCCACAGCGCGAACTCTACCTGCTCGATTTCACCAAGTGGCAGGGTTCGCGCCTCGCCGGCGCCGGTTGGCAGTAGTCTTACCTGCTGTTTGGGGTCGGGCGTCAGGCATGCCACCCATTGCCGGTCTGGCGAGAGTTGGGGAAGAAGGCCGGCGCCTAACTGTACCGGCGGCGCACCATCGACGGTGCGCATGTAGACCATCGACACGCCGCCGGCCGCCGTCCCGCCCTCGCTGAATACCAGGGTCTTACCATCGCGTGAGGCGCCGCCGAGCATACTTGCGTCCAGCCAGCTCAGTTCCCTCTCCGGATCGCCAGGCCCGGAGGAACCGAGGATTCCGAAGCGATAGAGTTCGTGGGTCAACAGCAGTTTGCCCGAAGGCGCCGCATCGTGCAAAAAGAGGCGGTCGGCTTCGGCGGCGGCGGTCCGCTCAGCGCCTCCAAGGGAAACTGCGTAGAGCTGGCGCCCGCCAATCTGGGCGGCGGCCGTAAATAGAATCTCGTTGCCTTTCGGTGACCAGGCGAGGCCTTGACAGCTCCGCCAATCGCGCGAGAGCTTCCTGCGGCGGCCCGTGCGGTCAATCACCGCTACGAAGCCGGCGTCATCCCCCGCTCGCGGCTGATCGATGAAGGCCACCATCTGGCCGTCCGGCGAGACACGCGGATCGGCTATCTTGCCTTCGGTTTCATACAGCACTTTTCCGACCGGATATTCCAGACGGTACCGGGGAGTCAGCGGCCGGACAATCGCAAGTTCATCGCCGTTGGGGCTCCAATCGGCCGATTGCACCGTCCTTATTAATTCGCGCGCAGCGCCGCCCGCCAACGGCGCGATGGATAGAGTTCCCGCGCGTTCCATGGGCGTCTGGGGACGATCGGCGGAAAGGATCGCCATTTCGCTCTTGGAGGAGATGGACAGGATGTACGACGAAGGCAAATCCAGTGCCCGGTACTCCGGACGATCGGGACGCCCCGAAAACAGCCGCACCGGGTCCTGGTCCCACGCCGCGCTGTAGATGATCGTCTGCCCATCCGGCGAAAAGCGTGCCGATGTGACATACCCCCGGCGGAAGGTAATTCGCCGAAACTCGGCGTGGACTTTGCGAGCCGTGAGTCGCCCGAGGTAAGCAGCGGCCAGCCACGAACCCGCCAGCGGGAGTGCCGCCAATCCCCAGATGATCCTCCGGCGCGGCAGAACGTTGGGAGTTCGAACCTGCGCGCGGCTCGCCGTGACAGGGGATAAGGTTTCGAGCACAAAGCAGATGTCCCGCGCGGATTGAAACCGGTCCTCACGCCGTTTTTCCAGGCACCGTCGGACGAGTGCTTCCAAGCCTTCGGGAACATCCGGATTCGTATCGGAAACGGCGGGCGGGTCCTGCCGGAGGATTGCCGTCATCAATTCCGGCGTAGTCTCGGCCCGGAAAGCGCGCCGCGCGGTGCACATCTCATACAACACCAGGCCGAACGAGAAGATGTCGGACCGGCCGTCCACCGGTTCACCCAGGATCTGCTCGGGGGACATGTAGGCTGGAGTTCCCACCGCATGTCCGGGCTCCGTCAAAACCATCGTAGTGCTGTCGACGGCCTGCGGCGCCGCCGGATCCAGTTTAGCAACGCCGAAATCCAGGATCTTGACGTTGCCGTCCTTGGTGAGATAGATGTTCTCGGGTTTCAGATCGCGGTGAACGATTCCCTGCGCGTGAGCGGCGGCCAGGCTGGAGGCGACCTTCTGCGCGGTCGGGATGATCTGGCGCGCAGGCAGCGGCCCTCCGGCCAGAGCCTCGCGCAGAGTCTCACCGTGCAGCAATTCCGTGACGATGTAGAGCTTTCCGTCGGCACTGCCCACGTCGAACAGCGTCACAATGTTGGGGTGATTGAGCGCGCTGGTGGAACGGGCTTCCTGCTCGAAGCGCCGCAACTGCTCCGCGTTTTCGGAGAACTGTTCGCTGAGCACCTTGATGGCGACTTCCCGCCCGAGACGCGTGTCCCTGGCCCGGTAGACGGCGCCCATGCCCCCTTTCCCAACCAGGGAAAGGATTTCATACGGACCTACACGGTTGCCGGCCTCATACCCCATATGCGCGATTTCAAGAATTCTACCACCATGGGGAGCGGGAATTGTTTTTTTTTGGCCCGGCAAGGCGCCGGCAGAAGCATTCGCGACCAGTTCTTCCTGCGGCGTCGAACGAATCAGCTCAGAATGCCACTCTCGCCACCACCAACAAATTCCGCGCTGTGCCGGCGGCGATGGTATTGACGTTCATGAATCCGAACCCGCCGGTAAGCTGACTATTGGAGTTGTGCGTAGCGACGATCCGGTTAAACGGATTGTACATTTCCATTCGGATCTCAAAGAACCGGGCGGTATGCGCGTCCGACAGGACGAATCGCCGGCCCAACCCGATATCTTCCTGCGGCGTACGCCGTTGGCGGAAGTCGGCATATCGCGGCGCGCCGCAACCAAACGTCGCGATGGGACCGCATTCCGCCCAGGCGGCTGGGTTGAGCAGAAGCTGTTGAGTCGGATCGATCGGACCATTCGGATTCACCAGGTAAAGCGGCTGGCCAGGAACCCGTGACATGTACTGCGTCACGGCGCCTGCAAGGTACGTTCCGAGGTTGTCGTTTGAAACCGGCGCCGTGATCAGAGCGCCGCTCTGATAACGCAGAACCGCGCTCACCTGTCAATCGCTGAAGATTTGCTTCGCGATCTTGTTTCTGCCCAGAAAGCCGGAGGTCAAATGCGGTGTCTGGTAGATGACATTCACCGACAGCGCCTGCGGAATGTCGTTGACGTCGAGGGCCTTCTGCGTGTTGAAGGCCGTCCAGTTGTCGAAGCTGGCGATGCGGTTAAGTGACTTTGCCACGTGTATGTCGCGAGCGCTGTAATGTTGTGGCTGAGCCTGGCGTTCAGTTTCATCTGCAGGGAGTCATACCAGGAGTCTCCAGTCGGGTCAGTCGGGGGCGGTGCTCCCGAACTGGGGAAAGGGCCGCAGAGCATTGGTCAGCGCCGAAGTCGGCGGGAAGGTGGCAAATGGCAGCGAAAAGCCTGCCGCTTTGAGGCGCCGCGGAACCGATCTGCGAATTCAGGAGCGTCAGGTTCGCGGAATTGGAGAGGCTGAGGTTATGCGCGGCCAGGATCGCCGGGGTAACCGAGTTGACCTGGTTCAGTTTGCCTGAAGCCATGCACCCCGGTTGCCTACGTAAGCTGCTTCCAGCGTCATGCCGCTGATGACTTCGCGCTGCACGGCGACATTGAACTGGCTGACGCGCGGCGGACGTCCGAGGGCGCCGTCATAGTAGATCGGTGCGTTCAGGTTACTGAGACCTGTGCCAGGATTGAGGGTGGGAAAGCGCACCAGGCAGATGCAGGATGGAGGAGAACAGGGCAGTATTCGCCGGCAATCCGCCTTCGAGACCATTGGGAAGTGCCGACGCACCGGGAGATGTTGCCGAAAAGGTGATCGTGTCGTAGCCCCTTCCCGCCGCGGGAGTCTGCGGGGCGCCGCCGGCAAAGGTCTCCGGACCACCACAGAAAAAGCCCCATCCAGCCCGGATGACCGTCTTCGCGTTGAGCTGATACGCCGCGCCGACACGTGGTCCCACGGCAGATTTATATTTTGAACCCTTCCATGCGGGTCTGACCGCTGCCGCCGAATTTGAATGAGTGCGACTCCTTTCACCCAGGTGAGCGCCGCCGAGACAGTCGGCTCCCCGGTGTTCACCGATTGATGGTAAGTCGCCCCGGCGTTCAGACTCATACCCCCGATCGGCGCTCCGCTGGCGGAGAAATTGCCGAGACCGCCAATTTGCGGAAAGCCCGTGGTGATGGCGCCCGTCAATCCGAGCTGAGTCTGCTGGTCGAAGCTTCCTACCTCGGGGAACTGGAACTTCGTAACCTGCGTATTCACATATCCCACTCCTGCATGCAGCAGCAGGGAGGGCCGAATCGTGTCGTCCACGTTCACACGCGCGGTGCTCGACCAACTGTGATTGAAACCGGCCGTCGTGATGTTCACGGGCAAGCCGTCCGTGCTGGTCTGACCCTCCCACCCACATAAGAATAGAACGTTGGATAACTTCAAACTGGGTGAAACATTCTGATCAATCTTCACGGACGGGAGATTCTGAGGCCTGGGAGTAGTTCCCGATAACTGAAAGTTATTGGCCTGGAGACTGTTTGCCGGCCTTGGCAGAAAGCTCTGAATCTTCAGGGCGACCGGATCCATCCGGCTCATCGGAATGATATTTCCCGGGAACGGGAACCTGGTGTAGCCGTCCGCTGCAAGCGCCCTCGGATCGAAGATTTCACCCGCAACTAAGGCATTTCCCAAGGCGTCTTTGCAAGGACCACCCCCGCACGTAACCTGCGCACCCAGGTCCGCCGCGAAATTCCCGACCATATCGTTCGCATTCGGAACCGTGGTGAACGTCCCCGAGGAAGGGACCGGAAGAACCGAGCGGAATCCTTCGAATGAAAAGAAGAAGAAGGTCTGATTGTGACCGTTATAAACACGCGGAATCCAGACAGGGCCACCAAAGGTGCCGCCGAAATTGTTTTGCTGGCTGGGACTGCGGGATCCCGTGTAGGGCTGGTGGGCGTTCAAGTCCTCGTTCGTAAGACGATAGAAAAGGCCTCCGTGATACTGGTTGGTGCCGGACTTTGCCGTGAAGTTATAGATCCCCCTGGGCTTGGCCGAACTCCGCCGCATAGTTCCCGGGCTAGAGACTGACTTCTTCCAGAGCTTCGACTGATGGCTGCTGGTAAAAGAAGAACGACGGCGTGTACAGATGGGTGCTGTCCTGTCCATCCACCAGTGCCTTGAACGTAGAGGTTGGCGCTCCATTGATGGAGGCGCCGCCACCGGTTAGTTTAGTCCGAGCGAGTTAAAGTAACTCGTGCCGCCGCCCATGCCAGGCAGAATCTATGCCACAGAAAGCGGGTTTCGCACTGCCTGGTTTCCGCAAAAGCCATTCGACCACTGAATGGGAAGCTCGACAAAGAGCTGATTGTCCACCGTGGTCGTGATGTCGGCCCCTTCCGTTCTGATGGCCACTGCGTCCGCTTGCACGGCGATGGTCTCGGAATTAGCGCCGACTTCCAGTTTGGCGTCTACGCGGGTGGTCTGCGCGACTTCAATCGTGTTGTTCACCGATGTAAACCGCTTGAATCCCGGGGCCTCGACGGCAACGTTCCACGTTCCGACCGGCAATTGGGCCAACGTGAAATTCCCCGTAGGGATCGAAACGGTCTCGACCAGGTTATGGGTGGCAGCGTTCTCCGCGCTCACTTTGGCGCCCGCCACGACGGCCCCGGACTGGTCGGTTACGGTTCCCGTGATCGTTCCGCGATCACCCTGACCGAAAGGGCCGCTCAACACTACGGCACAGAGGCTAGACACATTTACGAGGTATCTCATGATTTCTTCTCCCCTCACGATCCCCTCGGTCCGATGAGTCCTCCGTTCAGCCTGGACTGTCAGATTGGCTTCCCGGTGCAATTGTATACATCCATTCAGCGTTCTTGGACCCCCGAATGTGGAAGTTCTTCTCGCCGTCGGGCGGCCGGCGAATTAACCTTACAAGCGGCACGAGGCACGGCGCAGATCCCCGGAGCCCAACGCTGGTCAGCTTCGGATCTCTCTTCGAAACGCCTCGAGATACCAGCAGTCCGTGGGGATGTGTTTCCGGAGAATGTAAACATCGCCATCATCCGCCCGTACTTTGAAATAGGTGTCCTCCATGCCATACCACTGGTCCAGGACATCTTCGACAGAGTAATCGCGGTCGCCCAGGTGGAACCGAACGGGCCGTTCGTCGGCTTTATAGCCGGCGTAGCACTCTACGCGTATTTTCATCCTTGGACCCGCGCTTCACGCTTTGCGCGTAGGCTTGTCAAACAGGGCCACCGGCCGCCGTCCACGTGGCAGTCTGGCAGGGTAACTCTGTCGAGCCGTCGGCCCCATACGCGACTACGCGGACGATCTGGCTTGTGGCCAAGTGCCGTCTCGGGTCGATTTCCGGCTGAACACCGCGCATAAACCAACGGGTCCGTACTTCCGCGATGGGAGCTTGCGTTCTGACATACAACTCAATGCCGTTCCATCCGCGAGTCTTGCCCCACACCTTGATGAACTCGTCAACGGGCATGGCCCTCGAGGCATTGTAATCGGCGCCTGTCCGGTCCTTGAGTTGCACGAACTGCTTTCGCTCAATCGCGACCCCATCAATTGCCTCGGTCATGCCGGTCAATAGAATATGGCTGCTCTCTGAGTTGCAGATCAGGTTGGCAAACTCGATCTCCCGCTTTGGATCGATCTGTTTGGCCTTCGAGCTCAACATCATTACGCGGTTCGACCCGGGCGCGAATACAATGTCTGCCAGGCTGATTCGCAGCTGAGGCAAATGCAGGGACAGAGAAGATGCTATCGCCGGCGTCTTTAGCGTGGAATCGACCAGTTTCAGAAGGTTTGGATCGATGACAGGCGGCATGGCAGAAACCCAGGTTCGATTATAAGATCTTGACGGCGCCCCGGCGTGGGCGGATTTGGGAGATCGTGTACCCGCTTGTTGCGGCCGCTTCCCTCGTTGCCCGGTCCAAATAGAGACCTTGAAGTTGAGGGCCCGGGAGCGTCGCTTGTATACTACAGCATTATGTAGTAGAGCGGGTCTGCTATGCCCTCGCCGAAACTAAGCGGCCTGGAGCTCCGGATCATGGAGACGCTCTGGAACAAGGGGCCATCTTCCATTCGCGAGTTGCAGGAAGCATTCCCCGAAAAACACAGGCCGGCGTATACAACCGTGCAGACGGTCGCTTATCGCCTGGAGTGGAAAAAGGCTGTGCGGCGGGCCAGGAAGATCAGCAACGCCCATGTATTTGAGCCCTTGATTTCCCGCAACTCGGTGCAACACCGAATGGTCGACGAACTGGTCGGCCTGTTTGGCGGCCGGGCTCTTCCCATCGTTACGCACCTGATCGATTCCGGAAAGCTCACGCGAGATGAGGTGCGTGAGGCCCAAAAGGCCCTGCGCGATCTCGCCAGAAAGGATAAGAGCCAATGATCCCGAGCCAGCTTCCGTATTTGGCCAACCACTTGTGGCAATCGACCTTGTTTGCGGCCGCCGCGGCCCTTCTGACCCTTGCGTTGCGGAACAATCGAGCGCAAACGCGGTACTGGCTTTGGCTCGCGGCCTCCGTGAAGTTTCTCATTCCCTTTTCCCTGCTGGTGGACGCAGGTAGATGTTTTGCATGGCAGACGTCAGCCGCGATTACGCCCTCACTATCGAATGTAATCGAGGAGGCCAGCCGCCCTTTTGCCGTGCCAGCCCCGCTCGCGACGTCACGGGTAGCGGCCGGAAGTCTACTGGTGAGCTGGATTCCAACTGTTCTGTACGTCCTGTGGGCGATTGGGTCCGCCACACTCGTTTTCTCTTGGTGGCGGCGGTGGCGCGGTCTTCGGTTGGCGCTCCGCACGGCGTCGCCCCTAGTTCTGCCCATCGGCATTAACGTGATGGCCTCAACCGCATTCGCGGAGCCCGGGGTTTTCGGCGTTCGCCGGCCTGTCCTGCTGCTGCCCACTGGTATCACCGATCGCCTGACGCCGGCCCAGTTGGAAGCGATTGTGGCACACGAAATGTGTCACGTACGCCGGCGCGACAATCTGGCTACCGCCATTCACATGGGTGTGGAAGCTCTGTTCTGGTTCTATCCCCTGGTGTGGTGGCTGGGAGCGCGCCTGATGGAGGAACGGGAGGCTGCGTGCGATGAGGAGGTGCTGCTGATGGGCAGCAAGCCGCAAGTATACGCCGAAGGCATTCTCAAAATTTGCGAGCTTTAGCTGGAATCACCATTGCGCTGCGTGTCGGGGGTGACGGGAGCCAATCTCAGGAAGAGAATCGAGGCCATCATGACCAACCGGATTGCAGTTAGACTCAGCCTGGCAAAGAAAGCGACCTTGTCCGCTGCAGGGACAGCAGCCCTGGGACTGCCGATTGTAGTCGGCATGATGAGCACCGCGGGTATCCATGCACAATCTGCATCGCCTCAATCGGCCCCCGGACCGTTCCCGAAATTCGACGTCGTCTCGATCAAACCATGTACGCGGGGCCGTACGAATAGCGGCGACTCATCGCCGGGAAGACTGAGCACCGGCTGTGAGCTTCTGGCCGATACCGATAACACCGGGCTGATTCAAAGAGCGTATAACCGGTACGCCGGTGGTTACCTGAATTCCTTTGGGATGATTCCCATCGAGGGCGGCCCCGGTTGGATCCATTCGGAGGCGTTCGAAATCGACGCCAAATCGGATGCGCACCCAAACATATTGATGATGCAGGGCCCCATGATGCAAGCCGTTCTGGAGGACAGGTTCAAGCTTAGAATTCATCGCGAGACCCGGCAAGGACCTGTTTATGAACTCACTTTGGGCAAAGGCTCTCCAAAGTTGAAACCGTTCCAGGAAGGAAGCTGCATACCTGTGGCACTAGGCCGTCCCCTCCCCGAACTGGCCGCGGACCAGAGGCGTTGCAGGAATATGGTGAATCCGCGAGGCTCAGTTGAGTTCGAGGGTGGCACGCTCTCGATGTTCGCCGGCTTATTGGGCATTGCTCTGGATCGTCCCGTGATCGACAAGACGGGCCTTACCAGTCAATTCGCGATACGCCTCGTGTTTTCACCCGACGATTCCGCGGCGCCTCGACCGGCCGCGGCTGAACCTGGCGCGCCCACCCCCGCTAGGCCGCCAGACGCCCCCAGCATATTTCAAGCTGTTCAGGAACAACTCGGTCTAAAACTGGTGCCGGCCAAAGGGCCCGTGGACGTGTTGGTGATCGACCATGTAGAGAAGCCTTCCGAAAACTGAAACGACTACGGGAAAAAGAAGATCCGCTGTTGAGTGCTGATTGACCGCAGGCTCGAGGCCAGCCAGGATCACAGCCAAATCCGCCACAGAGGCGCGCACGTCCCCCCCAACTCGGATGTATAATCGAGGCAACCCAAGGGCACATCCAGACTGGAGGTCACATGTTTCGATTCGTTGCTCTTGCGCTTCTCATCGCAACCTCGACGCTCGTCCCCCAATCCGGCCGTTCCCAGAATCAGCCCCGAAAAGCCGACGAAGAACAGTTAGTCCTGCTCGAACAGGAATGGGTCGAAGCGGAAACCAGGCATAATCAAGGTGCCCTGAACCGGATTCTGGACGACAACTTTCTCTTTGTTGGCCCAGGCGGCCAACTCATCAGAGGCAAGGCCGCTTTCATCAAGGCCGTCCAAAAGATGACTTTCACATCGATGCGAGTGGTGCATGACCTGATCCTGGTGAATGGCGATACAGCGATTATCGTGGACACCTTCACCACTCGTCAGGCGGGCAAGCAGGATGATCCTCCGCTGAGGGACGTAGTGACGTACATCAAACGTCAGGGCCGCTGGAAGGCATTTGGGGAGCACATTGGGCGGTTCGCGGCAGCGAATTAGCCGCGTCCGGGTTCATGCGAAGGCTGAGGCCCCAAAACAACCCGCGACTCGTCTTACACTCATGGACCTGCTCTACGCCCTGAGCACTTTGCGAAAGAATCCCGCGGTGACCCTAGTGATCGTGGCTTCCCTGGCCATCGGCATCGGTGCAAACCCCGCCATTTTCAGCGTGGTAAACGCCCTGCTGCTGCGCCCGCTACCCCACCCCGACCTCGACCGCCTAGCCGCCGTCTGGCTGCACCCTCCCGGCATCGGCATCTTCCGCGACTGGCCCTCCCCAGGCCAATACATCGATCTCGTTACCGGAAACCAGTCTTTTGAACAGATGGCACTGGCGCAAAGCCGCAACTTCACCCTGGTCGCAATCAACCCGAGCGTATTGGCGGCATGCAGCGCCCAGTCCAGCCTTTTGCGCATGCTCGGGGCGCGGCCGCAACTTGGCCGCCTGCCCTCGCCGGAGGGAGTGGCGGGTTGAAAACGTTCGTGGTAGCGGGTGGCGAGGGCTTCGAGGGTAGCGTGGTCTTCGCCACGAATGACGAGCGACTTGGCGTCGATGCCGGTCTTCAGGGCATTCTGCGAAGAGGCGGCCTTGCCCTCAGCGGAGCGCGGACCGGTGGACTTTTTGGCATTGCGGCGATTGGCCTGGATTTGGGAATCAGTAGGCATGAGTTTCGACCAGGAGGGGTAGCAGGGCGACTCCGGGCGGGGAGGCTCGCGAAACGGGCAAGCGGATGAAGAGGAAGGGGTTGGGGATTTTGGAAGAAGTGTGACAGCCGGGGGTGGCGGAGTCGCGAAACAGGCAGGCTTGCGGGCCAATCCGCGCGGCTCCGCGCCGGCACCGTTGGGCAGGAATGCACTCTATTCAGGAGCAGTGGCGATGGATCCAGGCGCGAGCAGCCCCAATCAATCCCGTATCCTGGCCGAGGGATGCGAGGGAGATCCGGGTATTGGCTGCGGGCACCTGGGTGGCGACCTCGCGAATCACCTGGCGTGCGCGGTCGAGAAACAGGTCGGCACTGCGCATCAAGCCGCCGCCGAGTGCGATTGCATCGGGCGTAAACATCGTGACCAGGTTGGCCAGTCCGAGGCCGATGTAGAAGCCTTCCCGCTCCACGGCGCGGCGCGCCAGTTCGTCACCGCGGCGAGATAACTCGCAGATCTCCGCGGCGTTCAATTCCAGGTGAAGAGGACTCTTCTCCCGGAACCAAGCCGTCATTGCGGGACCGCTGGCCAGGATTTCCCAGCAGCCGTGGGCGCCGCAACAACACAGCGGACCCGACCAGTCGAGAACATGGTGGCCGATCTCCGGATGAGCGGCTCCAGCGCCGCGATAGAGCTGTCCCGAGAGGATGACGCCGGCTCCGATTCCGGTACTGATGGTGACGTAAATGAAGCGGCCGCTCCCCCTGGCGGCGCCCCAGGTGGCCTCCGCCAAGGCGGCTGCATCGGCGTCGTTTTCCACCGCGATGGGGACGTCGAACTCGCGCGACAGGGCGGAGACGATATCGCCGCCACGCCATCCCGGAAGCGTGCCGACGTCCCCGACGATACCGGCGAAGGGGTCGAGAGGGCTGGGGCACGCCACTCCGATGCCGCGATATCCGTCACCCGCCTGGGCAGAGGCTTCGCGGAGCATGGCGGCGGTCCGGTGCATGGCGGCGGCGAATCCTTCGCGGGGCGCCGTGGGACATTCGGCCCGCGCCAGGATCACACCACCCTCGGTAACCGCGCCGGCGGCGATCTTGGTGCCGCCGATATCGACGGCGCCGATCAGAGAGCTACTCAATGTTCCAGCCGTCCACCTTGATTTCCGCCTTCCCCCCATGGAGCAACTTGCGCGCGTACGTGGCGGTGACTTCGCGCCGCTCCCCGGGCATCGGTTCGAAGTAATTATCCTCCCAGATCACCGGGTTGATGTCGGAGCCGGAGTTGCGGACCGTGAGATGCACCATGAAAGCCAGGCCGGAGCTTCCGTTTTCGACGGTCACGTTGTCCACCTGATCGGCACCCTTCGGCTCCGATCGGGATGCCAGCTTCACCTTGGCGGGCGGAAGTTGCTGGAGGCCGGTAAGGTCGGCGTACGTCTGGATGGGCGTGTAGCGGCCGTTGCCGGCGGACCAATTGGGGACATCCGGTTGCGTGGAGAGCCAGTAGAAGTTGGAACTGACTAACTTGCCAGCCGGGTCCTCAAGTGTGAGGCGGAGAAAGTAGGTCCTGGTCATGCCTGTGATATCCGGAATCTCGAAGGCCCTGACCACGCTATCTTCGCCAATATAGTTAATCGCGTCGAAATTCAGCCAGAGCTTCTTGCCTTTTACCCCGGCGGGGAGTTGGAACGAGTCGCGATACCACCACGAGACCGCAAATGGACTGCCGACCGGCATCGGCTGGTTACTGAAATTCTGCCCGATGCCATAAGTGGCACCGGGGACCGACCGCAGATTCATGCCGAAATATGGATCGGAGTAGACTCTGTTCCTCACCAGAGCGGATACGACCGTGGCAGGCACGCTCGATTGATACCATCCCGCGGGCTGGAAGTTCGATCGAGACGACCTCGCCCTTCCCCGCGACCTTGGCGGAGGATTGAATCCACCATCCCTGCGCCAGATCGATTCTCGATCCGCCCGCCGGGTTCGCCGCCTGCGCGCAAGCTTGCGGAAGGAATGGCACCACCCCGAAGCCGATCGTCAGAAAGACAACCAATTCAGACAAGATCGATCCTCCAATTTCGCGATTTTTCATCCGGCATATTCAGACTGGAAACTGTTTTAGACCGGGGAACGCGTCGCGAGCCCGGCAAGGAGTCGGAGCCAGATTACGGTTTCGTAATTTGCCGCCACGAGCCTGATTTAGTGAGGCTCCAGCCGTCTTATTTAGGGCTATAATACCTGAAACTCGTGTTGATATTTGTGTGGGAGCGAAGAAAAGGAGTCGGAACATGCGGAAGCAACCAATCACCTCCTTTTTGGCGTGTTTGCTGGCTTTGGCCGGCGGCGCCATGGCGCAGAATGTGTCCAGTTCCCTGATCGGAACCGTGAACGACCCTTCGGGCGCACCCGTCATGGGCGCGGAGGCGCAACTCGTCAGCCAGACTACGGGCGGGGTGTTCACCGCCAAGAGCAACAGCCTGGGGCTTTTTCGTTTTCCGATCCTGCAGCCGGACCGGTACAACCTCTCCGTGCAGTCGGCCGGATTCAAAACCTATGTGCAGAACGAAATTGAGGTGACGGCCAGCGAGACGCGGGACTTGGGGCGGATTGCCCTCGAAATGGGCTCGGTGCGGGAGAACATCACGGTGGAAGCCGTGGCTACGCCGGTGCAGACGGCCAGCAGCGAAAAATCGGCGCTGGTCACCGGCGAGCAGTTGAACCAGATCGCGCTCAAGGGGCGCGACTTTCTGGGCCTGATGTACACGCTTCCGGGAATTGTCGATACGAGGAATAACCGCGATTCCACCAGCCCCAACAACATCGGCGGGCTGTACATCGCAGGCGGCCGGCAGGAATCGAAGAACTTCACGGTGGATGGCATCAACGACCTCGATACCGGGTCCAACGATACGATCCACTACGAGCCCAACATGGACGCCATCGCGGAAGTGCGGGTATTGACCTCGAACTACCAGGCGGAGTTCGGCCGCAGCTCCGGGGGCGCAATCACGGTGATCACCAAGGGTGGAGGCCGCGAGTTTCACGGAGGCGGCTGGTTCACCTACCGCGACAAGGGCCTGAATTCCAACACCTGGGCGAATAACAAGTCGGGAATCGCGAAGAGCCCGTACCACCTGACCATCGAAGGATTCACGATTGGCGGGCCGTTCTTCATTCCCAAGCACTTCAACACCGACCGCAAGCGGCTGTTCTTCTTCTTCTCGCAGGAGTACACCGGGAACAAGAGCTCCGGCACGGACTACGGCTACATGCCGACCGCGGCCGAACGGGCGGGCGACTTCTCGAGGAGCGTGGACACCGACGGCAGCCCGATCATCGTCACCGATCCCACCACGGGCAACCCGTTTCCACGGAATGTGATCCCCTCCAGCCGCCTCAACGCGACCGGCGCGGCGGTGCTGAATTTCTTTCCGCAGCCAAACTTCAGCACGAGCGACCCCGCGTATATGTACGCGCGAAACTACGCGGCGCCCTCTTATACGACTCACAGCCGCCGCAACGACGTCCTTCGCGGCGACTGGTACATCACCGACCGGCTGAACGCCTATGTCCGCTACATCAACGACCACGATGACACGTTCGGGAACGACACGTATTCGAGCTACCCGGCCCTTGCGGTGGATCACCCGAATCCGGGCCACGGATATGCCGGGCACCTGGTGTACACCATCAATCCGACCCTGGTGAACGAGACGACTCTCGGGAAGAGCTTCAATACCTGGGACTACTTTGCGGTGGACGACAAACAGTGGGACCGCGGCCTGATGGGCAACATTCCCAAGTGGTATCCCATTGACACCACGCTCGGGAACCAGAAAAACTATGTCCCTGATATCATCTTTGGCGGCACGCCAGCCGGCAACGTCCCGAGCGTGACGTCAGACCAGCTGCCCTACTGGAACGGCAACAACATCTACAGCGCCAGCGACAACCTGAGCAAGGTTTGGGGGCCGCACAACTTCAAGTTCGGGGTATACTTCGAGCGCACGCAGAAGATCGAGAACCAGGAGTTGGGAAACTACCTCGGTGCGTATGATTTCAGCACCGATGGCAACAATCCCAACGACACCGGCGACACATTCGCGAATGCCCTGCTCGGGAACTTCGACAGCTACACGGAAACCTCGTCCCGCCTGATCCAGCGGATCTGGTTCACCGACCTGGAATTCTACGCGCAGGACAACTGGCGGGTGAACCGGCGACTGACTTTGGACATCGGGTTGCGGCTATACCATGTAACGCCGCAGGCGGACCAGCATAATGCACTGGCCGGTTTCAACCCGACCCTGTTTTCACGGTCCCAGATTCCCGCCCTGTATCAGCCGGCGCTGGTGAATGGCGATCAGGTGGCGCGCGATCCGATCACCGGAAAGACGTATCCGTATGCGTACGTCGGGATGATCGTGCCCGGTTCCGGGAACCCGGCAAACGGCGCGATTATTGGCGGACTGAATGGCGTGCCGCCGGGAGTTTATTCGGTGTCGCCTCTCTCCTACGGGCCGCGTCTGGGCTTTTCGTACGATGTCTTCGGCACCGGTAAGACCGCGATCCGCGGCGGCATCGGTATGTTCCACGACACCATCGATGGGAACCCCAGCATGAACATGTCGGGGAATCCGCCGCTCAGCTACACGCCGGTCGCCTATTACGGGAATCTGTCCACGATGCAGCAGTCCGGAGGGCTGATCGGGCCGTCCGACATCTACTTCCTGCTTGGGAAACAGCAGATGCCCCGAACGGTGAGTTACAGCCTGGGTGTGCAGCAGAGCTTAGGCTTCGGGACGGTGCTGGATGTCTCGTACGTCGGGAATTTTGCCCGTCACCTGCTGTGGATTCACAACATCAACGAGATCCCGATCGGAGCGCGCTTCGATCCCGCCAATCAGGACCCCGCCGAAAAGAAGGGGACGCCGCTGCCCGACAACTTCCTGCGGCCCTACCTGGGTTGGGGCAACCTGTACTACAACGAGTTTGCGGCCACATCGAATTACAACTCGCTGCAGGTGGCGCTGAACCGCCGTTTCTCGCACGGCCTGATGTTCGCAGGATCGTACACGTTCTCGAAGACGCTGGGCGAGGCCAACGCCGAGACCAGCAGCGTTTCGAGCTACTTCGATCCGCGGCACCGCAACTACGGACCGCTGAGTTACGACCGCCGCCACGTGATGACATTCAGCTACGGCTATGATCTGCCGAAGTTGAAGGCGTCCTCCATGGCCGCCAAAGCCGCCGGGGCGGTGCTGAACAACTGGACGCTATCGGGGATCGTCACCTACAGCACCGGCTCGCCCGTGCTGCCAACGTTCAGCTACACGCCGACGACCGATGTTACCGGATCCTCCGAGGGCGCGCGCATCAACGTGTTGTGCAATCCGAACGATATGTCCGGCCGAACCTGGTCGATCTACAACACCTACAATACTTCGTGTTTCGGCCCGGCGCCGGTGGGCAGCTTCGGCAACGCCGGTGTGGGAATCATGCAGAACCCCGCGTACGTCAACTGGGACACTTCCCTGGGAAAGAAGATTCCGGTCGGGCTGGGCGAAAAGCGCGTGCTCTCGGTCCGGTTTGAAAGCTACAACACGTTCAACCACACGGAGTTTAATGCGATCGGCACCAGTTTTCGGTTCCGGCTGACAAACGGCGCGCAAACCAGCACGACCGTCGGCCAGTATACCGGCACGCGGGCGGCGCGGATCATGTCGCTCGCAATTCGTTTCACGTTCTAACTGTGATAGAGAATGACCATGAATATCTCTTTTTACGGACATGTCCGGCAATACCACAACATCCGGTCAGAGATTGACGCCAACATTCACGAAGTCCTGGAATCGGGCCAGTACGTGATGGGGCCAATGCTCAAGCGCTTCGAACGCGAGTTCGCGGATTATCACGGCATGAAGCATGCCTGCGGAGTGGGCAACGGCACGGATGCCCTGTGGTTGGCTTTCCAGGCGCTGGGGATTGGCCCCGGCAGCGAATGCATCACGACGGCGAACACCTTCTTTGCAACCGCCGAAGCCATTTGGATCGCAGGGGCTGCCGCGGTGTTCGTGGACTCGGACGCCCGCACCAACTGCATCGACCCGTCGAAGATCGAAGCAGCCATCACGCCCAAGACGAAGGCCCTGGTGCCGGTCCACCTCTACGGGCAGTGCGCGGATATGAAAGCCATCCGCGCCATCGCGGACCGGCACGGTCTTCTGGTCATTGAAGACAATGCGCAGGGAATCGGGGCCCGCGGCAACGGGTTCCGGATCGGCGAATTGAGCGACGCGGTGTGCACGAGCTTCATCATCCAGAAGAACCTCGGATGTTTCGGGGATGGCGGGGCGGTGGTGACGAATCGTGCAGACGTGGACAGCACGGTCCGCCGCCTGCGCAATCACGGCTCCGGCAAGCGTTCCTGCCACAGCCCGGGTTACAACAGCCGACTGGACGACCTCCATGCCGGCGTTCTGAGCGCCAAGTTGAAGCACATCGACGAATGGAGCGCTCTGCGGCGCCAATGGGCGGCCCGCTATTCCGGCTGCCTGAAGGACGCAAGCACCCTTACGGTGCCTTATGAGGAGACGGGGTACTACCACGTCTATCATCTCTATGTGATCGAGACGCGGAACGCGGAGGATCGCGATCCGCTGCTGGCTTTCCTGAACGGCCACGGTATCGATGCCAAGTGCCACTATCCGATCGCGATCCATCAGCAGGAAGGATACCCGTGGGACAAGCAGGCGCGGATCCCGGAGCCCATCGTGAACACGGAGCGCAACGCCGCCTGTTGCATCTCTCTGCCGATGTATCCCGAACTGACGGCCGAGGAAGTGGATTACGTCGTCGACAAGGTCCTGGAATGGGATCGGAAGAAGGTGCTGCATGAGTAGCCCATATCGGGTGGTGGTCGCGGGCGTCGGAAAGCGCGGCATGCACCACGCCCTGGCATTCCAGGCGAATCCCCGCTTCCAGGTGGTAGGCATCTGCGATGTGGATGCGGGCCGGCTGGATGCGGCCGCCGCAAAGTTGGGCGGCCCCGCGCAAGCTACAGATGCACTGGAACTCGCGGTGGCCCTGCGGCCGGACCTTTTCTGCTTCTGCACACCACCGAACGTACGCTCGGGCATGGTGCGGGTGGGGATCGAGTCGGGCGCGAGGCTGATCGCCATGGAGAAGCCAGTAGCGCTCACCAGCGCGGAAGGCATGGAAATCCGCGACCTGCTGGCAGCCTCCGGCATCAAGGCGGTGGTCAGCCACCAGCATCGTTATGGGGCGCACTATCAGAAGGTAAAGGAGGCGATCTCCAGCGGGGTGCTCGGGCGCATCCACACCGTATATGGGACGGCGACGGGCTGGATGATGCACATGATGTCGCACCTGATCGACTACATGCGCTGGTTCAACGGCGAAGTTCCCGCGGAGTGGGTGATGGCGCAGGCGGCGGGGCGTGGGAAGCTCGCGGACCTGCACCCGTCGCCGGATTACATTGCCGGCTTGATTCAGTTTCAAAACGGCGTGCGCGGAGTGGTGGAATGCGGCGCCGGCGCTCCGGATGTTCCCGAAGTCGTTTACTGGTGGCGCAAATGCCGTATTGGGGCGCAAGGGCCGGAGGGTTTTGCCGAGGTCCTCACGGGCGGCGGCTGGCGGGTGGTCAGTAAGCAGGTTTCGTGCTCGGGCGGCGGGTCGATGAATTACGATCTCGACATGCCGCCGTATATCGAGCAGATGGCGGACTGGCTGGACGACGAGCGGCAGGCGCACCCGTGCAGCTTCGAGAGTGCGTGGCAGGGCTTCGAAATCATGATGGCCTGCTGCCGCTCGGTGGCACAGGGCGGGCAGATCGGACTGCCTCTCGCTACGGGAGGCAACGAACTCGAGATGCTCTCGGCCGCGGTGCCGCAGCGGAACGTGATGCTTTCCATGGCAGCGAATGCCAAGGAGTATGCGGCGTAAAGGGCTAGTGGCAGCGTGGAGACTCGGGCAGCCTCGAAAAGCACTTCGCGGGCACTGGCCTGTGGAGGCCCGACAAGCGTCCCCATGAGTGGGGACGCGGCAGGCAGGATTGCCTGCGCCACGGGTGAGAATTGAGCTTCTGATGTCGAGTCCTTCGGCCACATCACCAACGCATCTGCGGCGCACGCTGGGATTGTGGGATCTGATCCTGTACGGCGTGATCGTGATCCAGCCGACAGCGCCGATGTCGGTCTTCGGTGTCCTCAGCAATCGCGGCCGCGGGCACGTGGTCACCACCATCCTGATTGCGATGGTGGCGATGCTCTTCACGGCGATCAGCTACGGGCGCATGGCCCGCGCGTATCCGAGCGCGGGATCGGCGTTCACCTACGTAGGCCAGGAGATCAATCCGGCGCTGGGGTACATCACGGGATGGAGCATGGTGATGGATTACATGCTCAATCCGCTGATCTGCATCATCTGGGTCAGCCAGCAGGCACACGTCTTCGCTCCGGCAGTTCCTTACGGGGCGTGGGCCATCCTCTTCGGTATCCTGTTCACCTGGCTCAACCTGCAAGGGATCCGCACCTCGGCCCGCATGAATGGCGGATTGGCGGCGGGAATGGGCGTAGTGATCGGGATCTTTTTCGTCTGCGCCGCGCGATATATCTTCGGGCATCCGCACGATGGGTGGGCTTTCTTCGCCCGGCCGTTTTACGACCCGGCCAGCTTTACGCCCGGCGCGGTTCTGGGCGGCACTTCGATCGCGGTGCTCACCTACATTGGATTCGACGGCATCTCGACTCTTTCCGAAGAGGCGCAGAATCCGCGTCGTAACATCCTGCTGGCGACGGTCCTCACCTGTGTGGTGATCGGCATACTCTCGGCGGTCGAGGTCTATGCCGCCCAGCTTGCATGGCCCGCCTCGGAGCCGTTTCCGGACGAGACCACGGCCTTCGTCTACGCCGCCGGGCGGACGTGGGGGCCGCTGTTCGCCATCGTCGGGTTCACCCTGGTGGTGGCGAATTTCGGCTCGGGCATGGGCGCGCAGCTTGGGGCGGCCCGGCTGCTGTACGGTATGGGCCGCAGCAACGCGCTGCCGAAGAGCTTCTTCGGCGCAGTCGACGCCAGACATCACGTTCCCCGGAACAACGTGGTATTCGTGGGAGCGGTCGCTCTGGCCGGAGCGTTCCTGATGGACTACGACCTCGGAGCGCAGATGCTCAACTTCGGCGCGTTGATCGCGTTCATGGGGGTGAACGCCGCGGCCCTGGTGCGCTATTACCTGCGCGAGCCCGAGAAGCAGCTTCGGAACCTGCTTCCGCCGGCCCTGGGATTCGCGGTCTGCCTGTTGCTCTGGCTGAATCTGAGCCGGACCGCGCAGATTGCCGGGGCGATCTGGATGGCCGCCGGGATCGCTTTTGGCGCCTGGAAGACGGGAGGCTTCCGGGGCGAACTGGTGAATTTCGAAATCCCGGCGGACAGCGAAGTCTGAGGCCGGCCCTCAGCCGCGGCGCTCCTGGCCGCACCGGGAGATGATGCCCCGCATGTATTCCGCGGCCAGGCGGGCGTTCTGGTCCACGAAGTCGATGCCGGCGGTCTTTCCGTCCACGACGGGAAGCGGATGGCAAAGCTCGAATCCGATGTAGCCCTGGTATCCGATCGCCGTCAGGCCCCGCACCTCGGCCAGGCACTGCAAAGCCTCGGTGCATTGGATGCCGCCGGGGCCTTCGGTATACTCGCCGCCAAAATGCGAGAGCACCTGCCAGGAACCGACCTCCTGCACCACCCGTTCGATGCCCTCCGGACCCAGTTGATGTTCGAGGCGTGCATCGAAGCAGACCCTCAGATGAGGCGAGTTCACCTCCCGGACCATCCGCAGACAATCCTGATAGCCGCGGATGACCGGGGGATGGTTCTGCAGGGCAAGCACGACGCCGTGATCGCCCGCGTAACGGGCGGTTTCTGACAAGCTCTGGCGGCACCATTGCCACGTCTGCTCGTCCGAAAACCGCTCGTGGACCTGGCGCCACGCCGCCTGGGCGATGTCGTAACGTCCGCCTCCTTCGGGCAGGAGCGTGACGCCGGGCCATGCCAGAAAGACGCGCATCCGGTTCGCGCCGAGATCGGCGGTGACGCGGATCAATTCGCGCGCATAGAGCAACTGGGATTCCCGATGCTCGGGGATGGGGCTGGAGAAATCGTTGTTGGCCGCTACCGCGTAGATTTCGATGCCCTGGCCGGCGGCGAACTCGCGGAGCGCGCGGCAGCGCGGCGGGGGCATGTCGAGCGGATTGGCGTGAGGCCGCTTGCCATCGATTTCCACGCCGTCGTAGCCGAAACGGCGGGCACGCTGGATGACCTCTTCGATGGTCAGGGCGTCGCCGCGATACCAGACGCCCAGATACGTGATGCTGTAGAGTCCGATCTTCATTCCAGCCTCCGCCGCTGCGTACGAGGAAGCGCCAGGCGCCGGCAAGGCGCCCGCCGAAAGGGCCGCGAGTTGAGCGAATTCGCGCCGGGTCATACTGGCCTCTAATAGTAGAACTTCAGCGCCAGTTGGAGGTTGCGGTTCCCGCCCGCGGTCGTGATTTGTCCGAAGGTCGCGCCGCCATACGCCGTGTTGGGCAGCCCCCACTGCGGGTTATTCCAGACGCTGTAAGCCTCTAATCGCAGTTGCACGTACTTGCGCTCGCGGATATTGAAGTTCTTCACCAGGGTCGCGTCTTCATTGATCAATGCCGGGCCGCGGCAGGACGAGAGGTAACGGGGCGCCGAACCGAAGGTATAGTCGTCGGGCGCGTTGAATGAATTCACGTTGAAGTAGTTGTTCAGCTTGCCGGAAACCGAACCGGACGTACACGGATTGCCGGTCAGGTTGGGACGCTGCACCGCGCCATCCCACATGTTGTAGTCGGACATGGTGACCTGCAACGCCGCGCCGGACTGCACCGTAATGATCGAGCTGATCTCCCAGCCTCCGACGAAGCCGTCCAGCACGCGGTTCATGGTCTTGCCGAAGGCCCGGTTCCGGCCAACCGGCAACTGGTAGTCGAAGCTGCCGACGATGACGTGCGGGCGGTTCAAGCCGGAGACGGAGCGCTCCTGGCGCAGGTTGAACAGATTCTGGATGCTACCGGCGACTGCAGCCCATTCGACATCGCTGCCGGACTCGTCGGAGTCGCTGATCATCTTGGACCAGGTGTAGTGAGAAATGACGCTGAGGCCGTGGGAGAAGCGCTTTTCGTACTTGATTTGCAGCGACTGGTAGCTGGAATCGCCGATGTTCAACTCCGCGCGGTATCCGCCCACGCCGGCGTACTCGGGATATCGGCGCAGCAGATTGTTCAACTGAATGGTGGGCTGGTTGTAGTCGGTGGCCGTCGGGTTGGTGATCACGCCGTAGAACGGATTCGGCACCAGCGATGTGAGCTTGTCGACGCCCAAGCCCCAGTACATCGGGTAGAGGTTGTTGAGTTGCGACACGGCATCATTGGTGTCTCCGAGATACAGGCGCGTGCCCTTGCTGGCGGAGTAGTTCAGTTCCAGGACGCCGTGGCCGGGCACCTCGCGCTGAATCGAGAGGTTCCACTGCTGATACTGCGGGTTCCGGTCGTACGGCTCCGGCGTGCCCGCGTCCAGCCCGAGGAAGGCCGATGCATTCCTGCCGGGCGGAAAGGTCAGGCCCGCGGGCCAGGGATTGGCAAAGGTGGCGTACTGCGTAAAGCCACCGTCCAGAGACCAGGGAATGGAGGAATCGGTGAACCCGAAGGCCGTCCCCACCTCGCCTTTGACGGTATGCCGCGACACGGTGTAGAAGATGCCGTAGGCGGCGCGGATAGAGGTCTTGTTGTTCAAGGCATAGGCGAAGCCGAATCGGGGCTGGAAGTTTTTCCAGTCACCGTCGTAGGGAGTGCGATTCCCCGGCGTCGCGAACTGCATGAGGCCCAGCAGGTTCGGAAAGACGGCCTTCACCTGTGGGACGCCGGCGATGGGAGCGGGCGCTCCCAGATCGAGCCAATTGATGCGGTTGAAGCGATCGACCCGCGGGATATCGGCATCCCAGCGAAGGCCGAAGTTGAGCGTGAGCCTGCGGCTGACGCGCCAGTCATCGTTGATATATGCGGCCGCGTACCCGGCGGACTGGCAGGTGGGATAGTCGATCGTGTCCACTCCGCCGCTGCCAAAGCCCACCAGCGCCGACGCCAGGCCATCGCCCTGGCTGGAACTCGACGACAGGGGGTTCAGGCCGGTCTGCTTGCGGTTGAAAGAAAAGCTGCCGCCGGGCTCGTTGGGTTGGTAGTAGTTCTCCTGAACCTTGCGGAATTCGGCGCCGGCTTTGACCGTGTGGCCCCCGATGATCTTGGTTACCGAGCCCAGGTACTGATAGAGATCTTCGTATCGATGGATGATCGCATAACCTGCTACGCCCAACGCCACGTACTGCGCGGAAAACCGGGGAAAATTCATCGTTCCCGTATTGGCAGTCATGTAGGCGGGCAGACCCAGGCTGGTCGCATCGAAACCGACGCTCAGCGGGTCCTGAACCGATCTCACCCGCAGTACACCGGCACGCGCCGAGAAGATGGTGGTCGCGTTTTGGGTCCGCGTGTAATCCATAACGAAATTCTGCGAGCGCGCAGTGCCGGGGTTGGCGTTGTATGCGATGTTGCCGAACAGGTTGGCAACTCCGCTGTAAGACCAGTCCACGCTGTAGCGTGAGCTGAAGCGCTGCTTTTCGGAGATGTTCTGGTCGATCTTGGCGTCGATCTTGTGGTCCTGGGCAGGCCGGCTGCCCTGGGCGAAGAAGTTGTTGGCGTGCGTGTAGGCATTGCCCGAGGAGGTCGGCGCCGGGTAGTACTTGATGAAGTTCAGCGTGATGGGATTCTGCATCGATGCGGGAATGAGGTTGCCGGGAAACGGCGTGCGCACCCGGGCGCCGCTGGAGTTGGTGGTCAGGGCGTACGGATTGTAAATCGGGACCAGGTTGCCGTTGGCCAGGCGCGTATCGGAGAAGTCGCCGCTCAGTTGCAGGGGCGTGGGCACGCTTTGAGTGGTGGTGGCGGCGGTGAGCTGATTGTAATAGTCGGTGTCGAAGAAGAAGAAGGTCCGGTTCTTGCCGTTGTAGATTTTGGGCAGATAGACCGGGCCGCCCATGGTCCCCCCCAGCCAGTTGCGATGCGAATCGGCCAGCGGGCTGTTGTGCGCGTTGGAGAACCACTGGTTGGCGTTGAGAGCCGCATCGCGGCGGTAGTAGTAGCCCACCCCGTGCAATTCGTTGGTGCCGCTCTTCGACACCATGTTGATGACGGTGCCGCCGGTATTGCCAAACTCGGCACTGAAGAAGTTGGTCTGCACCTTGACTTCTTCGACCGCGTCCGAGGTGGGAGTGTACTTGACGTCGGTGATGCCGCCATTCTGCTCGATGGAAGTCAATGCGGCGCCGTCCATCAGCACTTCGGAGGAATTGTTGCGAACCCCATTGGAGATGAAGCTTACGCCACCGGTGGAACCGACAATCCCGGGTGCCAGGGACACCAGCGACAGGGGGTTGCGCCCGCTATTGGGGATCGACTGGATCAGGCGGTTTTCGACCACCTGTCCGAGGGTTGCGGAAGTCACGTTGAGCAGCGGCGCCGTGCCGGTCACATCGACGATCGAGGTGGTCGCCCCCAGGCTCAGAGGAATATCGACGGTGGCTTGCTGCTGCACTTCCAGGCTGAAGGCAGCCTTGGTAGTGGTCTCGAAGCCGGGCGCCTCGGCCGTCAGGGAGTATCGTGCGGGAGGCAGGTTCGGAAAGATGTACCGGCCGGCCGAATCGGCCGAGGTCGGATAGCGAATACCGCGATCCACATCGGTGGCAATGACCTTGACGTTGGGTACCACCGCGTTGGAGGGATCGGTAATGGTTCCCCGAATCGAGCCGGTCGAAGTCTGCGACCAAGCGGCGATCGAGGCAAGAAGGACAAGCAGAAGAACCCTTCGCATGTTCCACCCCTTTCACAAGCGTTTGGACTCAGGCTAAGCCATCCCGCCGGGACAGTCAACCAAGATTACGATAACGTCATCTTCTTGTCGCTTAACCTGCGGTCCCAGCCGAAGGGCTCACCCCTGCTCCTTCGGCATCTGATTCTTCCAGAACGCCTCGAAATCGAACATGGCCTTGTGGATCGGCACACCGCGGACGTCGATCCGGCTCAGATCGGCGGAGCCGATGCCGGCTGCTTCGGCGAGCAGCATCATGTTGTCGGCATACTGGAAGTTTTCGCCGGCCGGCGTCAACTGTTCCGGCGGATGATTGCCGGGGCCCTTGTACAAGCGGTAGGGAGCCTCCTGGCGTCCGGCGCGCGGGTTATAGCCCATGGTCGCCATGGTGACCGCGTCGGTATTCACAACATTCCAGCCGGCCACCAGGAAGCCTGGGCGGATGGGTTTCGCTCCAAGCACCCACGGTCCTTCGCCGCCGCAAGTAGAGAGGATGGCGTCGTTGATTGCCAGATCGACCGGCCGGGCGCCGATGATATCGACCAGGATGCGGGGCAGGCGCCACCCCTCGTAGCGATTCGACTGGGGATCGAGTTCCGCCGGCGCACCCGACGGCGCCTGGGTCTGCCCGTAGTGGAAGATGCGCTCGCGGCCCCCATAAAGCGCTGTGGGCGTAACGCCGAACATGTTCTTGATCGCCATCGTGACGCCCATCTCCTCATGGTTCTTCGCCTTGCCGAGGCTGATCAGAAAATCGCAATCTTCGTAAGAGTGGTTCAGGCAAAAGGCCGGAAAGACGTATGGTTTCGTTTTCACCTTCAGCGTCGAGTACTGCTTGCCGGAGCCGATGGTATTGGTATCTTCGAATTCCACCAGGGGTGCGGCGTTCCGGATGGCTTCCAGATCCCAGCCACCCTCGAGCAGTTTATCTTCGAGCCGGTAGCCCGGGCGGCGCCCGCCGGCGCTCTCCAGGACGCGAACGCGCCTGGCGCCCAATCCTCCCAGCACCGTGACCACCGCCGCCACGATTCGAGGGTGTACCCAGTGGGTCTCGCCAGGGGTGTAGCCGTCGAATCGGTTGCCGCCGGTGAGGTTCACCTTAAGCGCGACGGTCTTGCCCTGGACTCGCCTCTGCAGCCCACCAATCTGGTCGAACATGGTGCGAAATGTGGCGGCCAAGTCCTCCTCATAGCTGCGGACCTTGGCAATCGCCACAGGCGCCGACGGCGCGGCGGCGGGAGAGTCTTGGGAAACCTGCCGGGCATCCAGCGAATGCATGGTGCCCGCCTGAATCCCGGCGCCGCAGAGCGCGAGCCAGCCTCGGCGAGTCAGTTTTCCGTTCGTGGATTTCATGGTGTTTTTCCTTCCAGCAACACCCCGCCCCAAAGACCGAGGCTCGGAATGGCAACTTCGCTCTGGCCTTCGCCTGGCCCGACGGCCAGGACCGCCGCCGGCGAATCCGGCGTGAACAGCCGCGCGGTGTGGTAGTGTCCGCTGACCCGGATGGTGATATTTCTGGCGGGAGTGTCGGAATAATTGAGCAACTGCACGAGGATCCGCGAGCCACCGGGCTCGCGGCTGGCGTAGGTGATGACCGAGGGCACATTGAAAGCGATCACGCCCGCCTCCTCGAGTGACAGCACCTCGGGCATGTCGCGCGCAACTGTCTCGGGATCCGGGTCCCTGTAGAGAATCGTCCGGCCCTTTCCCAACGTCCGCTCCAACAGCGGCTGGCCTGGTGGAACGGCGCCCAACGCGCTACCCGCCACGACCAGTCCGCCATTCTCCGCAAAGCCAAGGAGAAGCCTTCGCTCCGTCTCCGTGAGGTGAGCCAGTCCCGCCGCGAGCAGGGCGCGGAACTCGCGGAAGGGCGTCTCGCCCAGGCGCGAGCGCTCGACCAGGCGGTAGGGGACCTGCCGGCGCGTGAGGAGTTTCAGATACTCGCTGGCCAAATCATCGGGCGCCGCCGTGTCTGTGATCACGCCGAGCTTGCCGTACGGTACGAAGCTCCGCCATTCGGCATGTTCCTCGGCGAAGCGCAGAAAGTCGCCGATCCGGGTCCACGCTGCCAGGGCAGTTGCGTCGTGCCGCCGCAGCCTGATTCGCAAGCCGTCGTCCAGCGTCACGATCCAGCGGCCGCCGGCAACGGCCGCATCCGCGACCGACCGGGAGTAGTTGGGCCTGGCCGCGGGCGCGGGCGGATAGCCAACCCACACCGGCCGCCACGCATCGGTAAAGCGAAAGGATCGTACGAGCCAGATATTGGAGCAAATCCAGGGCTGGCTTGACGGACCTGCCCGGATTCCCATCTCCGCCAGACTGCGCGAGCCCGGCCACTCGCCCTCAACGGCGGCGAGCGGCGCCAAGGCGGCGCGCGAAATGGCGGGGTCCCTGGAAATCGCAATCACGGGCAAGGAGGCTTGCCCGCCAGGCATCGCGCTCCTGACCGCATCCGTGAAACCGCCCTCCAACACGAGACCGTCGAGGCGAATCTCCAGCGCGGGTGGGACGAATCTGTCAGGCTCCGCGCCCCGATAGACCATACCGAGCACCGCGATCCCTCGCCGATGAGCGGCAGCGGTGTAGGCTCTGACCAGGTTCCACTGGCGAGACTCGACGGCATCGCCGGCGCCGGCGCTCCAGGTCACCAACAGACAGTTGACCGGCGATCCCTGGAGCAGGTCGAGGGTGGCAGGATCATACCAGCCGGCGATCGTCTCGCGCAGATCGCGATCGGGCGGAAGGTTGCCGGCTTTCGCCCGGTATTCGACTTCCAATGGGCCGCCTGTCCAGCGCGCCGGGATCCAGGCATCGGGGGCGCCCCCGAAGAGAGGTAGAGGCGCCAAAAGGAGGAGGACCACCCGGCTGGCTGCCCCTGAACGAGTCTCCATCTGGAGGAATTCCGGACTTGATTATCTGATAAATTACGGATCGAAGCAACCAGCGTCGGGATCGCGGGTTCTCCCGGTGCGGGACATCCGCTTGCAAATTACAGTTTCGTAATCTAACAGCCGCGCCGGCCCTAAATAAGCTATAATTCGGCTCTGATTTGCGCCATAGCCGACTAAGCGCCGGTTGCGAGGAGGCCATCATGTCACCGGGTACCAGGCGGCACGCAGGTTGGATGGTTGCCGCCAGCATCTGCCTTTGGACGGCGGCCGCCGCACGAGGGCAGCATCTCGTGGTGGACGCCGCGCCGTCGCACGTGCTCAACTCCTTCAGTCCTCCGCGGGCACTGGGCGGCGCCATCGACCGGCTGCGCGGCGGAGCCACGAAAGAAGAGAACGAGAAGCACACCGAGCGGCTCCTCACGGACCCTGTCCTCAAGGAAATGCTCGGGGCCGGATGGGGAACCGTAACCTACCGGCAGAACACCGAACTGATGATCGAGGCATGGCACTGGAATCCGCGCGGAACGTGGAGCAACGCGGCGAAACTGGAGGGCTACTTCACCGGCAGCGCCGAGCCGGCCAGCGAGAAGATCCTGCATTCGTGGGCCTATCCGCTGCCGCATCGCGGCGCCACCCTGGGGGACGGCAACGGCTGGTCGCGCCTGACCGATGGCGATCCGAATTCCTACTGGAAGAGCAATCCCTACCTGACCAAAGCGTACACGGGCGACGATGACTCGCTGCACCCGCAATGGGTGATGATCGATCTGGGCGCGAAGGTGGACGTCAATGCGATGCGCATCGCCTGGGCCGACCCTTATGCGAAGCGCTACTACGTGCAGTTCTGGACGGGCGAGCAGGAGCCGTTCTATGACGGGATCAACAAGGGCGCCTGGCAGACCTTTCCCCTGGGGACCATCACCAACGGGAAGGGCGGCACACCCACGTTGAAGCTGGTGAGCTGGAAGATCCCCGTTCGGTATTTGCGCATCTGGATGACCGAATCGTCCAACACCTGCGATAGCCACGGGGCGCAGGACAAGCGCAACTGCGTGGGATATGCCATTCAAGAGTTGTACATCGGAACGATCTCCGATGGCGGGGAATTCCACGACATCGTCAAGCACGTTCCCAGCCGGCAGCAGACGATTACCTGGCCTTCTTCTGTGGATCCCTGGCACGCGGCGTCCGACCTCGATTACGGAAGGGGCGACCAGATCGGGCTGGACTTCTTCTTCAACTGCGGCGTGACGCGCGGGCTTCCGGCGATGATCCCGGTGGCCATTCTCTACACGATTCCGGAGGACGCGGCCAACGAGATCGCGTATCTCTACAAGCGGAAGTACCCAATCTCCTGGATCGAGATGGGCGAAGAGGCGGATGGCCAGCGCGTGCTTCCGGAAGATTACGCGACCCTCTACATTCAGTTCGCGAAAGCCATCCACAAGCTGGTACCGGAGGCGCCGCTCGGCGGGCCGGCATTTGAAGGCACTCCGGGCGACGTGGATTCGTGGGCGGATGGCAATGGCCGGGTTTCGTTTCTGGGGCGATTTGTCGATTACCTGAAAGCGCGGGACCGCCTGGCGGAATTCCAGTTTTTCTCGTTCGAGCATTACCCGTGTCAGGGTAACCGCAGGTGCGCGGACTGGGGTTCGCTGTACTGGGAGCCGGCCTACGTCAATCACGTGGTCCAGGCCTGGAAGGACAACGGGCTTCCGCCCGGCATTCCGTTCTTCATGACCGAGGGCAACGACCTTGGCGAAGGCGGACAGGGGACCGTCAAGAGCGCTCTGTGGCTTGCCGACTATGTCGGTTCGATGATGAGCGCGGGGGCCGCCGGCACATACTACTTCCACTACATCGCTTCCGGCGGCGGAGGAGGCGGGGGCGGTTTCCTGCCAATCGACGACAGCAACCACGCCAGGTACTATCCGCCGCAGTATCTGGCGACGCAGGTGATTACCAGGGAATGGGCGCAGCCGGTGGATGCCGTGCACAAGCTGTTCCGGGTCTCGAGCGACGTAAAGGACCAGAGCGGGAATCTTCTGGTGACGGCTTACGCCCTGGAGCGGCCGGACGGCCAATGGTCGGTCATGCTGATCAACAAGGATCCGGATCAAGCGCACTCCGTAAAGGTGTCGTTCGCGGAAGACTCGAGCCGCAGCCGTTCCTTCTCGGGGAGGGTGGAGCGGGTGGATTTTGGAGCGGCCGAATACCAGTGGCACCCCGACCCGGCGCCTCCTGGCGAGGTTCCCTCCGCCGGACGCGGGGGCCGCGGCCGGGCGGCCTTGCGAGGCCATCCCGATCCGGATGGTCCGCCCTCCAGGTCGGTAGTCACAGCGAACGGAACGGATACACTCTACGAACTTCCGAAAGCCTCCATCGTCGTGCTCCGCGGCACGCTTTGGCGTGAAGCTCCGGGAAACTGGAAAGGAGAACCAATGGCCCTCAAAGACGATATCAACCGGCGCGAGTTTATGGCCCCCGCGGCTGCCGGCCTCGCGCTCACCCTGGTTCCGAGACACGTGCTGGGCGGCCCTGGCTATGTACCGCCCAGCGACAAGATTACTCTGGCTTACATTGGATGCGGCACACAGGGCACGCGCGAGATGCTGCGCCTGATCGCCTCGCCGGACGTGCAGATTACGGCCGTCTGCGATCCCGTCAAGGACGGCACGAACTATGTCGATTGGGACAAAACCGGCATTCGGGACAGCGTGCGCCGGACGCTGGAAGACCCGAACTGGGGCGCGGGAGTCACGGGCATCCGTGCCGGCCGGGATATGGCGAAGGAAATCATCGAGATCTACTACGCGAAAAAGCGGGCCGCCGACAACTTCAAGGGCGTCGCCAGCTACGCCGACTTCCGGGAGCTTCTGGAAAAAGAGAAAGACCTCGATTCGGTGAAAGTGATGACGCCCGATCATCTGCACGCGACCATCTCCATTGCCGCCATGAAGCGCCACAAGCACGTGCTCATGCACAAGCCGCTCTCGAACCGCGTGGCCGAGGTGCGGATGCTGGTGGAGACGGCGCGTAAGACGGGTGTCGCGACCCACCTTTTGGCGTGGCGTGCTCCGCTGACGGCTGTGCGCCAGATGATCCTGGACGGCGCCATCGGCAACCTGAAAGAAGTGCACAACTGGACGGACCGGCCGTTCTGGCCGCAGCAACTGGCGCTTCCGGCGGAGAGGCCTCCCGTCCCGCCCAATTTCGATTGGGACCTGTGGTTGGGTCCGGAGCGCGACCGGCCGTATCATCCGAGCTACACGCACGCCGTATTTCGCGGGTGGTACGACTTTGGAGGCGGCAGCATCGCCGACATGGGCAACTACAGCTTGTGGCCCATCTTTATGGCACTCGATCTGCCGGTGCCGTACAGCGTGGAGGCCCAGTCCAGCTCCAGTTGCGAAATCAACGACCAGGTGAGCACGGTCAAGATGAACGACTTCGCGTTCCCGTACGCCAACCGGGTGTGCTTCAAATTCCGGCAGCACGGACAATGGCCCGCGCTGAAGCTCTATTGGTATGACGGCGGGATGCGGCCCTTTACGCCGGACGAGTTGCTCGAAGACGGCAAGTCGATCCCCGCAACGGGATCCTTGTTTGTAGGCGACAAGGGGATGATTCTGAACAACGACCTGATTCCGGCGAAGAAGATGCAAGAGTATCGGACGGCCAAAGGCCTCCCTGAGCCTCAGTCCCGGCGAGGCGGGCGCGGCGGCGGTGGTGCCGACACGGAGTGGGTGGCGGCCTTCAAGGGTGGCGCGGCCTCGGCCGGCAATTTCCTGAATGCGGCGAACTGCTCCGAAGCCATCGCGCTGGCCGGTACGGCGATCCGCTACAGCCGCAAGATCTTCAACGAAAACCATTGCGCGCCCGCGTTGCTTTGGGATCAGGAGGCGATGAAGTTCACCAACGCCACCGACGCCAACCAATACCTCACGCGCGAGTATCGCGACGGGTGGCAATTGACGAGCGCCTAGGAGACTGAAATGCCTGTAATCTCGAGACGAGCTTTTATGAAGACATCCGCGACGAGCGCTGCGGCGGCCGCCGTGCTATCAGGCGCTGCCGCGCTTCGGGCCAGCCCCCTCGGGCTGCCGATTGGCAGCCAGACCTACCCGCATCGCCAACGCATCAAGGACGGTGACTTCGCCAAATTGTGCGCTGACCTGGTGGCTCTGGGGATCCGGAACCTGGAGTTGTGCTCACCCGGGTACGCCGAATTCGCGAGCCTTTCAGACGGGAAGCAGACCCGCAAGATCCTGGAGGATGCGGGAATGAAGTGCCCGAGCGCGCACTTCGAATTGGGAGAGTTGCGGACCCGCCAGCAGCAGGCGATTGCCTGGGCTCACGACATCGGCATGACCCAGATGGGGACGGCGAGCCTGAACGGCCACGTCGAGAACGGTGTTACCACCATGGACGAGGTGAAGCGGGCGGCCGACGAATACAACAAGATCGGCGAAACGGCGGCCAGAGCCGGCCTGCAGCAGTTCCTGCATGACGAGCGATTCGAGATGTCCAAGGTCGACGGCCGCGTGACCTACCAGGTGCTGCTGGAACTGCTCGATCCGAAGCTGGTGAAGATGCAGTTCCAGATGTCGGCCATGCCCGCCGTGGGCGACCCGGTGATGTACTTCACAAAGTACCCGGGGCGGTTCCTGTCGATGCATCTGCAGGGCGTGGACGTGAACGCGCCCGCCCCAGGCTCGGGACAGGGCGGACGGGGCGCGCGCGGTAGCCGGCCCCCCGCCCTGGCAGTCGGCAAGGACAGCCTCGATTGGGCAAAAATATTTGCCGCGGCCAAGACGGGCGGGGTGAAGAACTACTTCATCGAGCAGAGCTGGGAACTCACGGTACAGAGCGCCGAATATCTGAAAACGCTGAACGTCTGAGCTATGGAATCCGCAGGGCGAGCGGAATCGGCCGCTCCGGGATGCCATCGTGGATGTCGACGCTGACCAATACGTGGAAGTTGTCCGGAAAGGGCGCGGATGGCCAGTTGAGGTGGGCCAGGAGAAGCTCGTCGGTAGCGGCTTCGGCAGCGGCATGAGTTCCCTGGCTGTGGTGGCCCCAAAGGAACAGGGCCCAGCGGCCGGTATCGGGGTGGTGACGCAAGGCAACGATGGCGCGGTCCCTGGTCACGCGTCCGCTTCGTTTGTCGAGCACGGTCTCGAACCCCGGCGGCTGGTTGGGCTCGCTCAGGCTGAGGCCTTCGCCCAGCCGGCGGGTCCACATGTTCACCGACTTTCCGCCTAACAGAACCAGGTTGTACCGTTTGACATCATCGGCTGTCACAATGCGGCTCGGTTTGACAAGGACTGTCTGCCTGGATGACCGGAAGAGAGACGTGATGAGGTGTATGGCCACAGCCTCGCCCATGCCCGTATACTCCTCCTCGGTGCAGCCATCGACGCCGGTTTTGCGGTCGCCGCATTCGTCAACCTCCGGGCTGCTCACCACCAGCAGCGTGGGCACTTCCGAATCGAAAAAACGGCTCCACAGACCGGCGATCGATGGAGTCGGAGATGAGTGACCCACGTTGGCCGCCATCGCGGTGCTGCGGATCAGCAGCCTGCGTTCATGGTCGGCCGCCACCAGCAGAGCCGCGCAGGCCAACACGGTTCCGGCAAGGATCAGCCACGCGGCGCGCAACGCTGCCGGCCTGGTTTTCGGGGGCGTCTCTCCTTCGGTTGCGGCCGAGGTAAAGACCGGCTGGTAGGCCCCCGGAGGAACATCGAGAATAAAGCGGCTGGACTTGCCCTCGTTTTGGTAATACTCGTGAAGTCTTCGGCGCAACTCCCTGGCCTGGACACGCACCAGCGAATCCTCTGCAGGGTTGAAGTCGGGGCCTTTGTCGAATGCTTCGGTGGCGATCAGGTATTCGTTGATCTCGCCGGAACGCCCCTGAAACTGGAGGTCGCAAATCAACTGGAGAAAGCGCCGCAGCTTGGGCGCTTTCCGGAACTGGGGAGCGCACAGGATCCGCTGCACTTCTCCCCGCTGGTCTTCAAGCGACATGCCCGTCCTCCCCGGTTGTTTGAGCCGCAACGGGCCAATTAACGCCGTTATTAACGGAGCACGAACCCCCGTCTTTTTGACCTACATATTGTCAAGGAATCCAACGGGTGTCAACCGGGGTAGGCGCGTGATTGACAACCTTAACCTTGACAAGGGGACGGGCTGGAGCCACGCTAGGCCCAAAGCGCGAGGTATTCCGGAGGTGGAATGTGAAGATTCTGCTGGTAGAAGACGATTCTGGCACGGCTGATTACCTGCGGAAGGGTCTTTCTGAGAGCGGTTACGCGGTCGATGTGGTGGGCCACGAGGAGACAGGAGACGGTCCTTCCTACTCCGGCTACGACCTGATCGTGCGGGATCTGGACGTGGGCGGCCCTGGTTCCTGCAAGATCCCGGCCAATGGGCGCCAGCCGATACTGTTCCTTGCGGGCCGGAAGAACTCCGCTGAGCGGCCTCCGGGGCCGGGAGACTGCCTGTACAAGCCGTTCACCTTCGCCGAATTCCTGGCCCGTGTGCGATCTCTTCTCAACCCGCGGACGACCTCCGAGGAGGTGACTCTCCGGGTCGCGGGCCTCGATCTGGACCTGCTACGGCACCGCGCCTCCCGGGATGGTACCCGCCTCGAACTGACGCCGAAGGAATTTCTCCTCCTGTCCCTGCTGATGCGCAGATGCGGCGAAGTTCTGTCGCGGGCTTTTATCGCCGACCAGGTTTGGGAAATCAACTTCGACACCAACACCAACTTCGTGGACGTGCACATCCGGCGTCTGCGGTCCAAAGTGGACGATCCCTTCCCCAGGAATCTGATTCATACAGTCCGCGGCATGGGGTACGTGCTGGAAGACCGCGAGGACCGGGCTCCGTCGATCCCTCCGCGCCAGAGTGCGTCCCACGACCGGTTCGCCGCAATCGTCGGGTAAGGTGTGGCATCACCCGTCAAAAAGAGCATCGTCAGAGCGTCACAAAATGCGTGGAGACAGCCTCGAAATGATATGTCCCCAGCCCCCGGGCAGCGGCTGATTCCAGATACGCGAGCGTGTGCCAGTCCAGATCCCAGTAGGCTTTGGCGGCGTAAGCGTCCAGGGCTACGGGATCGGTTCCGGCGAGCAAGGTTCTCTTCAAGACCGCATCCTCCGGATTTCCTCCTCCAGGCCCGTTGCGCATCAGCACGCGGAAAGCGTCGATCAGCGTCAGGGTGGGACGCATGAAATCGGCGAGGTCGGCCACGCTTTCGTGAATACGCTGGTGCAAGCGCTGGCGGGCGCCGCCCAGAATGCCGTACCAGTTCTTCATGCCCAGGCTGGCGCCGGTCAGGCTGTGGTGCTTGGCAATCGGAATGTTGATCATCTTGTCAGCGCGGAGGAAGGGCTCCAGAACAGGCCAAACGTCGAGTACCTGCCCGTGCAAATCGACTTCACGGAACAGACGCTCGTGCGGGTAGACGACTTCCGCGCCAGAGGCGCGAACCGCGGCAGTAATGCCGCTGCGGGCGAAGCAATGTTGCGCTTCGTTGATGGTTACATCGGTAACGATGACGCGCCGGGCGCCGGCCTCCAGGCAGAGCCGGCAGACTTCGCCTACCACCCAGGGATTGGAATTGGCGGCCTGTTCGGGAAGACGGTCCCAGGCGGCGTTGGGCTTAACGACCACCACGTCGCCACGGGAGACAAATCTCCGGATTCCCCCCAGTTCCTGGATGGCGCGGCGGGCGAGGATCGCCGGGTCGTCTCCTTGGACGACCGCCATCACCGGTAAGCTCGAGTCCGCTGGAATCTCGAAGTTGGAGCGCATCGTGAGGACGGCGGGTTCGGCGGGGTGTGTGCTGCGCCTGCTCAGCCAGACGCCGGAGCCTGCTATGCCGGCGCCCACCGCTCCCAGCCGGAGCAGTTGCACCATCGCTGCCCGGCGGTTCACATCCTGGCTTCCGGGGCTCATGCCACGCTGGACCTTTGACCCAATTCCAGTTTACGTCCAGTCGCAATCCTATCGGACAGCGCTATCCTATTTTTGGAATATCGTTATGCAGCGAAGAGAATTCTTGCGTGGAGCGGCGCTCCCCGTATTGGCCGCCGCGGCCGGCCGGCCCAAAAGGGCGGCGGCCCAATCCCAGTCTCCGGCGGCGATCGCCCTACCCAAGCCCCAGTTGCAGGGCGGACGGCCCCTGATGGAGGCGCTAACCCTTCGCAAAACCAACCGCAACATCAGCGAGGAGAAACTTTCTCCGCAGATGCTTTCGAACCTGCTCTGGGCGGCATGGGGAGTCAACCGGCCGGACACCGGCGGCAGGACGGCTCCATCCGCCATGAACGTTCAGGAGATCAATCTCTACGTATTCCTGCCGGAGGGCGTGTACCTGTTTGATGGACCGTCCCACAGCCTCAGACCCGTTCTCGCGGGCGACCACCGGGCGGCCACCGGAACCCAACCCGACGCCGGTAAAGCACCGCTGAGCCTGGTGTACGTTGCGGATTTCGATAAATACACGACCGGCCGGGGAGGACGAGGCGTCACGGATGCGGATCTTCAGACCGCCTGGTCAAATGCGCACGCCGGATTCATCGGCCAGAACGTTTATCTGTTCGCGGCGTCCGAAGGGCTGGCAAGTTGCTTTCGGGCCATGTTGGATTCTCCGGCCCTGAGCAAGTTGCTGGGCCTGCGGGCATCGCAGAAGGTGCTCTACGGCCAAAGCATCGGCTACCCGGCAAAAGCGTAGCAGACGCCGGCCACCTTTGACTCAGGCGTAATTTCGATCTAATTCTGGTAGTGTGAGGGCGCTATTCGGACTTCGGGCTGCCATTGTCCTGATGGGTTTCACCGCCGCCGTCGCGCAGATCGTCCTCCTGCGCGAGCTGATGGTGGTCTTCTACGGAAACGAGATCTCCATCGGGCTGATGCTCGCGAGCTGGCTGGCTTGGACGGCTGTGGGCAGCAGCCTGGCGGGAACACTGACCGCCCGCAGGCTGCGTCCGCGGCGGGTGGTGGCGGCAATCCAGGTCCTGGTTGCAGGGGCCGCCCCCGTTACCGTGCTGGCGGTACGTGCGGCAAAAGGCCTCCTGCAGACCGTCCCAGGAGAAGTCCTGGGGCCTGGCCCGATGCTGTTCACATCGCTGGCCATCCTCGGCCCGCTCTGCCTGCTCTCCGGAGCACTGTTCACGGCGGGGAGTCAGGCCTGCGCGACGTCGAAGTCGGCCTCGGCTGAGGGAGCCAGCGGTTCGGTGTACTTGTGGGAGGCCGTAGGGTCGTCGGCGGGCGGGTTGGTGGCCGGAGTCCTTCTGGTCCGACTATGGGGTTCCTGCGAGATCGCGTGTTTCCTTTCCTTGTGCAACCTGGCGTCGGCTTGTGGGCTGACGATCTCCATGCGAGCGCTCCGGTATGCAGCTATCGGGCTGTTGGCGGGCGTCGCGACACTGGCTGCCGTCCTGCGCGCCCCCGGGTACATCGATAGGATCTCGCAGGAACGCTTTTGGCGCGGCCAGCAATTGATTGCAACGCGCAACTCAGTTTATGGGAGCCTCGCCGTGACTGGTACCGAAGCAAGCCGCACGGTATACGAAAACGGCGTGGTATTGTTCACATCTCCCGACGCGGCAGCCGCCGAGGAGGCGGTTCACTACGCGCTGCTGGAGCATCCCTCACCCCAGAGACTGCTGTTGATCGGCGGCGGGATCAACGGCAGCATAGCCCAGGCACTGCGGCATCCCTCGCTGCGGCAAGTCGATTACGTGGAGCTTGACCCGGCGATCCTGGACCTCGCTCGCGAGCATTTTCCCGGCGAGTGGCAGACAATCCAAGCCGATCCTCGCGTTCGCGTTCACGTCACCGATGGCCGCCTCTTTGTGAAGACCACGCCGTGCTCCTTCGATGTGGTGATCGTCAACCTGCCCGACCCCCAGAACGCGCAGTTGAATCGCTTCTACACCGCCGAGTTCTTCCGCGAAGTCTCGCGAAAGCTCACCTCTGACGGCGTCCTGTCGTTGCAACTACGGTCCTCAGAAGACTACATCAGCCCCGAATTGGCGGAGTTCCTGCGCACGGTCCAGCAGAGCTTACGAACCGTGTTCGCCGAAGTCAGGATGATCCCTGGCGAGACTGTGCATTTCTTCGCAGCTCAACAGGCAGGCATCCTGGCCGACGGGGCATCCGAACTGCTGGCACGCCTCCGGCAGCGAAATCTCGCGACCAGATATGTGAGCGAATACTTCATCCCGTTTCGCATGATGCCGGACCGTACGCTCGACTTGGAGACGAAGATCCGCACCGCATTGGCGGCGCCCATCAATCGAGATTTTACGCCGGCGGCATACTACTTCGACGTGGCACTCTGGAGCAGCCAATTCAACCAGAACTACCGCCGATTTTTCCGGGTGCTCTCGGGCATTCCTTTCGAGGCAGCACTCGCCGCGCCCGGAATCGCTCTGGCCGTTGCGGTCGTTGCAGGACGAAAGCAGCGCCGCCTGCAGATCGCCGCGGGCTCGTGCACAGCTTCTGCGGGTTTCACCATGATCGGGCTGGAGATGCTCTTGCTGCTGGGTTTCCAATCTGTGTACGGATACGTATACCAGCAACTCGCCCTGGTGATTGCGGGGTTCATGGCCGGATTGGCGGCGGGAAGTTGGCTGGCAACAGGGCGCGGGAGTTTGCGTAGGACGCGCCAACTGGCGATTACGCAAGTGCTGGTTGCGGCGGCGCCGCTTCTCCTCGTGGCTTTGCTCCAAGGCGCCGCGCAAGCCGGCAGCACTCCAGCCCTGGCGGCCTGCAGAGCGGCATTTTTGGTCGCATCGGTACTATCGGGCATGTTGGGCGGCTTCGAATTCCGTTCCGCCAGTGCTGTTTTCTTCCAAGGAGCGGAGCGATTGGAAGGACGGCGCTTAGGAACGCTCTACGCGCTCGATCTAGCAGGCTCCTGCGTGGGCGCGGTCCTTTTCAGCACGTGGTTTATTCCGATCTTCGGCTTTCTTAAGACGGCCCTGCTGATGTCGCTGATAAGCATGGCGCCTGCTGTGCTAGCCAGCCTGGCTTCCGAAGCAGATTCAGCGGCTGCAGCGATTCCGCCGGCCTCCGCTCTCCAAAGACCAGCGCCGTAAAACGGAACAGGTCGGCATCCGCGTCCTGCCAGGCGCGCGGCGGGAGGCCGGCTTTGTAACACACCTGTTCCAGGAAGGTGCCACGGTCCCACTTCTCATCGCTTGCGACCTGCGGCAGCAGCAACCCCTCGCGACTCAACGTATGAATCAGCAATCCGTGCTCGCCGACGCGGATCTCCTGCACGTCGCGCACACGGCGCAAGGGAGACAATACCGAGATCTCGTACTCGAGGCCGCCCAACTCTCCGGCACTGACGGGGCGGAAGCGGGTGTCCCGAACAGCCGCCAACCTCGCCACGTCATGCACCGTGAGATACAGCGGTTTGAGCGGCGAGACGTACCCGATGCAGCCGCGAAGCTGTCCATGTTTGGTCAGCGTGACGAACGCCCCGCGCTCCCGTTCGAGCGCCTCCATCCCGCCCGCCGAGGGCTCGTAGGAACTGCGTCCCCGGACCGTAGTTTCGACCGATTGGCGGGCAATCCGCAGGAGCGCGTCTCTCTCCGCCTTGCTCAGCGAAAACGGCGGTTCCTCGCTCTTGCTGCCGGGCGCGGCTTTCACCAGCGCGACCGCGCCGTAGCCGACTACGCGACTGTGGTCGCCCGTGACGTCGCCGGTGTTGGCGTAGTGGAGGACTTTCGCCTGCGCCGCCCCCAAACGCTCGGCGGCGATCATGGTGGCGACGATCGGCCCTCCGCCGCATGCCTCCCAGACGCGAAGTTCCAGATTGCGCGACAGGTCGAAGTAGTCGTACTCCTCGATGGCTTTCAGAGTCTTGTGGTCGAGCTTCGAAGCCTCATCGTACTTGTGATAGTGGGAAAGGTCCGAACTGGCCACTATCAGGGTGTTCGTCCCCTGGACCATCTTCGCCAGCGCAACGCCGAGCGAACGGCACGAGTCGTAGCTCTGGTCTCCCATGACGATGGGCACGAGCTGGAACTGCCCCACGGCACGTTGCAGGAAAGGTAACTGGACCTCCAGCGCATGCTCAGGGTGGTCGGGCGAGGGCGTGTGCCCGACGCTGGAGAGCTTGATCGACGAATTCATCCTGGCGAGCCTGGCCGCGAAATCCTGGTCCACGGGGACCTGGCCGAAAGGCGTGGCGTACGCGGCGCCATCGTACACGGATGAGAAGCCGAAGGCTTCGTAATGCGATGGCGCGATCACCACCACGCGGTCGAACTTCCGGCCTTTTACCAAAGCATAGGAATAGGCGGCCACCGGACCGGAATAAATGTAGCCCGCGTGCGGGGCTACCAGGGCCACCACATTGTCGGGCCGCGGAGGCGCGGCCTTCGCCAGAAAGCCGTCGATCATCTTACCCAGTTCCTGCGGATCGGCCGGATAGAATGTCCCGGCGACCGCGGGCTGCCGGACTTTGGACGCTTGTCCGCCGCCCGATGCGGGTTCCATCGCCAGGAAGCCCGCAAACAACACCAGAGATCCGAACAGCAGAGTTTTCATACGCGGGATGCCTTCCCCCAAATTCCTGGAATCGTTTGGTGGCAGAACTGGCACTTGCCCCCATCCAGATGCAAGGCCCGGACGGTGAAGCCGGCGCGCTCCACCACGACGCGGCGGCATTTCGGGCACCAGGTATTCTCGGCCGGATGGCCGGGAACATTGCCGAGATAGACGTAGTGCAGACCCTCCGCATCGCAGATGGCCTTGGCGCGTTCGAGCGTCGCGAGCGGCGTCGGCGGCAGGTTCTTCAGCAGATACTCGGGATGGAAGCGCGAAAAGTGCAAGGGCACGTCCGGGCCGAGTTCCGATTTGACCCAACCGGCGAGGCTGCGGAACTCCGCGTCGGAGTCGTTCAGAGTCGGAATCACCAGGTAGACGATTTCGTTCCAGACCCCCTGCTTGCGGAGTGTGAGCAGGCTGTTCAGGACGGGCTTCAGTTCTCCGTTCACAACCTCTTTGTAGAACTTCTCCGAGAATGCCTTGAGGTCGATCTTGATGGCGTCCACGCGGCGGCACAACTCCTGGAGCGGTTGCTCCTGTATGTACCCGCCGCTGATGACCACACTCTTCACGCCTTCGGCGCGGCCGGCCTCGGCGGAGTCGAGGACGTATTCGTAGAACACGATTGGTTCGCTGTAGGTGTACGCAATCGAGGGGCACTGGTTCTGGCGCGCCAGTCCGGCCAGGGTCTTCGGAGGCAGAAACGTGCTCGAGACCTGTTCCGGCCGGACTTGCGAGATATCCCAGTTCTGGCACATCTTGCAGTTCACGTTGCAGCCCGCCGTCGCCACCGAGAACGCCATCGTGCCGGGGAGGAAATGGAAGAGAGGCTTCTTCTCGACAGGATCGACGTGTGCGGCGCAGACCCGCGAATGCACCAGCGAGTAGTACGCGCCGCCGCGGTTCTCGCGAACCCCGCAATAACCACGCTCACGGTCGTCGATCACACACTCCCGCGGGCAGAGTTTGCACTTGATCTTCTTGTACGGCAGCTTCTCGTAGAAGCGGGCTTCCACCGTAAACCGCGCATCGCTTTCCGCCGCGCGTGCCGCGAGGCACGGAATCGCCAGGCTCTGGAGAAAGACGCGACGATCCATAACCTCACACCTCCGCGAGTTCGATCCGTTTCGGGTCGTTGGTTCCGAGGCGGTGCACGGCGTCCGCGGCGGTGGCGATGTAGCGCGGTTCGCGCTGCAGTTCGCGCAGCGGCTTCATGCCCTTTTCCGCCCGCTTCCGTTCCAGGATCTGCCAGCCGGTGTGGTCCAGCGCCACCGGGTCGCGAGCCACCAGCAGGCCGTTGTAGGGCCATGCCCATTGCGGCATGTACGAAGGGCCGCCTTCGTACTGCGCCGTGATTGCATCGCAGATGGTCAGCCGTACCTTCTGCCGGATCTCCGCAAACATGTTGACGTCGGCGACGTACGGATCACCGGCGTTGGTGTGATACTTGTTGGGATTGTGGATGGCGCCGAACAGGTTTTTGAGCGCGAGCGTCACGCCGACAATGCCGTGGTCCTTCAAGACGGGCAGGTTGATGACGGCATCGCAGACCCTGGTGAGGGTGTTCGCGAGCAGGCTGCCCGCGCTTCCGAAGACCGTCAGGTCGCCGCCATAGCCGGCGGTGTCGTTGCCCAGGCACTGGATGCGGTCCTTGCGGGAGGCGACGCGGAAGCCGGCGCTTTCGAGGTCGGAGTTGAGGCGGTCCCAGATGACGATGCGGTGCTGCGGGATGCCGGCCTGCTGCAGCCGCTCGCAGATCGCATCCACCAGCACGGTACTGGTGGCGGCGCCGCGCCCAGACAGGCAATTCACTTTCAGGCCGACCACCTCGCCGGGCCGCACGATCTTCTTCCAGGCGTCCAGTGGGGCATCGCAAGCGTAGAACGACTGCAGAGCACGATCGAGCAGCTTCAGAACCCGGCTGGAATCGGGTGACCCTCCCGGGCCGCGGAGGCCGGGATCGCGCGCGACGACCACTCGCGACTTGTCGGGGACGGCAGCCTGGGCCGTAACGGCGCTGACCAGGCCGGCTCGCAGAAGGCTCCTGCGGCTGATGCCGTTCCGTACGCCAATGCGCATGCCTCCCGCCTGGAGCCTCAAGATTAAGGCATTCCGATTCTTTTATACCATTAAACGCCTGTGAGAGGTCAGGGCTTTTCGAGCTTCGAATCGACAGCCCGCCCCAGGTTGAGCAATGCCTGCTCCGTTTGCGGCAGGTCCTGATACGCCACCAGGCGGACGAAAAAACAGTCGTGCCGGAACGTCACGGTCTGACCATAGCTTCTACCCGCGTCTCCCAACGCCACGGGCCGGCTTCCGGCGGCTGGCTCGGATTCGAAGATCGAGGCCGCACCGGCGGCGGTTCTCATCCAATGGAGGTCCACTACGGCTTCCAGGACATCCCGATATCGGTAGGTGCCCGTGATGGTTCGGCGCACGCCTGCACGCAAGTACCGCTCGGCATCGCCATCCACGTACCTCCATAGATCGCCCGCTTCGTACTGGCGAGCCTCGCCAGTCTTCGACCATCCGGCCGCTTCGTTGCTTTCGGGCAGCCAGGACGGCCGATTCGCCGCGTTTCCGAGCAAAAGCTGGTTCGTCTTCGACCGGCTCTCGCCCACACTGGTGACGTAGATTCCCGGGCTGCCCTTTACCGGGCAGGCGAACTCGCAGGCGCCGCACCCCACACAGCGCCGGGGGTCGAGGTACGGCTGGCGAACCGCAACGGTGCCGCCCGCCGCGTCGGCCACGTCGGCTGGTTTGAGATAAATAGCTTTTGGCGAGGTCGGACACCATTCTTCACACACGATGCACTCGGTCGCCATCGCCCAAGGCAGGCATCGGCCCCGGTCGTAGAAAGCGGTTCCGATGCGGATCGGGGATGTGCTGTCGGCACGCGCCCAGCCTTTTTCCCTGGTGGTGAATTCCCGGATCGCGCCGGTAGGGCACACCTGTCCGCAGAGACTGCAATTGGGCTCGCAATATCCCATGCGCGGCGCCAACACGGGTGTCCAGATGCCTTCCCACCCGGCTTCGGTGAATGCCGGCTGCAGGGCGTTATTCGGACAGACCTTCATGCATTGCCCGCAGTGCACGCACCGCGCGAGGAAATCGCTCTCCGCGTCCGCGCCCGGGGGCCGGATCAACCGGGGATCGGGCTCGGCGGTGACACCCGTGTTGGCGCGAAGGAGCGGGACCGCCGCCGTACCGGCCGCCAGGCTGGTCAGGAGCCTGCGCCGTTTCAGGCCGGGGCCATCGCGCGTTGTGGGCGTGCGCGGGAAGATCCGGAATTGGAGTACGCCGGCCGGGCAATCGGCGACACAGTTCATGCACAGGTGACATTCGACTTTGCGCCACGGAGCGCCGGGAATGGGATCATCGCCTCCCTGGCAATGAAGGAGGCACTGCCGGCAGTCTCCGCAAGCGCTCTCGCGCTTCTCGAGTCCCAGGATCGACCAACGGGAGACCAGCCCCAGCAGCCCTCCGAGCGGGCAAAGCGCCCGGCACCAGAAGCGCGTGACGCGCAGATTGGGGACGAGAATGGTAAGGAACAACAGACCCAGGGGCACGCTCTGGCGGAAATGCGGCTGATGGAGAGCGATTGAGAGGCGCAGCCATGCGGTCGTCGCATAGTTCACTGCCGGATGGATGGTCAACGCGAGCGTGCGTACGAATAACGACAGCGGATCCACGATACCGACCAGCGCCAGACCGCATGAAGCCATGGCCAACAAGCCAACCAGCAGGTAATACTTAAAGGTCTGCCAGCCCTGGTAGCGGTTGGACTCGATCCGCCTGCTCCCTCGTTTGCCTGACGAGCGGACATTCCCAACGAGATGATGCAACGTACCTAATGGGCACATCCATCCGCAGAAGAATCGGCCGAAGAATAGTGTCGGGATGAGGATGACGAGGCAGCAGATCAGTCCGGTGTAGAGGGTGTGTGTGGCCAGGGCGTTGGCCACCGCGATCAGGGGGTCGAAGTCGAGCAGCATTCGCGCGGGAAACGGCAGGCGGGCATCCGGTCCTGCCGGAGCAAGGCTCCCGCGGTATTCGGTATTGCAAACGTGCAGGACGAATGCCGCGAGCCAAAAGACCTGCGAAATCCGGCGCAGGCGGCGGGGGCCGCCCCCGCTCCCCGGGCGATCAGGCGCGGAGTGCGCTCCGCGGGCCCTGCCAAACCAAGTCCCAGAACGTGACACGGCTGCCGAACCAGGTCACCGATAGTTCGACATCCGGGGCACGAAATAGCTTGACTGGAGGAAAGTGACGATGTCCGTCAACTGGCGGACCGTCAACTGGTCCACGTAGTGGGGCATGCGCGATTGGCCGCCGCTTTCGATCTGATTCTTGGGATAGGGGGCCAGTTCGTAAGACGGATAGATGATCGAGGTCACCAGATAGGCATCGCTCATTCTGGTGTCGATCGGGCCGCCGAGCAGCACCGGAACGGGCGGCTGGACCGTGGGCCGTGGCAGGTCCACACCCGACACCTCGTGGCAGTTGTTGCACCCCAGAGCCACGAAGTCCGCTTTGCCTCTTTCGGCATCGCCACCCGGAGGCAGGTGAAAGGCTGAGGCCGAATGCCGCCCGGAGCCGCATGCAGCGCCGGCAACCGCCAGCACGACCACTATCAAAAGCTGGGAACGCGGTTTCATACTTCACTCCTGCTGTCGCGCCCATCCAGGGCCGCCTGATCCTGGGGCGCCAATGACGAGTCTCGCCTTTCGGGGCCAGGTGATCACACTCGAGAGAACATCGGAGCGGTGGGCGCTGCGCCCCACAGGCGGAGGCGCCTTGGTCCGGCAGGGCGGCCGGAAACTCGTGGTGGCGGTCACGGTGCACCGGAAGTCGATGTGCCCTTACCGAAACCTCCGTTTCGCAGCCCCGAAAAGGAACCTGCCTCCATTCTAACGCTTTTAGACGGAATCGCTCCGAAATTTGGGCACCTGCAAGTTGCTCTTCCTCTCATTCGGGGTGCGACTGGTTCCGTGTGCGCGGTTTTTGAGAAAGCCGCGGTCGAGGCCGGTCGTTCTATCGGCCGGAAAGCGTCATTGCCAACACGGCGGAGTTGACCAGTTGGTAACTATCCAGTCCTTAAAATCCCTTGCGGGCGGGAATAATCCAGAGCCCTCGCGCCTTATCTGTCACTGGAGAGACGCATTCGGATGACCAACGAAGAACTTCGACTGGAAGAGGCAAGGCAGAGGCGAGCCCATTGGCAGCGCTGGGGCCCCTACCTCAGTGAGCGGGCATGGGGCACGGTGCGCGAGGACTACAGCGCCTACGGCAATGCGTGGGAGTATCTCTCGCACGATCACGCCCGTTCGCGGGCCTACCGCTGGAATGAGGATGGGATCGCCGGTATTTGCGACCGGCGTCAATCCATCTGCTTCGCAGTCGCCCTGTGGAACGGGCGCGACCCCATTCTCAAGGAGCGGCTCTTCGGCCTCACCGGCAACGAAGGAAATCATGGCGAGGATGTCAAGGAGTGCTACTTCTATCTGGACAGCACACCGACGCACTCGTTCATGAAGTATCTGTACAAATACCCACACGCCGCATTTCCCTACGCGCAGCTCGTGGAAGAGAACCGCCGGCGCGATAAGCACAGCCCGGAATTCGAGCTTGACGATACCGGCGTCTTCTCGGAAAACCGGTATTTCGATGTGGTAGTGGAGTACGCCAAGGCATCCCCCGAGGATATTCCAGTGCGCATCAGCGTCACGAATCACGGTCCAGACCGCGAGGACATTCATCTTCTGCCCACGGTATGGTTCCGCAATACCTGGGCATGGGGGCACACGACGGAGGGGCGTCCGTCATTGCGCGCCGAGGAAGGCTCGATCGCACTGGACCATCCGAATCTGGGCCACCGGCGCCTGCATTGTGAAGGCACTCCCGAGCTGCTGTTCACCGAAAATGAAACGAATTTTGAGCGGCTGTTCGGTGTTCGGAATACGACGGCGCACGTTAAAGACGGCCTGAACGAATATGTGGTGAACGGGGTGCACGAAGCGGTCAATCCCGAGCGTACCGGAACGAAAGCGGCGGCGATGTACGTGTTGTCGCTCGGACCGGGAGAGACCCGCACCGTACGGTTGCGCCTAAGTCCGGCCGGTATGGAAGCGGCGCCGTTCGGTCCGAATTTCGACCATACCTTCGCGGACCGAATCCGCGAGGCCGACGAATTCTATGCGACCGTAATTCCCAGCGATCTCACTTTTGACGCACGCCTGGTGATGCGGCAGGCACTCGCGGGGATGTTGTGGTCGAAGCAGTTCTATCACTATGTAGTTCGTGACTGGCTGAAGGGCGATCCGGCATCGCCCCCTCCGCCCTCCGGTCGACGGAACGGCCGTAATCACGAGTGGTCTCATCTATACAACGCCGACGTAATTTCGATGCCCGACAAATGGGAGTATCCGTGGTATGCGGCATGGGACCTGGCGTTCCATTGCGTGCCGCTGGCGCTGGTCGATCCGGAGTTCGCCAAGCAGCAACTCGTGCTGATGACGCGCGAATGGTACATGCATCCCAACGGCCAGCTCCCGGCCTATGAATGGGCGTTCGGAGACGTCAATCCGCCGGTTCACGCCTGGGCGGCGTGGCGCGTTTACAAGATCGACAAGAAGCGGCGCGGCCAGGGGGATCGCGCCTTCCTTGCCCGCGTTTTTCAGAAATTACTTCTGAACTTCACCTGGTGGGTGAACCGCAAAGACAGCGAGGGCCGCAACGTGTTTCAGGGCGGGTTCCTGGGACTCGACAACATCGGTGTCTTCGACCGCAGCGCACCGCTGCCCACCGGCGGCCACATCGAACAGGCCGACGGCACCGGCTGGATGGCCATGTATTGCCTGAACCTGCTCGCGATCGCGCTGGAACTCGCGAGCGAAGACCCGACGTACGAAGACGTGGCCAGCAAGTTTTGGGAGCACTTCCTCTATATCGCGAATGCCATCAATCACCTGGGCGCGGATGGCAGCGGAATGTGGGACCACGAAGACGGCTTCTTTTACGATGTGCTGCACATGCCGGACGATGGCCACATGCCGCTTAAAGTCCGGTCGATGGTGGGTTTGATTCCGCTGTTTGCGGTCGAAACCCTGGAGCCGGCCATTTGCAATCGGCTCGAAGGCTTCAAGCGCCGCCTGGAATGGTTCATCGAGAATCGCCAGGACCTGACCCACAACGTCGCCTGCATGAACGCGCCGGGCGAAGGAGAGAGGCGTCTGCTCTCAATCGTCGACAGCGAGCAGCTGCGGCGCATTCTCCGAGTGATGTTGGACGAGAACGAATTCCTTTCAGGGTACGGCATCCGGGCAATATCGCGAATCCATCGCGAGCACCCGTACATTCTGCGGGCGAACGGGAACGAATACCGCGTCGATTACGAGCCGGGCGAATCGTCCACGGGGCTGTTCGGCGGGAATTCCAACTGGCGCGGACCGATCTGGTTTCCGGTGAACTTCCTGCTGATCGAATCGTTGCAGAAATTCCATCACTACCTCGGGAACGACTTCAAGGTCGAGTGTCCCACCGGTTCCGGCCAGATGATGACGTTGTGGGAAGTTGCCGCCGAGCTCTCGCGGCGCATGACGCGCATCTTCCTGAAGGATGCCGACGGCCGGCGGCCAGTGCACGGCAGAAACAATCTCTACCACTACGATCCCAACTGGCAGGACTTGATCCTCTTCTACGAGTACTTCCATGGAGATGACGGCCGCGGCGTGGGGGCCAGCCATCAGACAGGTTGGACCGGCGTGGTCGCGAAGCTGCTGCAGCAAAGCGGTGAGCGTGTGGCGTCTCGGGTGGTGGAACCGGAACTGGAGACTGTACGGTGACTGTTCCGGTCGAAATCGCCGCATCAGCGCCTTCCTGATCTTCGGGCTGCTTGCCAAAGGTATCAGAGAATGTATCAGGCTCTCGTCCCGAGCAGTGATTCGGCGCTGGTGACCTACTGTGCTGCCTCCAGCCGGCGGTTTTCTTCCGATTCCCGGCGCCATACCGGCCGCCCGGAGTGATCGTCAGGCGCTGCGCCCGCCAACTCATCTCTCCCGCTCCTCAGCCGCAACGCCAGCATGGACTCCGAGATGCCAAGAGTCTCCTGGATCTCCTGATACGTAAACTCGTGAACGTCGGCCAGGAGAACGACTTGAGCTACCTGCTCCGGCATACGCCGAAGCACCCCCAGGAGATCGTCCTTCGACACCACCAGCCGGGCTGGATGAGACGGGCGGGGTAAGGCCTGCCGGCGCCGCGACACGACCTGGAATAGGATTCGGTAGAGTCCCGGGCGGCAGTTTGCTCCGGGACGAAACCGATCGGCCGATTGCCAGGCCTTCTGCAGGGATTCTTCAACCGCCGCCTCCGCTTCGGAGGGATCGCCGAGCAGAGCCATGGCACAACGATACAGATCCGCCACGTGGGGCAAAGCCGCGGTCTCGAATATCGCAAGCGCATCCAACTTTTTAACGCTATTCATGTCAATTCGCTCCTGGATAAGGTTGTTCGGGCACCTGCAAAGGCGCCGTTAGGAGATTGAGGTGTTTGGCAGCCGACCAGAGCATGACCGCGCGGAACCTTCGCAGGTCGATCGGAGGCTCGATCAGGAAACTTCCGGATCGGGCCCCGGCGGGCAAGATTCCGACCGAGCGGTTGGCGGTGCTCTCGGCGGTGATGCTATCTAACGCGTCGGAGGCCGCCATCAGCCGAACTTCGGCTTCCCCCTCGTAAGACGTCCTGATGCCGATCAACTCCAGCCGTTGGTGGGTCCGCTGGCTGATAATCCGTGCCCAGCCTGTTCCAGTGCGGCCGACCGGGTGGAAAGTTCCCGTCGCCAGAACGTTGTAACGGTTGTAAAATGCTACACCCGTCAATATCGCTGCACCGGCGATGATCGGGAGCGCCGCGAGAGCGGCTTTCCTCGGCCGGCGTTGAGCGTTATGGGGCTTCCGCGAATCCATCGAGCTCTCTTACGGATCTCAGGTTATGCGGCTTCGCCCGTTAAATCCCTTCGAGCCTGCTTGGATTCGCGTCAAAAAAATATAAAATTCATTAAACGCATGAAAACACAGGCGGTCTTCGAGTTCGGTCCGTATCGGTTGCAGCCGGCGGAGCGGCTGCTGCTGAGGAACGGCGCGCCCGTAATGTTGACTGCGAAGGTATTTGATCTTCTGGTTGTGTTTGTGGAAAACGCCGGCAGCCTGCTCGAACGCGACACGCTACTCAAAACGCTCTGGCCGGACAGCTTCATCGAGGAGAACAACCTGACGGTGAATGTCTCGACCCTGCGGAAGGTGCTGGCGGAGTCCGCCGGTCCCGTGCAGTACATCGAGACCGTTCCGAAGCGCGGGTACCGGTTTGTAGCGGAGGTCCGTCAGTTGCCTCAGACCGATACGGTCGCTCCGGAGAAGGCGCCAGCAGTGGCGGTGCCGCCGGAGGAGGAGAAGCCGCGTATCCGGCCAATCTATCGTGTGGGCGGGGTGGTGTTGCTCCTTGGCGCACTGGGCTTGGCCGCATTCCTGTGGTTCGGTGGTGTGCAACCCCCGCCGGTTATGGAAGCGCTACCGCTGACCAGCTACCCCGGATCTGAGTATTCGCCCAGCATCTCGCCCGACGGCACTCGTGTGGCCTTCACCTGGCAGGCTCCGAACGGCGCATTACCGGGAATCTACGTGAAAGTGATCGGCGCCGGCGACGCCATCCGCCTGACGGATTCCACCGAGTGGGCATCCGATCCGGCGTGGTCGCCAGACGGCACCCAGCTCGCTGCGATGCGGAGGCAGCCCGGAACGAATGCAGCCGAGGTCGAAGTCGTATTGATACCCGCGGTCGGCGGGGCTGCCCGGAAGCTGGCGGCGGTCCATCCGCAAACCGATCTCGCGGACAATCGTTTGAGCTGGACGCCAGACGGCAGGTGGCTGCTGGTGACTTCAAGGGAAGCAGCCGCCGGGCCAATTTCGATTGTTGCCTTGTCTGTCGAAAACGGGCGGAAAAAGCCGATCACTTCGCCTCCGCCCACCTATCTCGGAGACGGGCACCCGTCGATATCGCCGGATGGCCGTGAGCTGGTGTTTAGCCGGAATGTGACCAGCATCGTCGGGGACTACTACCTGGTTGAGCTATCACCCTCGGACTTGACGCCGCGGGGGCAGCCCAAACGACTGACGTTTTTCGAGAACCAGGCGGGCGGGACCGCCTGGATGCCGAACGGACGCGAAATCGTATTCTCCGCGGGCCCGCCGCTTGGTGGATCGCGACTTTTTCGCCTCGCGGTCACGCGAACCGCCAAACCAGGCGCGCTGCAGCCCATACCCTACATAGGGATCGATGGGCGCTCGCCTGCAATCAGCCGCCCAAGCGGCCATACGCCGGGCCGCCTTGTGTACGAGAAGCTCAGCTCGCAATTCAGTCTCTCGCGCCTGGACCTGCCGGCCAGTAAAAGGCCCCAGACGGGTTCGTGGGCTCCGTCAACACGCATGGACCAGTCTCCCGACATTTCGCCGGACGGCAGGAAGGTGGCCTTCGCTTCTACGCGATCGGGCAATTGGGAGATCTGGACGTGCGAGGCCTCCGGCCTCAACTGTGCGCAGTTGACAAACTTCGGAAGGTCCTTCTCGCGATGCCCGCGCTGGTCTCCCGATGGGACCGAGATCGTGTTCGACTCCCGAATCAACGGGAATGCCGACATCTTTGTAATCGCAGCCGCGGGCGGCAAACCACGACAACTGACGACCGAGCCATCCAACGAGATCTTTCCCAGTTGGTCGGCAGACGGCCGCTTCATCTACTTCTCGTCGAATCGTACGGGCGAGCCGAGAATATGGAAAGTGCCGGCGGCCGGCGGCACTGCCGACCTCGTGAATGACGGGGAAGGGGAAGGACCACAGGCGTCCGCGGACGGGAAATGGATCTACTTCGCCAGGCGGGGTTCGGACAAATCAGGAGTGTGGAGGGTGCCGGCTGCAGGCGGCCCGGAGAAGAGAATTGTTCCCGAAGTCGGGTTCGGCCTGCAGTACAGGGTCTCAAAAAGCGGCTTGTATTATGTCGTAAGCCCCAGGGAAAACCCCAGGCTTCTGTACTACAGCTTCGCTTCAGGTAAGGCCGTCGAGTTGTTCAAGCACGAGTACCTTGACCCCAATGGATTGGCTGTGTCGCAAGACGAGAGTTGGTTGTTGTACGTGCTGGCGACAACCTCGAATTCGGATCTGATGTTCGTGGACAATTTCAAGTAGACACGCAGATCCGGGTTTCCACAGCGGGGGTCCGGTCGGGTTCTTGCGACAGACGCCGCACCATGGCGATACCGGCGGCCGCAAAGCCGAGCCTCTCGTACAACCGCCGGGCCGCGGTGTTGCCGGGCGTGACCCCCAGGACAATAGCCGCTATCGGAGCGGGCCACAGATCTCCTGTAGTGATGGCCTCAAAGAGCGAGCTGCCGTAACCCTGGTTTCGATGCTCCGGGACCACAAACAGCTCGTCGACTTCGCAGATATCACCACCGAGCTCATTCGACCAGAGCCTGATCAGCAGTGCGTAGCCCGCTACGCGCCCTTGGATCTCCAACACGACCGCCCGACCACGGCCAGGGTCGCCGCGGAGGACCGCCAGAGTCGCCCGCATATTCTGCGGCGCAACCGGCAGGGGTCCGGGGTCCTCACGGAACAGGTCAAGGCTCATCTCCACGATGTGGTCGTCATCCGCGGATTGCGCAATTCGCCTCACGGCTAAACCTCCCGCACCGCCGTCTCGCAACGGTGCTGATTCTCACGCTGCGATTTTCACGAGAAACTCGTGCACGCCCGCCGCCATGTTCGCTGCGATCTGAAGATTTGCCTTGCTTCTCAGCTCGGAGACCACATACGCAAGGTAATTACCGGCTTCAAAACCCGCCACTTCATAGCGGCCCGCAGCGGACTGGTAGATCGCGATGCCGGAAGACTGGGTCGCTTGCCCCAGGTCCTCCAGGGATTCTCCAGGCTGCTTCCGCGCGATCACAAGCGAGAGCAGACCGCCGTCTTTTTCGAACGTCAAATGGATGAACTTGCGTCCGGCGTAACTGCACTGATGAGCCATAATCACGCGGTAACCCTCCGGAATGGACGCACGAACCACGGGAAGGAGGCCGGAGTAGGTTGGCCCGAGATCGCTTTCCATCTTCTCGATGGGCGGGGCCTCCTTCGGATATTTGCGAAAGATCGAGCAGTGGATGTGATCGCCAAGGCCGACTTTGAGCACGGCGGCGAGATTCGCGGAGACACGGGCGATGTACGCCTTTTGAGCGGGACGATCCGCCAAGGCCGGCATCCGTTGTGCCGAATAGTTCATCCAAAGCCCAGCGGCGACTAGCAGGCCGGCGGCCATCGCTCCCGCCCAACGCCATCCGCCTGCCTTCAACCACTCCGGGAAAAGTGAACTCCCCGACCTTCTGCTCCGAATCTGTTCGCGAATGCGAAGCTGGAGCTCGGGAGGGATGCTCTGTGCCTTCACGGCGGTCTTCAGCCGCGAGCGCAGCCGCGTGCGCGCATCCAACTCCGCGGAGCATCCGGGGCAGCCTTCGAGATGCCGCAGCACGTCGTGGTTGGTCTCTATGGTCAGCTCATTGCTAATGTATGAATCGAGGTAGCGCAGAGCCTTCTCGCAGCCGCCCTCTCCAAATTGAATCCGATTCATGCGCTCTTTCCTTCCTGATGCGTTCGCCCAATACCGTACGATGCGGCCTGTGCGACGAGCTTCTCCCGAAGCATCTTCCTGCCCCTGCTCAAACGGGACATCACAGTCCCGACCGGGACATTCAGTATTCCCGCAGCCTCTTTGTATGAGAACTCTTCGACGTCGACGAGGAGCACCACGGCGCGAAAATCCTGTGGCACCTCCGCCAACACCGCGAGCATTTGCTCGTCGGTGATATGCTCCGGAATCGGCGGACCGACGGCAGGCGTGAGGTCGAGGATCTCTTCGCTCTCCCTGACCATGCGCTTATTGAGCCATTTCCGGCGATAGTGATTCAGGGTATGAAACAGTATTTTGAATAGCCAGGCGCGGCAATTGGTTCCTAATTCGAATTGGTCGAACGCTTTCCAGGCTTGCAAATAAACGTCTTGCACGACATCGTCGGCCCCCGGGCCATCGCCAAGCAGGCGGGCCGCAGTGCGGTAGATGTCGTTCAGGTACGGCATCGCGGCGGCTTCGAACTGGTTGGTGCTGGGCCGTTTCGAGAAGGGCATCTTTGCGTGCCTGAGTCCTCAACGCTGGAATCCAGGATCCTGGCAGAAATATTCCCGGTGTTTCAAAAAAACTGGGCCTGGAATAAATTCTCCCGGAACAAGGATTTCCGGGTATGGTACGTTTCTCATTATCGACCTGTTTGGTGCTATTGGGTTTGGCTTGGGGCGGTCCCGTGGACCCGCCGGCGTTGGACCGGAAGCCAGTCCTGGTTGAACTCTTCACCTCAGAGGGTTGCTCCAGTTGCCCGCCAGCGGACGCGCTGCTGGAAAAACTGGACCGCTCGCAGCCCATTCCCGGTGCCCAGATCGTGGTGCTCAGCGAGCACGTAGACTACTGGAATCACATCGGTTGGGCCGATCCCTATTCCTCCCCAGCTTTCAGCGCCCGGCAAGAGCAGTACGCCCGCCGGTTCCGCACGCAAGGGCCATACACGCCGCAGATGGTGGTGGATGGGCGAAGTGAATTCGTCGGCAGCGATACGCGCGCTGCCGAGGCGGCGATCCGAGCCGCCATCAAACAGCCGAAGCTGGAGATTCGCATCCTCGAAAGCGAAGCGGCGCCGGGGATCGAGGTGAGTCCGCTGCCGGCCGGCACGGGTCACAAAGCCGCCGTGTTTGCAGCCATCGCGGCCGACGCCGGCACACAGGACGTATCGCGAGGGGAGAACAAGGGCCGGAGGCTTCATCATGTTGCCATCCTCAAAGAGCTGAAGCAAATCGGCACCGTTGACGATCGGACCGGCTTGAAAACCAATCTGCGCGTAGAGTCGGGGATGCGCCTCATCGTCTTCGTACAGGAATTCGGGGATGGACCGGTGTGGGGAGCAGCGATGCGGCCAACCAGCCGATAGAATCGCAAATGCTCGAGCAATCGAAATTGTGGATTGAACATCCGGCCGGCGGCGGCGAAATTGCCGCGGCGGGATCAGCGGGCTCGCGGCTCCGGAGGCGGTGTGGAAGGCACTGCCGCTGTTCTTGCGAGCCCTGGGCAGGTGGCCCGCACTGGCCTGGAACTTAGCTCTCGCCGCGGATATCCTTCGCACGGCGGCCGCTCCGACCTGGCACGATATGAGCCAACTCGCGGCGATCGCCGTGCTCTGGACCGGCTTCAACTATGGGATGGAACGCGAGAATGCTTGCGAAGAGCGCCGCAAGTTCACTTATGCAGCCCGGGCCAATTCCGATTAGCCTCCTCGATGTGCTGGGGAATCGCTTCTGACCAGGTCTTCTTCACTCCCTGGCTGTAGTTGAGGTAGAGCTTGCCTTCGATGATGGACCACGCTTCGGGATCGATCGACACCGTGTGCCCCCGGCTCACGCCGTAGGCGCAGTAGCCGCCGTACTGCGGGGCGTACTTCTCCGGGTTGCGTGCAAATTGATCGCGGTCTTCTCCACTCGCGAACCACCACTTTGAATTCATCCATTGATAGGTGAACGTTGACGAGCCCTTGACCGGTTTGCTCTGCGTGAAATACGCCACGGGATCGTAGCCCTTGATGGCAACGCCGCTTCCGTCCTTGTTAATCGGATCCGCTTTGGAACCGGCGAGGAGCGGCAGCGCTGCCGCCATTCCTAACGTGAAAATGAGACGTCTTCTGGTGTGCATACAGCCCTAGATCCCACCGCACTACCGGAATATTCCATCGGCACGGCTGGAATATTCGAGTGCCTCATGCGGATGAAGCAGGTGAAACGGAATCACAGGAGAGAACAATGGAGCGACTGAAAGGCAAGAATGTTTTGATAACCGGAGCTTCCTCCGGCATTGGTCAGGCGATTGCGGTGCGGTTCGCGCGTGAAGGCGCCAACATCGCAATCAACTATCGCAGCGGTGCGGAACAGGCGGAAGCGACCCGCGCGATGGCTAGAGCGGCACGGTCAAATGGCGCGGGCCGCGAACTGCTGGTCCAGGCCGACGTCTCCAGCGAGGACCAGGTCAAGCAGATGTTCGCGAAGACGCTCGAGGTCTTCGGACGGCTCGACGTGCTGATCAACAACGCCGGCATTCAGAAGCCCGCACCCAGCCACGAGGTCGAGACCGCCGACTTCGACCGCGTCCTCTCGGTGAACCTTCGCGGACCTTTTCTCTGCTCGCGCGAAGCGATCCGTCACTATCTCTCGCGTCCAGGCGGCGGCGTCATTCTGAACAATTCGAGCGTCCATGAGATCATTCCCAAGCCGAAGTATCTGCCCTACTCGATCAGCAAGGGCGGAATGGAGAACCTGACCAAGTCGCTCGCGCTGGAGTACGCGGGACAGGGGATTCGAGTGAATGCGGTTGGGCCCGGCGCTGTTGTCACCCCGATCAACAAGGCGTGGACCGATAATCCAAAGGCTCGCGGCGAAGTGGAGAGCCACATTCCTGTCGGACACGCCGCGGCTGCGGAAGAGATTGCCTCGGTGTTCGCGTTCCTGGCGTCCGACGAGGCTTCGTACGTCACCGGACAGACCATCTTCGCTTGCGGCGGCCTCACGCTCTACCCCGAATTTCGCGTGGCGTGGTCTTCTGGAGAGTAAGGAGCTGAACATGAATTCACTCGAAGGGAAGATCGCAATCGTAACAGGAGCCAAGGGCGGGCTCGGCACATTTGTCACGGAGCTGTTTCTGCGCGCTGGGGCAACGGTCATCGGCGCCTCGCGTTCCATTCAGGCGGCCGATTTCGACCATCCGGAGTTCGTCGCCATGCCGGCAGAACTGTCGAGCGGTGAAGGGGCCCGGAATCTGGCCAGTGACGTGGTGGCGCGTTTCGGCCGTATCGACGTGCTGGTGCAGGTGATGGGAGGATTCGCCGGCGGAAAGAGCGTTGCAGAGACCGAGGATGCCACGTTCGAGAAGATGCTGGACCTCAACTACCGGGCCGCGTTCTTCATCACCCGTGCCGTGCTGCCGCAGATGCGACAACAAGGCGGCGGTCGAATTCTGGCCGTCGCCAGCCGGCAGGCGCTCGAACCCGCGGCCATGGTAGGCGCCTACAGCGCCTCCAAGGCGGCCCTCGTCTCGCTGATTCGCACCATCGCATTGGAGAACAAAGACCGCTACATCTCGGCAAACACGGTTCTGCCCGGCACGATGGACACACCGGGGAATCGGGACTGGGGCTCCGACGCGGACCGTGCCAGTTGGGTTCAGCCGTCGCAAGTGGCGGCGATCCTGTTGCATCTCGCGTCGGATGCCGGCGCGCAAATCACAGGGGCGGCGATCCCGGTTTACGGAAAGCAGGTCTGAGGTGCACTTCGCGGAGCTGTTTGTGGGGGCATTGGCTTACTACGGACTGGCGGGCGCGGTTTTCGCGCTTGCTTTCGTTGCGTTCGGCATTCAGCGGGTAGACCCGGTTGCCGAACACGCACCCATCGGTTTCCGGCTCATCGTCATGCCGGGAGTAGCGGCGCTTTGGCCGCTACTCCTCGCGAGATGGGTGCGCGCAGGTGCAAGGAGAGATTGATATGATCGCGCCGCTTCGACGGGCCCACTATCGAATCTGGGTGGTATTGGCCGTTGCCACGTACGCGGTATTCATAGCCGGGCTGCTCAGCCGGCGCAACACGACTCCGCCCAATGCGGGCGTGCAATGGGAGCGATACCGATGAGCGTCAGTTACCAGGCGGTGGGCTGGAACCGCACCAAGAAAATCTACGACGGCGTTCTGGCGGCCGGCCTGGCTGTCTACCTGGGCGTCTTCGCCGGTTTCGGATCTCTTGTGCATCCCAACGCGACTGCGGAGACGATTCTGATACGGGGATTGGGGACCGCAGCGTTGCTGCTCTTGCACGTCATTCTGTGCATTGGCCCGCTCTGCCGTCTCGATCGGCGGTTCCTGCCACTGCTCTACAACCGCAGGCACCTGGGGGTGACGATGTTCATCCTCAGCCTGGCGCACGGAACATTCTCGCTGTTTCAGTTTCATGCTCTGGGCAATGTGAATCCACTGGTCAGCCTGCTTGTGAGTAACATGCGCTACGGCAGTCTCCCTGATTTTCCGTTTCAGGCGCTCGGATTGTTCGCGTTGCTGATTCTATTTCTGATGGCCGCGACGAGCCACGACTTCTGGCTGCATAACCTGACCGCGCCCGTATGGAAAGGCCTGCACATGTTGGTCTATCCAGCCTATGGACTCCTCATCGCACACGTGACGTTCGGCGCGTTGCAGTCCGAGACCAGCCCTGTGCTCGCCGGGCTTCTTGGCGTGGGATTGACGGCGGTCACCGTGTTGCACCTGGCTGCGGCCTCCGTGGAACGCAGGAAGGACGCACCGCACAACGAGTACGTGCCTGCCGGTACCGTCGACGAGATTCCCGAGAAGCGTGCTCGCGTGGTCTCCTGCGGCGGAGAGCGAGTTGCCATTTTCAAGTATGACGGCAAGATCTCGGCGATCTCCAATGTTTGCCAACATCAGAATGGTCCGCTCGGCGAAGGGAAGATCATCGATGGGTGTATCACCTGTCCCTGGCATGGTTATCAATACCTGCCGGATACCGGCGCGTCGCCGCCGCCGTTCACCGAGAAAGTGGCGACCTACCGTACGCGCATCGATGGAAACCAGGTGTTTGTGGACCCTAAGCCGCTGCCTCCGGGCACTCGGGTGGAACCTTCGGTGATTCACCATGCACAGCGAGTCTGAATTCTATGTCGGCTATCTGCCGATGCCTGCCGGCCTCAAGAAGACCATTCGGCGCGTCGCCGTTGCTCTGGGTGCGCTGGCGATGGCGACGGCAGCAATCCTGGTCGCGGGACAGCATCCATTCCCCGCCGCATACTTCGAATTTCAGCAGTACCGCGAGTTCCGCGGCACTCTGATTGCGGAGCCGTATCCAGCTCTCGCGATTCCGGGGGAGGGCTTACCCTGGCTGTTGGTCGCGCCTGGAAAGCACGGCGTGGGCGACATGCGCGCGTTCGACGGCCGCGAAGTGAAGCTCACCGGCGAACGCATCATTCATGGCGACGACCACATGATCGAAATGCCAGGGCAGGCCTCCAGTCTGTCGGCCCCGGCCGCACAGCGCGTGCCCGATGCGGATCTCGGCGAAGTCGAGTTGACCGGGGAAGTGGTCGACAGCAAATGCTACTTCGGCGTGATGAACCCCGGCGCGGGTAAAGTGCATCGTGATTGCGCTGTGCGCTGCATCAGCGGCGGCATACCTCCCGCGTTCCTTGTTCGTGATTCCAACGGCAACACCATGACCCTTCTGCTCGCGAACTGGAATCGAAGCCTTCTTCAGCACGTCGCCGAGCCGGTCACCATTCGCGGCCGTCTGGTGCGTTCCTCGGGAAGGCTGACCCTTTACCAGGAATAAACCAACCGGCTGCGGGGATTCTCAGGCGATGGCTACCGCGGTATTTGATTCTGTTCTTCCCAGCCTCGTGCCGTTCCCGGTTCCGCAGAGGGCCCAGAAGGTGTTGAGTCGCGTCTTCGGAATCGACGAGATTGCGCACGTATATGAGCGACTACAGGCCGGCTGCGCGTCTGCTTCGATTGCAGACCGGTTGCTGGACTTCCTGAACATCTCTTATGTAACATCCGCCGCCGATCTGAAACACATACCGGCGAGCGGCTCCGCGATCATCACTGCGAATCATCCGTTCGGGATTCTGGACGGAGCGATCCTCGCGAGCCTGCTGGCGAAGATCAGGCCGGATGTGAGGCTTCTTGCGAACGGCATCCTGACGATTGTGCCCGAGCTCCGCAACATGGTAATTCCTGTGGACCCGATCGACGGGCGCTCCTCGGCGCGCAATCGACGAGGGCTGAGGCGATCCATCGAGCACCTCGGGAATGGGGGGATGCTGGTGATCTTCCCGGCCGGCAAAGTGGCGCACTTCCGATGGCGAGCAGGCTCGGTAATGGATGCGGAGTGGAATCCGGCTGCCGCCCGGCTGGCGAGTATCGCCGGCGCACCGGTAGTGCCGATGTATATCTCCGGCTCAAACGGACCGGTCTTTCACATCGCGGGAATGGCGCACCCGGCGCTTCGAACCGCTTTACTGGCCCGGGAACTCCTGAACAAGCGCGGCCGGCGCGTGGAAGTCCATGTCGGTTCACCCATCAGCGCGGACAAATTACGGGCCATGCCCGGCGCGCGGGAGCAGGTAGAGTACCTGCGCTGGAGGACGCATCTTCTGGCAACGCGCAAACAGTTCAAGCCGCACACCTCGGTGCCGGTGTCGCGCGAGGAAAACGCTAGTGCGGAGCCCATCGCGGCGCCGCTGCCCTTGGCCGATGTGGCAGCGGACATCGCTGGCTTGACCGCGGGCTGTCTGCTCAGCCGCTCTGGTGATCTTGAAGTGTATCTTACGGAAGCGCGCCAGATCCCCAATGTGCTGCGCGAGCTCGGCCGCCTTCGCGAGATCACCTTCCGGGCAGTTGGAGAGGGCACCGGCAGGCCGCTCGACCGCGACGAGTTCGATGCGCATTACCTGCACCTTTTCGTGTGGAACGCGCGGGCGAACGAACTGGTCGGCGCCTATCGCCTGGCGCCGGCGGATGTGGTGCGCAGCCGGCACGGCATCCGCGGCCTGTATACAGCGACTCTGTTTCGTTACGGCGATGCGTTTCTCCAGCGGATTGGTCCCGCGATCGAACTCGGCCGGTCTTTCATCCGGCCGGAGTACCAGAAGGGATTCGCCCCACTGCTGCTGCTGTGGAAGGGCATCGGCGCCTTCGTCGCGCGCAACCCGCAATACAAGGTATTGTTCGGACCCGTCAGCATCAGCAATCAATTTCAGTCCGTCTCGCGTGAGTTGATGATCTCGTTCCTGGAGAAGCACGCCTTCCTGCAGGATCTCGCCGGTCTCGTTCGCAACCGGCGCCCGTTGAAGCGCTGCCACCGCACGGCGTGGCCGGCTGCCGGAGTCGATGTCGAGGACCTCACGGCGTCAATCAGCGACATCGAGCAGAAGCAAACAGGCGTGCCAGTCCTGCTCCGCCAATATCTGAAGCTGGGCGGCAAGCTTCTCGGCTTTAACGTGGATCCCAAGTTTGCGAACACGCTGGACGGTCTCATCCTTGTGGATTTGACGAAGACCGACACCAAGCTCCTGGAGCGTTACCTGGGAAGAGCCGAAGCGCAAGGATTTCTGGAATTTCAGAAAGGAAGGTATGAGACACACTAAAGCGTTCATCGTCACCAGTTGGGTCCTGCGGCTGATCGTTGCAGCGATCCTGCTGCAGACACTGTTCTTCAAGTTTTCCGCGGCGAAAGAGTCCGTCTATATTTTTTCGACGCTCGGCATGGAGCCCTGGGGCCGCATCGGCTCCGGGGTCTTTGAACTGGTCGCGTCTGTCCTCCTGCTCATCCCGGGGACGCTCACCATAGGCGCCGGGATGGCTCTGGCGGCTACCGGCAGCGCGATTCTGTTTCACCTGGCGAGGCTTGGCGTCGCGCTGACGCCTGTCGGCGATCACGGCGAGTTGTTCGCATTGGCTATTGTCGTGACAGTGTGCGCTTTGATCGTGCTGCTGATGCATCGTCGAGAATTGCCGTTGATCGGCCGGAGCCTCACCACGACCTGATGCAACAGGATGCCGAAAGATCCCCCGTTTGGACTCTCCCTTTATGGTCGCGGCTCGGTCCGGTGCGTGAAAAACGCGAAACCTTCTGAGCCGCGCCCGGAAGCTCCCCGTTACGCGAACTCCTGCAAGTTGGTTTTGAGCGCCACCCAACAGCCCTTCGATCCCGCTCACGCAGCTTGTCAACACCAGTACCACGGGATGGTCCGCTGCGGGCCGTTCGGGACGAGGCCGTCGGTTCGGCCCAAAGCCGCGCCGCCAGCGGAAGGTTCCCCCCGGTCGTCGCGTGCAGAACCTGGTTCAGATCAATGGCAGCCTCGCCGTTTCGCCGCCTGCGCCAGGGCCAGCCCAGCGCCGAAGGCCACTCCCAACCCAGCGTCTGCGACCGAACGAGACGATTGCGCGTCCCGGAGCCGCTCGATCCTCTCGGCCAGCCAGCCCTGCGGCTCGAGTTCCAATACGGCAGTCTCTTCCTGCAAGGTATGGTCGGTCAGACAGCTTTCAACCAGGCACCACATCACCAGGGTCGAGCGAGTGCTTGCAAGAGTTGTCGTGAATTCGTTGCTGGAGCGGAGGAATGAACGCGGCGATATCCGGCGTCGCTCCGCATCGTAGCCGCGGCGCGGCGCGTCCTGACTTTACGAGTTTACCGGCGCCTGCTGGATGGAAGCTGCTGCTCGTGCGGCCGAATGCAGTTCGGTACCGCGGCCCCTCACGGATCTGATCAATGCCACGACTTCGCGGAACGTCATGGGCCCCGTGCCCAGCCCACGGTTCCTCGCGCCGATCTCGAAGGCAATCCGCCACTGCTGGAACAGCACTCGATACGCTTGTAGGACATTCACCGAAGGGTCGTAGATATGGGTTGCTTCGCCGGTGACTCCGTTGAGCTCCAGAATCTGAAACTCACCTCGCTGAAGCGCCTCCATCGATTCGGATCTCAAATCGAAACGGCCGAAGTAGAAGCCCGTGAATTTCTGAGCGATGGCATCCAGAGCCGAACGCAGCGCAGGGGTTTCCAAACCGGCGGCGTTCCGGCAGATCGCGCCCAGGCAGTGCGAGCCGACTTCCGCCAGGCTCACGGATTCTCCCGCTTTCGGCACATCGTCGGCGGAACGTCTCAATCGGCTCAGATAGCGGTCCGCCAGGCATACGGCCCGATCATCTCGCAGCACCAACTCCCGGATGGTGCTCGATCCGTCGCCAGCCACCGCCGGGAAGCGCTTTTCTGTGATCGAGAATATACACCCTGCAGGTTCTCCGGGATAGCGATAGTAGAAGACGCCAAATTCCACTCCGGCGACGTACCTCTGGACGATCGTCGGCTGCGTTGCGCTCTCGAAGTATGCGAGCACATCCGCGGCCTGGCGGGCAATCGTGACCCCGGTGCCACGCTCACCCACATCGGGCTTCAGCACGATCGGATACGACAGATCGAAACGCCTCACAAAATCGAATACAGCGTCCGGATCGGTTGCTATGGTCCACGCCGGCACATGCGCGAGACGGGACAGAATCGCGGATTTCGACTCCCCTACGAACCCTCCGGAAGGAATGCCGGGATTCGCCGTCGTGAAGAGCGTCAGCGAACGGTGTTTAATCCCCAGATAGACAATGTACGGCACGACCGGAAGGTACGCCAGCCACGGAGGCCAGAACTCCCATCGCGTTCTGCGCAGAATCCAGCCGAGCAGGCGGCGCCGTCTCTGCCAACTCGGCCACAGCCTGGGCGCCTGGAGGGCGATCAGCACGATTGCCGGACCGGCAACACCGAGGTGCGGAAGTCTCCTTCCCAGCAAGGCCGAGGCGCCAACGAGCGCCGGAGTCCAGAGAACGGCCGCCATGAGAAAGTAGAACGAGAAGGTCCAAAACCGCGTTTTCAACAAACCCGCTGCGACGTAAGCAGGCAATCTGAGACCGGGAGTAAACCGGCTGAGCACCACAACCTTGGCCCCGCGTTCTACAAGCCACCGTGACGCACGATCGAGTTTTTGTCCGGCCACAAACCTCCCCAGGATGGGCCGTCCAATCATCCGCCCTGCGAAGTACAGCAGCAGGTCGCCAACGTAAATGCCGAAAAGGCACGCGAGAACGCCAGCGATCCACCCAATCTTCCCGGACGCGATTAGCACGCCGGTGCTGATGCAGGTGAGGTCTTCACTGGCGAACGTCGCGGCGGCAATGAGCAGGAATTGGGTCATGCGGTTCGCACCAGAACCTGTTGTTCACTGGGGTTGGACTGGCACGGCGCGCCAGGCAAGTACAGGAAGCGAATCGAATCGCGCGAGACGACCACCCAACTGAAGCTGACGGTCTCGGCGTCCTTCCGGTGCATGCAGGTCGAGTAAGCATCAGGCGCCGTGCCGTGACTCGAGTGAAACCAGTAGAGCAAAGCGGGGTCAAAGGAACCAGCCCCTCCCACGCGTCGGGCAAACTCGTTCAGGCGAGAGCGGCGTACGCCTTCCGCGTCATAGGAAGATGACGTGAGCGGTGTGTGACGGTCGCCTGCGGGGTCGATCGTAAGTTGGAGGCCGTCCCAGTGGGCCAGGATGGCGCTCTGCCGCGGCTCCAACACTACCAGGGAAAACGGCGCATAGCATCGGAGGTCCAGATGCCTGAGCCAGAGAGTGCACTCCCCGGCGGACGGCGCCCAGGCCAACTCGCGAACCAAAAGGCCGCGGCTCCTGCGCGCATCGGAGGTTTGTAGCCCTGCGCTGCCGTTGAGCAGACACAGGGACAGGCCGTATTCGTTGGCCGAGATCCACGTACCGCCGCCATCGGAATCGACTGGCGAGGTGTAGCGCACACCGCCGCGCATAACGACTCGAGGAGCGAATGCGGTTCCGCGTGTCCGCTTCTCGTCGCGATTGCAGAGGAGGTGATAACCTTCCGCCTGATGAACCCAACTGACGGTACACATTATGCGGCCTCCGCGGTTTTGGAAGCCAGGTGACGCAGTGTCGAAGGCGCCATGCCGAAGTCGGGGTCCATTGGTTCGCCGTGTGCCCTGAGCGTCAACGCGATCAGAGCGAAGTGGTGGACCGTGTGGCTGCTGAGGACCTGCAACTCGCGGCTCAGAGAAGATTCCATGAAGATGTCGCGCACCCCGCTATCCGCGGCATCCTCCATTCGGACCCACACGATGCGTTCCTGGCGGAGTTCGGCGCAGGTTTCCAGTGCGTGAATGATGGACCGGATCGTACGGGCAGCCGTCTGGCGGCAGCGCTCGATGGCTTCGTCGCGCCGGCGTCCGTCATAGTCGATGTGTGAGGACTCCAGGCCGTCCATGAAGCACTGATAAAACTCCAGAACATGCCGTAAATGCGCCCCCGCGCGATGCGGAGGGAATCCCGGCGCCGTAGTGGAATAGACCCGCTCATCGATTCGTTCCAGCAGGCGAAGTGCCTGGCGTAACCAGCGGATGTTCGTTGCAATCAGAGCGGACTGGCGTGAGGGAAAGAGCTTTGTCGCTTGCATGGCCGCTCGTATATCCCACTGCCGGTTTGTTATATTCCGCGGAATATTTTGGCGGCTCTACGTCCTTCAACCGCGTGCAAGCCGCAATGCCAGCCGTCTACAAACGCTTGGGCGCCATCGAAGCCCTTCAGGCGCATTGGCCCGAGTACGCCATGGAAGCTGCCTCTCTTGGCACGTTCATGGTCTCCGCGTGCTTCTTTGGAGTGCTCCTGCAGAATGTGACAGGCCTGGCCGGCCGCTTTGTCGGCGGCGTCGCGATGGGCCTGACGGCAGTTGCCATTATTTCCTCGCCATGGGGGCAGCGCTCCGGCGCGCACATGAATCCCGCTCTTACCTTGACCTTTCTTTCTCTCCGCAAGATCGCTCCCTGGGATGCTCTCTTCTATGCAATCGCGCAATTTGGCGGCGGCGTGGCCGGAGTTCTGCTCTCTTCAACCGTCCTCGGTCCCTCCCTGGCGCGGGTCCAATTTGTCGCCACAGTACCAGGCGCAGGAGGCCCATGGGTCGCATTCGCCGCTGAGTTCACGATTTCGTTCCTGATGATTACGGTTGTCTTGAACGTTGCCAACTCCCGGAGACTCACTCGATTCACACCATGGGTGGCCGGCTTTCTGGTGGCGGCCTTCATCAGTGTCGAGTCGCCGTTTTCGGGGATGAGCATGAATCCGGCTCGCACCGTGGGCTCAGCACTTCCTTCCGGAGTCTGGACAGCGATTTGGGTGTACTTCCTGGCCCCCACGATCGCGATGCTCTCGGCGGGCCGGCTATACCAGCACTGGCGCGGAGCACATCGGGTGTTCTGCGCCAAATACCACCACCACAACGAGCAGCGCTGCATTTTCCGCTGTAACTATGGAGCACTTCATGAACAATGAACGGCACTATGACGTGATCATCATCGGCACAGGCGCCGGCGGCGGGACACTTGCCCGCAAACTGGCGCCGAGCGGCAAGCGGGTTCTCCTTCTGGAGCGGGGCGACTACGTCCCACGCGAAAAAGACAACTGGAGCACACGGGCCGTGAATGTCGAAGGCAAGTACCAAACCAAAGAGGTCTGGCACGACCGCGGCGGCAAGGAACTCCACCCGCACACGAACTACTGCGTCGGCGGCAACACCAAGTTCTATGGTGCGGCCTTGTTCCGGCTGAGGCGCGAAGATTTTTGCACCATCAGGCACCACGGTGGGATCTCTCCGGCGTGGCCGATCCAGTACGACGAGTTGGAACCTTACTACGCCCAAGCCGAGCACTTTTATCACGTGCACGGCGAGCGCGGCGAAGACCCCACCGAACCACCGGCCGGCGGGCCGTATCCGCACCCGCCGGTCAGTCACGAGCCGCGCATCCAGCAATTAGCGGAAGATTTCACTGCCGCTGGTCTTCGTCCGTTCCATACGCCGCTCGGGGTCATGCTCGACGAGAAGAACCCGCGTTCGAGCAAGTGCATCCGTTGTAACACCTGCGACGGATTCCCGTGCCTCATCTACGCAAAGTCCGATGCCCAGGTGCTCGGGGTCGATCCGGCGCTGGAATATCCGAAAGTCGGACTGATGACAAACGCCTACGTGGAGCGTCTCGAAACCAGTGTATCGGGGCGCGAGGTCACCGGCGTGGCCGTCCGGCAAAACGGGGCCACCGCGACGTATTCAGCCGACATGGTTGTCGTCTCCTGCGGCGCCATCAATTCCGCGGCACTGTTGTTGCGTTCCGCTAATGACAGGCACCCGCGGGGGCTCGCCAACGGATCGGATGTTGTGGGCAGGCATTATATGGGGCACGTTAACTCCATCCTCATGGCCGTCTCCAAGTGTCCGAACCCGGTGATCTTCCAGAAGACACTTTCGGTGAACGATTATTATCACGGCTCCGATGACTGGAAACATCCGATGGGCCACATTTCATTCGTCGGGAAGTTGGATGGCATCACACTCAGCGGTGGCGCCCCGGCAATTGCGCCCGGGTTCACGCTCGATCTGATGGCGAACCACTCTCTCGACTTCTGGTTAACGTCTGAGGATCTGCCTGACCCCGAGAACCGCGTCACGCTGGACCGTAACGGCAAGATCGTGCTCAGCTACCAGCCCAACAACGAAGAGGGCCATCAGCGCCTGATAGCAAAGCTCAAAGAACTGATGAAGACGCAGACCAAGTGCGCTGTTCACGGCCACGACTGTCACCAGGGCCTGTTCTCGCGGAACTTGTTCGTTGGCCAGCGGATTCCGTTGGCCGGGGTTGCACATCAAAACGGCACGATCCGCTTCGGCAACAACCCCGCGGCCTCGGCGCTCGATCGCAATTGCAAAGCACATGAGCTCGACAACCTGTACGTCGTCGATGGAAGCTTCTTTCCATCCAGCGGCGCCGTGAATCCGGCGCTCACGATCATGGCGAACGCACTGCGCGTCGGCGATCACCTGATCGGGAGGCTCTCATGATTGTGCGTCGCACGATTTATACACTGCTCCTGGCTGGGGGCCTTGTCTTTGCCGGACCTCATGCGCTGGTCACGGGAGTGGACTCGATCGGCCTGACCGTTTCCGACCTCGATCGCTCCGTCGAATTTTACTCGACCGTGCTCCATTTCCAAAAGGCCTGGGAAGCCGAGGCTGACGGTGAGAGCTATGAGCACCTCACGGGCGTATTCGGTCTTCACACGCGCACGGCGAGAATGCGCCTGGGCGAAGAATACATCGAGTTGACCGAGTTTCTGGCCCCGCGGGGCCGGCCCGCGCCCATAGACGCACGCAGCAACGACCGGTCTTTCCAGCACATTGCCATCATCGTGAGCGACATGGACCGCGCATACGGGTGGCTCCGGCAACACAAAGTACAACACGCCTCACCGGGGCCGCAGCTTCTGCCCGCGTGGAACAGGAGCGCCGGCGGAATCCGCGCATTCTATTTCCGCGATCCGGACGGCCACCCGCTCGAGATCCTCTGGTTTCCGCCGGACAAGGGCAACCCCAGGTGGCACGCTCCCACAGACCGGCTTTTTCTGGGAATAGATCACACCGCGATCGTCATTTCCGAGACAGAGGCGAGTTTAAAGTTCTATCGCGACCGGCTGGGAATGGAAGTATCGGGAGAAAGTGAAAACTACGGTCTCGAACAGGAGCGACTCAACAATGTTTTCGGCGCCCGCCTGCACATCACGGCTTTGCGAGCGGCTTCGGGACCGGGAATCGAGTTTCTCGAATACCTGGCTCCGCGCGATGGGCGCCCATTTCCGCCGGAGGAGAAGGCCAATGACCTTCTCCACTGGCAAACGAGATTCTTGGGGATCAGCGTGGATGTCGCCACGCAGACTTTCCGGAACAGCCGGTCCGCTTTTGTTTCCACCGGAGCTGTAGAGCTACCGGACGGCAAGGCGGGATTCCGGAAAGCAGTCACGGTCCGCGACCCGGATGGGCACGCCGTCCAGATCGTGGAACGGTAAACCAAGCAAAAACTTCACAAGGAGAATTGAAATGAAGCAACTCAGAAACGTACTCTCTGTTTTCGCCGTGCTGGCGCTGCTGGTCACGGTTAACTCATTCGCCGCCAAGATGGACGCTCACACGTCATCCCAGTTCCAAGGGCCCAAGGCCAACACCGGAACGGTCAGCCATTATGTGGATAACGGGAAAAGCATGTTGAAGGTGTCGGACGACTTCAAGGTGCCCGACACCCCGGCGCCGACGTGGCGCATCGTCGATAGCAAGGGCAACATCTACACGCTCGACGCGTTCAAGATCAAGGGGACGCTGGGCACCAATGCCGAGAAGCGCGAAGTGGAAGTCCCGTCCTATATCAAGGACATCGCGAAGGTTCAAGTCTACTGCGCGTGGGCACAGGTGCTACTCGGCGAGGCGGGCTTTTCGTCGCCGGTCAAGTAACCCGACGCCCGGAACGGTTCATCCCTCGGGGGTGCGGAGCGATCCGCACCCCATTCTCTTTGGTACGGAATATTTTTCCCGACTCCCTTCCTTTAAGCGTATGCAAGCCTCACAAGCAATGGCCGATTGGGCAAGCGATAGCCGCCCGCCGTCTGCTCCCACACCCGAAACACGCGGCAGCCACACTCTCGAGGAGCGCTTTGAAACCGAAGCCATGCCGCACCTGAAGGATCTCTTCCGGACGGCCCTGCGGATGACCGGCGAACGCGGCCATGCAGAGGATGTGCTCCAGGAGGTCTACCTGCAGGCGTGGCGTTCGTTCGACCGGTTCGAAGCGGGCACCAATTGCCGGGCGTGGCTTTACAAAATCCTGTTTCACTGCGTAAGCCATCAGCGGCGCAAGTGGTTCCGCCTTCCGCTGCTGAAGGACAACGAAGAATTTCTCGAAGCCAATCTCGTCCAGCCCGACAGCGTGCACCAGGAGCTCACCGACGACGACATCCTGCTCGCATTGGACAGAATCCCGTCTGAATTCCGGTCCGTTGTGCTGCTGGTGGACGTCGAGGAATTCGCATACAGGCAAGTCGCGGAGATTCTTTCGATACCGATCGGCACCGTGATGTCACGCCTGAGTCGTGGCCGAGGACTCCTCCGGAAACATCTGGCGGATGTGGCGCGGACCTATGGGATTGGCAAGGGTCTTCAGAAGGACGACAGATCATGACGCATACAAGGTTTGAGCAGGCATGCCGGACCTTCCGGGCAAAGCTCGATTCGTACATTGACGATGAACTGCTGACCGAAAGCAATCTCGAGATGATCGAGCACTTCAGGCACTGCAATTCGTGCACGCAGGAAGCAAAGGAGCGCCGAAACGTGCGTCGCCGCCTTCAGAATGCGGTGCGGGAAGCGCCGGTGCCTGCCGGATTGGAACAACGCATCCGCGACCGCCTGCGTCAGCCGAAGCAGACTTCGCCAAAGAAGCTTTACCTGATGGCCATCGCAGCGGCACTGGCTTTTTGTTTCGGCGTCTTTCGCTTCGGTGTCCCGAGTGATGGGTTGTTAGGAGTTGCGTTCGATGACCATCTCCACTGTGCTGTCATCCACCACCCCGTGTCTTGGGTGCCTGGAGAACCGAACCAACTACCGGAGCGCTTCAAGGGGCTCACCGCGTTGGTGCAGGAACGCGTGCCATCCGAATTCGCGCTCATCCTGGCGCATGAGTGCCAGGATCAGGGCCGTCGTTTTGTCCATTTGACGTTCGGGGACGGGCGGCATCTCCTGTCACTGGTGATCACCCGTAGAGAGAATGACGAGTCCCTGGGCAAGGGTGTGCGTCGGGCTGCCCGGGACCATTTTCAATTAGCGGCAGTCGAGACGGATCACTTCTTCCTGTACACCGTGTCCGATCTGCCGGCGCAAGCGAACGCGGATCTTCTGGTGGCGGTCACGAGTGGCGTTCGTGCCTTTCTCGACGAGGCCTGACGGAATAATCGCTACCGTAGGCGTCATTCATGAGCGGAAGCAAAATCCAAACACAGGAGAGATGAAGATGAAACGGAAACTCATGGGGTTGATGCTGCTGGTGGCTGCTTTCGCCGGAGCTGCGGTGGCAACCGAAATCACTGAGCGAAAGACGCTGACACTGGATGGGGCTCGCCGTGCGGTCGCCGCGGCCGTGGCACAAGCTCATAAGAATCACGCCGGCGGTGTCATCGCGGTGGTCGATGACGGCGGCAATCTGATGGCGCTCGAACGCGTGGATGGCACGTTCGCTGCCGGCGCCAATATCTCGATCGGCAAGGCACGCACCGCGGCTCTCTTTCAGAAGCCCACGCGGGCATTCGAGGAGATCATCGCAAAGGGCCGCACTGCGATGGTTGCGCTCAACGACTTTACCCCGTTGCAAGGTGGAGTGCCGATCACCATCGACGGCCAGGTGGTCGGCGCCGTCGGCGTGAGCGGAGCGGCCAGCGCACAACAAGATGAGGAATTGGCTATGGCTGCTGCCGCCGCCGTATCTCGTGGCTCGGCTTCAGTCACATTCTTCGACAGCACAGAAGTGCAAGCCGCGTTCGATAAGGGCTCCGTCCTCTTCAACCAGGGCGAAAGCTACATGGTGCACGCCAGCCGGCGAGAGAAGCCCGGGATGGCGGAGATTCACACGAAGGATGCCGATATTGTTTACGTCCTCGACGGCACTGCCACACTCGTCACCGGTGGCACGCCGGTCGACGTCAAGGCCACCGAGCCCGATGAGTTACGCGGTTCCTCCATCAGCGGCGGAGATTCGCATCCGCTGAAGAAGGGCGATGTGATCATCGTGCCTGCAGGGGTGCCTCATTGGTTCAAGGAAGTTAGCGACCCATTCCTCTATTACGTGGTGAAAGTGCGATGAAACAGCTCGTATTACTTCTCACAATTACCGGGTCGATTCGCGCCGCCGAGATGCGCAACAGCGTCCCCGAGAGCCGGCCCGAAGCCAGTGTCAATCTGATGACTCGCGAAGGTGCCGATCAGCTTCACGCGCAGTGGCGATACAGCGACACGAAGATTATCGAAGTCGATTTCACCGGACCCGGCGCCGACGGACAGCCTACCGGCAAGCCCGTCAGGACCTACGATTACTCGCCTCATGCAGGCGGCGTGGACTTCGACGATTCGCGTTGGGAATCAATCAACCCGGAATCGCTCGACCAACGTCGTTCCACCGGGCGCCTCTGCTTCAACTGGTATCGAACGGCGATTACCGTCCCGGAGAAGATCGGCGATTACTCAACTGTGGGATCGACGATCGTGCTCGAGACCTCCGTGGATGATTACGCGGAGGTCTGGGTTGACGGCGAACTGACCAGGGCTGTGGGCCAGCGCGGTGGGTCGATGATCGCCGGCTGGAACGCGTCGAACCGGTTGATTATCGGCCGCAATGTGAAGCCGGGACAGAAGATCCATCTCGCGATCTTCGGGGCCAACGGACCACTATCGAATCCACCGACCAACTTCATCTGGATCCGGCTGGCGCGGCTCGACTTCTACAAGGGTGAGCGCGGGCCTGTTGCCATCACACCCTGTGAGGTCAACGTGGATGTTGTCCGGAAGGATCCCGCCATCGACGGAATCATCGGCCCCAATCCCAAGATCTTCAAACTGGCCGAGGGCTTTGAGTTCACGGAGGGACCAGTTTGGGTCCGGGACGGCGGTTACCTCGTTTTCAGCGATCCCAATGCAAACACGCAGTACAAGTACACCAAGGACGGCGAACTGTCCGTGTATCGACATCCAAGCGGCTACTCCGGCGCGGACATCGCGGAGTACAGCCAGCCTGGATCGAACGGCCTGACGCTCGACCGCGACGGACGGCTGACAATCAACGAACACGGAAACCGTCGCGTGACCCGTCTGGAGAAGGACGGCACGTTGACAGTGCTCGCGGACCGGTACCGGGGAAAACGCTTGAACAGCCCGAACGACCTGGTCTACCGGTCGGACGGGACTCTGTACTTCACCGATCCGCCGTTCGGCCTCCCGAAATTCTTCGACGACCCGCGAAAAGAGCTGCCCTTCAGCGGGGTCTTTTCTCTGCAAAACGGGAAACTCCGCCTGGTCACGACCGACCTTAGCGGGCCCAACGGAATTGCGTTCTCACCCGACGAGAGGTACCTGTACGTCACGAATTGGGACGAGAAGAAGAAGGTGATCATGCGCTACGAGTCCCAACCCGATGGCACCGTCAAGAACGGAATGATCTTCTTCGATATGACCTCCGCTCCCGGTGAGGACGCGCTCGACGGCATGAAGGTAGATCAAAAGGGAAACCTGTACGTCTCCGGTCCGGGTGGATTATGGATCATCTCGGCCGAGGGCAAGCACCTGGGCATGGTTATCGCTCCGAAACATCCGCACAACATGGCGTGGGGGGACGATGACGGCAAGAGCCTCTACCTTTGCGCACGAGATGGGCTCTACAAAATGCGATTCAACGTTCCAGGCATTCGCCCTTGACGGCGATTCAGCCCGAACGGCCTCTATTTTCGGATCGGCTCCCTCCAAAGTGATCGAAGAAGAGGGCTGCCCTGAGAGGCGATGACAGGACCATCACCTCAGAACGGGAGTCTCCTTTGCAGACCGCAAACGCCGTTTGTTCGGCCGGAGATCGTGCTCGATTCTGTTTCGTACCTTCCGCGCTTGTGGAGCGATGGCGTGACAATAGCGTCGAGCACGATCACCGTTGGAACCATGGCCGCCACCTACACGGCGAATCTCAAGACGCAGTGGTTGGGCGCCCCTGGCGAATCCATCTTCAGGTGGGAACGTTACTCCCGCTAACGGTGGGTACGACATCGGTACGGCAGTTGCGGTCAGCGCCACTCCTGGTAGAGGCTACACCTTCACCAGTTGGAGCCGGCACGGACACAAGAACAGCACCTTAGATTGCGGCGTAAAGGCTCGAATCACCGGTGCGGCAGCAGTTCTTCAGGCTTGGTCCTTTTGCCCTGCTGGAAACGCCCTGAAAGAAACGCGCGGCCTTAAGAAACGCTCGGCTGCGTTAGAGAGGGAAGCTGCACCGCTCTCAGATCGCCCGACCAGTGGACACGTTTCATCTCCTGCAGGTCCTCCTTCCATTAGGCGGGAGCCTTCACCACGTCAACCGGAACGGTGACGCGCACTTCAGTCCCCGCACGCACCCTGCTCCATACCCCCAAGCGTGCACCAATGTTGCCTGCCCGTTCGCACATTCCGCGAAGACCCGAGTGCGAGTCTCCTGTCGATAGGATCGCTTCGGGATTAATCCCGCAGCCATTGTCGCGAACCAGTATGCACAAGAGGTTGCGCAGGTACTGAATTTCAACCTCGATCTTTGTCGCTTCGGAGTGGCGCAACGCATTGATGAGCGCCTCCCGGCCGATCAGAAACAGTTGGTTCTGGATTGCCGGGTTCAGTGCCCGCGGCTTTCCGAGAACGAAAATTCGAAGCTGTATACCGTGAGCGGGTTCGACTCCCTCTACAAAGTTCGCCAGGGCATGCTCGAGACTCGATTGTACAGGTGAGGTTACCTGAAGCCCCCGTATAGCCCTCGCGGCTTTCATCAATCGCCCGAAACACCAGGCGCAGATCACAGCTGAGCGAGGGCCTTGAAGGGAGCTGCGGCGTGTTCGTCTCATCGCCATTCGGCTTGTGTCGTGGTAGCTGAATTCCCGACCAAGCGCCGAGTTCCTAGCGGCTAAGCAGCCATCCGAACCGCCAGGAATTCCAGCAATGCCTTGGCCGCAGCAGTCGACGAAGCCGGGTACTGGCCGGTCACAACCCGGCCGTCAACTACCGCGAGAGGTGCCCAGTCGGCTGCCTTCTGGTAGATTCCGCCGATTCTCTTCAACTCGTCTTCCACAAGAAACGGAACGACGTGGGTCAAATTGACGGCGGCTTCTTCGCCATTGGTAAAGCCGGTTACACGTTTGTCCTTGACGAGAGGCTCGCCCTGGTACATTACGCGATGAAAGACAGCCGGCGAATGACAGACAGCAGCGACAGGCTTGCCGGAGTTGTAGCAAGACTCGATCAACGCGATGGAGTCGGGGTTATCGGCAAGATCCCACATAGGGCCGTGGCCTCCCACATAAATGGTGTCGAAATCCTCCGACTTCATGTCGGAGAGCTTTACTGTTTGAGATAGCTCCTTCTGTGCTTCCGTGTCCTGTTTAAGCCGTGTCATCGTGGGGGTTTGATTCTCCGGCAAATCGCTCTTCGGATCGATCGGGGGCCGGCCTCCTTTCGGCGAGGCCGGTGTCAGATCGACTCCTGCGTCCCGGAAGACAAAGTACGGAGCTGCGAGTTCCTCCAGCCAGAAGCCGGTTTTGCGGGAAGTGTTGCCCAATCGATCATGCGACGTTAGCACCATCAGTATCTTCATGTTCGTTCTCCTCTGCCCTGATATCCAGGCCGCCTCAGCGTGCAAGGCTCGTTCGGCCTTCGCTGATTGATCGCTCGCATGTCGCGCTCCACGGCTAAGGTAAAGAAATGAAAGACAGAGCAGGGATCGCTGGCACGCTATTGTTGGCGGACCGACTCAGCGGGCCGACGCTCCCCGACTTTCCAATCCAGGTCCACGGAACCCGGCGTAGTCTGCCGTCAATGCCCCTACACCGTGACAGGTGCATAACCGCGCAGTACGCGTCCCTGTATGTCTCGGATTTGCTGGGCGACGGCTGTAAATGTCGAATTCGACTTGGCGCCGGTCTTGAATAGGCCCTCTCCAAGCGCTCACCTGAACTACCCGCGTAACTTCTTTGGACCACTGACGTACGGATTGCCTCGCTCGTAGAAGCGCAGTTTGCGATCCACATTGCGCGTCAAACCGATGCGCACGCTCGTGCCGACAACGCCCGTTTCCCGGCAGCCCGCCGCGAGCCAGAGCGGACCGGCGGCGCACAGATCCAGACCATTCTGTCGGAGATCAATCTGCATCGCCTGGGCCAACCGGCCTGGCCCGCGCGCTAGATCGAGCAGGCCCGCCCCGCCGCGGAGGCGTTGCATCCGATCGATTCCTTCGAGTGGTTCGAGGGCACGCAAGAGAACTCCCGCCCCGACTCCCGCCGCCTCGCTCGTCACGTTCAGCATGAAGGATGACCCGTAGGTGAAATATACGTAAGCGTGCCCGCGTCCGAGAAATAGTGAGGCATTACGCCGCGTCTCTCCGCGGAATGCGTGACCGGCGGAATCACCGACCGGATAAGCCTCCGTCTCGACGATGCGCCCGCTGAGCCTGCCATCATCGGTATCATGGACCGCCACTTTGCCAACCAGGTAGCGTGCCAGGGCCACAGTATCCACCGGGAGCTCCGTACGCCGGAGACGCCGCAGACGGCAAAGGGAAACTGTATCGCTCGCGCGTTTCATTTCTGAGTACGCCAGTGCGAAGCGGCGGCTCCGTCTGAAAGCGGCTGGGGTTCGCCGGAGATTTTGGGGATGAGTTCAGAAACGGTCGGGTCAATGTGCGCGGCCAGTTGAATGACCGTATACGGCGCTCTGGTATACATCACATCCAGAACCGAGTGAATGGCCTCGTCGCAGCCGGTTCCCAGGATGGCGGCTCCCAGGATTTCGTGGGTCTGCGCATCCACGAGGATCTTCATAAACCCTTTTGCGAACTCCTTCCTCAATCCCGCCCGACCGAGCGGAGGATCAATGTAGAGACCATGGGCGGCAATGTGATCGCTGAATTTGCGGCGGGTCATTGCCCGGAGGATTCACCCAAACTATTTCAGCATCGTTAACGCTGGTGTGGATGAATGCTCCTTTCCCGTTGCAATCGCGTAACGCCCAGATTCCCGGGGCGGTGGTGCGCAGATGGTCACCAACCGCAATGTACCTGCGTTTGTCGACGACGACGCCCACCCCTGTGATACCGAGGTCATCGGTATTTGGACGGCGTCCCACCGCCAGCAGCACGTGTGACCCGCTTACCTCGGGATCGTCACTGGCGCATTCAACTTGAGCGGCAATATCCTCGCCGCGCCTCGAAAAGCCCATACAAGTTGCGTTCAGCCGAACGTGGATTCCTTCCTGTTCGAGGATCTCCCGGATGGTGGTCGAGACGTCGTCTTCCGCGTGCCGGGCCAGGTGCAGCCCTCCTCGACAATGCTGACTTCACTCCCGAACCTGCGGTACATTTGCGCGAATTCCAGGCCGATGTCGCCGGCGCCAAGGATAGTCAGGTGGCGCGGAAGAAAGTCGATGTCCATGATGGAGCCGTTGGTAAGGTATGGGACGCCTTCGATACCAGCATCCTGGGCAGCACCACGCGGCCTCCTACGTTGATAATATCCGATCCGCCGTGAGCCTCTCTGAGCCGACGCTTACCTCTTTCGCGGACTCGAAGCGACCGTGTCGCTGTTGCAACGGTGCAGTTTGCCACGCAGTTTGCCACGCCCCTCAGCCAATTCTCTACGCCGGTTCTCGACTGTTCCGGACGCGCCCTTCCTCGACTTGCGGCGCTTGTTGGATGATATGGCTTCAGGACCGAGCGAACGTGGACGGATCCGCGACAGCGTATGCGCGCCCGCTCGCTGGCCTTCGATAATCGCAGTCAATCGAAAACCGGCACCGCGGACCCTCCGTTCCGCCTCAAGGCGGCGTCACGCCATCCGCTGAACCCATTGGCTCCGCCACGCTGGAGCCTCGAAGGGATCCGCGAAATACTGTGTCTCGTGCACGACCTTACCGTCGCGGAACTCCATGATGCTCACTGTGTAGGCTGACCTCCCCTGGTAGGTGATTGTGTATTCCGTGATCCAGAGGTCGCCTTTTCCGAGCGTTCGCTTGATCTTGAAACCGGACGGTTTGCCTGGATGATGACTCCGCAAGGCCTGCAGATTGCTTCGCCCGAAGATTCGCTCCCCGGACTGCGGATAGTCACAAATAGCATCATCGTCGTAAATATCATGTTCCGCGTTCGAATCGCCGTCTGCCGACGCCTGCCAGTGTTTGTTCAAAGCTGCGCGTATCTGTTCGTCTTGCATGATAATCTGCCTTTTGGAATGAAACCCGGGTTGCCGGCTTTCAGTACTTTCTTGGGGCCTTTGTCGAGTTGGAATGCGATGGATTCCATCAAGCGGGTCTTCCGGAAGGTGGGAGATGTAACACGCGTGGATACGCGGGTCTCCTCACCAGTTCGCGGCGCTGCTCATCCGCCGACTGCCGAATCGGGCGCACCTTCGGGGAACGCCGTATTTCAATTCCGAGCTTTCGCATCTTATAAATCAGCGTGGTACGCGGCAATCCAAGCCGATTGGCGGCTCCGTCCCGCCCTCCGATCAGCCAGTTTGTTTGCTTCATGTCTCCAGGATATGCTCCCGATCGGCTTCGGCCAGCGTGCGTGCAGCACTCTCGGAGATCGGCTTCACCGTCTGCCTCAAATCCAGCGGCAGACGCAGCACCGACCCGGGTGAAAAGAGCACCGTGCGCTCGATGCAATTCTGTAGTTCGCGGATATTGCCTGGCCAATCGTGAGCTTTGAAGACCTCAATCACTTCATTGGGAATCAAATCGATGCGCTTGTTGAGGCTGGCGGCAAATTTTGCTACAAAGAACTCCGTCAGCGGCAGGATGTCCTGAACGCGCTCACGCAGCGGGGGCAGGCAGATTGGAATTACGTTCAACCGATAGAACCAGTCTGCACGAAACAGCTTGTTGGTCACGAGTTGCCCGAGGTCCTGGTTGGTCGCTGCCACCACCCTCGCGTTCACCCGGACGGTCTGGGTGCTGCCCAAACGCTCGAACTCCCGCTCTTGCAGGGCGCGTAGGAGCTTGGGCTGGAGTTCCAACAGCATGTCGCCAATCTCGTCCAAAAAGAGAGTGCCTCCATCCGCCATCTGAAATCGCCCCTTAGTTTGTGTGCACGCGCCCGTGAACGCGCCTCTTTCGTGGCCGAACAGTTCGCTCTCCAAGAGCGCACTCGGAATCGCGGCGCAGTTGAGGGCTATCAAGCGGTTGTGGCGGCGAGGGCTGGCCTCATGAATTGCTCTCCCAATCACTTCTTTGCCGGTGCCCGTCTCGCCTCGGATCAAAACCGCGGAGTCCACTGGCGCGACCCTCGCCACTTCTGTCAGCAACGCCTGGAATTTCGGACTGGATCCGATTGAATCGATGGTAGCCATGGGTTCTTTCTCCATGAGTGCGGATCGTCTCGAGCCCCTCTTATTAAGCCAATGATGCGCCTGGTTCAGTAATCAGGCGATCCAACAGTTCCTGAGTTGCCGAATCCAGCCACTGCAGATCGTCGAGGAACAACGGAGAGGATGCTCCGGGCGGGCGAACGCGCAGAGGAAAGGCCGGAACACCACCTGGAAGCGGGCCCCGCGCTTCTTGCGGTCGCAGTTCTGCCACGGGCGGTTGTTTGCCGATGACGAACTAGACTTCGGGTATCAGGTCGACCATCAGTTGGCCATTCGGCTCCAAGGCCTCCCGCAAGGCGCGAAGCCAGTACTCTACGTCTGCCTCGCTCTTGACCAGGATCTGGTGCACCAGCATCTCGAAATGCCCGAGCCAGCGTCGCGTATGGCACGACGTCGCGCTGGTACTGGTCAAACTTGCCCGCGGCAAAAAGCCCGCGCGGCGGGACCAGCACCTTGTGCAGCTCGTCCACGACCGATGATTTGCCGACACCACAAAAGCCGGATACGAGCAGGAGTTCAGCGGGGCTCGCCGCCTGGGTCGGCAAGAATAAGGATTGTCCGTCCTTCGCGACGCGTGAGCGCCAGCGGCTTGTCTGGCCGGTGCCGTGGTAGAGCGGCATCACCCGAAAATCAGAAGAGTCGATCATGCTTTATGCTTCGTTAGCACCATCTGCAGGAACACGCCCAGAGACGCGGCGTCTCCTCAACCGTTCGCGGCGGCATGCCACTGTTGATCCGCCAACTCCCGAATCGGGCGCACGTTCGGGGATCGGCGTATTTCGATTCCCAGCTTCCGCATCTTATAGATCAGCGTCGTACGCGGCAATCCAAGTCGATTGGCCGCTCCGTCCTGCCCCCCGATCAGCCAGTTTGTTTGTCTCAATGTTTCCAGGATATGCTCCCGATCGGCATCGGCCAGCGTGCGTGCAGAACTCTCCGAAATCTGCTTCACCGAGTGCGTCATGTCCAGCGGCAGACGCAGCACCGACCCAGGTGAAAAGAGCACCGCGCGCTCGATGCAATTCTGTAGTTCGCGAATATTGCCCGGCCAGTCGTGCGCTTTGAGGGCCTCCATCACTTCATCGGGAATCAAATCGATGGGCTTGTTGAGGCTGGCAGCAAATTTCGCCACGAAGTACTCCGTCAGCAGCGGGATATCCTGAACGCGTTCCCGCAGCGGAGGCAGGCGGATTGGAATTACGTTCAACCGGTAGAACAGGTCTGCCCGAAACAACTTCTTAGTCACGAGTTGCGCGAGATCCTGGTTTGTCGCTGCCACCACGCGCACGTTGACCCGGACGCTCTGGGTGCTGCCCAAACGCTCGAACTCTTGTTCCTGCAAGGCGCGCAAGAGCTTGGGCTGAAGTTCCAACGGCATGTCGCCAATCTCGTCCAGAAAGAGGGTACCCCCATCCGCCATCTGAAACCGTCCCTTGGTTTGCACACTCGCGCCGGTGAAGGCACCTCTTTCGTGGCCGAACAGTTCGCTCTCCAACAGCGCGCTGGGAATCGCGGCACAGTTGAGGGCTATCAAGCGGTTGTGACGCCGAGGGCTGGCTTCATGAATGGCTCTCGCAATCACTTCTTTTCCGGTGCCCGTCTCTCCCTGGATCAAGACAGAGCAGTCCACCGGTGCAACCCTTTCCACTTCCGTCAGCAATGCCCTGAATTTCGGACTGGACCCGATCAAGTCGATAGTAGCCATCGTTTTACTCCTTGTCCGGACTTCGCTCGGAAAACACTACCTGTTTCTCAAGTATTGGCAAGGGCCGCCTGAATTACTTCCAGCAGGCCCACAGCGTCGAACGGTTTATATAGAAAATGAACGCCGCCCTCCCGGAGGGCTCTCTGTCGCGTTTCAGCGCTATAGCGGCCCGATATGAAGATCACCGGCAGATGGGGGCGCTCCAACCTGATGCGGCGCTGCACCTCAACACCGTCCATTCCGGGCATCCAAAACATCGGTGATCACGCAAGCCGCCGCGGCTAGCGATCCCGACCGCAGGAACTCCTCCCCCGACGAGAACATTACAGGTGCATATTCAGCCGATTCCATCAGGCTCTCCATGGACTCTCGAACTCGACGGTCGTCCTCCACGGTCACTACGATCTTCCTTTCAACATTTGCCATTACCAGAACAGCTCCAACCACATTTCGAGGATACTGGTAAGGGTCGAGAGGTGGCAATTATAGGTTTATTTATGCACGGCAATAATAGTATTGAGGATCTCACTCGGCAGGTGAGAACGACAGACTTACAGCTGGCCGGGGAGGTCGGGACGGTTCGGTTCGCCCGCGCCATCGCACAGTTACAACAGTAATGTGCGGGCGGTGCAGGTATTTAGCCTATGTCTATCTCTACCGGGAGTTGGTCAGAGCCCAGTGGATTGCCTCGAGAAGCTCCGCGGCATCAAACGGTTTATACAGAACATCAACGGCGCCTTCGTCGATGGCAGTCTGTCGAATCTCAGCACTATGATGGGCAGATATGAGAATCACCGGCAACGCCGGACGTTCGAGCCTGATGCGACGCTGCAGCTCAATGCCATCCATTCCGGGCATCCGAACGTCAGTAATCACACAAGTCGCGACGGCCAAGGTCCCCGACGCCAGGAACTCTTCGGCGGACGAGAATACTACAGGTGAGAATCCGGCTGATTCAAGAAGACTTTCTATGGACTCTCGAACTCGAAAGTCGTCATCCACCGCCGCTACGATAGGTATTACGTTCGACATGAAGAACCACCCGTTACACTCAAGTTACGGGCATTATCGTCGGTTGTCTATTATAGGTTTATTTAGGCCGGTCTGGCGGTTGGCGCGATTCCGAGCCTGTCGGACATTCGGACCAGGTCGGCCAGGGATTTAGCACCCATCTTTCGCATGATCTGGCCACGGTGAACTCCAATCGTGATCTCGGCGGCTCCCAGATCGGCCCCGGTCTGCTTGTTGGCGAAGCCCGCCACCACGAAGGGTAGAACCTCCCGTTCGCGCCGTGTGAGAAGATTGTAACGCCTCTGCAGTTCGGCCAGTTCCGCTCTCTTTTCCCGCGCGTTTCGATCCTGATCGATGGCGGCGTGAATCGCTCGAAGTAGTTCCTGGTCGTCGAATGGCTTCTGAAGGAACTCAACCGCCCCGGCCTTCATGGCACGCACCGAAGAAGGGATATCCGCGTGACCGGAGATGAAGACAATCGGCGGTGTATCTTTGGCCAACAACTGCTGCTGGAGCTCCAGTCCGCTCGCTCCCGGAAGTTGCAAGTCCAGTACAAGGCATCCGGGGACATCCGGTCTTGCGAATTCCAGGAATTCCGCCGCCGAGCCGAAAGCCGCGACTTGAAGTCCCGCCGAGGAAATGAGGCTGGATAAAGCTTCCCGCACACGATGGTCGTCATCCACCACGAGCACAACTGGGTCGTCCGACTTCACGACGCTGCACCTGCTTGGACTGGAAGAGTAAAAGAGAAGGTGGCTCCTGGGCCTTCACTGTTCGCCGCCCATAGCCGGCCGTGGTGGGCATCGATGATGGAGCGGCAAATCGCCAATCCCATGCCCATTCCGTTGTCTTTCGTCGTAAAGAAAGCTTCGAAGATTCGGCCCGGATCCTTCAGGCCAGTGCCGGAATCCCGCACCTCGACCAGGACCGTTTCCGGGCTGGGACGTTTGGAACCAACGAAGAGCTTCTTGGGACGATCCACAACCGAGTCCATTGCCTCGATCCCATTGAGAATCAGATTGAAAACCACTTGCTGCAACTGCACCCGATCACCCACTACGGGCGCCAAATCCTGGCCAAGGTCCGTCTCCACGGCAACGCGTCTTCTCGCAGTTTCGCCACTCAGGAGGTGGAGCACCTCGCCGATGATCTCATTCAGGTCGAGCTCGACGTTCTCAATGGCCGACTGCTTGAAGAGGGCCCGGATCCGCCGTACTACCTCTCCTGCTTCCTTGCCGTCGCGGACAATCCTTTCGGCGGCTTCCTGTGCTTTGGCCATGCCCGGCGGCTGTGCCGCAAGCCAGCGCAGACACGCCTGACCATTCGTTACCACGGCCGCCAGAGGCTGGTTCACTTCGTGTGCGATAGCGGCGGCAAACTCGCCAACCGTAGCAGTCTGTATTGCTCGCGACAGCCGTGCCTGACCATTGCGCAGGGTTTCCTCCATATTCTTCCTCTCATCGACATCGATCAGTAATCCGTACCAGCGGGTTACTTTGCCTCCACTGTCATGCGCGGCCTGGCCGAGCACCTGAAACCATCTGTAGACGCCATCGAAGCGACGCAGCCGGCACTGAACTTCGTGCGGCTGGCCCGTTGCGACCGCATGGGCCCACGCCCGCGCGGTAGACTCCGCATCATCCGGATGCAGGAAATTCGTCCAGCCTGACCTCGCCCACGCGTCAGGGCTGGTGCCGGTGTAGTCCAATAACCGCTGATTTAAGTAGTTCAGCTCGCCGTCCGGAGCCGCGCACCACACCAGGCCGGGGATCGTCTCGATGATCAAGCTGAGCTCGCGCTCGCTCGCCCTCAGGGCTTCATCAGCCTTCTTCCGTCCGCTGATGTCACGGATAAAGCCGGTGAAGACCGGACGACCGTTGCTGTGAAGTTCCCCGAACGAGACCTCAACGGGAAACTCTTCTCCGTTTTTGCGAAGGCCAAACAACTCAGTGCCTTGCCAGTTGATGTGCCGAACACCGGTTTCCTGGTAACGCTTGAACCCTACCTTGTGCGAGTCTCGTAGGTATTCCGGCATCAGTATGGTCAGTGGTTGCCCAATCAATTCCGATGGTTCGTAACCGAAGATTCTTCCGGTTGCGTGATTGGCAAGCAGGATCTGACCCCGGTGGTCGATACTCACCACCGCGTCGCTCGCAGTTTCGACAACCACACGATGGAATTCTTCGGCCCGCTTGCGATCGGCGATTTCCTGCCGCAGCTCCTGGTTGGCCGCGGCGAGTTCCGCCGTTCGTCGCGCGACGCGTCGGTCGAGTTCGCTCGCAACATCCTTTTGTTCGCTTAGGAACCGCGCCCTTTGCAGCCCAATGGACGCTTGATTCGCGGCTACGGTCAGAATCAGTCTCTCGGTTTGCTGCGGGAAATCGGCTCGCTCCGACCCTGCTACGATTACGCCAATATCACCATGCAGCCCCAGTCCCAGGGGCACGATCGAAAGGTCTCCATCTCCAATAGGCTTCGGCATAAGCGGAGGCCATCTCAGAGGGTCGGCCTCCAACCAGTGTTTGAGGACCGCGCCAAAGTCGTGCGTCCGAGCCCTGTGTTCTTGGGATCCTGCGAACCGAACCGTCTCGATGGGAGCCTGGCTGCCCTGGCCTTTCAAGCGTATATAGACGAGATCCAACTGGAGCATACGCAGAAGCGCGTCGAGCATGGTATCAACAATCTGGGACGGCTCGCCGCTACTCCACATGGCAGGAAGGGCGAGGAGGCTGACCAGATCATTAATGCAACGCTGAAGACGCTTGATCTCCTCTTCAAATTCTCCGGGTTGCACATCCATATCTCAGTCCGTCGCATGTGAGCGACTGCGACTAACCCGTCGCTGGCGAAATTCCAGCAGGAACTCATCCGGCGGCACAAAGAAAGGATTCTGCTGAAGGATCCCGCCGACGATGACCATCGGATGCGTCCGCATGATGTCAATCACCGCGTCTCCTCCGAACTGCCCCAGATGGTAGGTGCAGATGACTGCGTCGTCGTGACGGCGCCACACGTCGTTTACACGCGACTCGAATTCAATCACGTCGTCGACGTGAGATCGATCTTCCACCGCCCAGTCCATACGGCAACAAATGCGACTCAGCGGAAATCCTCCCTTGGCGTTTCCACTGGCCAGTTGCTCAAACACCTGTACCATCCGATCCGGATCGAAACGGCCATCTGGAAGGTAGACTTCCGTGTTGATCAGAAGCTCCAGTTGCCCGTCCTGCTGCGCCGCCGCCGGGTCGATGCCTGCGGCAGCCAGGCGTCGTAAATGATCCTGACGTTGCTCTGGGTTTAGGACATGAACGGCTTTGTCGCCAGATTTCAACCCGTCCCTTATGAACGGAAGCAACACACGATATTCTTCCTCGTCGCTGTTGAAAAACGCGCAGACATGACGGGTTTCGCCGAGCTGGGACCCGGCTAGAGAAATGGGTGCTGGTAAGCTCTTCATGGCCTATTCCTCCTATATGGAATAGCGCACAACGGTCCGATTGGGCCGCCGGTTATGTGCCCATTGATCTTCCGGAAGCGATGTTACGTTTTTCTTCCCTGAAAATGAGGGCCACCAATACCGCGATCCTGGTAGTCCCGCCGGCTGCGTTCCGCCCGCGGCGCGGGGCTTCCGTTTCCCGTCGATTGTCGGCCAGCAGAACCGTTTCCCGCCATCCTTGCTGAGCAAACTGAGGCCGGCTGGGGCGGACTGAGTATTTCCCGGAATCGCCTCGGCGAACGTCTGGAGACGATTGGAGTCTGGATCGACCATGCAACTCGCGAGCGTCACCAGCGGACGATTCTCCTTCTCGTAATCGGGTGGCCGGGGGGCCGCCGGCGCAACCCCTCCGTGCAGAGAATGGATTCCAGAGAAGCAGCACCCTGCGGAATCGACGCCTCCGCGGGGAAATCATCTTGCGGTACGGTCGACAAGGATCAACCTCCATGCGACGAATTCGACAGGCGCGCCTCAGACGGGGGGATGCGCTTTATCCACTGTTGTACGTAGCCTTATTCTCGCACTTTCAGCGATTTGGCGCCACCAGCGAATTCTCTTGCAACTCTCGGTTTCTCCGAGCGTTCTGCGTTGATCCGCCGGCACTGGAATGCTGGCGGTTGCAGAGATATGTTCTGTCTCAAGAATCATTTTTTGGGATTCATGAAGGTAATGTCGCTGGGCCGAGAGTGGCGGATAGCCCTCAAGACGCAAAACTCCACAGCGAGAAACTCCGCCGGGGTTGAGATTTTGATTAAGCTTATATCGGACCCTGATTATCTATTATCCTAACGCCTTGCCGATATCAATCAGATTGACGGCTACCACACCCAACCCTACGCAACGCTTCATGCCTGCATCCACTTGTACAGCGATCGCCTCAATCCGTGGCGCCTCTTCAATAGGCTGACCCTTCCCTCGCTGCCGGTCCTCCACTTCTGTCCTTTCTTGAACCAGCGCTTCTTCTGAAATTCGCGCCGCGCCTGACTTCGGGTGGAGCGCTTGGAACTGAGACTCGCTTCACTCCCATCTCTTCAGCCTTGCGCCCATTCTTCGCAGAGTAAACCGCCGCCAGATCTGGGTTCCGGCCGAGGAATGGCGCTTGTGATTTGGCGGATCGGGTCACGTTTTCACCTCAATGAAGCGCTGACCTCCCGCATCTTCAGGTTTCCGAGGCCATCCCCTCCCCGGAGCCAACACCAAGCTCAAGCACGCGCCAATTGTACGTCTCGAGCCTTACACCTGACAATGGCCCGATCGGGCCTGGCTCCGTTGGGTACCGAAGTTCATTTGACGGTCGCGCAGCGACGCGCTCCGCAACGTCCGCTTTGTTGTCGGATGATATGGGCGAAGTCGAAGCCGAACCATGATAGGTCTTTATGCGGGCGCCTTTGTGCTAATTCGTCCGGTCAGAGATTGCCGCAGATGCTTGGATCGGAAGAGTAAACTAAACGAGAAGATGGTCCCCCGGAGCCCTCGCCTGAACCAACGCCGCCTTTATCTCGACCATCAAGGTCTGGGGAACTGTAATGTTTCGAACAGCGGAAGATTCTCTTGGGACGATCCACGACGGGCCCGATGGCACACAGCCGCTCCTGATGGGCCTCCATGATGGAGCGGCGAAGTGACAACCCTTGCCCACTCCGCCTTCTTTGGTCGTGTCTCCGTGGACTGACTGACCTTGGACTCGTCGTCGAGCCCAGGTCAACGTCGAGGGAAAAAAGTACCATCCGATCGCCAGCCGGACTAATGGGGGCCCTATCGGATTCGCGTGGTGAATCCCGTGGCGCTCCCATGTGGGCCAAAGGCTCTTTTCAGCGAAAATCGGACCTGCTTTCGCCGCTCAACCCCACGGATCATCTGAGTAAGACTCTGCAGGCCGATCCGCTCGCCCCCCCGGGACGACTGCGCACGAATGCTGTCGATTCACAGATGACGGCTGGAGATTGTAGCCGCTACACCCTCACCAACGTTGCTTCAGATCCGTATTCCAGATCGGCTTCGTTGTTTTTGCCCAGGAGGCGAAGAGCGGCAGCCGTGACACGATCCGCCGTGAACCCCAGATGAGCAAGAACATCTTGCCCAGGTGCCGACGCCCCAAAGCGTCCCACACCAATGATCGAACCCTCATCGCCCGCCCAGCGATGCCATCCAAGCGGTGAGGCGGCCTCCACCGTGACGCGTTTCTTGATGCCACGCGGAAGCACGCTTTCACGGTAAGAGTCGTCCTGGGCCTCGAACAGGCTCCAACTCGGCATACTGACGACGCGTGCCTTTACTCCGAAATCCTTTAGCGACTCGCGTGCCAGCATACAGAGACTGACTTCGGATCCGGTCCCGATGAGGATGACGTCCGGAGAACCACTTTCAGCGTCCGCGAGCACATAGGCACCGCGGGTGACACCGGGATTCTTCGCCCCGTCGCGGTCAAGATGGGGGACCGTCTGCCGCGTAAGCACTAACAGCGTCGGACCGTCATGTTGGACTGCAAAAGCCCACGCCTCCGCAGTTTCGTTCGGATCTGCCGGGCGGATGACTGTAAGCCCAGGAATTGCACGCAGGCCGGCAAGGTGCTCGACTGGCTGGTGAGTCGGGCCATCTTCCCCGAGTCCGATGCTGTCGTGGGTAAACACGTAGATCGCCTTGAGATGACTTAAGGCCCCCAGCCGGATGGCAGGTTTCATGTAGTCGGAGAATTGCAAAAACGTCGCGCTGAAGGGAACCACTCCACCGTGTGCCGCCATCCCATTCACGGCTGCTCCCATAGTGTGCTCGCGGACACCGAAGGCAATGTTCCGCCCGGCATAGCTCCACTCCCCGCCGACTGCACCCAGCGTTCCCGGCCCCGACACTTCAGGCGATTGGAAGTCTCCCAAGCCCTTGAGCGGCGTCCTCGTCGAAGGGTTCAGATCCGCTGATCCGCCGATCAGGTTGGGGATGTGTTTGGCCAGAGCATTCATCGCTTCGCCGCCTGCGGCGCGAGTGGGGATCGGCTTATCGGTTGCCTTCCACTTGGGAAGATCGGCGTCCCAGTTTGCCGGGAGCCTGTCGCCAACGATGCTCTCGAACTCGGCCGCATCCTTTGGAAACGCTTGCTTGTATGCGTCGAACTTCTCACGCCACTCCTCCTCCATTTGCGCGCCTTGAGGGACGGCCTGGCGGAAATAATCCACCGCGTCTTGGGGCAGGTAGAATTTCTCCATGCTTGGCCAGCCCAAGGCCTTCTTGGTGGCCTGTAATTCCTCTTCTCCCAATGGGTCCCCATGCGCGGTGAAGTTATCTTGCTTATGAGGGCTGCCATAACCGATGTGAGTCCGCGCCAGAATTAATGACGGCCTCTGATCCTCGGCTTGGGCTTCGCGAATCGCGCACGCTACGTCCCCGGTGTCATTGCCGTCCGAAACCACGCGCGTGTGCCAGCCACACGCTTCGAAGCGTTTTGCCACGTTCTCGGTAAAATCAATTTCGGTGGCCCCGGCCAGGGAAATGTGATTCTGGTCGTACAGATAAATGAGTTTTCCCAGACGCAGATGTCCGGCCAATGAGGCAGCTTCCTGACTGACGCCCTCCATCAGATCACCATCCCCACAGATCGCGTACGTATAGTGGTCGACGATCTTGTGCCCGGGGCGGTTGTAGCGCGCTTCGAGCCATGCCTCAGCAATCGCCACGCCAATGCCGTTGGCGAATCCTTGCCCCAGCGGTCCGGTGGTGACCTCGACGCCAGGCGTCACACCACGCTCCGGATGACCTGGCGTCTGGCTTCCCCATTTTCTGAAGTGCTTGATCTCGTCGAGCGGGAGGTCGTAACCACAAAGGTAAAGCAGGCTGTATAGCAACATCGACCCATGTCCCCCGGAGAGTATGAAACGATCGCGGTCGAACCACTGCGGGTTCCGAGGGTTATGCTTGAGAAACTGCGTCCAAAGCGTAAAGGCGATGGCAGCGGAGCCCATCGGCATTCCGGGATGACCCGCGTTCGCGTTCTGGACGGCGTCCGCCGATAACACTCGGATCGTATTGATACATAGGTCTCGCAGCTCTCTATTCAGCTTCAGATTCATTCCTGCCTCCAGAGACCCAAAGGAGCAATCGCAGGACCATTCAGATCGAGCCGCCTTCTCAGCTTCTTGGATCGCGCCCGTTGACTAAAGTCGGCCCTTCGACGCAGGAAGAATTGGAACCGTCAATGGAAGAACATTTTGATGCGAGCCTTCGGTACGGATCCTGAACGGAATTCGTCGTGCAAACAAGGTATCCGCGGAGGGGAAATGAAGCCGTTGCACGCAGATTCCGGCTGAAGTGGATCGGCGGGAGGTCGCCATCGGCCGTTCTTCCCCAATTCACGACAAGATCCGCACGACATAAGCCCGATGACCACGACTGAACAGGCGAGCGATGTCGTCCTGTGTATCGTGGATCGCAACGCAAAAAACCTCTCACCCTTCATGGAGGATCTGGTACGGACGACTGCGGGCTGCGTGACGCCGCAGACCGGCGTTTGCACTGGCGAGGAAGCCGGAGGAAGTGGTCCCCTGCAAGCTGCTGCCGGATGTGGTCGAGTCCGTCGAACAGGTGGTGTATTCGCGCCTGTGGCTATTTGATATTTCCCATGAAAAGCTCTTACCGAGGAGGGCAACATGGCGGCCATCTCCGAAATCGCTCCGGATATCTTTCGCATCTCGATCTTGGCCGGGGGCTGCCGGCTGAGGCGCCGGCGCACACACCGCCTCCGACGCCCAGACAGCCTGGCTCATCGCGATGCTGGCCGCCCTCGCTGCGGAAAGCGTCTTCGACCCATCATCGGAACCCACTTACTTCTTCGCCGAGAATCTGTAGATCGTGGTCGTGTGATAAGTCTGCCCGGGCTTCAATTCCGTCGATGGGAAGCTCGGTTTGTTCGGCGAATCGGGATAATGCTGCGTCTCGAGACAGAACGCGGCCCGATGTCCATAGACCTTGCCGCCCTTGCCCTTGATCGTGCCGTCCAGGAAATTGCCGGTATAAAACTGAATGGCCGGCTCGGTCGTGTACACTTCCATGACTCTCCCGCTGGTGGGCTCTTCCACGCGGGCTGCGAGGCTCAGACCGCTTCCCTTGCGGTTCAGGACCCAGTTATGGTCATAGCCCTTGCCTAGTTTCAGCTGCTCGTCGTTCTGTTCGATGCGCGAGCCGATGGCGGTGGGCTTGCTGAAATCGAAGGGAGTGCCCGCGACCGGGCGCAACTCGCCGGTGGGAATCAGCCCGGCATCCACAGGCGTGAACTTGTCGGCGTTCAACATCATGAGGTGCCCGAGGATGTCGCCCGCGCCCGCGCCTTTGAGATTGAAGTAGGAGTGGTTCGTGAGGTTGACTACCGTGTCTTTGTCCGTAGTCGCTGTGTACTCGATCCTGAGCTCGTCCTTGTCGGTGAGTTGGTACGTTACCGTGGCCTGGAGATTGCCGGGAAAACCTTCCTCACCATCCTTGCTCAGATAGGTCAGTGCCAAAACGCCGCCGGGAAGTTCGCGTGCGGTCCACACCCGCTTGTCGAAGCCTCGCTCTCCGCCATGCAGCGTGTTGCCGTTGTCGTTCTTGGGCAGCGTGTACTCCTTGCCGTCGAGCGTGAATTCGGCATGGCCGATGCGATTCCCGTAGCGCCCGATCAATGCCCCAAAGTACGGCTCTGGCGACAGGTATCCGTCCATCGAATCGAATCCCTGCACGATGTCGCCCATGGCGCCGGTCTTGTCCGGTGTTTTGAGCGAGACCACCGCGCCCCCGTAGGTGATGATTCGGGCTTCCAATCCGTGACCATTGGCCAAGGTGTAGACCTGAATGCCCGTCCCGTCGGGCATCTTTCCGAAATCCGCGTGAGCGATCTTGGTGGCGGCGTGTAGTGTGACCACACCCGCGACGAGAGCGAGTGCGGCGAGAGATGAGAGCGCTAACATTCCAGGGGAGCCTCCAGGCGATTGCCATTGTAACAGACGCCGCGCGGGCGCTTCGGCCTGTGCCCATAGGCCCCGCCCGCCCACCGAAATGCATGAAAACCCGCACAGGAGATGTGGCGCGTTATCGCGCTTTCAACTGTTCGGGGAGGACTGCGTATCCATCAGGAGGAGGAAACAGCGAGAGCAGGAGTTCCAGCCGGCGCCGCAGATAGCGGCTGGGCATCTGGCGCGGGCCGGTCTCTACATCGATGTCGCAACAGGTGCCGTGCAGAAACAAGGTCAGGGTGTCTTCGAACGCCTGGCGCGCGTATTCGCGGAAAAGTTTGGTTTCCTTGCGCACGTTCGTCTGGCGCCGCAGCAGCGCCTGCTTCAGATGCCAGCTCCGCTCGTCCACCTCGCCGTGCACCTCGGCACTGAGTTCCTCGCGGATGGTGCGGTAAAAGCGCTCCTGCACGTCGGAGGGCCACCGGTCCGCCACCACCGTCGAAAGCGCGTTGTAGAACTGGTAGTGGTAGTCGGCCACCTCGATTTCCTTGATTCCCAGGGCGAAGATGATCATGTCGCCCATGTCGCGGCGCACACATGGCAGGTAGCGGGATTCGCTGGGGCGCTCGAAGGTGAAGCTCTCCCCCTCCTTCCCGTTACCCTTCTCGAGGTACGGACCCAGAATGATTCCCATCAGCGGCAGATAGCCGAGGATGGCCGGCGAGATGGCGGCGATCGGGTCGTTCAGATACTGCCGCAGGTCGTCGTCGGCGATCGGCAAGGTCGAAAAGTACGAGAACTTGCTGGTGATCGGAATCATCTCACCCCGAAAACGGGAGGCGAGCTCTTCCACGGTCAGTTTCGGGCGGTGCGCTTCGATAGACATCAGGTGGTCAGGAAACAGCTACTCGATTGTAGCTTCGATCGCAGCATGGCGGGTAACGCGTCCCCGCCGCAAGCCACGTTAAACTGGTAGATACATCGATGCCGCGCAAAATCCTCGTATCGGCGGGGGAAGCCTCGGGAGACTTTTACGCCTCGCTGGTCGTGGAGGAATTGCGGCTACAGATGCCGGATGCCCAGTTCTTCGGCTGTACGGGACCGAAAATGCGCACCGCGGGGGTGGAGACGGTGGTGGACGCGGCCTCGCTGGCGGTCGTCGGGCTGCTTGAGGTAGTTCCCCACATCCCTCGGATTCTAGGGGAGATGCGCAAGTTGGTGAGGGCCGCCCGAGAACGCCAGCCAGACCTCGCCATCCTCACCGACTCCCCGGATTTCCACCTTCGCGTGGCTCGCCAGCTCCACCGTGCTGGGATTCCCGTGGTCTACCTGGTGGCTCCCCAAGTCTGGGCGTGGCGGAAAGGGCGGCTGCCGGCAATGCGCCGTACCATCGACCGGCTGTTGTGCATTTTTCCGTTTGAGGAAGGGTTTTTCCGGCGGGCCGGGATGAACGCCACCTACATCGGCCACCCTCTGGCGGAACTCATCCGCCCGTCCCTTGCCCAAGACGAGTTTTTTCGGAAACACAGATTGTCGCCGGGCCGTCCATTAATAGCGGTGCTGCCCGGGAGCCGCCGGGGTGAGGCGGCCCGTCACCTTCCGGCGCTGCTCGACGCCGTGGAACGTCTGAACCGGGAGCAGGCCGTGAATGCGGTCCTGCCGGCCTCGGCTCATACGGGGGCCGCGTTTTTCCGGGAGCGCCTGGGCCGTTCGACGATTCTGGTGATCGAAGGAGAAAGCTGGGATGCCTTGGCGCACGCCGACCTCGCACTGGCCGCAAGCGGCACCGTTACCGTCGAGGCAGCCCTCCTGGGAACCCCCATGGTGACGTTTTACAAGGTCACGACACCCAGTTGGGTGGCCGGAAAACTCCTGGTGCGGGTTCCCTTTTACTCCATGGTGAATCTGATTGCCGGCCGCGCCCTGGTTCCCGAACTGATGCAAAATCAGATGACCGGAGAAGCGCTGGCCCGGGAGGGCCGACGCCTGCTCTCCGGCCAGCGCGCCCGCGCCGAAATGAAGGCCGGGCTGGCGGAAGTGCGCGAGAAGCTGACTCTCCCCTCAGGCATGCCGGCGACGCGGCGTGCCGCGGCCATGATTCACGAAATTCTGGAAGGACAGGTTGTGCATGTTTCTTAGACGTCTCCATCGCATTGCTCCCCCGGCGGCCGCGGTGCTGCTGATCGCCTTCAGTCTCCGGGCTCCCGCGCAGGAGCGCCGTAATACCTCCCGCATCGATGTCGAACAGTACACCATCGAGGCGGAAGTTACGCCCAACACCTCCACCATCGCGGCGAAGGCCAGCGTGCGATTTACTCCCATCGATGACAACGTCACCTCGGCCTCGTTCGAGTTGAACAATGCCATGAACGTCTCGCGCGTGTTGGACGGCGCCGGGAAGCCGGTTCAGGCTTCGCGGAACCAGCAGGACTTCACCGTGCGGCTGAACTTCGATCAGCCCCTCCCCAAAGGCCAGCCCGTTACCCTCACGTTCTATTACGACGGCCGCCTGACCGGAAATGAGGACTCGCCGATCTACGGCATCAAGTTCGCCGCCCTGCACCCTGATTTCGGCTATTTGATGTACCCGAGCCGCTGGTTTCCGGTGAGCGGCTATTCCACCGACCGGTTCGCGGCCGACCTGAAGATCACGGTGCCCATGGGCTACTCGGTCCTCGGCAGCGGGGTCGATTCCAAGCAGACCGCGGGCGACAAGAACACCTACCAGTTCCGCTTCGACCATGCTTCCTTCCCCGGCAGCATCGCCGTGGTAAAGGAACAGCCCGGAAAAGTGCCGTCGGAGGGCGTCAACACCTCGCTTTACTTCCGCGGGCCCGAGGCCGAGCTCGTTCAGCAGTATGGGACCGAAGTCGGCAAGATTATGTCCTACTTCACCGGCATGTTCGGCCTGCCGCCATCGGCCGATCTGACCGTGGTGGAGACCGAAACGGGATGTCCCAATGGCTTCGCGGCGCCGGGCTTGCTTTTCATCTCGCCGCGGGCCATCACACGCAACGTCAATTCGCGATTGCTGGCCAATGAGATTTCGCGTCAGTGGTGGGAGGTGTTGTTGTCTCCCACAACGCGCAATCACCTGTGGCTGGAGAACGGATTTGCTACCTATTCCGAGTTGTTGTGGACCGAGCACGTGAGCGGCGCGGGCGCGCTCGAGTCGCAAGTGGAAACCGAAATGATCGGTGCGCTCACCATCGACCAGGTGCCCATGATCCAATCGGCCCGGCTCGAGGACTATTCTCCGGAACTGTGGGCTCTCACCGGCAGCAAGGGCGCGTCCGTGCTGAACATGCTGCGCTTCGTGATCGGCGACGAGAAGTTTTTCAAGACGCTGAAAGACTTTGCGCAGCAGAATCTCTGGAAATCCGTCAGCTCGGATGATTTCAAGAAGGTCGCAGAGGCCGATTCCGGGCAGGACTTGGGGTATTTCTTCATCCAGTGGATTGAATCGAGCGGCGCGCCGCAGTTCAAGCTCGAGTACACGATCTTCCGCACACAGAAGGGCTTCCGCGTGATGGGTAAGATCTCGCAGGATCTCGACACTTTCCGCATGCCCGTCGATCTCCGGATCATCACGGAGGGCGACCCCGAGGAGAAACGCGTCGAAGTGGTGGGCACGTCTTCGGAGTTCTCTGTGGACACCTTCGGCAAGCCCAAGAATGTGGTGATCGATCCGTCCAATCGCGTTTTGCGCTACAGCGACCAGGTACGGGTCTCGGTGGCCATCCGCCGCGGCGAGCAGTTCGCTGAATTGAGCGACTTCTCCGCGGCCATCAAGGAATATCAGAAGGCGCTCGAGACCAACCGGCAAAGCTCTCTGGCCCATTACCGCATCGCCGAAGTGGAGTTTCTGCAGCAGACCTGGCAGCAGGCCGCAAACGATTTCCGCGAAGCGCTGAATGGCGATCTTACCCCCAAGTGGACCGAAGTGTGGTCACACATCAACCTGGGCAAGATCTTCGACGTGACCGGCACCCGCGACCGCGCGGTGAACGAGTACAACCTCGCAATCCGCACCAAGGACGACACGCAGGGCGCGCAGGAAGAGGCCTCCAAGTACCTCAAGACTCCCTACGAGCGCCAAAAACGCGTAGAGCAGTAACACGACGTGGCGCAGGCACTCCTGCCGGCGCTTTTTGGTCGCCCTGGAACTCCTCACTCTTGACAAGCAGCCGCGACTCAACCTACCGTTACCTTAGAATGTCTAAGGGAGCGGCGGAGAGCGACCGGGGAACCCTGCTGCGAGGTGCGCTCGACCTCCTGGTTCTCCGCATTCTCGCTTCCGGACCAAGGCACGGGTATGCGATCAGCGTCCGCCTTGGGCAGTTGTCGGACGACTGGCTCCGCATTGATGAGGGGTCCCTCTACCCCTGCCTCTATCGCATGGAGGCCCGCGGCTGGATCCAGTCCGAGGTCTCGCTCTCCGAGAACAAGCGCCGCGCGCGGTACTATAGCCTGACCTCTCGCGGCGAGACCGAACTCCGGGAGCAGACCGACAACTGGCGCCAGTTCAGCAAGGTCGTCACCACCGTATTGAGGGAAGCTTAGCCATGCCGGAATTGGTGCGCGCCATGCTCATCTGGTGGGAGCGCCGGCGGCGGTTCCGGGAGGAGTGGCACTTTCATCTCTCCAGAGCCGCATCCGATTGGGAATCGCTGGGCTTGAGTCCGGGCGAAGCACGCCGGATGGCCACCCGCCGTCTCGGTTCGCGACAGGCTCAACGCCGCGAAGCCCTGCGCGAATTGGGTGCGGATACCCGCGGCTTGTTCGCTCTCCTGCCCATACGCCGCATCCGGCGCAGCCCCTGGTTTGTCATTACCGTTCTGGCAGCTCTGATCACGTTGACTCTGGCGGTCAACCCGGCCCGCAGGCAAGTTATCCGTACCCTCTACTACCTCCTGCCGTTATCGGGTTCGGCGCCGGCCGCGCGCCTGCTGCCGCTATCCCGCTCCGGCACGGTTCCGGCCGGATTTGCCCGGCTCACCTTGTGGGCGTTCCTCGCCACCGGGTTCGCCCGAATCGCGGCGCGGCTGGCTCAGGGCGGAGGTTGGCGGATTTCCGTATACGCGTTGGCGGTATGATGCGATACCGCCGTACTTGGAGGCGTCTGGTGGGCAACCGGGCTCCAGTTACTGCTGGGTTGGCGATGGCGCGCCGATCTCCCGCAGTCTCTTTCTCTGGCCGCGTTCCTGTTACTGTACGCCTGGTCCATTTATGGCGCCGTGCAAGTTTGGGGGCGGGACGTGGAGCGGCGCTGCCCGGTTTGCCTCCGCCTTCCGGGAATGCCGGATGCTCGAGGCAAGGCACACGATATCCTGATCGAGCCTCGCGAGGTGGAATCCGTCTGCCTGCAGGGTCACGGCCTGGCAATCGAGAGCCGCTGGAGAAGCCGCTTCGAACGCACTGAGTATTTCGATCCGTTACTGAAGTAAGTCAAGAAACACAAAAAGGCAAGAGCAGCTCGCGCTGCCCTTGCCTGTCCGTAACTGGAATTAGATCTTGATTACAGCGGGAGTTACATCTTCTCGACGATGTCTTTTTGCATCGGTCCGAGCACGCCCAGAAGCGCCTTTTTATCCGCTTCTTTCACGTGGAACTTGTCGAGCGCTCCTACCAGGTCTTCCACCAGAGCATTGAAGTCCGCGGTGCTGATGCCCATCCCCTTGTGCGCGTCCTTCATGCTCTTACCCTTGTATTTGCAAGGTCCACCGGCGGCTTCGCAGATCTGATCCACGAGGTTGGCCTTGAACTTCTTCAACCTGGCAGGGTCCGCTGCGGTTGCCTTGAAGAAGCTGTTGATCCGGCTGTCCCCGGCGCAGCGGCCTACAAACTCGTCTACGACGGCTTGAATCGACTTCTTGCCGCCCAGGCTCTTGTACAAAGCATCATCGGCAAACGCCGCAGGCACGGCCGAAAGTGCCAGCAAACCGGCGAATACCGCAGTAGTCATTAATTTGCGCATGCGCATCCCCTTTCAATCCTTAGTTCACGTTTACTCGCCCACACGACCAGTACGTCGATTAGAGCGTTCAATATTCGTACGAACTATGCTACGGGAATGGATTTAGTATGTAAAGAGGGAAACGCATTTTTCCACCTTAACTTTTCTTCAGATTCGAACTCTTCGGCGCTTCAACGATTACTGGCCGAAAGATAAAACAGTACTGTGCAATTCTTACAAATCGGTTGCCGCCGGGCGGCTGTGAATTCAAGGGCGCTTCAGGAGTCCGCCCGCCACATTCTTGAATTTGCCGAGCGCTCCTCCGCCGCCCGGCTCGGGTGTGGCAGCGGCCGCCGCCGCCCCCTCCTGCCGGGCGCCGCACGCCGGGCAGAACTTGACGCCAGGCGTGATGGTGCCGCCGCAATTCGAGCAAACCGAGGCCGCCGCCTCCCCATCCGTATCGCCCTCGATGGGCCGTCCGCATTCGGGGCAGAAGTTCAATTTCGAATTTACCTTGGCGCCGCAGGCGCATTTCACCCGCGCCCCGCCCTCGTGCAGCCCCAGAGGATCGCGCTCATACTGGCCGCCCATGATGATCTGATATTGCGGCCCCTTCGCATACTCCCGGATCTGCTTGAGCCGCACCGGCACGAACGGGTGTGTGTTCTGCATGGCGTTGAGGATCGACACCACCATCACCAGCTTGTTGACGTCTTTGTGCGCCTCCGACTGCGCAATCGCCGATTCCACATGGAACTCGTCTTCGAAACCGGTGATTCTCCCCGCGAGTTTGCCGAGTCCGCTCAACGCCGCCTCGGGCGTCTGCACGCAGAGCAACCCCGCCCGGTCGCAGGTGTACTCCGCACGCCGGTACCACTCCCAAAATGCGAGCAGCAGCGGAATCCGCAGCAGTCCCAGGCCCGGAATCGGCAAGAGGGCGGCCACTACATCCCAGTACTGCACCAGAAAGCTGCCCAGTTGCCGGTAAAGTCCGTGGCCGCACTTGATGTGCCCCAATTCATGGCCGATCACGAAGGCCAGTTCGTTGGCCGTCATGGCCTCGACCAGGGACGAGTGCAGTACCACGCAGGTGCGGCGGTGTCCCACCGTGTACGCGTTGAGCACCGGATTGCTGGTAATGAACACATCGGGAACCGGCAGCGAAAGAATCGCCGAGCACCGTTCCACCAGCTTGTAAATCGAACTGAACGAACTCTTGGCCCCGGCACGGATCATCTGCTCGTTGTTCTCGACGAAGACCAGTTGCTCCGTGAAGTTCTCCTGGAGGTAAGTCAGCAGCGCGCCTGCCCCCGGCACGCTTTTGAGCGCGGTCAGAGCCTCCTGGTCCCCCGGATACGTGAAGGCCTTGAATGAGATTTCCGGGAACATCACGTGGTTCGCGTCAAAAACCGCGGAATGCAGGATTTCATCAGTACGGGAAGACATGGTCGGAATTATAGCATCCGCGGTTTTTCGAATCGCCGCCGCATAGTACTCGTTTTCCGGGGTGTTTGTATCTTTTCGCCTGCCCTTGACAGCCGGCGCCCTCCCGCGCCATACTTCCCATAGACGAACTATGGGGCGAGACGACCAACCCGGCCGCACCGAGATCCCACCCGGCACGCTCTACATGCTCATCCTGAAGAGCCTGGCCAGGCTCGGCCCGATGCACGGCTACGGCATCGCGCAATACATCCAGCAGATCTCCCAGGAGGTGCTGCAAGTGGAAGAGGGGTCGCTGTACCCCGCCCTTCAGCGCATGCTGATCAAGGGCTGGGTCGTCGCCGAATGGGGCCAGTCCGACAATAACCGGCGCGCCCGCTATTACCGCCTCACGCCTGCCGGCCGGAAGCAGTTGGGCTCCGAGATCTCCGAGTTCGAGAAGGTCACCCATGCCATCATGCGGGTCATTCAGCCCGCGTAGTCACACGAGCGCCACGGGCCGAACCGGAGAACCCGTCGCTCCGCGGATCTTGAGCGGCAGCGCCACAAAGAGGAACTCGTAAGCCTCGGCCGCCGCCAGCTCCTCCAGATTCAGACACTCGATAATGTGGATGCCCGAGTCCACCAGCAGGTGGACGTGCACCGGCATCGAGGCGTCGGGCACCTTTTCGAAGGCCACCGTATCCGAACCAGCTGCGTAAATTCCCTTGCCGCTCAACCACCGCGCCCCCGAGATCCCTGGACCCGGCCCGTTGACTTCCGCGATGAACTTCGCGGGATCGTCGAAATACGCTGCCCATCCGGTACGCAATAGAACCACATCACCAGCACGAATCTCCACGGCCTGCCGCTTCGCCGCGGCATCCAGGAGGCCCGCCGCGATTTCGAAATCGCGTGGCAGCGCCGCAGTACCCTCCAGCCCGGCGATGTCGAGCAGCACGCCGCGCCGGAAAATCGGCGGAATGGTGTCGATGGAGAACTTTCGCAGCCCGCCCGTGTACGACTGCGCCGATGCCGCCTCCTCGCCCCCGTGCAGCTTCCCGCCGCAAGAGAAATGGCACAGGCCGTCGATATGCGTGCCCACGTGGCTGCCCATGGCAATCGCGTCCGAGGCCGAGCTGTTGCCCGTCGGGCCGATATATTCGCCGTGCTGCTTCACCAGGCTGAACAGGAACGGCGGATGAGATGGGTGATGCGGCATGCCTGCGAAATAAGGCTGCGCGAGATCGTAGATCCTGGCGGCGCCTGCCAGGCTTGCAAGATCGGTCATGACATTCTTCTCAGAACCGATAGGTTAACCCGAACTGCAGAATGCGTGGTGAGTAGAACATCGATCCGATCACGCCGAACGTGGTGGAATTGATATTCTGGTCGCCCACGTAGAACGTAGCGTGATTCAGCGCGTTGAACGCTTCCATCCGCAGCTCCACCCTCTGGTGTTCCGAGATGTCCACGCCCTTGATCAGGCTCAGGTCCGTGTCGAACGTCCACGGCCCGGAAAAGAGGCGCCGTTGCAGCACACCCAGCGTACCCGCTCCCGGATTGTAGAAGATCTGCCCGTTGAAGGCGGGCGATCCATCGGCGTTGACACCCGTCCCATCCGTGTTGATCGCGGACGGCGACACGATCAGCGGCCCGTTGCCGGTCATCTGGAATTTCACGACGCTGTCGAGCTCCCCCTTGGTCAGGCTCGTATCGGCGGTGTTGTAGTACGAGCGCGCTTCGCGGTTGAGCGTCCCGCGCCCTGAAAGGATGGAGAACGGCGCGCCGGACTGCCACACCATCGTGCTGCCCAACACCCACCCGCCGATGACGCGGTCCAGCTTGTTGTTGAAGCTCAGGCGATGTCCTTTGCCGAAAGGCAGCTCGTAGTATCCGAAAGCCTTGATCATCTGGTTGAGATCGAAATTGGCGCGCGAGCGTTCGAGCGACGGATTGTTGAAGTCCAGAAACGCCTGGAAACGCGTCTGCAGATCGCCATCGCCATCGCTCAGCACCTTCCCGAACGTGTAGTTCGCCTCGACACTGAGACCCGAGTGCGTCTTGTGACGCGCCACGAGCTGCAGCGAATTGTAGCTCGAACTGGAGTAGTTGGTCAGCATGTCGGCAGCCAGCGCGTTGGGATTTTGAAAGAAATTCACCGAGCCGTTGAGGCCATTGGTCGTGTACAGCGTGGCCAACTCTCCCGGCTCGCCCGTCTCGAGATAAAAATCGATGGTGGCGTTGTTCAGCAGGCCCTTCTGAGCGAGCTTTGGAAACACCGTCAGCGGCTGGCTTCCGGGGATCGCCGCGTTGTAATTCGGGTTAAACGTGCCGTTCTGCTTCAGCGCCAGGAAGCCGTTGTTCTGCGCGCGCAGAAAGTCCGCCAGGAAGCCGTTCTGCACAATCTGCACCTGGTTGAAGTCGAACGCACGGTAGGCGCCCACCACGTGATTGCCCACGTACCGGATCTCCGCAATCGTTCCCTTGAAGTCGTGCTGGATGCCGACCGAATACTGCTGCACGTGCGGCCGGTTCAGGTTCGGATCGATGGTGGCGACTACGCTGAACGGATCGTTCGCGTAATTGTCGGCCACCGTCAAAGGCACCTGGTAGATGGGCGCGGGGATGGCGGGCACACCGTTCGCGACGCGGCCGGAGAGCCCCGTCGTCGCCGCGACTCCCTGCAATCCGGCGTTCGCTTCCAGCATGTTCTCGGGGGCAATCAACTCCTGGTCGTTCACATAACTGATAGAGTATCCGCCGCGGAACGCCGTCTTCCCGTCGCCGAAGACGTCCCACGCGAACCCGATGTTCGGAGCGAAGTCTTTCCAGCGGCGATGATACCAGGGCTGTCCCACCGATCCTCCGGCGAAGTTCAAGGTGGCATTCGGATCCAGCAGCGTATTCACCGCCGAGCTTTCGAACACCGGCAGAAGCTCGAGCGAGTCGCGCTCGTCGGCCACGCCCGGCAGTTGCCACTTCAGACCGATGTTCAGCGTCAGGCGCGGCGCAATCTTCCACTTGTCCTGCACGTACAGATCGTAGTCATTGAGCCGGAAGTGCCGGACGAACGGTGCGGCCGGAACGTAGCCCGACGTCCGGCTGGTAACGTTGAGCGTCTGGCTGTAGCCATCGATGTAACCGCCCAGGCTCGCCAGCAGAGCATTGGCGTTTGCCAGGTCCGTGCTGCTGACTCCCGGCAGGTTGGTCCGCGTCAGCGCCGGCTGCCCCGTCCCCATCGCCAGGCTATAGCTGGGAATTACACCGCTGTCGTCGTAGGACCTTACCCGTACATTCTGCGCGTGGAAGCCGAATTGGATGTAGTGGCGCCCACGCTGGTACGCCGCATCGTCGGAAAGCGCAAACGTATTCGTATTCCGGCCCTGCGGCTGAAATTCGTTCACCGGATCGGAATAGGTCATGCCCGTAAGATAGTAAGCGCCGAACTGCTGGCTGGTGAAGAAGTACCCGTAGGTCATGTTGAAACCCGCGCGCGCTTCGTTCGTGAGGCGCGCCGTCGGCGTCGCGCGCCATGATAGCGCCACGAAATTCGCGTGCGTCGGATTGTATGCCTTGGGGATCGCCGAGTAGTCGTTCTCCAGGTCCGGGCGGTCGGTATTGTCTCGATTCCACAGATACGATCCGCTGATCGCCTGCCGGGTGTTGATGTTGTAGTCGATCTTTCCGGTCACGTTGTCGCGGGTCTCGTTGTCGCGCTGATTGAAGCGGTAACCGCCCGTGTTTAATCCGTCTCCCACCAGGGTGCTGTTGATGAACTGCGGCCCAGGCACCTGATTCAGCAGGCCCTGCATGACCGGATCGATGGTGATGTTTCGGAGCTTGAGCAGATCCACCTGGTGGAGAGTTCCGGCCGAGTCGTAATACGAGAAGATGCCCTGGCGCGCCGTAGACGTCAGAATCGTGGCCAGCGCCGGGGTCTGCTGATGCGCGCGCACGGCTTCGTAATTGAAATAGAAAAACAGCTTGTCTTTGCGGATCGGCCCGCCGATCGAGCCGCCAAACTGGTTCTGATTCAAAAACGGCAGTGGAACGCCCGACTGGTTATTGAACCAGTCGTTGGCCGAGAACTTGTTGTTGCGGTTGTACCAGAATGCTTCTCCGTGAAACTGGTCGGTACCGGACGGTGTGGAAAACGCCGTCTCCGTGGCCCCTCCCGTCGCCGCCGCGTTGGCGTTCGCCGAAACTACCGTCATCTGGCGAACCTGGCCCATCAGCAGCTTGTTCGGCGTGTAATCGAGCGCATTGTCGCGAATATAGTTGTCCTGGATATTGATGCCGTCCAGGGTGACATTCGAGTACGACGTCCGCAGCCCGTTGATGACGGTATTCGAATTGCCGTTGTACACCACTCCCGGCTGCGTCTGGAGCACCGACAGCACATCGCGGTCGAGGATGGGCAGGTTGCGGATCTCCTCGGTGCTGATCGTGCCCGAGATCTCCGCGGTGGAGGTTTCCACGCCCTGCGCTTCGGCCGAGACCTCGACGGTCTGGCTCAGGGTGGACAACTGTAGTTTTACCCCGGGCACGTTGGTTTCGCGCGATGCGTCCACACTGATGCCGCGGACCGCGGCTTTCTGAAACCCGCGAGCCTCGACTGTGAGGTCATAATCCGCGGGCCGCACCCCCAGGAAGTGGTAGAGCCCCTCCGCGGTGGTCTTCACCGTCAGAAGCGGCTTCTCTCCCCCGGCCAGGTACAGATCGACCGTCGCCCCCGCCACTGCGGCACCCGAACTGTCCACCACCGAGCCCGTAACACGCCCCGAAAACTGAGCATACCCAGGCAGACCCGTAACCAAAGACAACACGACCAACCCAGAAGCAATCCGCATATCCTTATTGAACCCCATATTTAGACGAGTGTCGCGGAAAACAGGCTCGCGTTGCTCGCCCGGGGGTTGGGGGTTAGGGGTAAGTCGCCCGCTGCGCTCGCAGGTTTTGGGTTTCACAATAAGAGATGTCCCTCGGCACGAAGGCTCCCGGCGAGCGAAGCGAGCCTCTAATCCCCAAACCCCAACCCCCAACCCTTAACCCCTAACCCCGCGAGCAGCGCGAGCCCCTGCGGTACCCTGTAAGTTGTCGCGTCGTTATGAAACTGCGAGAAATTGCCGATACGCTGGAGTGCCGCCTGGAAGGCGACGGGGAACTGGAAATCTCCGGCGTCGCCGGCATGGAGCACGCCGGACCCGGCCACCTCACCTTCCTGGCCAATCCCAAGTACGCTCCCAAAGTGAAACACACCAGGGCCAGCGCCATCCTCGTCTCGGAGGCCGTCCATGGACTGCCCATCTCCAGCCTGGTATCGGACAACCCCTATCTCGATTTTGCCCGCGCACTGGCGCTCTTCTATCAGCCGCCTAAGCCGTCTCCCGGAGTCCATCCCCTCGCTTACATCGCTCCTACCGCAACCATCGGCGAGAATTGTTCCATCGGGCCCTTCGCGGTGGTCGGGGAGCACGTCCGCATAGGCCGCAACGCCGTTCTGCACCCGCACGTGGTGATCTACGAAGGCGCCGAGATCGGTGACGACTTCCTGGCGCATTCCCACGCCGCCGTCCGCGAATTCTGTCGCATCGGCCACCGCGTGATCCTGCAGAACAGCGTGGTGGTGGGCGGTGACGGCTTCGGTTTCGCCAAGCGCGCCGACGGCACCCAGTTCAAGATCGTGCAGTCGGGCCGGACCATCGTCGAAGACGACGTCGAGATTCAGAGCCTCACCTCCGTGGACCGCGCCACGGTGGGTGAAACCCGGGTGAAGCGCGGCGCCAAGATCGACAGCCTGGTGCAGGTTGGGCATGCCTGCGTCGTTGGCGAGGACAATATTATCTGTGCCCAGACGGGGCTGGCTGGAAGCACCGTCCTCCAGCGAAACGTGCTGCTGGCCGGCCAGGTCGGATCGTCGGGCCACCTGACCGTCCACGAGGGTGCGATTGTGTACGCTCAGAGCGGAATCGGAGGCGACGTGGCGCCCAACACGCGCATTTCCGGCTCCCCGGCATTCGCCGCCAACGAGTGGCTCCGCGCCGTCACTGCCTTTCCCAAACTGCCCGACCTCCTGAAGACCGTGCGAGAGTTGAAGAAGCGCGTCGAAGAGCTGGAGAAGCATGTCCAACCCAACCACACCCAATCATGACACGCGGCGCCCCGTCGCCTATTTGAACCAGGACTTCCTCAACAGCCCGGATGCACGGGCGATGCGGATTCTCGCGGAGTTCCTCGAGCCGTTGGCGCACTTCCGCCGCCAAAAGGTGCGTGACACCGTGGTGTTCTTCGGGTCGGCGCGCATTCGGGAGGATGGACCTCTCAAGCAGTACTATGACGACGCCCGGACTCTTGCCCGGATGCTGACCGAATGGTCCGGCCAGTTTACCAACAACACCTACCGGTTCGTGGTCTGCTCCGGCGGAGGACCGGGAATCATGGAAGCCGCCAACCGCGGCGCCGCGGACGCCGGCGGCAAAACCGTCGGACTCAACATCGGACTGCCGTTTGAACAGCTCCCCAACCCGTACATCACTCCCGAGCTGAGCTTCGAGTTCCATTATTTCTTCATGCGCAAGTTCTGGTTCGCCTATCTTTCGAAAGCTCTGGTCGTCTTTCCCGGCGGCTTCGGCACGCTGGACGAGATGATGGAACTGCTCACCCTCGTGCAGACCCAGAAACTCGCCAAGCGCATGACGATTCTGATCTACGGCTCCAAATATTGGAAGGAGATCGTGAATTTCGAAGCACTCGTCAGCTATGGAATGATCTCGCCGGAAGACCTGAAACTCTTCCAATACGTAGACGATCCCCAGACGGCCTTCGAACTCCTGAAGGCCGGACTGACCACCTACGCCATGCAGCCGGAGACCCCCGAAATGCCCGCCATTTCGAAGTCCATTAATCCGCAGAAGCCCTCGGGGGCCTGAAGATGTTCCGCCGGCAGGTTGCACCTGGAATTGAGATGCGGCAGTTCGAAATCCGCGACGCCGGCGCTGTCTTCACCACGGTGGACCGCAACCGCGCATACCTGCGCCAATGGCTGCCGTGGGTGGACTACACCCAAAGCCCCGAAGACATCCGTCAATTCATCGCGCGCGTGCAGGCGCAGTATGACGCCAACCAGGGGCCCCAGGCCGGAATCTGGGTGAAGGGCGAACTCGCCGGAGCGCTCGGCTGCCACGCCATCGATTGGGCGAACCGCAACAGCAGCATCGGCTACTGGGTCGATCAGCAGCATCAGGGAAAGGGCCTGATCACCAGGTGTTGTACCGAGATGCTGGAGTACCTGTTCCGTGAGATCAGACTGCATCGCGTGGAGATCCGCTGCGGCACCGGCAATCACCGCAGTTGCGCGATTCCCCAACGATTGGGCTTCACGCGCGAAGGTATCGCGCGTGAGGCGGAGTGGGTGAACGACCGCTGGGTAGACCTGGTCGTCTGGTCGATGCTGCAAGACGACTGGCGCAAGCGCGCCTGACGTGGCGCGGGCACTCGTGCCGCGTCCCCACTCATGGGGACGCTTGTCGCCCGTGTACAATGCCAGTAGCGGCGAAGGGGTTTCTGAGGCTGCCCTGCCCCGACTCATCGCCGCACTTTTTGGTCGCCGCCAAATCCGCTGCCAGCCTCGCCTGATATCATTCTCTTCAAATGACGAAGCTCCTGCCTTTGCTCCTGGCCGGTCTTCTCCACTCGGGCCACGCCCAGAGCCCCCTCCGCCTATTCCCGATTCACGACAACCCCCTCCAAATCCAGCGTCCCTCCGAGCCTTCCCAGCCCTTCACCGTCATCGGCGAGCACGGCGCCATTCTGGGGCAGCAGGACGGCGTCTTCGAAGAATGGTCGTTTCCGGTGAAGATCCTCAGCCACTTCCGCATTCACGCGGAGCTGAGCGGCTACCCTGTGCCGATAGACGTGCAACCATACGCGGCGGCGATCACCGTCTCTCCGGGCCTGACCACCATCACCTACTCGCATGCCGCCTTTACCATCCGCCAGCGCATGTTCGTCCCCAGGGCCGGCGGCGGCGCGCCTCCCATCGTGCTGTTCGAAATCGATTCCGTGCGGCCGATGCGCCTCACCTTCGAATTCCGGCCGGAGATGCTGCGCATGTGGCCCGCACCCAATTTCGGCACGCCCGGCGCCGAATGGGTTGACGATCCCGGCGGGGGCTTCTACATTCTCCACACCGACGATCCCGGTTTCTCCTCTGCCGTCTCGATGCCCCGCGCGCGCCCCGGCATTCTCGCGCCATACCAGGAGCGTCCTCAGACCTGGCCCGTCCAGTTCCTCCTGTCCTTCGATCCGAAGACCGATTCCGGAGTCGCCTTTCCACTTCTGATCGCGCCGGCGCCCGTCAACGCTTCCCAGGCCGCGGCGCGCCTGAAGGACCTCGCCGACTCCATCCCTCGTCTCTATGCCGCGACCGAGAACTACTACTCCCATTTCTTCGATTCTCGCCTGACCGTGCACTCCCCCGACAGCAGTTTCGATCGAGCCCTCGCCTGGGCCGCGATCGCCATCGATCAGGGCTTCGTGTCCTTTCACGGTGAGCGTGGCATCACCGCTGGATTCTATCCCTCAGGCGACTCCGCGCGGCCTGGCTTCGGCTGGTTCTTCGGCCGCGACGCCCTCTGGACCTCCTATGCGATCACCGCCAGCGGCGACTTTCCCGCCACCCGCGACGCGCTCGAGTTTCTCATCCGCCGCCAGCGCGCCGACGGCAAGATCATGCACGAGTTCTCGCAGACGGCCGACCTCGTGGACTGGAAGGCGACTCCCTATTTCTACGCCTCCGCGGACTCCACCGTCCTGTTCGTCATGGCGATGGAAGATTACCTCAACGCCAGCAACGACGAGGCCTTCCTCCGCAAGCATTGGGAAGCCGTGAAACACGCCTGGGCATTCTCCCGCGCGCACGATTCCGATGGCGACGGGATTTACGAAAACACCGAGGGCACCGGCTGGGTCGAGTCGTGGCCGCCCGGAATGCCCCATCAGGAGATCTATCTCGCCGCCCTCGACCAACAGTCCTGCGATGCCATGTCGCGTCTGGCCTCCCGCATGGGCGACTCCGCACTCACGGCATCCGCATCCGCCCAGGCCGCCAGAATTCGCGCCTCCATCGAAAGCTCCTATTTCCTCCCGCAAGAGAAATTCTATGCCTTCAGCCGCAACCCCGATGGAACCACCGACCGGACCGCGACCATCTACCCGGCAGTAGCCTGGTGGAGCGGCCGATTCCGCCTGGAGAAGCCTGCCGCCATGCTCTCGCGCTGGGCCTCCCATGAATTCTCGACCGATTGGGGAACCCGCGACATCAGCCCCTTCACGCCCTTCTACGATCCGATCAGCTATCACCAGGGCACCGTGTGGCCCCTCTTCACCGGATGGGTCTCGCTTGCCGAGTATCGCGCCGGACGGCCTCTGTCCGCCTACGCCCACCTGATGCAGAACGCCGGACTCACCTGGACCCAGGACCCCGGCGCCGTCACCGAGTTGCTCTCCGGCGAGTTCTTCCAGCCCCTCGGGCGAAGCACCTCGCACCAGATCTGGTCGTCCGCCATGGTGCTCTCGCCGGCCATTCGCGGCCTGTTCGGGCTCGATTGGGACGCCGCGCGCGACACCATCTACGTTCAACCTCACCTCCCCGCGAGTTGGGACAACGCGCGTTTGGAGAACGTTCCCTTGGGCGCTCGTAAAGTCACCATCGCCTTTGAGCGCCATGGCCAAAAACTGGCCGTTCGAACGACCGCGGGCCGACTGTGTGCCGGCCGCGATGACGCCAACTGCGGCGCCGCGATCGAGATCCCGCTCCCGCCGGTGGAGATCGAAATTCCCGGGGCCCTGCCGCAGTCCGGCGACCTCACCTCTCAGGTAAAGGTGATCTCAGAGGAACTCACGGCCCGCGCGTATGTCTTGGAACTCGAAGGTCCGGGCGGCGCGGCGTTCGATTATCCGCTCCGATCGACTCCCGCGGTCCGCATCACCGGTGCGCGTGCGGAGGGCTCGCGCCTGCGCGTCGAGTTTCCGTCCGGCCAGGGCTATCAGAAGCTCACCATCCGCGGAGAGTGGGGAAATCAATAGTCACTCCTTCCCGTGGGCCCCGGACGATGTGGCGCGGGCACTCGTGCCAGCCACGTCCCCACTCATGGGGACGCTTGTCGGGCGTGTAAAAGTGCCAGTGGCGGCGAAGGGGTTTTCGAAGCTGCCGCCCTGGGACTCATCCCGGCGTTTTTCCTCTTGACATAAGTGTCAATCAGACACCATAATGGTGTCATGAAGACGCTATAAGGAGGAAAAAAGATGCTAGGCTTCAGCTATCGCAAGGCAAATCCCACCGACTACATCCTGCACTTCAGCCGCGGAAAACTGGCGCGCGAAGGGGCCGGCCTGTCGTTTTTCTATTTCAGCCCCACCGCCAGCATCGTTTCCGTCCCGTTGGCCAGCGTCAACATCCCGTTCGTTTTCCACGAACCGACGGCCGATTTCCAGGCCATCGCGGTGCAAGGGCAGTTGACCTACCGCATTGCCGATCCCAAGAAGGCCGCCGCCATGCTCGATTTCACCGTCGATGCCAAGGGCCGCTACCTCAGCGACCAGTATCAAAAGCTGCCGGAACGCCTGGTCTATGGTCTCCAAAACCTGATCCGCGCCGAAATTCAGGCCCTGCCTCTCCGCGCCGCGCTGATCCACGGCGATGTGCTCGCCACCCGGGTCTTCGCTCAGTTCAAGGACAATCCGGAAGTCCTGCAGCTTGGCGTGGAAATCCTGAATCTCGCCCTCCTGTCCCTGAAGCCCACCCCCGAAACGGCCAAAGCCCTCGAAGCGGAAGCCCGCGAGGCCCTCAATCGCAACGCCGATGAGGCCGTCTACTCGCGCCGCAACGCCGCCATCGAGCAGGAACGCCGTCTCAAAGAGAACGAGCTCCAGACCGAGCTCCTCGTCCAGAGCAAGCAGCGCGAATTGCACGAGCGAGAACTCGAAGCCGAAATCGCGCTCGAGAAGCAGCGCTCGGCGTTCACCGACCAGAAAACCGGGAACGAGCGCAAGGAGGCGGACACCCGCGCCTATTCGCTCAGCGCCGTCATCGCTCCGATTCAGGGCCTCGACTGGCGTGTCCTGATGATGCTCAAGCCGCAAACCGGCGATCCGCGCAACACCATCGCCATGGCGTTCCAGGAGCTGGCGTCCAACGCACAGAAGATCGGCGAACTGAACGTTTCTCCCGACCTGCTCCGCACCCTCATTGCCGCCCCGCCGCAACGGGGGTGACGCGGTGTTCGACAAAATCGTCCTCATCACGCGCAAGACCCGCCTGGACGAGCTCATCGAGCGCTTCAATACCCGAGCTCAGGCCAGGTTCTACATCGAGCACTCGGGCGGCGATTTTTCCGCGTACGCGGCGGAACATGACGCTTACCAGCGTTCCCTCGAAATCGTACGCCGCTCCGTTGAGGCCGGGCTCAAGATCCAGGTGATGGACCGCGCGCTCGCCACCACCTATGTCTTCTCGAAACGCGACGTGATCGTCACGCTGGGCCAGGATGGGCTGGTAGCCAACGCCGCCAAGTATGTCGGCGGACAGCCGATCCTCGCCGTGAACCCGGACGCCGAACGCTTCGACGGCATCCTGCTCCCCTTCCAGCCCGTGGATCTGCGATCTGCCCTGGAGCGCACGCTCGCTGGCCGCGGCCGGGTTCGCGCCGTGACTCTCGCGGAAGCCCGCCTCCAGGACGGCCAGAGGCTGCTCGCGTTCAACGACCTCTTCGTCGGCGGCGCCAACCACGTTTCGGCGCGATACCGCATCGGGTTCGCCGGCCGGCAGGAGAATCACTCCTCGAGCGGCATCATCGTCTCCACCGGCGCCGGCAGCACCGGCTGGCTCTCTTCGATCTTCAACGAAACCTCCGGCATCCTCGCGTTCCTCGGAGGCGCGCCGGTAAAGCCGGTCCGGATGCAATGGGAGGAGGAGAGCCTCCTGTTTGTGGTACGGGAGCCGTTCCTCAGCCGCCAATCGCAAGCCACCATCGTGGCCGGAACCGTCCCATCCGGCACGCACCTTCGCCTGGAATCGCAAATGCCCTCCGGCGGCGTGATCTTCTCCGACGGTGTGGACGCCGACCGCCTGGACTTCAATTCGGGCGCCATCGCCGAGATCTCCGTCGCCTCCGAGAAGGCCAATCTGGTCGTAGGCTGAAAGGAGCATGGCGAAGCTCCTCGTGACCGTCGATGTCGTCCTCTTCACGATCCTCGATCGCAAGTTGCACCTCCTCCTGATCCGCCGGAGGTCCCCGCCGTTCGCGAATCGCTACGCCCTTCCCGGCGGCTTCGTCCGCGCAGAAGAGTCCCTGGATGCCGCCGCCATTCGCGAATTGCGCGAAGAAACCGGCATCCACGAGGTCTATCTCGAACAGCTCTACACCTTCGGCGACCCGGAACGCGATCCGCGCGGCCGCGTCATTACCGTCGCATACTATGCCCTGGTGCCCCGCAATCAGGCTCTCCACGCGGGCACGGATGCCGCCGATGCCGCGTGGTTTCCCATGGAAGATCTGCCCCCGTTGGCGTTCGACCATCGCACCATTGCCGAGTACGCCCACCAGCGGATTCGCAACAAGCTCGATTACACCAGTGTCGGCTTCGAGCTTTTGCCCGGGAAATTCACCCTCAGCGAGCTGCAACTGGTACACGAAGCGATCCACGGCCACATTCTCGACAAACGGAATTTCCGGCGAAAGATCATCCAGCAGGGGATCGTGAAACCCACCCGCGAATGGCGCCAAACCGGCCGCAAACCCGCTCGAGTCTATCGCTTCAGCGAAACCCGGTAAGCGCCGGAATTCGGTCCCTATTTTGGCATCCTCGCCTGCGGCGAACAGGATTACAATCGCAGTGTGCAACTCAGAGCAGGGGAGGAGCCTCCTTGACCTCCATCCGGGATAAGAGCGTGTTGATCACCGGGGCCGGCCGTGGAATCGGAAAGCGCCTGGCGATGGGTTTCGCCCAGGCGGGCGCCCGGGTGGGACTTCTGGCTCGGAGTCAGGCCGAGTTGGATCTGGCCAAGCTGGAGATCGAACATGCTGGAGGCAACGCCCTGCGCATCCGCGCCGACGTCCGCGACTTCGAGCAGATGTGCGCCGCCGTGGATCGCATGCGGGTGGTTTTCGGTGGCATCGACGCACTGATCTGCGCGGCTGCCGTGCTCGGGCCGGTCGGCCCGTTCCTTTCCACCAAGCCCAAGGTCTGGCGCGAGGCCATCGACATCAACCTCGTAGGAGCGATGAATTCCTGCCGGGCAGCCCTGCCTCCCATGATCGAAAAGCGGTCGGGGAAAGCCATCCTGATGGTGGGCGGAGGCTCCGGCCACCCTCGTCCCAATTTCAGCACCTACGCCGCCTCCAAGGCAGCCGTGGTGCGCTTCGCCGAATGCCTCGCCTTGGAAGTGAGTGACCACAACGTGCAGGTGAACTCGATTTCACCGGGAAGCTCTTACACCCACATGACGGACGAGATCCTCCATGCGGGCGAGGACCTGGCCGGCCCGCGCGAGATCGAGGACGCCGAACAGACCAGGCTCACTGGTGGAGTCACCCCCGACAAGCAGGTCCAGTTGGCCCTCTTTCTGGCGTCGGAGCGCTCCAATCACATCAGCGGCAAGCTGATTCATGTGCACGACGACTGGCGACGCTTCGAGCACGCCAACATGAACCCCGAGCTCTACACCCTGCGCCGCGTACAGAAGATCTAGCAGGCCCCCGCGGGCGCGATGTGGCGCGGGCACTCGTGCCGGCACGAGTGCTTGTACCCACGGGCCCCGCCGGCCCACAGAACTCCTTGAAAACCCTTGCGCCGTCGACGATCGGGTCGAGTGACGGGGATTGCGCCCCGTCACCCTCCCACACCACCGGACGTGCGGTTTTCCGCATCCGGCGGTTGAAACGAGCGTTTTAACTACCCGCTAGCTAAGCTAGCGGAATAGCGAGCGTGGCGGCAGCATGAGAGGGCCATTCGACACTCCTATGCCGCAGTCCGATGGCGTCAATTGCCGGTTTCGCGAGCTTTTGAAAACGGTCGTGAAGATAATGAACATACCGGTGGGCCTTCGCCGCCTCCGGATGTTGAAGCATCCTTCCGTCCTCGCAGCGGTCAAAAACCCGGAATATCAGCTCGTAATGTTTGCTGAGCATCAAGAAGGCGAATTCGATCGCGCCGACGTTGAGGCCAAACGAAAAATCTCGGCCGCCGCCAGGCAGCGGCCTTTCCTCCCATGAATAGCGCCGGAAGCATTCCGGCGTGAAGTGCACGGCAAGGTCGGACAGCGAGCCGATCTCCGCCTGCAGCTCCTCGTATAGCGGTTCGCTCTTTACGCCGGCGCTATGGCGCGAGCTCTCCTGCCTGCCGCGTCCCGACTCGTCGGGACGCTTATCGGGCGTGTACAGTGCCAGTGTCGGCGCCGAAAAGTCTCGGCATGAGTGCCGAGACGGCAGACACGAGTGTCCGCGCCCCACTCCTACAGCCCTGGAATCCTCAGCCTCATGGTTCGCACCTGCCGCTCGCTGACCACGATCTCCGTGGCCGCCGCATCCGACATCACCAGCAGAAATCCGCTCTTGAAATACGGCTTGATCTCTTTGATCCGCGTAAGATTCACCAACACCTCGCGGCGGGCGCGGAAAAACAGCTCTTCCGGCAGGCTGGCTTCGAGTTCTCCGAGCTGGTAATTCACCCAGAAGGTTTCCGCACCGGTGTGCGCCTTCACCAGCCCGTCTTCCACCTGGAACCAGAGGATCTGCTCCGGAGGCATCAGGACCACGCGATCGCGCTTGCGGCACACGACCTGCCGCAGAACTTTGGGCGATTCCCGCATCGCCCTCAGCACATGCTCGCGTTCCCGCTCCCGCCCGCCCGAGACGGCGCTGAGCTTGCTCGCGCGCTCCACGGCTTGTGCCAGGCGCTCCGGCTCGACGGGCTTGAGCAGATAGGCGAGGGCATTGGCCTCGAATGCCGCCAGGGCGTGCTGATCGTACCCGGTCGCGAAGATCACCAGCGGCAGAGTCACGTTTGGCGGAAGCGCCTGCAGAACTTCGAAGCCGGTCAATCCGGGAAGTTCGATGTCGAGGAAGAGCAGGTCGGGCTGCAGTTCCTCGATCTTCTGTACGGCCTCGAGCCCATCGCGCGCCTCGCCCACCACATCGATCTCGGCGTGTGCCGTGAGAAGCCGCCGCAGACGAATCCGCGCAGGCTCCTCGTCGTCAACGATGATGGTTCTCATGCCGCGTCCACCGAACCGCCGCGCGGAATCAGCACGGTTACCCGGCTGCCGCCGCCTTCGCGCGGCTCCAGACTGACGCTGGCCCGATCGTGGTACAGCGTCCGAAGGCGCTCGGCAACATTGGCCAGTCCCAGCCCGGGCGATTTCGGGCGCCAGGCTGATACCGCCACATTACGCCCGTTAGCCTGAGCAGAAGACGCGCCCGGCCCCATTCCGTCGTCCTCCACCCGCAGACGGACCTGCTCCCCTTCGGCCTGGGCCGAAATCCAAAGGTGGCCTGGTCCAGGCTTTGGCCCCAAGCCGTGCTTGAGCGCATTTTCCACCAGGGGCTGCAGAATCAACGACGGCATGTGTTCGTGCGCAACCGCCGACGCCACGTCGATATCCACCTGCAGGCGGTCGCCGAACCGTGCTTCTTCGATGTAGAGGTACGTCCGCAGGAACTCGACCTCGTCCCGAATGGAGATCAGGGGCCGCGCCGCGTGGGCCAGCACGTGCCGGAAGACGCTGGCCAGCCGCAGCGTCATCGCTTCGGCGCGCGACGGGTCGCGCACGATCAGGTCCGCCACCGTATTCAGCGAGTTGAACAGGAAGTGCGGGTTGATCTGCGCCCGGAGGGCGCGCAGCTCGGCCTCCGTTACCTGCTGCTGGAGAACCGATTCGCGGCTCTCCCGTTCGACGATCTCCTCCTCGCGGCGAAGCGCATCCAGCCGATTCCCGCAGAGCGCCGCCGCGGCGCGCAGATGCTCCAGATCGTGGGTCACCAGCCCGGGCCGCGCGGCTCCGGGCGATACCAGCAGCACATGCGACACATGGCCAGCCGAAGAGATGGGAATTAGCAGCTCGACGTTGGGAATCGGCAAAAGAGGCCGCAGCGGATCGCCGTAATCGATCTCCACCACTTCGCCTTCCAGAATGGCAGGGGGCCATGCGGCACCGGCCAGCCTCTCGCGCGCGAGCAGGCACGCGCCGCTCAATTGCAGGGGAACCCGGGCAGCATCCTCCATCGCCGCCGCAATCTCCGATTCGGCGGTGAGTTCCGCCAGCTTGCTCGCGAACTGCCGGCGCACCGCGCGGTAATCCTGGGCGCGGAACAGCCAGCGATTGACCAGCGAGCTCAGGCGCTCGTCCACGAAGGTAAACGAAAGCAGCAGAGCGTTGCCGACCACGATCACCAGAAACACGTGCAAGGCACCCGGCGAGCGCGCGTTCATGGCTACATGCAGCAGAAACGACGATTGCGCCGTAAAGGCCAGGACCGCGGCCCACACGCCGGCCAGAAGGATGCGGACGCCGTAGCGAATGAATACGTCGGCCAGGCGGAACCGCGCAAACAGGAAGAAAGAACAGAGGACCACCAACAGTACGAGGTGGCCGGCGAGTCCGGCAAGCGCCTCACCGGTTTCCTTCCGTAGGTGCGAGTGCTGCGCGATGGTCATGGCGAGGGTGGCAATCGAGACGGCATAGACGATCGCGAGCGACGGGATATACAAAGCCCGAGGTGTAGAATCGCGGCGCAGCGAAGCGGCGGCTCCCGCAATCAGGAGAAGAGTGGCGGTATAGGCCGTGTAGGAATGAAACGAGCGGAAGGGGAGCCACCAGGCGCCAAGGAATGGACGGGACCACACCAGCGCGGCTACGGCCGCCGCGAACAAATAGGCTGCCATGCGGACCATCCGCGCCGCACTTTTCTGCTTCGCACCGACCGCGAACGGCTGCCAAAGCGCGAGCACCGGGATGAGAAACGCGCCCGCCCCGGTGAACTGGGCAGCTTGGGCCGACAGCGCCAGACGGCCCTCGTCCGGCATGCCGGAAGCCAGCACCGCCGCATGCACTAAGCCTCCCGCCGTCCAGAGCAGCGCACATACCGCAAAGACGATATTCGCCGCCGAGGTACCGGGCAGCTTCGCCGCGCGAAGGGTCAGAACCAGCAGCAGGGCGGCAATCAGCAGCCCGGTGGTGAAGCCGATCAGGTCGCCGGCAAAGTAGGGCCCCAGTGTGATGGTGACTACGTGCAATGCATAGACCAGGATAGCGACGCCAAAAGCCTCCGGTCCACCCGCGGCCTGTGGGCGCGGAAGCCGGGATGCTCAACGCGGATCAGAAGGAACAGGCGAGGGCGCCAGCGGCACTCCTGCCAGGCCCTCCGGCCCGCACTATTTCAGACTCTGGCGTAGTGCGGCCGCAGTGGCGGCATCGGTCGAGGCGAGTTGATCGAGTTCCCTGGCGGCATCGTCCAGGTCGCCCGCTTTTGCGTAGAGTGCGGCCAGCAGGGCGTGGTTGGACGGGTGGTCGCGCCGGGCGGCCTGGATCTGGTCGGCGGTCTCCTGTGCGACCACCGCAAAACGCGCCTCGGGCGCGGGGGGCGTGGGGGCGTGCACGGTCTTCCCGCCGACGGTGGCGGTCACCTGCCAGTTGTAGATGCCGCCGCGCGCCAAAGGCTGTTCGGGCTGCCACTGAGTGGCGGTCACGGATGGGCTCTCCATCACCTTGTCGAAGTTCTCGTCGAAGATGGCCACCACGAAACCGCTCGCGCCGGGGACGTTTTTCCACTCGAAGAGGGGGCGATCCGAAACGACCGCGGTACCAATCGGCCGCTCGAGTTCGAAGCCGCCGGTCTCGGGACTGGTGCCCAGCAGAACTCCGCGTTTGGAAGACAGGCGGTCGAGGATGGGGGAGCGTTCGAGTTTGTGGCTGTCGAGGGCGAGTTGCAAAGCTTCCTTCTGGTCACTGGTTAGGGGCGGCTCTGCCGGGGGCGCGGGTTGGGAATGGAGGGCGACGCCCGCGGGTGGCGCGGGCGCCAGCCGCACGTACCAAAGCGTGAGTGCGGCGGCCAGGAGGACCGCCGCCGCGACGGCCAGCCGCCAGGGAATGCGCCGGACCGGTATCTGGATGGGCCCGCGCGGGGCGCTGTTCAATTCCGAGCGAAACGAGATGAGGTCATCCACCTCCGCCCGGCACATGTCGCATTCCTCGAGGTGTTGCGCCGTTTCGGGAGGGAAAGAACCGGCAGCGCAAGCGGCGATCTGGTCGTAGTCCAGGTGGCCGGCGAAATCCGCTTTCAATTGCCGTAGTTGGGTCGCGGCACGCTGCTCCTGGTACAGGCGGTCTCGGCAGGCCTCGCAATGGGCGATATGGTCGTCCACGTCGAGCAGTTCCAGCGGAGCCAGCGTCCGGCTGCGATATTGAGCAAATTGCTCTTCGGTCAAGTGTGCAGACTCGGTCATCGCCTTATCCAACCCAGTCGCCGGCAGTGGTCGGGCTGTATCGACACGCGTTCCGTCTCCCCTTCCGGCTCCTGTTTCTATCTTCGTTGCTTAGATCGAAGGCAGTTCTCACGCGTTATTACCACTCAGACCAAATGACATTTACCGCCCATGCGGCGAGTCAGGCGTTCCCGTGCGGATTTTCGCAAATTGATGACCTGCTGCCGGGTGATGCCGAGCCGGGCGGCGATGGCGAGGTCGTCGAGGGGCAACTGGTTCCAGAGCCCGGCGAATTCCTCCGCCGGAAAGCCCAGCACATCGGCCACCTCGCGGGTGGTAGCCACTCCCGTAAGCGGCAGCAGCGCCACGGCCGACGATTCGGCTCCGCAGCGCAAATTCAGAAGCAGGGCGGCCCGCTGGCCTTGGGGAAGGTCGCGAATCTGCGCCCACAACTCGGCCATCCACTGTTTCAGCTCCAGGCGGGTGGCCGGGTCGGTGCCGGAGGCTTCGAGCTCACGCGCGGCTTTTTCGGGAGCGGCAGGCGGATCGTCCACGCCCCAGATCTGACCCACGATGCTGACCAGTTCGTCGAATTCCACGGGGCCGCCGAAGCGCTCGAAGATCCGCGCCAGCAGATCGCCGGGAGGAAGGCCGGCACGGCCATGGGGTAAGTCGGCGAGCTTTTCCCGCCAGCGGTTGACGACATCTTCCGAAGGGGCCGGGCGGCGCCCGGACTGCCAGCCTCGCAAGCCGCAGAGCCACGCGCCCGCGGAACTCTCCCAGATGGCAAATCGCTGCTCGGTATTGAGCAGATACCGCAAGCGCGTTTTCAGGCGGTGCCGGTTGGGGTACTTGCGCCGAAGGTACTCGTTGCAGGCATGGTAGGCGGCCACGGCGGTGTATCCGGAAAACGCACCAATCGATTCCGCGCCGCCCCCTTCCTTCATGGCGCGGAGTCTCCCGAGGAGTTCCACCAGGACCTCGGAGGCGACATCGTCGATATCCTGCGCCTCACGGGCGCCCTGGAAGGCCAACTTATAGCGGACGATTCGCTGGATCCCGGGTTGCGCATGCCGCACCACGAGCATCTCGAGAAGGGCCTCCGACGCTTTGGGGTCGGGGCACTCCGCGTATTCGCGCAACAAAACGTCGGCCGAAGTGGTTTCCATCGCAGGGGCTTCGACCATCTTACCGGAGCGGCAAGGCGGGGGGCCAATGGCCGGGGGGATGACGGGTCCAGCCGGGAATCGGGGGCCGGGAGCGTTTCAGCCGGCCAGGTTCCCAGCACCGGGACGGGAGTACCGTACTGACTCGGAGTGACTTGATCCTTGACTAATTACAACGTATTGCCGTACAGTGATGCGGAAGAGGGGTGTGCCATGCGCAGGCCGTCGGTTCTTCTGGGTTTGCTTCTGATCGGAACAATTGCCTGGGCTTGTGGAGACAAGCTTATGCTGGTGATGGGTTCGCGAATGGGGCTGATTAAGCCGCTCCACCCTGCCGCGATCCTCGCCTATCCGGGCCAGGGATCGGGCGCCGCGGTGATCCGCAGCTTTCAGACGCAGGCCGCATTCAAAAAGGCCGGTCATCGAGTGCAACTGGTGGAGAACCCGGCTGCTCTCGATCAGGCGCTGAAAGCCGGCAAGTACGATGTGGTGGTGGCCGACGTGACCAACGCGAACGAAGTGAGCCAGGAAGTTTCGTCGGCGCCGTCGAAGCCGGTGCTGCTGCCGGTGGCTTATAAGGCTTCTAAAGATGAGCAGTCCGCCGCCCAGAAGAAGTACCATTGCCTCCTCAAAGCGCCCGGCGATACCGATAATTACCTGGCCGCCATCGACCAGGCCATGGACCTGAAGCTCAAAGCGGGAGCCCGGTAGCTCGGAGAAGCGTGATGCGCATTCTGGGAACTGTACCCGTTCTACTGATGGTGTCGGTGTGCTTGCCCGGGCAGGCGTGGCTGCAGCCCAAGGGCGATGGCGCGGTGACGGTGTTCTACCAGAACGACATAGAGCGCCTGCATGCGTTTGGGGACGGCCGGACCCAGGATCGCGGCCACACCTACCTGAACGGAGCATATTTCTCCACGGACTACTCTCTTACCGACAGGTTAGCCGTGACATTCAGCCTGCCCTTCATTGAAGGCAAGTATGTCGGATCGAGTCCCCACCTGCAGGTAAGGGGACAGCCGAGTACTGAGGTGGCGCTGGACGACGGAAGCTATCACGGCGGCTTCCAGGATTACCGCTTCAACGTGCGGTATGCGGCAACTCGCGGCGCGCTCAAAATCGCGCCATTCTTTCAGGCCGAGATACCGGCCAACGCTTATCCGACCTTGGGCCACGCCGCCGTAGGTGTGGACGAGAAGGAGTATCGCGCGGGCGTGTACGTGGGACGCCGCCTGAATCCGATCCTGCCCAGGGCGTTCCTGCAGGGCCAATATGCCTTCGGAATGTCGCCGTTAGTTGCCGCTGGTGTAGCTCCCAAGCGCAGTTACGGGGAACTGCAGCTCGGCTATCTGCTGAACCGGCGCATCTCGTTTCAAGGATCTTCGGTGCTGATCTACACGCACAACGGACTCAATTTCGATTACAACCTCTTCCCTGGGAATCTGACGGTGGAGCAGTATCTGAATCACGACCGCATCTCGCAGGCGAAACTGCTGGACGCCGCCGGCTCGGTAGCATACCAGGTGAACAAGTCCACGAGCGTTTTCCTCTCGGTGGGGCACTCGTTCTGGGGCACCAATACACACCTGCGTTACCTCGTAACGACCGTGGGTTTCTCGAAGGCCTTCACGACGAAGCTCTCGGCGGAAAAGACCTCGGTGCTGGCGGCTCTTCCCGAAGCGACCAAAGCGATGGTCTGCACCTGCGCCAAGTCCAAGTAACGCGCTTCGCGGGGCACATCCGCCACCCAAAAATAATTGTGAGGTTGTTACCGTTTCATCGCCCGACTGGCGCTATTCCATTTGGTGCCCGAACATGAACAGCCAGACTACCCGGTATCGCATCAGCATCCTGCTGTTGGCCCTGGCGGTCCCAAAGCAGCGCGTCAGCAGCCATCATCTTCGTTACTACCACGACACCGAAAGTCGGCACGGTCGGGTGATGTTCGCTGCAGGAGGCGAATCGAGCGATTGCCGGGCCTCTTCCGTTTTTCCGGTCGCCGCGTTGATATACGCAAGATCCGGGGAAACGCTCGGATCTACATCGGCCTGCTGGCTTTTGCGGATGGCTTCGATGCCTTTATCGATTGCCCCGTTGTAGAGATAAGCCCACCCTAGTTGGTATTGCGATGAAGTGTCATCGGGGTGGATGTCGAGAGCCTTCAGATACTGCGCGATGGCCTGGTCGTAGCGCCTCGCATTCGCGTAGGCGTTGCCCAGCATCCCGTTGGTGAGCATGGCGAGCGGGTCTGCTTCGAGAGCGAGCCTGGCCTGCGCAATGCCGAGATCCACGCGGCCGAGGTGGCGCGACATGTTGGCGTACATCATGTGGGAGGTCGGGAAACCCGGGTTGAGAGCAATGGCTTTCTTTACCTCGTCTTCGCAGGCTTTCCAATCCCATTCCTCGTAGCGCACCACGGCCATTGCCTGATGAGACTCGGCCAGTGTATCGTCGATGGCTAAGGCGTTGGTGGCAGCTTCCCGAGCTTTGGGGATGATCTCGGCCCAGGGTCTGGAGTCGGTAAACAGGAAGCCGCTCCAGCACTCGGCCAATCCCCAATAGGCTTGAGCATAGGAGGGGTCCAACTGGATGGCCTGTTCGAAATACCCGATGGCCTTCAGCAGCGACTCCTCCTTGTATTGGTCCCAATAGTAGCGACCGAGGAGGTAGGCGTCGAGAGCCGCCGGTACGACCTTGTGGACTCGCGAGAGCCGCCCTGCTTCTTCGGTGGTCACGCGGGCCTGAACTTCGCCGGCGATGGCGCGCGCGACTTCCCCTTGCAGCGCAAGCACGTCGGTCAACTCGCGCTCGTAGGACCGGGTCCACAATTCCTGGCCGGTGGCGCAATCGACCAATTGCGCATCGATCCGCACGCGGTTGCCGGAAGACTGTACGCTGCCGACGATCACGGCTTCTACGCCCAACTGCCTGGCGATCTCGGGAAGTGGCAGCTTTGTCCCTTTCAACTGCATGACAGAAACGCGGGAAATCACGCGCAGCGAGGCGATCTGGCCGAGGACAGTGATCAGCAGGTCGGTCATGCCGTCCGCAAAGTACTCCTGCTCGGCGTCGCCGGAGAGGTTCGCAAGCGGCAGCACGGCCAGCCTGGTGATGCGCGGCCCGCCGGAGAACGGCAGCCGGTTGCGCCACCTGGCGGGCAGCAACTTCCCAAGCGCCAGAAGCGCCCCAGCGGCCGCGGCGCTGCCGCCTGCCATCAATAGCCGGCGCCGTGGAACACCCGGTCGGGGCAGATCTTCACCTGCCACCTCCTGCCCTTGACGCGCGGCCTGCAGGTGGGGAATCAGATCGGTTGCCGAACGAAGGCGCCGCGCGGGATCTTTTTCCAGGCAGCGCCGGACCAGGCGGTTGGCAACGGGATCGGGCTGGTCGGGCGGTTCGGTATTGAGAATCGCGATGAGGGTGTCGATGGCCGAGCTGCCCTGAAAGGCGCGCCTGCCGGAAAGCATCTCGTGCAGGAGCGTGCCGAAGGAAAAGACATCGGAGCGCTGATCGACCGGCTGGCCGCGCACCTGCTCGGGCGACATATAGCCCACGGTTCCGAGCATCCGCCCCTGGTCGGAAGGCGCCGGCGCGTCGCCGGTTTCGGGATGGGGCGCCGGTTCGATGGGCTTGGCCAGCCCGAAGTCCAGAATCCGGATCCCGCCCTCGCGCGTCACCCAGATGTTTTCGGGCTTCAAATCGCGGTGCACGGTTCCTTTCGGATGCGCGGCAGACAGACCTTCGGCAATCTGGATGGCGTAATCGAACGCCTCCCGCGGCGGCAGAGCCGCGCCGCCTAGCCGTGCGCGCAGGTTCTGGCCTTCCAGGTACTCCATGGCGATATAAGGACGGCCTTCCAACTCGCCAACATCGTAAATCGTGCAGATGTTGGGATGGCTCAGCGCGGAGGCGGTGCGGGCTTCGCGCTGGAAGCGCTCCACGGCGCCTTCGTCACTCAGGAATTCGCGGGCCAGGAACTTGAGGGCGACGTCGCGTTGCAGCCGCTCGTCCCACGCGCGGTAGACTTCTCCCATGCCGCCGGCGCCGAGCAGCGCGTCGATGCGATAGGGGCCCACCATACGGCCCGAGAGTAGGGCGGAGTGGCTGGCGGCAAGTGCCCGCGCCGCCGCTTCGAGCGCGGTGTTTCCAGGAAGTCGCCGGCACGATTCTCCTGTGCCAGCAGCGACTCGACCTCGCGGCGGAGTTCCTGGTCGTCGCCGCAGGCAGAGTCCAGGTGTGAGGCGCGTTCCGCGCCGGTGAGTCCGAGCGCGGCGATGACGATCTCGTCGACTTGGGTTCGTCGGTGCGGCGCGCGGGACATAGCGGACAGGTGCTCAGTATATCCGAGAACGAATTTGTTTGAGTCCGGAAAATCGCTCCATCGAGACTCTACCCGGCTTCTTCCCGAGCGCTCATCTCGCGGAGCAGCCAGAGCTTCGCCAGCTTCCAGTCGCGCAGGACCGTGTCCGGTGAGACGTTCAGCGACTGAGCGATCTCATCCGTGGAGAGGCCGCCAAAGAACTTCATCTCCACCACCTGGCACTTGCGCGGATCGTCGGCCGCCAGCGCCGTCAGGGCGTCGTCGAGAGCCAGCAGCGCGGCATCGTGTTGCGTGCCCAGATTCGCGACGTGGTCGAGCGAGAGGCGGACCGGGTTTCCTCCGCGTTTGCGGCGCTCGCGCGAGCGGGCGAAATCCACCAGCACGCGCCGCATCACCTGCGCCGAGATCGCGAAGAAGTGGATGCGGTTCTTCCAGTGCAGGTTGTGAAACTCGGCCAGGCGCAGATACGCTTCGTGCACCAGCGCGGTCGGCTGCAGCGTGTGGTCCGCCCGCTCTCGCGACATGTAGTGGCGCGCCAGGCGCCGCAGTTCGGCGTACACGATCGGCGACAACTGGTCGAAGGCTTCCTGATCTCCCCGGCTCCAGGCTTGCAGCAGTTCCGTGATTTCCTCGGAAGATTTCGAATCCGCATCTCGGGCCATGGCAGCAGTTCCCTCTACACGGCGAAAGAAATTCTCCGCAAGTTACGGTTTTCGAGAACGGCTGGCGCTATTCCCAGTAACGCGCCAAGGCGCTCCAAACGATTCCGATCACGAAAGGAAAAAGGCCATGACACCCAAGAGCAACGCTGACCAAAACGCACGGACTCATGCCGGTTCGACCCGGCGGGGATTTCTGGGGTACCTGGGGATGGCTCCGGGCTTGACCAGCCTCGCGGGCGCAAGTCTGCTCGGGGCGCTACACGTGAAGACGGCTCTCGCGGACCTTACTCCGGTGAACGATACGGAGCGCCGGCGCCGCGCCTTCGCGCTGCGGCGCGATGCCGCTCTCTTTCAGAGGGACCTCCCCGATACGCCCTCCCTGTCCAACGGCGATGAGGAGTTGTATCCCACGCGCATTGCCAGTTTCAGCAAGGGGCTGCCTCATAACAACCTCGGCGAAGTGGACCTGAATGCGTATGGCGCCTTCATCCAGGCGCTCAACAGCGGGCTCTGGAGCGACTTCGAGGCAATTCCGTTGGGCGGCACCGCCAAGTTGGCCAACCCGCAGGCAGCCTATTGCTACAGCCTGGAAGGAGCTGACGCGGCGGCGATCGCGATTCCGGCGGCGCCGGCTTTCAGCAGCGCGCAGATGGCCGGCGAAATTGCGGAGGATTACTGGTACGCCCTCACGCGCGACGTGCCCTTCAGCCAATACGGATCAGACCCCACGATCGCACAGGCTGCCGCCGACTTGAGCAAGTTCTCCGACTATCGCGGGCCAAAAGTCAGCGGCCAGGTGACGCCTGACGTCCTCTTTCGAGGCAGTACACCCGGCGATCTGGCTGGCCCGTACCTTTCGCAGTTTCTCCTCAAACCGACTCCGTATGGTGCGACAACGGTGCCGCAGCAATACAAGACCTCAGTTGCCGGCGACGATTATCTGACGAAGTATTCAGACTGGCTGGGAATTCAGAAGGGCGGCGGCGCCGGTACGAATAACTTCGACTCGACACCGCGGTACATCCGGAACAACCGCGACCTATCGATGTACCTGCTCTCGGACTTCAGCGGGCAGGCGAACATTCAGAGTGCGCTGCTGCTGCAAAGTTTCGGCAACGCGGCACTATCGCCCGGCAATCCGTACCTGCATTCCGCCACGCAGGCTAGCGGCATCACTTTCGGCGCGCAGGTGTACGGGGATTTTGCGGTTCGCGCGGCGAATCCGTCGTTGCGCGCGGCATTTTGCCAGAAGTGGCTGGTGCATCGCAGGATTCGGCCGGAGGCGTTCGCCGGCAGAATTCACAACCACGTGACGGGAGCGGCCAGCTATCCGATCCACTCCGACATTCTGAATTCCGCGGTCCTGAAGGCGCTATTCAGCAAAAACGGTACGTACCTGCTGCCGATGGCGTATCCCAGCGGATCGCCGGTCCATCCGTCGTATCCGGCGGCGCACGCCGTGGTTGCCGGCGCCGGGGTGACGATGCTGAAGGCGCTCTTCAACGAGTCGTACGTGATTCCCAGTCCGGTAGTGGCTTCCGACGACGGGATGTCGCTTGTGCCGTATACCGGAGCGGCGCTGACCGTGGGCAACGAGTTGAACAAGCTGGCCGCCAACATTTCGCTCGGGCGCGATGCGGCCGGCGTGCACTACCGGTCTGACGGAATCCAGGGAATTCTGCTGGGTGAGGCCATCGCATTGTCGATCCTGCGGGACACCGCGACGCTGTACCACGAAGTATTTCCGGGATTCACACTGACGCGCTTCGACGGCACCACAGTGACGATTTGTCCGGCGTGCTGACTTGTCTGCCGCGTCCCCACTTATCAGGGTGCTTTCCGGGCGTGCACAAGTGTCGATGCCGCGAAGGAACCGCCGATCGTGCGATCATGGGCGCTTAGAGTTCGGAATGCCCTTCGAGAACCGCGTCGATCCGTTCGGCGCCATCATCCGCACTGCGGCCCGAGGGACGATGATGGGAAACCGCGGAGGCGCGCTGCACAACGACCACCGCGAGATTGTGCGTCCCTACAAGAGCCGGCAATGGATCGCCTGCGTGCTGGAATTCAAGGGACGGCATCGCACCGTCATGACGCCGAACCGCTACACAGAGCTGTTTTTTCTGGACGAGGCCGTGGCGTTCGCCGCGGGACATAGGCCTTGCGCGGAGTGCCGGCGGGAACGCTTCCGGGCCTTTCAGGAAGCGTGGGGGCGCCCGGCTCGCGCGCCGGAAATCGATCGCGAACTGCACGCTGCTCGGCTCGACAGCCGAAAACGCAAACTGACCTTCAAGGCACGGATGAACTCGCTGCCGGACGGCGTATTTGTGCGCATCGATGCGGGCGCATGGCTGGTGTGGGACGATTCGCTGTTTCTCTGGTCGCCGGAACGGTACGTTCGAAAAGACCGCCGGCCGGACCGCCTCGAGGTCACCGTCCTGACGCCGGAGCCGATCGTGCGCTGTTTTCGGAATGGCTACCAGCCGGAAACACACGATTCGGTCCGCCAACTGTGAGCCTGAGAGCCGCGGTATAGAATCGAAGCAGGTGCAGCGGCGGTGGCTCATCCTGGTGGCTCTGGCCATTGTGTGCCGGGGAGGCATCTCGCAGGACCTGCCTCCAGGCGTGCTGCTCCTCTCGCGCATCCAGGCTCACATGAAGGACAAATTCGAGCGGCTGCCGGACTACACCTGCCTGGAGACCATCCGGCGCTTTCACCGGGCCGCGGGCACTAAGGGCGGTCTGAAGCCCCTTGACACCGTGCGCCTGGATATTCTGTACAGCCGGCATCAGGATCTCTATGCCTTCCCGGGCGAGAGGCAATTCCAGGAGAAGGCAGCCTCCAATCTCATCGGCAGCGGCATGATAGGCACGGGTTTCGTCACCCTGGCGCTGAAGAACGTCCTTTTGGGCAGCGGGTCGGTGCTGACATACCGGGGCGAAGAAGAACTCGATGGCCGAAAGGTGGTGCGGTACGACTTCCGGTTGAGCAGGCTGCAGAGCGGCTACACCCTGAGCGTCTTCGGCGGCCAGGGTGTGGTCGGGATGGCGGGCTCCTTCCTGGCCGATCCGCAAACTCTCGAAGTGGTGAAGATGGAGGACCGTGCGGAAGATTTCCCGCCTTTTCTGCCTGTCGAGGCGGCAACCACCGCGGTGGAGTACGCACGCGCCCGCATCGGCGACCGCGACGAGGTGCTGCCCCAAAGTGCCGAGTTGTACATGCGGCAGACTTCGGGTGACGAGGACCGGGACTTTTTCGACTTCACCCACTGCGGGTCTTTTCGGAGCGAGAGTGCGATTCACTTCGGGAAAGATGCGGCTCCGGCGGCGGAGACGAGAGGCGGTTCGAGATTGCCCGCGGCACCGGCAGCCGCGCAGCAGAGGATGCCGGCACTGCTGGCAATCGCCGTGGAGCTGAGCACGCGGATCACAGACACGGATAGCGTAGGCACGCCGATCGAAGGGCGCGTTTCGGCGGACGTCCGACACAAAGGAAGTGTGCTCGTCGCGCGAGGGTCACTGCTGCGCGGGCGGGTCCGGCGGTTGGAGCGGCCGACCGACGTGAGCGGCCACTTCATTGTCGGGCTGGAGTTCACAGAAATCCAGGTCAACGGCACCTGGGTGAGGTTCTATGCCGACCTGCTGAAGCTGGAAAAGGCGCGGGGGATCGACCAGGTTTTGCGGCGGCCCGTGAGTCCGGATGGCCCCAGTTCCATCGAGCCGACGGAGACAATCAGTCTGCCCGATCTGCCCGGTGTGGCGTCGTTCTTCGTGAGTGGCAAGACACTGCTGGTTCCCCAAGGGCTGCAGATGGTGTGGAGGACACGGGGGCCTCTGAATTAGCCCGGGCCACATCGGGAACTCAGGCCGGTAAACCGCTTCACGGATGCAGAAACTGCGCGGCCACCTGTGCCGGACTGCGATGCTCGCCGTCCACCGCATAGTTCAGTTTGCGCATGACGGCGTCCGGGAGCTTGCCCGAAAGTTGCTCCAGGACTCCCTGCAACTGCGGAAACCGCATCAGGGTGTCTTCGCGCACCACCACCGCGCATTCGTAGGGCGGAAAATAGTGCCGGTTGTCATCCAGGATCTTCACGTCGAGAACCGACGCCTGGCCATCGGTGGAATTGGCCGCGATCATGTCCACTTTACGGCTCTGGAGCGCCGTGTATAAGAGTCCCAGGTCCATGCTCACCGGGTCGCCGTCGGTGCGGAGGCCATAGGCGGCCAGGAGCCCGTCGAGCCCGTCGGGGCGCTGCTTGAATTCGTAGCCCACGCCCATGCGCCAGGCCTGGCGCGCGGCGGCATCCGAGAGCGACTCGATTTTCCCCGTGCGCGCGGTCTCGCCCCGCACAATCATGGCGAACGTGTTGTTGAAGCCCAGCGGTTTGAGCCAGCGAAGCTTCCACTGCTTTTCGTAGGCCGCCCGCACCGCGCCCATGACAGCGCCCGCATCGGGAAAGGGTGGTTGCTTGAGAATCGCAGTCAGCGCCGTTCCGGTGTATTCCGGATAGAGATCGATGGAGCCCTTGGTCAGCGCTTCGTGGGCCAGCAGCGTGCCGCCGAGATCGAGTTTCCGCTCCACCGTGACGCCCAGATTGCTCTCGATCTGCTGCGCCAGGATCTCGCCCAGCAGCACCTGCTCGGAGAAGTTCTTCGAGCCCACCACGATTCGCGGTGCATGGGAGCAGCCCGCAAGGATCGCCGCACTCAACCAGGCGATAGTTTTCGTTCGATCCATTCCATTCCCTCATCGGCCAGCAACGCCATGACTGCGGCGGGGACTGCGCCGGCCAGTACGGTTTGTGTGTCCACCATCGAGATGCCGCGAAAAATGAAAACTCCCAGCCCTCCGCCCCCGATCGCCGCGGCGATGGTCGCCGTTCCGATCGTGGTTACCGTGGCGATCCGAAGTCCCGCCAGGATCGAAGGCACCGACAGGGGCAACTCCACCTGCCAGAGAATCTGGCTGCGAGTCATACCCATTGCCACGGCCGATTCGCGCACGGCGGCGTCCACACCCAGGATCCCCACCAACGCGTTCCGCAGAATGGGCAATAAGGCGTACAGGCACAGCGCCACGATGGCCGTGCGCTTCCCGATTCCTCCGATCAGCGGTAGCGGCAGGAGAAAGCCGAACAGCGCCAGGCTGGGGATGGTCTGGGCGATATTCGCGAAACCGACGACCCAGCGGCGCAGGCGTGCTCTCCCCGCGAGCAGAACCGCGCCCGGCAACGCCAGGGCGGCGGCAATCGCAATGGTGACCGCCACCAGTTCCAGGTGTTCGAGCGACAGGCTCAGAATTTCCGATACCAGCCGGCTGTTCATGCGGGTCTCCAACGGTCCTCGAGGCTTTCCAAAAAAGCGCGCGCCTCGGCGGTTCGCGATGCCAGAAACTCCGCGGGCGTGGCGAGCACATCCACTGAGCCATCTTTCAGTAAGGCAACACGCGATGCCAGCATGAGGGCTTCACGCACGTCATGGGTCACGAACAGCGCAGTCTTGCGGACCGAGCGCCGGAGTTCCAGGAACTGGCGCTGCAGGTCGAACCGGGTAATGGGATCGAGCGCAGCGAAGGGCTCGTCCAGAAGCAGCAAAGGCGGATCGGCTGCCAGCGCGCGCGCGATCCCGACGCGTTGCCTTTGCCCTCCCGAAAGTTGCCGTGGATATCGATTCCGGTATTCCCCCGGGTCGAGCCCGACGCCGCGCAGCAGTTCCTGCACGCGGGCAGATAACCGTTCGGGACTCCAATTCTCGAGGCGAGGCACCAGTCCGATGTTCGCGGCTACCGTCCAGTGAGGAAACAATCCGGCGTCCTGGATCACATAGCCCATCCGGCGGCGGAGACGGATCGGATCCCACGCGGAGGAAGGCTTGCCTTCGAAGCGGATTTCCCCGGAAGTGGCTTGCACCAGACCATTGACCGCCTTCAGCAGAGTGGTCTTTCCAGATCCGCTTCGTCCGAGCAGGACAACGGTCTCCCCTTCCTGGAGGGTCAGGTTGATGTCGTGAAGGATCCGCCGGCCACCTATGGCCAGGGAAAGACTCCGAATTTCGAGGATCGGGCCGGAAGCCACCGTCCTTTCACTGTACACGAGAGTCGGAATTGGCAACGGTGGATCGGGAAGCGTTGAATTTTTGGACGTTAGTTATTATGAATTGGTACTAGACCGTTAGGTCACTAAGTACTATCCTAGTACCCGAGGTACTTTCCGCAAGAAATGAAACTGGGGAACATAAAGAGTAACTACATGGTCCGAGCAGTGTCATTGACGGCAATGGCGGGTGGCTTTCTGTGGATATCGCCGCAACTCCGCTCCAGCCTTCTCGATTGTTATACCCAGGTTGGCGATCTCCTGGAAACACACAGCCCCTACTCGTACGTTATGGTCGGTGTGGTTGCGTTAGGGGCGTTCATGATGTTCATCCACAGATCCGCGCAGCCCCGGTAACAGCCGGCGTTATACCGCGCGCACCTTACGCGGCGAGGCACCGGCCTCCGATTTGGCGGGCTTTCGATCGGCAGCGGTCAGACGCTTCACCTGGTCGGTGACACAGACGAGGAACATTGGCTGGCGGGCATTTTTGAGCAGGTCGATAATCCGGTTGGGCGTCTCCTCCAGATAGATCGACTTGCCGTCGGTGAGCAGGTGGATGTCCGAGGAGCCCTCGAGCGCTTCGCTCAACCGCTTCCCCATGTCCTTTTGCAGAAAACGGAGCACGCGGCGGATTTTCTGCAGCGAGAAACCCTTGCGCCGCAATTCGGCGATCACGGAGATTTCGACGACCTCCTGGGGCATATAAATCCGCTTGTGGCCGTCTTGGCGCGGCGAAACCACGTGGCGCTCATCCCACCACTGCAACTGCCGAAGGCTGACGCCGCAGATTCGAGCCACGTCACTGCTGTTAAAACCCTGAGTTTCGGCTCCAGGTACCGTTTGGGATTTCTTCGCTTTAAACATTTTCCGCCACTTCCGTTGTCAAATAGGGGGCCAACTTGGATTGTACCTGGGTGGCGGACAGTGTCAAGCTGAATCTGATTTACGCCGGGTTTGCGCGCTTACTGCCGGCAGCACGGGTAGGTCGTGGTGATGTCCGGCAGTCCCAACCGCTTGTTGTCGGAAGCAAAGTAACGCTGCTCGGCGAGACTATGATAGATGGCGCCCGCGACCCCGGCGGCCACACCTCCGTTCACGTACTTGTTGGTGGACGTCAGCATCACGACAACCACCAGTTGATGATGGCCAACGTCGTTGAACGAACCGAACCAGCCCATATGGCTGGACATCCGGAAATCGGTGCAGGTGCCGGTCTTGCCGAGAACCGGCTCGTTCGGGTCGTAGCCGGCGCGCCTGGCCGTGCCGTAATCCACCGCGCCGCGCATACCCTCCTTGATGTCGGCGATGCCGTTGGGAGCCAATTCCAGCGTGCGTTTGATCTTGGGTGTGAACTGCTCGATCTCGGACTGGGTGCGCGGATACTGCAGGTAGTACAACGTGCCGCCATTGGCGATTGCGGACAGCAGGGAAGCGAGTTCCAGCGGGGTTACCAGAAAGCCCTCGCCGAACGCGGTCATGAGCACCATGCCTCCGGCCTTGGGAGGCTCTTCGGGGATGACACCGGGCTGCTCGCCCGAGATGTCGAGCCCGGCCTTTTCACCGAAGCCGAGCATCTGCGCATAGTGCGTGACGCGTTCGAATCCCAGCCGCGTGCCCAGGATCCCGAAGTACTGGTTGTTGGACATGGCAATCGCGGTGGTGAGATTGAAGCTGGTACGGCGGCCGATGAAAATGGCGTCTTCACGGCTGACGACATGCTCCGTCAGCGCGGCCAGCGAGGTGACCAGTTTGATGGTGGAGCAGGGAATGAAGCCGCTGGTCAGTCCCAGTTTCTGGTTCACCATGGTGAGCACGCGCCCGTTGGTGGGGTCCACGACGACCACGCTGCCATTGACCGGCCCGAGAGCTTCCACAGCGGCGCGGCGAATGGTGAGATCGTCGCCATCGACGTTGTCGCCTTCGGTGGGATCCACGGCCGGGATCGGTTTCCGCACGACCCTTCTGACCGCGGCACTCCTGGCGGGCGTGGACGCAGAAGCGGATTTCTTTACTTGCGCACTGGCGGGGCCGGCAATCTGGAGAAGGCCTGCCAGAAGCAGCGGAAAGACAAACCCTTTCATTTGTGGCGCGTTCAGCGAACCCATTATCGGCAATCGGCGAGCGCTTCGTCAATAGTTGACGAAAGTTTTCGACACCATTGGATAATAGGAATTGTGACCGGACTCTCTGCACGGGCTGCGCGACTGGCCCTCGTAGCGGCTGGTATCACGCTCCTCTCGCTGGCGAGCTTGCACCTTCTCAGCCCGGAATTCGATCCTTCGCTGCGCGCGGTCAGTGAGTACGCCAACGGACGGCATGGTTGGATGTTGACGCTGATGTTTGCATCGTGGGCCCTGAGTTCCTGGGCCCTGGTGCCAACGTTGCGGCCGTTCGTCAAGCCGGCTCCCGCGAGGATCGGGCTGGGTTTCCTGGTCGCCGCGGGAGCCGGCGAGGCGATGGCGTGCCTCTTCGACATCAATCATCCTCTCCATGGGCTGGCCGGACTGATTGGCGTCCTCAGCCTTCCGGTCGCCGCGATGCTGATCACCGTCTGTTTCAGCCGCAGCCCGGAGTGGTCCGGTGCGCGACACGCGCTTCTGTGGACCGCAAACGCCACCTGGGCGAGCCTCACTCTTTTGATCCTGGTGTTAGCCGTGGATCTTTGGCGCGCCGGCGGCCGAGTCACACGGGACTCGTTTGTTTTCGTCGGATGGGCGGATCGCCTGATGATCGTGGCCTACTGCGCGTGGCAGGCAGTCATCGCGGCCGAAGCGCTCCACCGGATCCCTAACGCGTCCCCATGAGTGGGGACGCGGCAGGCAAGAGTGCCCGCGCCACTTACTTTTTCAGCGGTGCCACGCGGTCGAGCGCCAGATTGAGCTGGAGCACGTTCACCCGCGACTCTCCGAGAATTCCGAATTGACGTCCCGCCGTGTTGGCCGCCACCAGTTGCCGCACGGCGTCGCTTGTGATGCCGCGTGCGGCGGCAACACGGCCGACCTGGGCTTCCGCGGACGCCGGGCTGATATCCGGATCGACCCCGCTGGCCGAGGTCGTTACCAGGTCGGCCGGAACCGGGCCGGAGAATGTGGGGTTCCCCGCCCGGAAACTCTTCACATCGCCCTGCACGCGATCGATCAGCTTCTGGTTGGTGGGTCCGTAGTTGGAGGCGCCGCCGCCTGGCGCCACCGGGTCGTAGCCATCGTTGCCCGCGGCCGATGGGCGGCCGTGAAAGTACTCGGGCCGCGCGAAGCGCTGGCCGATCAACTCCGAGCCGATGATCTTGTCATCGCGCCGGATCAGGCTGCCGGCAGCCTGGTGCGGAAAAATCACCCTGGCGAGACCGGTCACCAGCAGCGGGTATGCGATTCCGGTGACGATGGCGAGAACTACGGTCAATCGGATTGCGATGCTGAGCTGTTTCATATGCTGCCTCTACGCCAGGTGCAGGATTCCCAGAAGCCGGTCGATCAGCCAGATGCCGGGGAATGGTGCGATCACTCCGCCCACGCCATAGATCAGGAGGTTCCTCCGCAGCAATGCGGCGGCGCTCATGGGGCGGTATTTGACACCGCGCAGCGCCAGGGGAATGAGCGCGATGATGATCAGCGCGTTAAAGATCACCGCCGCCAGGATGGCGCTCTCGGGGCTGTGGAGCCCCATGATGTTGAGCTTCTCCATGGCCGGGTAAGTCACCATGAACATGGCGGGGAGGATGGCGAAATACTTGGCGATGTCGTTGGCGATGGAGAAAGTGGTGAGCGCGCCGCGAGTCATCAGCAACTGCTTGCCGATGGCCACCACCTCGATGAGCTTGGTGGGATTGCTGTCGAGGTCCACCATGTTGCCGGCTTCCTTGGCGGCCATGGTGCCGGTGTTCATGGCGAGGCCGACGTCCGCCTGCGCCAGCGCGGGTGCGTCGTTGGTGCCGTCGCCGGTCATCGCCACCAAACGCCCGCCGGCCTGCTCCTTCTTGATCAGGTCCATTTTGTCTTTTGGCGTAGCCTGCGCCAGAAAATCATCGGTGCCCGCTTCGGCGGCGATCGCGGCGGCAGTCAGAGGATTGTCGCCGGTGATCATGATGGTGCGGATGCCCATGGCGCGGAGCTGTCCGAAGCGCTCGCGCATGCCGCCCTTCACCACGTCTTTCAGATGCACCACGCCGAGGGCACGCTCGCGGTCCGCGACTACCAGCGGGGTGCCGCCCGAGCGCGAAATCCGGTCCGTCATATCCATCAGCTCGGTGGGAACTATCCCGCCGTGCTCATGCACGAACTCCATGACCGACTCGGTGGCGCCCTTGCGAATGCGGCGGCCATCGATATCCACTCCGCTCATGCGCGTCTGCGCGGTGAACGGGATGAAGTGAGCCTCGTGCGCCGCCACCTCGCGCCCGCGGATGTTGTACTTCATCTTGGCGAGGACCACGATGGAACGGCCCTCGGGAGTCTCGTCCGCTAGGCTCGAGAGCTGCGCCGCGTCCGCCAACTCCGCCTCCCGCACGCCGCTCACGGGAATGAACTCCACCGCCTGGCGGTTGCCGAGGGTGATAGTGCCGGTCTTGTCGAGCAGCAGGGTATTGACATCACCGGCTGCCTCGACGGCCTTGCCGCTCATGGCCAGCACGTTGTGCTGCATCACGCGGTCCATGCCGGCGATTCCGATGGCGGAAAGCAGGCCTCCAATGGTGGTGGGGATCAGGCATACCAGAAGCGAGATCAGCACCGTCACGGATGGCGCGGAACCGGCTCCGGAGGCTGTCACGCTGTAGGCGGCAAACGGCTGGAGCGTCACCACCGCCAACAGGAACACCAGGGTCAACCCTGCGATCACGATGTTGAGCGCGATTTCGTTGGGGGTCTTCTGCCGCTCAGCGCCTTCCACCAGCGCAATCATGCGATCGAGGAACGTCTCGCCGGGGTTGGACGTAATCCTCACCCGAATCCAATCGGAGAGGACTCTCGTGCCCCCGGTTACCGCGCTTCGGTCTCCGCCCGACTCGCGAATGACGGGGGCGCTCTCACCGGTGATGGCCGATTCGTCCACGCTGGCGATCCCTTCGATCACGTCGCCATCGCCAGGGATGGTTTCGGCGGCTTCCACGCGGACGATATCGCCGCTGCGAAGTTGCGTGGCGGGGACGGTTTCGAAACTCCCGTCCTTCTGGCGGCGCGCGGTAGTTTCGGTCTTGGTCTTGCGCAGGGTGTCCGCCTGCGCCTTGCCGCGCCCTTCCGCCATGGCCTCGGCGAAGTTGGCGAACAGCACCGTGAACCACAGCCAGAGCGTGATCTGGAAGGTGAAGCCCGCGACGTGCGCCCCCGTGGCGATATCGCGGACCGCCAGGATCGTGGTCATGACCGCGCCGGTCTCCACGACGAACATGACGGGGTTCTTCATCATGATGCGCGGGTTCAGCTTCAGGAACGAGTCGCTGATGGCGCGCTTCACGATCGGTGGATCGAACAGCGGCCGGGCGCGGGCACCCTTCTTGGGAATGATCGAAGTGACGTCGTTATTGGTTGGAGGTGTCAAAGTGGCTGCCGCCATATTAGCTCCAAAGCTTGCCCTGGTACATCAGGAAGTGCTCGACGATCGGCCCGAGCGAGAGTGCGGGGAAGAAAGTCAGCGCGCCTACAATTACGGTCACGCCCACCAGGAGCGCGACGAAGAGCGGCCCGTGGGTGGGGAACGTTCCGGCGGAGACGGGCACGAGTTTTTTGCGCACCAGGCTGCCCGCCGCGGCAAGTAGAGGAATCAGCATCAGGAAACGGCCGGCGAGCATTGCGAGGCCGATGGTGGTGTTGAAGAACGGAGTGTTGGCGTTGATTCCGGCGAAGGCGCTGCCGTTGTTGCCCACGCCGCTGGTGTACGAATAGAGCACTTCGGAAAGCCCGTGCGGCCCGTTGTTATTGAGGTTCGCCGTGGTCGCTCCGGGCGGGTTGAGATAGCCGTCCTTGGCAAAGTGCGCCACCGAGCCCCACGCCGCAAATCCCAGGATGGTGAATGCCAGCACCATGACCGACAGCATCACCATCTTGACTTCCTTCTGCTCGATCTTTTTCCCCAGATACTCGGGAGTGCGGCCTACCATAAGGCCCGCGATGAACACCGAGAGGATGGCGAACATCAGGATCCCGTAGAGGCCCGATCCCACGCCTCCGAAGATCACTTCACCCAACTCGATATTGACGAGGGGTACGAGGCCGCCGAGGGGCGTGAGGCTGTCGTGCATGTTGTTGACAGCGCCGCAACTGGCGTCGGTGGTAATCACCGTGAACAGAGAGGAGTCGGCGATTCCGAAGCGGACCTCCTTGCCTTCCATGTTTCCGCCCGGCTGGCCGGCGGTGGCCTGAGTCTCGACGCCCAGTTTCGCAATATTCGGATTGCCGGCTTGCTCCATGGGGTAGACCACGAAGACGCCGGCCAGAAACAGGATCGTCATGGCGGCGTAAATCGCCCAACCCTGGCGCGTGTCCTTGACCATTTTTCCGAACGTGTAGGTCAGGCCCGCGGGGATTATGAAGATGTACAACATTTCGAGGAAATTGGAGAACGGAGTCGGATTCTCATAGGGGTGTGCGGAATTCGCGTTGGTATAGCCCCCACCATTGATACCGATCATCTTGATGGCTTCCTGGGAGGCCACCGGCCCTTGCGGGATGGTTTGCACGACGCCTTCTACGGTCGCTGCCCTGGTGTAGGGCTGAAAATTCTGAATCACCCCCTGTGAGACGAGCAGCAGGGCGCCGACTATCGAGAGCGGCAGCAGCACGTAGAGGTTGGCGCGCGTGAAATCGACCCAGAAGCTGCCCAGGGTTTCGGCCGAATGGCGCGCGAAGCCGCGCACGAACGCGATGGCCACCGCGAAGCCGGCCGCGGCAGACCAGAAATTGTGCGTCACCAGGCCGATCATCTGAGTGAGGTAGCTCATGGTCACTTCAGGCACGTAAGACTGCCAGTTCGTGTTGGTGGTGAAACTGGCGGCAGTGTTGAAAGCGGAATCGGGGCTGATATTTCCGAAGCCTTGCGGATTCAAGGGGAGCCATCGCTGGATGCGCTGCAACAGGTAAGTGAAAAGCAGGCTGACGACGCTGAAGATCAGCACACCGCCGGCGTACCGCGTCCAGTGCTGTTCGGCATTCTCATCAATACCGCAGATTTTGTAGATCAGGGTCTCGAATGGGCGAAGCACGGGATGTATCCAGGTGCGCTCGCCCGAAAAGACCTTCGCCATGTAACTGCCCAGCGGCTTGGTCAGCGCCAGCAGCACCAGACAGAACAGGGCGATTTGCAGAATTCCATTGCCGGTCATGAAGTCCTCTCAGAAACGCTCCGGCCGGAGGAGGGCGTAGAACAGGTAGACCCCCACCCCCACCGCGACAATCAACGAAAGCAGATATTCCATGTGGTCCTCCGCGGACGATCCTACAGCCGGTCGCATCCTTTCACGAATGCCCAGCTTGCCAGGAAGAAGAGAATGGTAATCAGAACAAATGCCAGGTCGAGCATGGTGACCTCACGCGATATGCAACAATGCTACTTTATAACCGTCGCGCACCAGGGAGCGCGCCAGCGCTTCTTCCTGGGTGCGCCACCAGTGCTTTTGCGTTCCCATCAGAACGGTGGAGCGATCGCTCAGCACGTGGCGGAAGCCGTCTTCGCGGCTGCGCGCCAGCACCACCTGCGGCTCGACGGCGAGGGGGCAGTTGCCGGCAAGATCGACCAGTTGTTCGACGAGATAGGCATGCTGGGCGGCCTGGCACTCGAGCGGCGCCGGGTAAGGAACCGTGTGGATGGCGACCAGCATCACTTTAGCGTTGAGCCCGGCTGTGAGCGCGGCAGCGCGCTGCAAAACGGCCCGGGTCAAAAACCAGCCGGTGTAGGGCACGATGATCTCCAGGTCTTCCGCGACGCCGTCGCTCGCGAGCGATCCCGGGTCGATGCGCAACTCACCGCGTGTGTCCATGACTTTAGCGTAGGAATGGAGCCGTAAAGAAGTCGTAAAGAAAGCATCAGGAATGGGTTAGGCTGTGGACAAGGATTCCAAAGGCGGGGGCGAGATTCCGACGAGCCTGCGGCAGTTCGAGGACCAGTCCGGCATCGGCCAAAAAGCGTCGGCGCGAGTGCCGACCAGCCTCGAAAACCCCTTCGCGGCCACCGGCACGGGAGGCGGCCAAAAGCGTCCCGAAGAGTCGGGACGCGGCAGGCAGGAGACTCTCCACGTCGGTGGCGCAAGGGTTTTCCTGGAGTTCTGTGGGCCGGCGGGGCCCGCGGGTACCGGCACGAGTGCCTGCGCCACTGTCAAGTATTCCGGAAGTGCCTCTGGGTTTCGCTTGGCATGGCGGGTTCGGGAGTCGGAGGGGAGACGGCGCGCAACCACCGCAGCCTCGATAGACGCTGGTTCTCACCCGGTTTTCAGCGGCAGGAGTTGTCGGCACGGCTCATGGATCGCGGGAAGTCCTCTCGAAAGTTTGGCTGTGGCGAGGGAAGGATGCGGGATGGTCGAGCGTTGGGGCACTGGACATTGTGCCCGGAATGACCATTCTGCTGCCCACGTCACCAGGCTTAGCTGATCAGTCTACCGCTACCGGGCGCTCGAAAACCACGTCGATGGTGGATCCCTGCCGCAATTCTACCTCCCTGCCCCGCATGAGGAGGACGGTTGCGAGTCCAACCGCCCCGCCGGCGCCGGCGCCGATTCCCGCTCCCCGCCAACTCCGGTCGGTGATGCCACCGATGGCCGCGCCCGCGCCGGTGATCTTCGCGACGCGCTCGGCATCGGCGCCTTTGCTTCCGCCCTGCTGGATTTCGCTCTCCTTGGGGTCCACTTTTTGCTCGGTACCATCGGAATCGACGGAGCTCAGATGGGGCGCGATCCTGATCACCTTGCCGCTGGGGAGCGTCAGGGTGTCGATTCGCAACGCCAGCTCGGCGCGCCCGCTGACTCGCCCGCTGCGGCGGGCGCTGGTGACCACGCCTTGCACGTAACTGTCTACGGGAACGAGCACCCGGCCATCGGCCACGATCGGAGAGGCGGTCCGCATGTAAACGTAGTCGCCTTCGCGGGCGGTTCGCGTGCTGACAGAGTTCACCATTTTCAAAAGTGCGTGGCTGCCCTGGGGAATCTCTGCGGCAGCCGACAATGTTGGCATCAGAACGAGAATTGCCAGTCGCATAATCGGCACTCCTGCTTTTATGCTAACCCCGGCTGAAAGGGAAAGTAGTGTTCGTGGCGCTGGCCTTACGCCTCAGTGCTTCGCGAACCGTCTCAGGCGAAACGCCTCGATCACGGAGATGTACAGATTCACGGCGCCCAGACCGCTGATGGCCCCACGCACGTACAGATTGTCCCAGTATTGGTGCCATTCGGGCTTCAGTGCGGAGAAGTAATTGCCGTCCCAACCCGAGGTCCATGGATAGACCACGAGAAAGATCCCGACCTCCAGGCAAAACGTGATGAACAGGACCGCGGACATTTTGTGATACCACCGGTATTCCGGCTCGGGGACGGGTATGGGGCCGGCGACGTATTCGCTGGTTACGGGCGGTTGAGGCTCGGATGGCATCATGCGGCGCCTGCCGTGTCGAACAGTTCCAACTGTGGATTGTACCGGATAGGGAAACGGGAATGCGCGCGCACGGGCTCGAAACTCAGCCGGTGCAGCGGGGTAGGGCCGTATTTTTCGAGCGCCCGGTAATGTTCCGGCGTCGAATAGCCTTTGTGCGAAGCCAGTCCGTACTCGGGGAAGACTTCGTCCCACACGCGCATGCAGGCATCGCGGTGGACCTTGGCGACGATGGACGCCGCGGCAATCGCATGGCACCGGGCATCGCCCTTGATCAGGGGACGCTGCGGCAGGGGGAGATCGATGGCCATCGCGTCCACCAGCAGGAAGTCCGGAGCCGGGTTCAGCCGGCTGATGGCCAGTCGCATGGCCACACGGGTAGCCTGGTAGATATTGAGGAAGTCGATCGTGGCGGAATCCACCGCCGCCACGGCCCAGGCCACAGCACGTTCGCGAATCCGCTCGGCCAGTACCTCGCGCCGCTCGGGATCGAGTTGTTTGCTGTCGTTCAGGCCGCGCACCGGGCGGTCGGGTGACAGGATGGCCGCCGCCGCTACGACCGGCCCGAACAAAGCGCCACGCCCCACTTCATCCACGCCTGCAACCGCGGTGTAACCCCTGGCACGCAACTCCCGCTCGAGCGCTGCCTCGCACCGAAATTTGCTACCCGCCGAATCGGGTCGCATGGAAGGAAATTCGCGAACTTAGACGCGCTCTCGGAGACGCGCGGCTTTGCCCTTCAGCCCGCGCAGGTAATACAGCTTGGCGCGGCGCACCTTGCCCGTGCGCACGACATCGATGTGGTCGATCACTTTGGCATGGATCGGGAAGATGCGCTCCACGCCCTGTCCGAAACTGACCTTGCGTACCGTAATGCTCTCACCCATCCCGGTGTTATTGCGCGCGATGAGGGTGCCTTCGAATGCCTGCAGCCTCTCCTTATCGCCCTCTTTGATCTTCACGTGGACGCGGAGGGTATCCCCGGGACGGAAACTGGGAATATCGGTCCGCTGGTTCTTCAGAGTAAACTTGGTCAACAACGCGTTCTGCATGAAAATTCCTTGAAACATCTATCATATACCAGGGGAGCAGTGCTTCGCTCAGAGGCGGCCCTGTTCACTCTTCAGGCGATCGAGCGGACCACGCCGCCATCCGCGCGGACCGCGGCCCCGTTGATGGCAGCCGCCAGCGGGCTGCATACGAACGCCACCACGGCCGCGACTTCCGCGGTGGTGGCGAAGCGCTGGAGAAGCGAGGTCGGACGGGCTTTCTGAAAGAACTCCCTTTCCACGGCGCGGCGATCGATGCCGGCGCCCGAGGCCAGTTTGTCCACAAAGTCGGAGACGCCTTCCGATTCGGTCGGGCCCGGAAGCACCGCGTTCACCGTGACGTTCGTACCGGAGGTGGTCTCGGCCAGTCCGCGGGATATGGCGAGTTGAGCGGTCTTGGTCATGCCGTAGTGAATCATCTCCGCCGGGATCTGAAGTCCCGACTCGCTCGAGATGAAGATGATCCGTCCCCAGTTCTTCTGCTTCATCGGGCCGAGGTAGTGGCGGCTCAGGCGGACTCCGCTCAGAACGTTGACCTCGAAGAAGCGGCGCCAATCGTCGTCGGAGATCTGCTCAAACGGTTTCGGCTCGAAGATGCCGAGATTGTTCACCAGAATATCGACCCTGGGAAAGCGGGCGATCACCTCGCGCACGCCGGACTCCGCGCCCAGGTCGGCGGCGATGCCGTGCGCGGCGCCGCTATCACGAACGGCCTGATCGACTCGCTGCGCGGTGCGGCCATTCACGATGACCTTGGCGCCTTCCTTGGCGAGCGCGGTTGCGATCGCCAGGCCGATGCCCGCCGTGGAGCCTGTGACGAGTGCGCTCTTACCTTCGAGTTGCAGGTCCATACAGAATCCTCCGTTCCGGTTCCGCCCAAATCGGGCTGTGCCATAATTCTCCCAGGATGGCAACCGCTCGAGTACAACCGCCGTGCCCGGCCTCACCGCAGCCGGATGAGGAGAGATTGATCGCGATCGTGGAACGCGCGATCCACCCTTCTCCCACCGAGTGGTTGTTCTTCTCCGAGTTGCGGGTAGGGACCGGACGGCGGAACGCCGGAGCGCAGCGCCTGGACGCATTCGCCCTGAACACCCTTCCGCACACTGCAATGAAACGCATCTGCTACGAAGTGAAGACCTCGCGCAGCGACTTTTTGTTGGAGCTGAGGCACCCGCTCAAGCGCCGCATCGGGATGCGGTATTCCAACGAATTCTATTTCGTGACGCCGGCCGGGCTGGTGAATCCGACCGGGATACCGGCGGATTGCGGACTGGTGGAGGCGGGCTTCGCGAGCGTGGCGGAATGGAAGCAACTGATCGGCCGCCACGCCGGGTTCTTCAACTACGATCCGGAGCGGCGGGCGTATTGCATGATTACGGTGCCGGCGCCGTGGCGCGATACGCCCGGTCCGACCTGGCAGTTGGTGGCCGCCATGTTGCGCAATCAGCGGCGGCAGTTGACGGAAGATCCGCCGCCGCGTCCGTTGCAGCAGAAACTGGCGCTGTCGTAATGGGGCGCGGGCAAAAAGCGCCCCGATGAGTCGGGGCGCCGCAGGCAGGAGTGCCTCCGCCACGTCTCTAGTTGCTGACTGCGATCGTCACGTTGTTGGGAGTGAGGGCCCCGCCGTTCATTTGAATCTGCAAGGGAACGGCATTTCCGGTCGGAGTTCCGGGCTGGATGATGGCGTTGATCTGATAAACGCCCACGAAGCCGAACGCCTTGCCGGTGTTGTCGCGCCCCACCAGTCCCGAGAAGACTACCTGCGCAGGAACGCCGCCCACCATGACTGTCGGGGTCGTGAGCGTCTTCGATGTAATCACCGACGGGACGTCTCCATCGTTAACCGTGGTGTCCACGGCGCCCAGTCCGGTGGCCAGGATCACCAGGGTGCTGGGATCGTTGATCTTGGCGGGGTGCGTGGTCAGGCCCGTGATCGCACCAGCCGGAGCCGCGATAATTCCGTCGCTGTTGCCGTAGGCAATCGCCTGTCCGACTCCGGACCCCACTACCTGTCCGTTGGAAAGGGTAATCGCAAAGATCCCGGGAGCGGCTGCCGCCACCTTGACAGTCTGCGGAGCCGAGGGGACCCCGTTGTTCGTAACGATCATCGAGACCGTCCCGGCGGTACCCGGAGGAATCAGCGGGAGAATCTCCCAGGGCAATTGGGCATTGATCTGGTCGCCGGTCGTGGCATTCGGAAAGACCCCGGAAATCGGTGCGGAGATTCCGTTAAAGCTGACTTTGACGTTCGCGAGCGAGGTGGAGAACGGGATCGAACCCGCCAACGCCGTAGTCGAGGCCAGGTTCGTTCCAAAAATCGAAACCAACGAACCCGGCGCTACGGGCTGTCCCGAAGCGAAACTGGCGGAGTTCAGCGCCGCCCGATTGGGATCGACCGCCGGCGTTTGAGAATATGCGGCGAACGCGCCGATCATCAATAAAGTGGCCGCGAAAAATAAGTGCCGGAATCTCATCCTTCGATTCTAACGGCACTCCCGAAAGCACACGAACCCGGCGTCCAGATTTAACCTCTGCAAAGGTGTGATGGAGGACACCGCCGTCCCGCTTATTGGCTGACGGCGATCGAGACCGGGTTCGAATTGATCGTCCCATTCACCTGGATTTGTAGGGTGACGGCATTGCCGGTCGGCGTCCCCGGAGGAATTATGACGTTGATCTGGTTGATGCCCACGAACTGCGGAGATAGGCCGCTGAAGGTCACCTGGGCAGCCACACCGCCGATCATCACGGTGACGGGCGTGAGTGCGTTGCGTGTCATGTCCGCGGAGTTTGCGCCGTCCACGATGGGCTGGTCTACCGCACCCAGGCCCGTGGCCAGAATCGCCAGACCGCCGGGATCGCCAATCTTTGCTGGGTGTGTGGCGATGCCGGGGATTCCGCCGGCAGGCGCTGCCAGGCTCCCATCGGAATTCAGGGCGATGGCCTGACCGCCGATGCTGAAGATGGCCGGAGCGCTTGCCGCCACGGTAACGTTCGCGGGAGCCGAGATCATGCCGTCGTCGCGGGTCACCACCACCTGGGCGCTCGTAGCCGAGGGCGTCACTTCCCAAGGCAACTGGATGTTGATCTGGCCGGCGCTGATGAATTGAATGGGGGCCGCGATATTATTCACGGTGACGCCGACGCCGCTCAGCGTGGTGGAGAGCGGGACGGTTCCCGCGGCCGCCGTGGTGGAAGCCAGATTGGTTCCGAAGATCGAGACCAGCGAGCCGGGCGCAACTGCCTGCCCGGTCGAGGGACCGGCCGTGCTGGTGACGCCGCCGTTGGTTACCGCGGGCGGCGGAACCTGGGCGGTTTGGGCGACAGCCGCGGTAGCTGCGAAGAACAGAAAGACAGGCGCGTAGGCTCTCATAGTACTTAATCTCATTCTAGGGTGCCCGACCGCACTGAGGAACGCTTTCGCTAAGAATTTACTCGTGTTGTGCGGGCAGCGCGCGCGCTACCTGCGCGCGGATCTCGGCCAGCGTCCGGGTGACTTCCGGATTCTTGCCGGCATCCAGTTCGGCGGCAACGGCGGCTTCCTGCTCGGCTTCCGGCAGCCTCTGCTCCAGGCGCAGCAACTGCGCCAGCGTCCAGTGCGGCTTGAACCAGTTGGGGTTCGCGGCGATGGCGGAGCGCAGGCTGCTCTCGGTTCGGGCGGAGTCATTCTGCGTGGCATACAGGACCGCCATGTTGTACCAGGCGTTGAAGGGATCTTCGGCGGTCTTGGTAGCACGCACCGCGGCGGCCCCGGACTGCGCGATCGCTTGAAAGCGCAGGCGGATGTCGGAGGTTTTCTGCGCGAGGCCCAGCATCGCGCGCGAGTACCACAGGTCGGAACCCGACCCCGGCAGATTCCATCGGCGATGACGGTCGTACGCTGCCACGGCGGCCGGCAGATCGCCTGATTCCACGGCATGCCGGGCACGCGCCAGCGCGTGATCCGCGATCGTAATGCGGACCGCCAGGTACATCAAGGCGAGCGCGACAGGCGCCGCCGCGAGACGCGGCAACACTCCGTGCCGGCGCTCGGAGGCTTCAGCCGCGATCCCGACCGCAAGCGCGATCGTCACATAGAAGATCACCGCCGTGGGCACCGTAAACACTGTAAACTGCTGACTCACGATGCCGGCAACCAAGGCGGCGCGGATCCAACGGCCGGCCCCGCGCGAATCGAACCCGCCACGCAGGCCGGCCCAGCACAACCCGGCGAGGATCAACAACCCGGGCAAGCCCTGCGAAACCAATGCGTCGAGGAAGATATTGTGCGGCGACTCATACAGGAAATCGGGGTACGCTTCCGCCAGGGGCTTCGACTCGAAGCGGGGAAACGACGCTGTAAACGTTTCGGGCCCGTAGCCGTAGGAAAGCTTGGATATCCCCATCCGCAGACTGTCGCGCCATAGCGTCGGCCGGGCGCCGCCCCACGGGTCTTCGACAAACCAGCGGGTCCGGCTGCGGAGCTGCCAGCCGGCCGGGGAATAGTAAAACCCGACGCCGGCGATCACCAAGAAGATCGCGGCAACCGGCAATCGCCAGGAGAAGAGCACAGACGGAGTGCCCCGGGCCGCGGGCCGTTGCCGCGCCAGATAGAGGCCGGCGGCGGCGCCAGCCACAAGTCCGAGCACGGCAGCGCGCGTGCCGGTCAAGAGCATGGCAACCGTTGACAGGCCGGCGACGACAACCCCCGCGCGTTTCCACCACGCACTCGCGTCCACGGCCGCCAGGGCCAGGCTCAGGAAAGCAACAAACAGCAGCCAGGTGGCGAAGTAGCTCACATACCCCAACGTGCCGGGCGGCCTGACGATGGTCCAAAGCCCTTCGCCGATGTGGTACCCGGAAGCCGGCAGAACGGGGTCCCATCCGAAGTATTGGAGAATGCCATAGATCGCGGAGAGCCCACCCGCGGCCGTTACGGATCGCAGGATGGTGCGCGAACGTTCCGGATGGCCGGCCGTACTGCTCGCCACCAGCCAGGCAAACAGGAGGATGGCAGCCTGGATCACCGACCCGAAGCGCCGCCAATTCGTGCCGAACGCCGAGAGCGCCGGGCTGGCGGACAACGCCGTCGAGACCGCGAGGGATCCGAGACTCAGCAGCAGAAGGCCGGAAAACACGAAGTAGCGGCGTCCGCGGGCGCGGGGAGCCGCGCCCCAAACCAGCAGCGCCAATGCCGCGCCGGCCAGCAGTACCGCTACTTTGGGCGTGACATCGAAGTAAAAAGAGTATCCCGGGACGATAATTAACGCGAGCAGGCCGACAACGACGGCCTGTAATAGACCCATATTCGATACACTAACTTAGGAACCGCATGCGCGAGTCGTTCGACGCCTTTCGTTACATCGGTTACATGCGGGCGCGCTGGCGATGGATCGCCGCGAGTTGTGCCACTGCCGTTCTTCTGGCCGTCGCGGCAACCCTCAGCCTGCCCCGCCAGTATACCGCGACTGCGCGGATTGTGATCGATCCTCCTGCCGGCGCGGATCTTCGTTCCGCGATGGCGGTCAGCCCCGTCTACCTGGAGTCGCTCAAGACATACGAAGCGGTGGCTTCCGGAGACAGCCTGTTTCAGCATGCCATTCAGCAATTCGGCCTGCGTGCTTCGCTGGGCGCGGCGCCCGAGGAATCGCTGAAGAACCGCGTACTCAAAGTGGCCATCGTGCGCAATACCCGCATCCTGGAAATCTCGGCCACTCTTCCGGACCCCGTCAAGGCGCAGGCGCTTGCTCAGTTCATGGCGGAGTCCACCGTGAACCTGACCCGCTCGATTGTCTCCGCCGGGGATCAGGATCTGTTGAAGGGGATGGAGCAGGAAGAGCGCGAGACTCATGACCGCCTGACCGCCGCCGACAACGAGTGGGCGCTGGCTCTGGCGAACGAGCCGATTACTCAGTTGCAGGCGGACTTGAAGAGCGCCGGGGACCTGCGGGCCACGATCCAACAACAAGTCCTCAGCGTGGAACAGGAGATTGCGGACGCCGCCGACCGGGAGAAGACCGGGAGTGCCGTGGAACTGCCGGAGGCTCGCAAGGAGGCCGCCAACGCGCGGGCGCGCCTGGAGGAGATGCAAAAGCAGTTGGCTACCATCGACCGGCAAACCGCTGCCCAGGAGAAACTCCTGGCCGCCCGGACGGTGCACCGCGAGCAGCTCGATGCAAGCCGGAAGGCGGGCCAGGCAGCCTTGGCCGCGATCCAGACGCGGTTGCGCGAAGCGCGCAGCGATCTTGGGTATCGCGGCGAGCGGCTGCGCGTGGTGGACCCGGGCATCGTGCCGGAGCGGCCGTCGTCGCCCAACCTTCCGCTCAATCTAGTGGCCGCCCTGCTGCTTGGGCTGGTGCTCCCGATTCTGTATTTGACCTTCCAGATGGGCTACCAGGAGCAGCGTGCGGGCGGACGTCGAAGCGAGTTCCGGGCGGTAGCGAAAGCCCGCGATGAGTAGTGCGGCACGGGGGCGGCGCTGTCCGGGCTTCTGGGGGTTCGACCAACTGTCGCCAGCCGCCATGCTGCTTCCGCTGGTGTTCGGCACCTGGGCCGCGGCCATTGCGGTAGCGCCAGGCCTGGCTGCCAAGGTGGCCTTGTCCGCCCCTGCCCTGCTCCTGCTGCTCACCTGGTTTACGGTGTCTCAACCGCGCCGCTGGCTGCTGGCATTTCTGGGGGCGGCGCTGCTGCTGCCCCCGCTGCCGATTCCGATTGGCGATTCGGGTCCGCATCCGTCGCTGCTCTTCGCCGCTCTTGGGCTGTTTGCCGGGGTGATCTGGCTCGGCAGTTGGCGCTTGTCGCTCGCGGGCATTGGAGCGCCGTTGCTGGCGCTGTTCGGCGTCTTGCTGGCAAGCGTGGCGCTGGCGGCCATCAACTCCGGCATGGAAGTGGCGGCGGGGAGTTTGGCCCGAGTGGCGTTGTTCGGGATTTCCGTGTACGTCTTCTTCTACGCCGCGTACGGGCCAGGCAGCGTGCTGGCCGCCAGAAAGCCTCGCCCACAGTCCGGCGGCCGCGAATCCTCCGGCGCGGCGAACGAAGGGACGTCCGCGGAGTTGCGCACCTTGTACTACATCGCCGTGGGCGCGGCGCTGTTTGCCTGCGTGGATTTCTACTACCAGTTTCCCGCTCCGGCGGGATATGGGCCGCAGTTCGTGTGGCTCGATACCGGCGTGTTCCGCCGGGCGCAGGGCCTGTTCTATGAGGCCAGCACGCTCGGCAACTTCTGCGCTTTCTTCCTGGTGATGGTCGCGGTGGCGCTTTCGCGGCCGCCCTCCGAGTCTCCCGTACCCAGAACGGCGCTCGTTGCGGGCGCAGGTGTTCTATTCGCCGCGCTGGTGCTTTCCTATTCGCGGGCCTCGCTCCTCAATATTCTGATCGCATGCGCCGTGCTCGTCTGGCGCAACCGGAGGCGGCTGCGATTCGCGCGCATCGCCCCCCTACTCGCGGTCCTGGCGGGAGCCGCGGCGTTCCTCACGTGGCAGGTCTTTCCCACCTTCGCGGAGATGTACTGGCTGCGCCTTTCGAATACGGCTGAGTACGCTTTCACGGCCACCGAAGGCATCCTGTCGGGCCGCGTGGCAAGCTGGCGGATTCTCGTGGATTGGATTTCGGCGCACCCCTGGCAGTCGCTGATTGGCATTGGGTACAAGACCCTGCCGTACAGCGATTATCTGGGTAGCGCGGTGGTGGCCGACAACATGTACCTCAGCCTGCTGGTGGAAACCGGAATTGCCGGGCTGGCCGCGCTGGTGTGGCTCAACGTGGCCATCCTGCGCTCCGCCTGGAGAGCTTCCCGCTCAGCCCGGCCGGCCGCCTCGTTTTGCGGCACCTGGATGCTCTGTTTCTGGGCTGGACAGGTCGTCCAGATGTTTTCAGGCGACCTGCTCACCTACTGGCGCGTGCTGCCGGTATATTTCTTCGTCCTCGCCGCGGCCGTTCGGGTATGAAGCTGCTGGTTCTCGACCAGTACAGCGAACCCGGCGGCGCGCAACAATGCTTGCTGGACTTATTGCCGGCCATGGTCGAGCGCGGGTGGAAGGTGACCGTAGGTCTGCCGGGCAAGGGCGAGCTGTTCGAACGCGTGGGCGAGTTCGGAATCGCCACGGAGAGAATTGCGTGCGGACCCTATTCGTCCGGCACGAAGTCCGCGGCTGACGTCGCGCGGTTCGTGGCGGAGATACCCCGGCTGGCGCGGCAAATCGAGGATCTGGCGAACGGCCTCGAGGCCGGCCTGGTGTACATCAACGGGCCGCGGTTGATTCCCGCCGCGGCGCGGGCGGAGTTGCGCGCACCCGTCCTGTTCCATTCCCACAGCTATCTTCCACCTGGCCCCGTCCGCTGGATGACGGGGATGTGCCTGCGGGGAATGCGCGCGCGGGTGGTGGGCGCGTGCCGGTTCGTTGCGGACCCCTGGAAGGACTACGTCGGCTCCGAGCATGTGTCCGTGATTTACAACGGAGTCGCGGGTCCGACCGTCGAGCAGGATCTTGGGGCCTCGCCAGGAGGCGCGGGCCGTGCCATCGGCTGTATCGGAAGGATCGCCCCGGAGAAAGGTCAGCGCGAGTTTCTTCGGGCCGCATCGGTGATTCATCAGGCCGTGCCGGACTGCCGGTTCCTCGTCTATGGCGCGGCGCTGTTCGCGGACCCCGGGGCGGCGCGATACGAGGCAGAGGTTCGCGCCGCCGCGGCGGGCCTGCCGGTAGAGTTTCCAGGATGGGTGGCGGATGTGTATGCCGCCATGGCGAAACTGGACCTGGTGCTGGTGCCTTCGGCAGGACACGAAGCCACTACGCGGGTGATCCTGGAAGCTTTTGCCGCGGGCGTTCCGGTGATTGCGTGCCACGCGGGCGGCATTCCGGAAGTGGTGGAGCACGATGTGGATGGCCTGCTGGCCGATTCCACCGAGGAGATGGCGCGCCTGGCCATCGGCCTCCTGTCGGGCGCTCCGGATCGTATGACCGCAATGTCTCAGGCCGCTCGCGCCACATGGAGACGACGATTTACCCTGGAGAATTATCGCGAGCGGATGGTGAAGCTCATGACACCGGCGGCCCAGGTGTGAGCCAGGCGCCTTTGGCACGTTTCTGGCTTGGATTGCGCCTCTCAAGTGAGCGGACTCGGGCCGATAACGATCAGAAAGGAAGAACAATGCCTCAAGCCACGCAGAAAAGCTCTCCAGTCCTTCAACCCGGGGCTGTGCGTCCATGTCACAAAGCCAGGACTTCGCAGGCGCATCCCAGCGTCAGCCCGCTGATTGCGGTCGCCCAGCGGCATACCGGCTTCCAGCCGTTGCCCCGGCCGCTGGGCCTGCCGCCCTATCACTATTCGTTGACGGACAACTTTCCGGCGATCGGCACCCATATCGCCGAGGCCGGCAAAATGGTGTTCCACGTATTGGGCGATTCCGGTGGAGTTCAAAATGGCGTGTTCCAGAACAACGTCGCCGAGCAGATGATCCGGCAGGCATCGGCGGGCGGCGACGGGGCTCCTCAATTCTGTTATCACGTCGGCGATGTGGTGTACTTCACGGGCATGCACACGGACTACTACGCGCAATTCTACGAGCCGTACACGCAATACACGCCGCCGATTCTCGCGATTCCGGGCAATCATGACGGAGAGGTCGACGATCCCAATGTGCAGACTTCGCTGGATGGGTGGGTCGATTATTTCATGCAGGCGACCCCGGACGTGGACCCGATTTCGAAGGACGCACCTCGTGTCGGGCTCAACCTGCCCAACGTCTACTGGACTTTGGTGACTCCCCTGGCCACGATTGTGGGGATGTATACCAACGTCCCGGAAGGCGGATCCGTGGATTCGGTGCAGCAACAGTGGGTGACCAATGAATTCCACACGGCTCCGGCCGACCGGCCCCTGATCCTGGCCCTCCACCACCCGATCTATTCGTTTGATGTGTTTCATAGCGGCAGTTCGCGGATGGCCGACATTCTGGAAAATGCGATTCGCGACACCGGACGCGTACCGAACCTGGTGCTCGCGGGCCATGTTCACGATTACCAACGCATCGAGATGAAGATTGCTCCGGATGGTCCGACCCCGTTCATCGTCTCCGGGAATGGCGGCTATCACAATCTGCACGCCCTCCATTCGCAGGCCGGAGACGTAGCGACAGACACAGGAGCGGTTCTCAAATACGGCCAGGACAAAGCCTGGGGAGTGATGACGCTGACCATCGACCAGGAGACCATCAGCGCCACAACGGTCGAAATCGACCGGACGGGCCACGTGAAACCCGGCGACTCGTTCAGTTACCCGGCGGCGACTGTAACGTTGGCGAACCCCAAGAGCGTTCCCACACTCTGACACGGCGGGGTGAAATGGGCAGTTCGACCGGGACACGAAAATGGATGAGCCACGTTCAGGCGCGGACACGGTGTAATGCCGTGATCTTCTCCCCGGGACCTTCTCCCGAAGGCACGAGTGCCCGCGCCACGTCGTCCGGCGAGCGGGCCTTTCGTGGATTTTTGTGGGTCCGCGGGGGGCCATAGGTGCAGGCAGGAGTGCCTGCGCCACGTTGCGTTCAGAAAAGCCGGTCCTGCTTGCGCAAGGTGCCCAGCGTTCCAATATTTCCGAGTGCGAACGCAATGCGCCATTCCGACCGCTGCGGGATCACCAGGTTGTTCAAGCGGTACTGCACGCTGATTCCGCAGCAGTCCGTGTTGTAGGTCACCTGCGCGGTGGCATATTGCATCGTTGCCATTCGGTAGTCGTAGTGCACGTCGAACCCGGCGTTCCATCCTTTTCGGTTGGCATCGCCGTACCCGGCGCGAAACTGATACTGATTGGCCGCGCTCGTCACCTGCGCCGTCGATGAGGCCACCTGGTTGTTGCCGATCAACAGGAAATACCGTTTCCAACGATAGTCCGCGGAGAAGCCGCTGTCCATGATCGCGTGCAGGCGCGGATCGTAGTCTGCCTGCCACTGGATGCCCAACCCGCCAACCGGATTGGTGCGCAACAGCGAAACCAAGGGCGAGGCGCTGCGCGGTCCCACGCGGAAGGCGTAAGCGGAGAGGTCCGCCGTGGTGCCAAACAGCGTGGGATCGCCGGATTGCAGCGCGCCTCCAAAAGTCGGATCGAAGTAGCGCTTCTGCATCAACTCCCAGGTGAAGATCTCCGTCACCGAATCGCCGCGCTTGGCAAAAACCCGATTGGTGAGCGAGAGTTCGAGTTCATTGGTATTCGACAGCAGATCCATCTCGTCGAACCGGATGAAGCGGTCGAAGTCGCTCCCAATCCCCGTGACGTATCTGTAGGTCGCGCGCGGCTCGATCACGTGCTTCAGCTTGTCTCCGAAGATCGTCTTTTTCGGGTAGATCCGCTCGAGCATCGGGAACACGATGTCGAGGTCGAATTCCCGGGCACTGCGCACGATGTTCGTCCCGGTGGCGTGGTAAAAGCCGGTCGCAGGATCCTGGGTCTGCGTCTCGCCGTAGTAGGTTTCCTGCACGCCGATGGTCGGAATCAAGTGAAGACTTCCCCAGTGCAGCGCGCTCGTCAGGCGCGGCGCCACATTCACCCGGCTCATAAACTGACCCGTCGAGAAGCTATCGATCAGGTTGTTGTTGCTGTCGAAGATCGGCTCCGACCGGTTCAAGAGCCCGGCGGTGCTGTCCACCGAAAACCAAAGCGGCACGTTTGGAAAGAGCTGATGGTCGCGTTCCGTGAACTCTGCTTCCGGCAGTTTGCGAATCGTGATCGCGTTCGAGAGCAGGCTCGTCTTCCCGGTCACCGGATCGGTGAAGGGCACTTCCGTGGACTCGAAGTTCTCCAGGCGGGCAAATGTCAGGGACAAGTCATAATCCCGCCAATCCTTGCTCAGGAAGCCGACCGAGTGGATCTCCGACCCGACGACGTCGGCCAGCGATTCCGACCAGTTCTGGCGGAAGCGGAACGAGGAGACGAGATTCAGATACCCACGCGCCGACCAGCCGTCGCCCAACTCCGTCTTTCCGACCACGTAGACACTGGCGCCGCTGTAGGTCTGCGGGTTCGGCCCATCGGCCGGGTTGCCGTGGTCCTGCACGCCATAAAAGATGGCATCGAAATCCGTTCCCTTTTTCGGGTTGCCGCGGAAATCCACGTGATGGGAATAGGCATTGGTGGTGAAATCCTGGAACCGGTAGGTGACATCGTAGCTGCGGCTGATCGCCCAATAGTATCCCAGCCCGATCATGAACCCGCGCAGCGAATGGGGCACGATGTTGGGAATCAGAAAGCCGCTCTGGCGCGGCTCCTTCGCCAGCGAATGGTAGAAGAAGGGCGTATAAAAGAGCGGAAAGCCTTTCAGGTAAAACGTGCTGCGATAAGCCTTGGCGTAATCGTGCGGCACGATCACGAATTTCGGGCCCTTCATCCGCCACCACGGTCCCGGCAGTTTGCAGTTGGTGATCCATCCATCGTGCAGGATGTATTTGAGGCCGAGGCGCTCCGCCCAGGCGCCTTGAAAATAAAATGGCGCGTCCACCGTCAGGATGCCTGGACGGGTAACGATGCGGGGATGGGTTTCGCCGCGGACGTCCCAGAACTTTCCCTTCTTGTCTTCGGTGTTGTACTCCATGCGGCTGCACCAGATCTGCTCGTTCTTCTCGAAATCGCGGAAGTAGACGTGGCCCTTGGCGCGCACGTCGTCGGTGTCGGAGTCGTACTCGATCTGGTCGCCGCGAATGAGCATCTTCGAGCTTTCGATTTCCGCCGGAATGCCGGGCAGCCCGGAGATTCTGTAGACGCTGCCCTCGATATCCTGCACGGCAAACCAGAAGTGCCACGACCCGACCGGAATGTTGGCGGGCAGAGCCGTGGGTGCAGGCTCCTTCGGAAGCGGAGTCTGGGCAGGGGCCGCCGCGACTAAAACCAGCGCCGCCAAGATTATAAGGGCAGAAATATACGTATTACTCGAAGATTTTCCGTGACAAAACCCGAACCTTGTGTTAAGAAGGATGAAAGACCTTTTTGGCGGGACTCTCAAACCCAGAAGTTAGCATACTTCTGGCTCTTCCGCCTGTAACGGACCAAGGGTTTTACGAAATGACCTGCAGCTATTGTGGTGGAAGGAACTACACGGACGAAAGCCGCTGCCGGCGGTGCGGCCGTAGGACCGGCGACCCGTTGCCGGCTGAAATCGCGATGACGCGTACGGACGGTGCCCTGGCTCAGCAGGCACAGCCTGCCGTGGCGGTACCGGCAGGCCCGGTCGCGATCGAGGGCGGGCGGCCCTCAGGCAGGCGTCAACCGGTTCAGGGATCGTTGTTCTGGGACAAGCCGGCTGGCAAAATCATCCCCTTCGATTCGTTTCCATCGCCGCCTTCCGGCAATGCTCGGCCCCGGGCGAAGACTTCCGCGGGATCCAGATCGGGTGGCCGGAGCCGGCGGACGTACTCGCATGAAGGCCAGGGCGAGTTGGACTTTCTCCCGCCCGCTCCCGCCAAGCCGCGCACCTTGGGAACCACGGTGGAAGCGGTTATTTTCTGCGAAGACCCGGTCGCCTCGCGGGTTCATCGGGCGGTGGCGGCAGCGTGTGATTGGAGCCTGGTGCTGCTGGCCTACGGCATGTTTCTGTCGGTCTACCGGCTGTGCGGCGGAGAGTTCCTGCTGGACCGGTCAAGCCTGCTGATGATCGGCAGCGTGCTGCCGCTGCTGGCTTGCCTGTACGGCCTGATGTGGGCGGTGGCCGGCTACGAGACGCCCGGCATGCGTTGGACCAACCTGCGATTGACTACCTTCGACGGTTTCCGTCCCGAGAAAGACCAGCGCATGTTGCGGTTCCTGGGATCGTGTCTCAGCCTGTGCACGGTGGTAGGCCTGCTCTGGTCGTTCGCGGACGAGGAGAGCCTGGCTTGGCCCGATCACATCTCGAAAACTTTTCCCACGCCGCGGCGCATCGATTCTCAGACGTTTCACCGCCGGTAAGCGCCTGTGTGGTAGCGTGCCGGCCTCGTCCACACAGGCAGAGCTGCTTTTCATTTCGATGACGCCTCTTACTCGGGAATCTGGAAGCCGCTGCCATCCCCGAGGATCAGCTGGTCGAGTTGATACTGGTCGTTCCGGAGGCTCAGAACGATTCTGGCGTGGCCATTCCCTTCGATAGCGGAATCGTTCATCCGGCTGACGGGCACGAGAATTCCGCTGCCACGGTCGGAAGCGCCCCGCAGTTCCAGAAGCACGCTGTCGCTGGACCCGCGAATGACCTGGATCGTACAGTCGCCCGCGGGGATCCTGGAGTCGCCTACTACCACGGGGGTCGCGAAGTGAACCGACAACCGCTCCACGTTCGATTGGGCGAGGCCCATCCCGCAAATCAGGATCGCGGTGGCACACATCAACATCATAGCTTTCATTTCGTTTTCTCTCCTTGTGATTGGTTTGTTTGGGTTGTTGTACTGCTGCTGTCACAGAGAAATACGATTGCGCAGATGCCGCTGTTACCGGTGCGCGCGAACCTTAACAGATCTTTACATAACGCCTTTGGAGCGGCGAAAATGCCGCGGATAAGGTCTGATGTAACCGCTTCCGTAGCTGCCCCGTCTACCCTCTTGGACCCTGCCCCATCATGAAATCCGTCAACCTCGGAGGAATTGCTGTTCTCGCCGCAAGTTTTGTGGTCTCTGCCGCGTACGCGGCCGAGGCTCAGATGCAAGCTCCCGGCGTTCCCAACTTCCATCAGATCAATGACCACGTCTATCGCGGCGCCCAACCCACGTCCCAGGGATGGGAGAGCCTGTCGAAGCTCGGGGTGAAGGTCGTATTGGATCTGCGGCGGGATGGTGAGAATGGCGAGCATTCCATCGCCGCCGAAAGCCGGGCAGTCACAGCCGCAGGCATGCGATATGTGAATATCCCCATGAACGGGATCGTGGCCCCGCGAGACGCCGACATTTCCAAGGCGCTCGAGATTTTCAATGGTCCGGATCCGGTATTCGTCCATTGCAAGCTGGGCAAAGACCGGACGGGCACGGTGGTTGCCTGCTATCGAATCTCACACGACGGCTGGGAGAACCGTAAGGCGATGGATGAAGCCAAATCGATTGGGCTGCACCGCATCGAGTTCGGCATGAAGCGGTACATCGCCGCCTTCCAGAGCCTGGGTGCCGCGCCGTTGGCGGTAGCGGTTCCCTAAATCCCCACGGAACAAGCGCGTTTTCAATTGACGCGCACCGGCGATTTCCCCAAATTCTCGTTCAGGCGAGTAGTGGCCCGAACTGAAGAAACTCGAAATAGCTGTGGCGCCAGGCAGCCTCGAAAAAACCCTTCGCCAGCACGTCGATGGCGCAAGGGTTTTCATGGAGTTCTGTGGGCCGGCGGGGGCCCCTGGGTACAGGCACGTAGTGCCCGCGCCACATCGCGCCCGAAGGCCGGCGGGGCCAGTGGGTACGGGGCAGGGGTGCACGCGGCACGAAATCAGGTAAACTGGACCCCGAGGATTCACCTATGAATCGTCGCCGGTTCGTTCAAACGGGATTTTCGGGACTGGCCCTGGCGGCCACCCGCCGCTATGCCGCCGAAGCCGCCGAGCAGCCTCCGAAACGCGTCGGACTGATTGGCTGTGGCTGGTATGGCAAGTCCGACCTCTTCCGCCTCGTCCAGGTGGCGCCTGTCGAGATCGTCTCTCTGTGCGATGTGGACAGGAAGATGATGGCGGAGTGCGCCGAGATGGCCGCCACGCGCCAAACTTCCCGGAAGAAGCCCCGGATGTTCACCGACTACCGGGAAATGCTCCGACAGAAAGACCTCGACCTGGTAGAGATCGCCACGCCCGACCACTGGCACGCGCTGCCCATGATCGAGGCCGCCAAAGCCGGCGTGGACATGTACGTCCAGAAGCCCATCAGCGTGGATATCGTCGAGGGACAGGCGATGCTGGCCGCCGCGCGCAAATACCAGCGTGTGGTGCAGGTGGGTATGCAGCGGCGCAGCACTCCTCATCTCATCGAGGCGCGCGACCTGGTGAAAGAGGGAAAGCTCGGAACCATCGGGCTGGTGGAGATCTATTCGTACGGCGGCGGCCGGCCCAGCCAGCCGCAGACCGAGCCGGTGCCCGAGACGCTCGACTGGAATTTCTGGGTAGGGCCCGCCCCCATGATGCCCTATAGCCCGGAGATCCAACGCAACTGGCGCCAATACATGGCCTATGGCAACGGCACTATCGGCGACATGGGCATCCACATGTTGGACATGGTGCGCTGGTTCATGGGCCTGGGCTGGCCGAAGCGCGTCTCTTCGTTCGGCGGGCTGCGGGTTCTCAAGGGCGGCAAGAACGACATTGCCGACTCGCAGACGGCCATGTTCGAATACGACGATCTCACCATCGTCTGGCAGCACCGCCGCTTCGGCCCGTCTGTGGATCCGAACTATCCGTGGGGAGCGACGCTTTACGGGGAACGGGGCACCTTAAAAGCGGGCGTGATGGGGTACGACTTCACTCCCAACACCAAGGGCGCCCAACCCATTCATCAGGACGTCACCTATGAGCTGGAGCAATACCCGGAAGACAAGACGGAGGCGCGGTTGGAACGCCATGTGGCCCCCGCGATCCGCGGCCACATGAAGGACCTCCTGGCCAACATCGCCACCCGCGGCCGCCCCGTGGCCGATATCGAGGAGGGTTATATCTCCTCGTCGTGCTGCATCCTGGCGAACCTCTCCATGCAATTGGGCAGAACCCTGGCGTGGGATGCGCATAAAGGGGTGATTGCCGGCGACGAGGAAGCCAACCACCTGTTGCGCCGGCCCTATCGCCAGCCCTGGATTCACCCCGAAGTCAAGGCAGTCTGATCGCTCGTCAGAAGTGGAATGCCGCCACGCGGCCGCCCGGTCCCACGGCCCAACCCTCCCCGGACGCGAAACTGATGGCGTTGAATGCCCCGCTGTCAAACAGCTTCCAACTCTTTCCACCGTCGGCGGAGACATCCGAGCCCGAGGTACCCACGGCAATCCACACCTTCTGTTTGGGCAGATATGCCACCGCCGAGCGGAAACCTTTGGGGGGCGTTCCGGGGGGCGCGGTCCACGTCTTTCCGCCATCGGAAGTAACGGCCACGTTGCGTTCGACAGCGTCGGGCTTGGAGTAATCGCCGCCAACCGCCACTCCGTGACGCCGATCCGAGAACGCCAGTGAGAAGATTCCTGCCGCCGATCCATCGTTGCGGATGGGCGTTGCGGCAACCGTCCATTTCCCGCCGCGATCGCCCGTATGGAAAACTCGCGCGGCGCCGGGGCCGCCAGTAGCAAACCAGGCGTCGCCTTTGCCCAAGGCAATCAGGCACGTACCGCTGGCCGCAAACGCGCCTTCGTCAGGCAGCGCCGCGGGAGCCGGGCGGCGCTCCCAATGAGCGCCTCCATCCGCGGTCGTCAGCACGGCGAACTGCCCGTCCACCGGGTCTCCCGCCACGATGCCGTGAGTGGCGTCCCAGAAGGCCATGGCGTCGAAGAAGCCCTTGGGGTCGGGATTGGTGAACTGCAACTTCCACTGCGCGCCGCCGTCGGTGGTCTTGTAGATTTGCGACTTGTCTCCAGGACCGCTGCTCAGCAGGTAGGCGGTCCGGTCATCCACCGCCTGGATATCGCGGAAGTCCAGGGTCTCGGCGCCCGGAACCTGCCGGGCCGTCCAGGTGGCGCCGCCATCGGCAGTCTTCAGATACGTGCCGCCCGTGCCACTGGCCCACACCTCGCGCGCGCTGACCGCGCTGACGCCGCGCAGCGAGGCCTTGGTCCCGCTCGTTTGAGCGGTCCACGTTTGGCCGAAAGCGGCTACCGCCAGCAGGCATATCGTGACGAGCTTCATCGTTCCTCAGTATAGTGGCTGGGGAACGCGTGGCAGGCCCGTTCGCACTTAGGCGAGAATGATGCCATGAAGCTTGCCTTTCTTGGACTGGGCCACATGGGTTCGGCGATGGCGCGCAATCTGCTGCGTGGAGGCCATCAGGTGACCGTGTACAACCGCACCCGCCAGAAAGCCGAGGCCCTTGCCGCCGATGGCGCGCGAGTCGCCGGCACACCCGCGGAGGCGTGCAACGAATGCGAGGCAGCGTTGACCATGCTGTCCGACGATCGGGCGGTGGAAGAGATGGTCTTCGGCACCGGCGGCATCGCTTCCTCGAACGCTATCCACATCTCGTGCAGTACGATCAGCACCGCGATGGCCCGCCGTCTCGCCGCCGCGCACGCCGCCCGCCATCAAGGCTACCTGAGCGCTCCTGTATTTGGCCGGCCGGAAGCTGCAGCCGCGAAGAAGCTGGTGGTGGTTGCCGGCGGACCGGCGGAACTCATCGAGCGCTGCCGGCCGGTATTCGATGCGATCGGACGCCAGACATTTGTCGCAGGCTCCGAGCCGTGGCAGGCGAATGCGCTGAAGCTGTGCGGCAATTTCATGATCGCCAGCATGCTCGAGACCTTCGCCGAGGCCTTCACGACCATGCGCAAGGCAGGGGTTGACCCGCATCTCTTCCTGGATACGATGAGTGCGCTGTTCGCGTCGCCAGTCTATGCCAGCTACGGCCGCATCCTGGCCGACCACCAGTTCGATCCGGCCGGCTTCGCCTTGACGCTGGGTCTCAAGGACGTTCGACTGGTGCTGGAGACCGCGCAGGAATGCGCTTCGCCCATGCCCTTCGCCTCGCTGATTCGCGACCACATGCTGGCGGCGTTGGCCCAGGGGCAGGGGGATCTTGACTGGTCGAGCATTCTGCGGGTGGTGGAGCGCAACGCCGGGCTGTAGATGTGGGCGCGGGCACGAATGCCTGGCACGAATGCCTGCCTTTTGGCAGCCAGCGACACTGTGCACGCCCGACAATCGTCCCGATGAGTCGGGACGCGCCAGGCACGAGTGCCTGCGCCACACCGTTCGGCGAGCCGGTTTTCACGGATTTCGGTGGGTCGGCGGGGCCCGTGGGTACAGGCAGGACTGCCTGAGTCAACACCGCTGCCTACTTTTTGCGGATGTACGCCAACGTAAAGGACAACACGGGGTCTGCTTCGCCTTGGTACGGGACGAGTAGCTCGCGAGTCACCGGGACATCCGGCAGCACGCCGTGCCGGTCGTCCCCAGGCCTCGGTTTCGGGGCGTTGAAATGCGTCCGCGATACACCCAGTTCGATCCCGCTATTCTTCAGCCTGAAGGAACGCGGGTAGCCGTAGTGGCTGGGCGTGCCTCCGGTCTCGTACCCGATGAGCGTTCCGGCGCGGTAGTCGCGAAACGCGTCGGCAAACATCACCGCGGACGAAAACACGTAATGGTCCGTCAGCATGTAGGTGTTTCCCGCGAAGAACGACTCCGGCTTGCCGGCCAGACCTGCGTGGACAAACCGCAGGACGTAATCGCCCATACGGGAGTCGCCGCCGCTGTTTCCCCGAATGTCGATGATCAGATCAGACGACTGGCGTTCCTTGATTTGATCGAACGCTTTATCGAAAACCTCCTCCGATTTCTTTCGATCAGCTCCGTAAACCAAGGCCGGAATCACGAGCCTGGCGATCCGGCCATCGTCGAAGAAATCCAGTTGCGTCCTCGGCGAGGGTTTTCGCGGGCGAGCGAGCTTTTGGAAATCGGCAAAATCGACGGTGCGCACTACCTGCTCGCGCGTCTGGCCGCCGATCGCACGGACCTTGAGCGAATCAGTCTCGTCGCTAAAAACGTTGGTCAGGTAATACCAGAAAGCCTGGTTCAAGACGAAAATCGCGGTACGGTAAGTGCGGGTTTCCGCCGAGATGCGATCGAGCGCGGGCTTCAGGAAATCGGCCGCGGGGCGTCCATTCACTTCCAGGATCTCCGTTCCGTTGAGCGCAGGATCGTTGGAGGACACCACAAACAGGCGGCCGTTCTCCGAATCGAGCCAGAAGGGTGGAAAACGCTTGCCCCGGGTGGTGTTCTGGTTCAAAACCGGTTGGCCCCAGCGGATGGTAGTGTGGCCGTCCTGGAAGAAGGCGGCGGCATACGACAGCGAATACGCCAGATCCTCGATGCCGATCTTCCCGTCCGGACCCATCCGCGCTTTCACTTCCCTCGCGGTCCGCTGCTTGAGGTCCTCGTAATCCTTCTTCGTCACCTTGGCCAGGAGGTGGGGATGATTTTTCTCGAGCGTGAGAAAGAACTCTCGGACATCCGCGTTGGCATCTTCCAGGCTGAGGCGGTCGGGTTTGAGGGAGAAGGTCTTGTCATAGAATCCCTCCCGCAGCAATCGGCCTTCGGCGCCTTCGAAAATGTGAAACGAGCAGGCACCGTGAAAGACGTCGTTGGCCCGCGCCAGGAGCGCATTGGAACCTGCCGCGTAGACCACCGAGTATCCGTCGCCGTAGGGATGCCGGCCGACGAACACTACACGCAAATCTCTCGCCGGCGCGCTGAGGTCCGCCCAGTGCATCGTTCCGCCCTCGATTCGAAAGGGCAGCGGCTGGGCTGCCAGGCGCAATAGTCTCGAGTTCTCGCTGAGAATCGTGTACAGCATCAGCGTGCCTTTAAGCTTCGCGCGGAGCGAGGCATCATCCATCCTGGTGGCATCCACAATCTCCACCCTCGGGAGGAATCGATCGCGAATCTGCTCGATGTAGTGGATGGCCACCGCACGTCCTTCCGACTCGGGTATCTCGTAGGCGATGGTCTGGCCGCGGAGATTGTTAATGATCAGGTTTTGCGACGCCGCGATCGCGGGAAGCACGATCGAAACGAGGAAGGCTAGTGGCGCGGCGCGCATGGGGCTTTCCGGCAATTTCAGACCTTGCGATCATTATATGCCGCTCATAGTGCCTCGCGGCGTTACTCTGGAGCGGAGGCCTATCCCAGACAGAAATGCAATTGCCGCCAGACGTCAGGCGCCTGATCGAGGAGCGCGCGGAATCGGTGGGGTTCGCCGCCCTCAAGCGGGCCGCGACGGCGATGTCGGAGAGCTATCGCGAGGGGTCCGCGGCCCACCTGTCCGACGCCGAGCGAACGGCGGCATACCTGGTGACGCGCATGCCGGCAACCTACGCCGCCGCGTATGCCGTGCTGCGCGAAGTCCGCAGGCGATTGGGATCCAGGGGCGTCGCGAGCGTGCTCGATATCGGCGCCGGCACGGGCGCCGCTTCGCTGGCTGCCCACGTCTGGTTTCCCGGTGCAGGCATCACGATGGTGGAGCGGGATGCGTCGTTCGCCGAGGTGGCCCGGTTGCTGGTTCCGGATGCTGCAATTCAACCCATGCTGCATCTTCCCCTGCCCGCTCACGACCTGGTGATTGCCGCTTATTCCCTGGGTGAGATCCGCGAGCCGCTGTCGAAAGGTTTGTGGCAGTCCGCGCAGGTGGCGATGGTGGCGATCGAACCGGGGACGCCGCGAGGCTTCGCGCTCATCCGGGGCATTCGGGACGAACTACTCTCCATCGGCGCTCACATGCTCGCACCGTGCCCAGCCGAGAGTCCCTGTCCGGTGCCCGATGACGACTGGTGCCATTTCGCGGCGCGAGTCGAACGATCCTCACTCCACCGGCGGATGAAGGACGGCGCATTGGGCTACGAAGACGAAAAGTACAGCTACGTGGCGCTGGCGCGAGAGGAAGTGGGCCTGCCTTCCGGACGCATCGTCCGCCGCCCCAAACAGGAGCCCGGACTCATCGTGCTGGAGACCTGCAGCGCCGGGAGGCTCCGGACCGAGCGCGTAACGCGCCGCGACCGGGAGGCCTTCCGCCGTGCCCGCAAGGCGGGTTGGGGCGATGCCTGGGGCACGGTATCATGATTTCTTATGCTCAATCGGGAACAGGCCTGGGAGATTCTCTGCGAGTTCACGAAGTCCGACGGGTTGCGCAAGCACGCGCTGGCCGTAGAGACGTGCGTCGCGGCGTACGCCCGGAAGCTGGGTGAGGACGAACTCAAGTGGTCGGTGACCGCGCTGCTGCACGATTTCGACTGGGAGATTCACCCGACCTTGGAAGAGCACCCGCAGAAGGGCGAGGCGATTCTGTCGGAGCGCGGCGTGGACGACGAGATCCGCCGCGCGATCCTGTCGCACGCCAACCATACCGGCGTGCCGCGGCACACGCCGCTGGAGAAGACTCTGTACGCATGCGACGAGCTGGCCGGATTCATTACCGCGATCTCCTACGTGAAGCCGCACCGCAGCGTCCTCGAAGTGGACGTCAGTTCCGTAAAGAGGAAGATGAAGGACAAGGCATTCGCGCGGTCGGTGAACCGGCAGGACATCGTGGACGGCGCGCAGGAACTGGGCATTCCGCTCGACGAGCACGTAGACTTCTGCGTGAAGGCCATGCAAGGACGCGCCGAAGAATTAGGATTGAAGGGCAGTATCGAGGCGTGACCGCAGGTAGCGGTTGGCCGGCTCCTCGACGAAGCAGTAGACCCACGCCGAAGCCGCAATCACCAGGCTGACGTAAGCCGCCGCCGAGACCTCGCCGGACCACGGCAAGTGCCACCGCGGCAACCACCAAAGGATCGGCACATGCAGGATATACATCGCGTAGCTGGACTTGCCGAGATAGACCGCCAGGGGAGACGACAGCGCGCGGCCTGCCGGCCCGCCTCCCAGCGCGAAGCCAATCAATAGCAGAGCGTTCAACGGGCGCAATGCGCTGTTGAGATCGACGTGCGCCGGCAGCACGCCCGGGAATGCGATGAGCGCGGCGCCCAGGATTCCGGCAGGCACATAGAACCACGCGCCGTGCGGGCGGCGGCGCGACTCGAGAAGCAGATCGTAAGCGCGGGAGGCGGCGATTCCCATCAGAAAATCGGAGAAGTGAATCAGCGGCTTGATCCCGTCGGAGACGCCCAGGGCCCAGAGCCAGCGAGTGAGACAGCAGGCGCCGGCCGCGGCGGCCAGGGTGGCCAGCCAGTTGGCCCTCTGCAGGCAGACGGCTGCCAGCGGAAACAGGAGGTAAAAGAAAATCTCGCACGACAGCGACCACGCGGGCGTGTTCCAGCCCACCGGCAGGTTGCCCATCCAGCCTTGCAGCAGAAAGCCGTAGGCCGCCACCAGGGACACTTTGCGCGGCGTGCTGTCCCACAGGATGAAGGGGCTCACGACCGCGAGACTCAACAGGTACACCGGATAGACCCGCGCGAAGCGCCCCACACCGTAGCGCAGCAGGCTCTTCCCCGTCCAGCGGGTGGCGGCATAACTTCGGGAGAGCACGAAGCCGGAGAGCACGAAGAACGTGGTCACGGCGAGGTAGCCTCCTCGGATGACGCCGTAAAGCGCGGCGGGCAGCCGCTGCGCCGCCGCTCCGAGCATATCGCCGGGGGCGGTCAAGTGAAAGAGGATGACCCAGAGCGCCAGCAGGAAGCGCAAACCGGTCAACGCGGCAAGGTGCGCGGCAGCGGGCTTTCGAGAAGCGGCAAGGACTGATCGAGGCTCGGGTGCGATGAGCCGATTGTAGCAGCCGGCCATCACTTCAGGTACAGGCGCATTTCATTGGTGGGCTGGAATCCCATGGTCTCGTAGAGCTGCCGCCCATGCTGGCTGGCGTGCAGCGAGACGTGCGCGAAGCCTTCGGCGCGACACCATTCCACAATGGTGTCCATGATCTGCCGCGCGACTCCCTGGCGGCGGAACGGCGGTTCCGTGTAAATGCCGAGAATCCAGCCCCGGCGGGCTGCCGGAAAATCGGGAGACCCGGGCCAGGGAACGATGGCGATCCCGCCGCCGCCGATCACCTGAGCGGTGTCGGCTTCGGCCATCCATGCCTGATAGGTGCCGTTGGGCAGGGCGACCCGCATGTACTGTTCGGCGGCGCTTTGCATGCGATCGAGCGCTTCCTCATCCGGGCAGCCCATTTCCGCGAACATGGCCCTGCGATGGTGCAGAATGTGCGGCAGGTCGTGCCAGGTTGCGGGGCGGATCCGAATCTCTCCCATGAAGCGCGGCCGGTCAATTCCTTCGCCGCAACACAGGCAGGAAGAGATCTTCGTTGCCCCGGCGGCGCTGCTCCATCCTCTCCAACCTTTCCCGTACATCGTGGAACTCCGAGGTATCCAGCACGTACTGCGTCTGAGGCTGCAGCTCGGTCTGGATTTCCTTCTGCGCGTGATGAATCCGGTCGTTGGTCATGGGATGGCTCGAAAATGCGCGCGCGATCGAGCCCGGCTTTTTCTTCTCGATGGTTTGGATCCGTTCGAAGAAGTCCACGAAGGCGATCGGGTCGTAGCCGCTCTTGTAAAGATAGGCCAGCCCCAGGTGGTCCGCCTCCGTTTCCATGCCGCGGGAGAATTTCAGGAATCCGAGCGGCACCGCGAGTTGCGCCGCCTGGCGGATGGCATATCCCGCCCAGCCGCCCATGAAGATGAGCGGGATACTGGCATAGTTGATGAGCTGGCCGCGGGTGGCCTGCCGGGTTCCGTGGCGCGCGGCCACGTGCGCGATCTCGTGGGCCAGCACCCCGGCCAGTTCGGCTTCGTTCTCGGCCCTCAGAATCAGGCCGGTGTTGACGAACAGGAAGCCCCCGGGCAGCGCGAATGCGTTCACTTCGTCGGAATCCAGCACTTTGATGGTGAACGGAACCTTGGCGTCGGAGTTGCGCACGAGATTCTGCCCCAACCGGTTGATGTACTCCGAGACCCGCGAGTCGTAGACCGGCCGGGCTTCGCGTTCCACCTCCAGCGCCATCTGCCGGCCGAGAGCGATTTCGCGCTCGAGTGAGTAGAAGTTGACGCCTTTGCCCGGGTCATCGTTTCCGATGTCGTCCGGGCCTTTCTTGGGTTTGTCCTTGGCGAAACCCGCGGAAATAAGGACGGCCGCAGCCAGCAGCAGGCTCCTAGTGCGGTTCACGATCCAGACCCCTTTCACGTTCAACTGTACGACAAGTGGGGCCGATAAGCCAGAGCCTTGTGAGCGGGTCCGTTGTGCGCAGATTTACCTTTTGGGGAACAGACTACTCGCTCGAGGCGCCGGAATCCGGTATCCTCCCCTCGATTGGAGAGTGCGATGCGACTTCGATACCTGGCCATTGCTATGGCTGCGGTGGCGTTGGCTGCCGCCCAGAGGGTCGTGAAGAGAGAGCCGGACGTGCCTTATGTGCCTACCACGAATCCGGTGGTGGAGGGCATGCTCAAGCTGGCCGGCGTGAAGAGTTCCGACACGGTCTATGACCTTGGTTGCGGCGACGGCCGTATCGTGATTGCCGCGGCCAGGATCTACGGCGCGCACGGCGTGGGGGTGGACATCAACCCCCAGCGCATTGCCGAGTCGCGCGAAAACGCGAGGAAAGCCGGCGTCGAAGGCCTGGTGCGGTTCGAAGAAAAGGACCTCTTCGAGGCTGATATCCACGATGCGACGGTGGTAGCCCTCTTCCTGTCGCCCGACACCAATCTCAAGCTGCGGCCGAAGCTGCTGCAGGAACTGAAGCCCGGCGCCCGGATCGTCTCCCACAGCTTCGACATGGCAAGCTGGAAGGCCGACCGGGAGGAAGTGATCGAAGGGCGTCACATCTTCTTGTGGACGATCGCGGCGAAACGGTGATCCCATCTCCGGACCAGGCGCGCCATCAGGGGCGAGCTTCGTAGACCAGGTTAAAGGGCGTTTCGGTGGCCCGGCGGAAGCGGCTGAAGCCGCCCTCGGTCACCACGTTGCGCATGCGCGCTTCGCCGGCCTGAGCGCCCAGGCAAAGGCCCACCTCCTGCGCCCGCGACGCCGGCGTGCAGATCATGGTAGAAGCGCAATAGAAGACGCGGCCCACGGGGTTCAGGTTGTTCTCCAGGTGGTCGTGCGCGAAGGGCTCCACGATCATCCAGGCGCCCTCCGGATGGAGCATCTCCCGCACGTGGCGCGCCGCGCCTACCGGATCGCCCATGTCGTGAAGACAGTCGAAGAAGGCCACGAAGTCGTACCTGGCGCCGTGGAAGTCCTTCGCGGTGGCGACTTCGAAGGTGGCGTTCTTCACCCCCGCCCGCGCCGCGGAGCGCCGCGCCCAGCCCACCGACGGGCCGTGATAGTCGAAACCCACGAAATGGGAATTCGGGTAGGCCTGCGCCATCAGGATAGTCGAGGCGCCGTGGCCGCATCCCACGTCTGCCACCCGGCCCCCCTGCGTCAGCCTGGCTTCCACGCCGTCGAGCGCCGGAATCCAGTTGCTGATCAGGTTGGCGGCATAATTCGGCCGGAAGAAGCGCTCCGTGCCTTCGAACAGAGCCGCATCGTGCTCGTCCCACCCCACACCTTCGCCGGTGCGAAAGGCTTCCAGCAGTTTCGGCTCGTCTTTGATCACCGCGCTGATGATGTGGAATGCTCCAGGCAGGTACGCCGGACTGTCGGGTACGGCCAGCGCGAACGCCTGCTCATCCGGGAGTGTAAACGATCTGTTCGAGGCGTCGTAAGTGACGAACCCGCCGGCAGCCTGCGCGGAGAGCCACTCACGGACGTATCGCGCATCGGTGCCTGTCTTGGAGGCCAGTTCTTCCGGCGTCATGGGGCCCGCTCCGGCCATGGCGCGATAGAGACCCAGTTTGTCGCCGATCAGCACCAGTGCGGCGTTCATGGCGGCACCCATTTCGCCCACCACCTGCCCCAGGAACTGATTCAGTTTTGCGGAATCGATTTGCACGTGGATCACCCTCCTCTCACTGCTCGCTGCAGCTCAGGCGCCCGGCGATCAAATGCGACAATTATACACCGCGCTATGAACTGGTTCCCGATTACATCCCGCTGGTGCGCACCCAGAAGCTTTCGCGCCACGTGCCCCCCGGCGCCACCGTCTGTAAGTCCGCATATTTTCCGTCGTGGGCCAGGTTCACTCCGTTGGTGATGGCCGCCATCGGCTCGAAGCAGATGTAGTTCTGATCAGGCGGCGCGTAGACTACGGCCACGGTGAACTTCGGTCCATACACGACTTGAATCTGCTTGCCGCCTCCTTCCACCGACAACGTGGCGCGGCCGTTCGCGTCGCGCACCAGGTCGGTGTAGCCATCGTCAAAGGTGTGGTCCTTCAACGAAACGGCGTCCGGCAGATCGGTGGGCTTCAACTCGCCGGTGGCTACCAGTTGCGGATCGGTCTCGACGTGTTTGCGGGCGGGAATGTGCGTCGTGGCGTCGGCCCGGGCCACGTCCGGGAGGTTGAAGTAGGGATGAAAGCCGATGGCGACCGGCATTGCCTCGGCGCCCAGGTTCCGGATCGTGGTGATCACTTCGAGGGCGCCGTCGGCCAGCCGGTAGGTCATCTCGTATTCGTGCGCGAACGGCCAGTTGGCCATCAGCTCGGGGTATTTCCAGAATTCCAGTTTGCTGGTGACGTGGGCCGACCTGGCATCCGCGGCGACCTCGGTCACCTGCCAAAGCGCCGAATTCGTCAGCATGCCGTGGATTGCGATGCCGTTCTGATTGACGCGGACCGTACCGAGATCGGAATTAAACGTGTACTTCTTACCGTTGGCCCAGAAGCTTCCGCCGGCCATGCGGTTGGCCCACGGTCCCAGGAACGGAATGCCGTTCAATCCCCTGCCCCCGCCGCTCTTGAAGGCGCCCACATCGCCCGGAAAGTAGAGGACATTCTTGCCGTGCACCTTCATCTCGTAGGCGCGATTGCCGACCGACGGGACGATCGAGACCTCCACGCCGCGCGCGGCGTCGGCGAGCCGGACGACGTCCACTCCACGATCGGTGGTCTTCGCGGCGGTGTAGTTGGCGGCGGCAATGGCTGGAAATGGCAGAAGCAGCAGAACGAAGCATTGCAAGGTGCGCATCTTGGAAGCCTCCCCGATCACCATAGCAAAGCCAACGCCAGGGATGTTGCGCGGGCAGGAGCGCCTGTACCCATGGCCGCGCGTGACCACGCCGGCCAGTACACTTCGCGGCTCCGCAGGATCGCGGGCAAGACCCGGCGCGTGGCGATGTCGCCAACGCCGGACACGATCCAGCGGATGGTGCGCGATGAAGTCATAGTCCGAGCGTGCCGCGCCCCAGGATACCCTGCGGGTCGAAGCGGTGTTTGACGGCCTTCATGGCTTCGAGGTGCTCGGGGCGGTATTGCAGCTTCAGCAGGTGCGCCTTGCGCTTGCCGAGGCCGTGCTCCGCGGAGACCGTGCCGCCCAACTCCACGGCGTGGCGCGCGAGTTCCATGAGGACGCTGGCAGCATGCTGCGGATCGGCCGGGTCGGAGAAGAGGTTGACGTGCACGTGGGCATCGCCGATGTGGCCGAAGATGACGTAGCGGCCCGGAAACTCGGCCTCGAGGGTCTCGCGGTAGAAGGCCAGCATCTCGCGGTTGCGATCGAGGGGAACGGCGTAGTCGGAGTTCATCTTCATGACGCCAAGCTGGCGGACGGTATCGTTGACGAGCTCGGGAAGCGAGTGGCGGAAGTGGCGGAAACGCTCGCGGTCGCGCGGCGTGAGCGCGACCCAGGAGTCATCCGCGAGGGCGTGGGAGTCTTCGATCCGGGCGAGCCAGCGGTCGAGCTCGGGGTCCTCTTCGGACTCGAGTTCCTGCTCGAACAGAATCGCGGCGCGGGCGGCGGTGGGGATCTCCGGGAAGCGGCGGCGGAGCAGCCCGAGAGAAGGCGCGTCGAAGTACTCCAGCATGCGGGGCGAAGCGGTGACGCGCCAGGTCTCGACGGCGTCCACCGCGGCCTCGTCGGAGGCGAAGAAGATCACGCCGCCGAAGACCGAACGCGGCATTGGGGCGAGGAGCAGGCGGGCCTCGGTGACCACGCCGAGGGTGCCTTCGGAGCCGACGAACAGATCGACCCAATCCATGCCGGGCCGGAGGAGGTAGCCGGCGGTGTTCTTGGTGACCTCAGGCAGAGGGATGGTGCCGGGATCGAAATCGATGGCCTGGCCGCGGGCGACGGACAGGACGCGGCCGTCGAGCAGCGCGATGCGAAGGGCCTCCACCCATCGGCGGGTGGCTCCGTAGCGGAAGCTGCGCGAGCCGCTGGCGTTGGTGGAGATGGTGCCGCCCACGGACGCAGAGGTTTCGGTGGGATCGGGCGGATAGAACTGGCCGGACTGCTGGGCAGCGGCATGCAGGTCGCGGAGCAGAACGCCGGGGCCGGCGATGGCATAAGCGGGGTGGACCTCGAGGTGGTTGAGTTTTTCGAGCGAAAGGACCCAGCCTCCGAAGGGGACACGTGCGCCGGTGACGCCGGTGCCCGCGCCCGCGATGGTGAGAGGCACTCCGGCGGAGGACGCTTCACGAAGGGCGGCGACGACTTCGGACTCGCCGGAGGGGAGGAAGACCCGGTCGGCGTGGCCGCGCAGACCGGAAGCGTCTTCGAGGTAGTTGGGCGGTACGGGCGCTGCTGCCACGGTTACACTTCGAGAATCACCGGCATGATCAGAGGCCGGCGGGAGGTCTCCTTGACGATGAAGCGCTTCAGGTCGGCGCGGATCTTCTCCTTCATGACTCCCCAATCGGTCTTCTCCTCCTGGTTGGAACCCTCCAAGGTTTTGGCCACGACCTGGCGGGCGGACTGCATGAACGTGGAGCCGTCTTCGGCGAGGGCAAAGCCGCGGCTTACGATTTCGGGCAGGCTTTCGATGCGGCCGGTATGCCGGTTGATGGCGATGACGGGAAGGACGATGCCATCCTCGGAGAGGTGCCGGCGATCGCGGATGACCACCTCCTGAACGACGTCGTCCACGGAGCCGGAATCGATGCAGACGCGTCCCACCTGGACCCGGCCCGCTTTGCGCGCGCCGTGGTGATCGATCTCCAGAATGTCGCCGGACTCCATGACGAAGGCTTCTTCCATGCCGGCGAAGCGCAGGTGATCGGCGAGGCGGGCGTGCTTGCTGAGCTGGCGGAACTCGCCGTGGATGGGCATGAAAAATCGCGGGCGGACGAGATTCAACACCAGCTTCATCTCTTCGACGCTGGCGTGGCCGGAGACGTGGAGCGGGGGATTCATGGTGCCGTAGAGGACGTCCGCGCCACGCCGCGCCATGTGGTCGATCATGCGGAAGATGCTTTTTTCGTTGCCGGGGATGATGCGTGCGCTGAGCACCACGGTATCGCCCGCTTCCACCGAAACGTGTTTGTGATTATCGACGGCCACGCGCGCCAGTGCGGACATGGGCTCGCCCTGGGTCCCGGAGACCAGGATCGCCACTTTATCCGGCGGCGCTCCCATGGCGTCCTGGGGACGCAGCAGAATTCCGTCGGGGATATCGAGCAGGCCCAGCGAATGGGCGATCTCGGTGACGGCCACCATGCTGCGGCCGACCACCGCGACGCGGCGTCCGAACTCCTGCGCCAGGTCGAGGACCAGTTGAATCCGGTGGATGGAGGAGCTGAAGCAGGAGACGACCACGCGGCGGTCCGCGCGATTAAAGATCTCTTCCATGCGGGGCCGTACGGCGCGCTCGGACTCGGTGTAGCCGGCGCGATCGGAGTTGGTGGAATCGGAGAGCAGGAGCAGGACGCCGCGCTTGCCATAGTCGGCGAGGGTGTGGAGGTCGAAGAGTTCGTTGTCGGTGGGGGTGGGGTCGACTTTGAAGTCACCGGTGTGGATGATGACGCCGAGCGGGGTGGTGATGGCCAGGGAGACGGCGCTCACGATCGAGTGGGTGACGTGGATGAACTCGACTTTGAAGGGGCCGATCTCGACGATCTGTTTGGGCTTGACGTGGATGAAGCGGGGCTCTTCCTCGAGTTCGTACTCCTCCAGGCGGCGGTCTACGAGGGCGAGCGTGAAATCGGTGCCGTAGACGGGAACGTCGATTTCGGAGAGGAAGTAGGGGACGGCTCCGATGTGGTCCTCGTGGCCATGGGTCAGGATCAGCGCCCGAATCTGTGCCTGGTTCTCCTTGAGGTAGGTGAGATCGGGCATCACCAGATCAACCCCGAGCAGCTCGGCCTCGGGGAACATCATCCCGCAATCGACGATGATGATGTTGTCGGCATAACGGATGGCGGTCATGTTCATGCCGAACTCGCCAAGCCCGCCCAACGGAATTACCTGTAATTTGTGATCAGCCATTCGTTCTTATTAGGATGTCACATCGAGGAGGCCCGGCGTCGATGCGGCAGGGAAGAAAAGGCTTTGCGGGCGTGGCAGGTTGAGGCGGCCAAAAAGCGTCCCGATGAGCCGGGACGCGGCAGGCAGGAGTGCCTGCGCCACGTCGGCGGCGCGGGTTTTCAGGGATTTGGGTGGGGCCACGGATTGCGGAACGAAGCCAATTTGTGGCGGGGGGACGGGAGTTACGGGTTCGGGGGGAGCGGCGGGAGGCGGGGTTTGGGGGGTGAAACAGTCGGGACGGAGGGCGCGCAGGGCGTCGAGAGCGCGGTGATAGGCGCGATCGGCGGAGACGAGGCGGCGCTGCAGGCGGTCGAAGACGCGCTGGCTGCGGGTGAAGGCATCGCCGAGCATGACTTTCTTGTGGAAGCGCTGCCATTCCCTGGCTTCCTGGAATTCGATCTCCCAGAGCTGCGGCTCGATTTTGCGCAAGCGGCGGAGGAGCCAGTCGGCGGTAACGAGGGCATCGACGAGGACGCACTGCTCGGGAGTGGCGGGTTGAAAACGTTCGTGGTAGCGGGCGGCGAGGGTTTCGAGGGTGGCGTGGTCTTCGCCACGAATGACGAGCGATTTGGCGTCGATGCCGGTCTTCAGGGCATTCTGCGAAGAGGCGGCCTTGCCCTCAGCGGAGCGCGGGCCGGTGGACTTTTTGGCATTGCGGCGGTTGGCCTGGATTTGGGAATCGGTAGGCATGAGTTTCGAACATGAGAGTAGCAGGGCGACTCCGGGCGGGCCGGTGCGCGAAACGGGCAAGCGGCTGCAGGGGAAAGAGTTCGGAGTTTTAGAACGGGCGTGACCGATCAACTCGACTGCAAGAACTGGCCGATGGCGCGGGTGGCCTGCCGGATCCTCTGGTCGTTTTCCACCAGGGCGAAGCGCACGTGGCCTTCGCCGAGAGGGCCGAACCCAATGCCGGGCGAGACCGCGACCTGCGCTTTTTCGAGAAGCAGCTTGGAGAACTCCAGCGAGCCGATATTGCGGTAGCGCTCGGGAATCGGCGCCCAAAGAAACATCGATCCGCGCGGCTTCTCCACGGGCCACCCGGCGCGTTTCAGCCCGGCCACCAGGACGTCTCTGCGCTTCTGGTAAGTCGCGCAGATCTTGCGGGTCTCTTCTTCGCATTCGCGCAAGGCAATGATGGAGGCGATCTGAATCGGCTGGAAGACGCCGTAGTCCAGGTAGCTCTTGATCCTGGCCAGCGCCGCGATCATTTTGGCATTGCCCAGGCAGAATCCGACACGCCAGCCCGCCATGTTGTAGCTCTTCGACATGGAGAAGATCTCGACGGCCACCTCCCTGGCACCCTCGATCTGGAGGATGCTGGGGGGCTTGTAGCCATCGAAGCCCAGGTCGGCGTAGGCGAAATCGTGGATGATCATGGTGCCGTGCTCGCGGGCGAGGGCCACGACCTCGCGGAAGAAGTCGAGGTCCACGCAGGTGGTGGTGGGGTTGTGCGGGAAGGAAATCAGCAGGAACCTGGGCTTTCGGGTGGAGGTGCGATAGAGGTCTTCGAGGCGGTTGAGGAAAGTGTTGGCGTCCGGCATGGGAAGCATGCAGGCGTGGCCTTCGGCCATGATGACGCCGTACTGATGGATCGGATAGGCGGGATTGGGAGAGACCACGGCATCGCCAGGTCCTACGGCGGCAAACATCAGGTGGGCGAGCGCGTCCTTGGCGCCGATGGTGACGATCGCTTCGCGATCCGGGTCGAGGTCCACCCCGTAGTTCGCCTGGTAGCGCTTGGTGATCTCCTCGCGCAGTCTGGGAATGCCCCGCGATTGCGAATAGCGGTGGTTGCGGGCGTTGCGGGCGGCCTCGACGAGCTTATTCACGATGACGCGCGGGGTGGCGCCGTCGGGATTTCCCATACCGAGATCGATGACATCGATTTGCGCGGCGCGAGCCTTGGCCCGCATTTCATTGATTACGGCGAAGACGTAGGGGGGTAACTTCTGGATACGGTAAAATTCGTCGGAACTCGATTCCATCCACCTATTCTACGATGGCCCCGGCGGGCGGTCTGCTTCGGGTCTTTTCGTTGAACTGGCGAGGGGACGGGCCGAGGTGTAAAACGGATAGCAGCTTTGCGGGCACGGGAGTTCGAGGCGAGAAAAAAGGGCCGGAACGAGTGCCGTGCTTGCGAGACGAGACGCGGCGGCGGTGGCACGGTGCACGCCCGACAGGCGTCCCCATGCGTGGGGACGCGGCAGCCTCGAAAACCCCTTCGCCAGCATTGAACTGGATGGCAGACCAACAAGCGCCGAGATGAGTCTCGGCGCGGCAGGCAGGAGTGCCCGCGCCACGTCGACGGCGCAAGGGTTTTCATGGAGTTCTGTGGGCC
>DATJWB010000272.1:0-31352 GCA_035501495.1 Bryobacteraceae bacterium | reverse complement strand
GAGTCGCGAGCAAGTCTCTCGTCAACCGGCAAGGTAGTGCACCAACGTTTCCGGCTCCGAAGGACAGCAAAGAGCGATCGTCACGAGACGCTGCTGGAGTTCGGTATTTGGCGTGGCACAAATATGTTTCGTATCACGGCTTCTTCGACCGGCGCAGAGGCATTGAAGGGCCTCGAAGGCGTTTACAAAACCAACGGGCTGAATTGGCGTGATCCGTTGTCGGCGACGGCATACGCGGGCTGGAGAGCCAATCTCCGCGAGGCTCATGATACGGTCGCTCAAACCGATCCAGGTGAAACGACGGTGCGAACATTTGCGAAACTACCTGGCTTATCGATTGCCTCGATTGCCTCCGCTGAGATTACTCTTCGGAAGCCCGATTATCACGTCATCCACGAGCGCCTGTCCACGGCGGGTGACGATTATGACATTACCGAAACGCATTTCGACGCGGTACCTGCAGAAGCGTTCCCGCTCATGTCCAGGAAAATCACGCCCAGGCGCGCAACCGCAGGGGCTCCGACGCGGGGCGACGAACCACCAAAACCGGGCGTAACCCTTACCGACGACCAGATCGAAATGGCGATTCGACACGCCCTTCATCATTTAGGCGCCGATCTCGGCGATCCAATCACGGTTGGACGCGGACCGGATGGCGAGGTGATTCTAGAGAGCCTCAGGCCGTTGCGGTTCTTCGGTCTCTGAGGCCGTGATTACTTGTGCGCTAGCGGCAAAGGCTAAAGTTGCCGATATCAGGTCCGCCCGCGGCCAACAAGATTGTCCGTTTCCGGCTCTTTTCTTGTGGAGCGAGCAGCTTGAGTTCATGATGGCCCTGGTCGTTTATTCCGGTGCAGCCAGACTTTCCGATGTCGACGCAGCGGGACATCGAGTGGTTCACCGCGGCTCGGGCTTCCTCGAAACGTCTCCCGGCGTACGCACCTCGACCGCGGCTGAACGTCGGAAGGCGCAGGCAGTCTCGCCAGTACCTGATTTCGACACCAGAAGAGATGCCTCATGAGGGAAGTACCGCCAACCGTCTATGTGGCGCGGCACGGTGAGACGGCCTGGAGTCTCACCGGCCAGCACACCGGACTGAACGATTTGCCGCTGACGGCCAACGGCGAGCGCAACTCCCGCCGCCTCGGCGAGCGGCTGCAGGGTCTTACGTTTGCCAAGGTGTTGACCAGCCCACTGCAGCGCGCAGCCCGGACCTGCGAACTGGCCGGCTTGAGACCAGTGGCGGAAACCGATCGCGACCTGGTGGAGTGGGACTACGGCCAGTACGAAGGACTGCGCTCCGCCGAAATCCTGGCTGCTCGTCCCGATTGGCAACTGTTCCGGGATGGGTGCCCGGGCGGTGAATCGCCGCAAGATGTGGCGGCGCGCGCCGATTCGCGTGGTGCATCGCGTCCGCGCGATCGATGGAGATGTGATCCTGTTCTCCAGCGGCCGTTTTCTCCGTGTCCTGACCGCCCGCTGGCTCGCCCTCGAGCCGAAATCCGCCGGGAGGTACTTCCTTCTGAGCACCGCGAGCCTCAGTGCGCTCGGTTACGAGCACAAGCGCTCGCAGCCCGTGATTCGCCTTTGGAATGACGATCATCATGTGGCTGCTTAACCGGCTCTTGGAGCCGGGAACCAACTTCGAAAGCGAGGAAACTGAAAATGAGCACAAAAGAACTGATCCGGCCGAGATCTTCGGGGCCCGATTCAACGGCAATGCCGGTAAGCGCATCCGACGTTCTGAGTCACTACGGGTGTGGTCCGATCCCGTTTGTCGGGACCGAAAGCGCGTTCTACGAGCGGCACCTCGTCTTCGATCGCGCAATCGATCCTAAAGTGGCCAGCGTCCGCGAACGGTTTGAAGCATTTTCTCATTCGGTGCGCGATATTCTCGCCCAGCGGTGGGTGATGACCAAAGCCACCTACGAACGCGAGAACGCCAAGCGCATTTACTACTTGTCGATGGAGTTTCTGATCGGCCGGTCGCTGTCCAACAACATCTCCAATCTCCTGCTCGATCCGCTGGTCAGGCAAGCCGTGCGGGAGAAAGGCATCGACCTGCCGGAGATCATCGAGCAGGAACCGGACGCAGGCTTGGGAAATGGCGGTCTGGGACGGCTGGCGGCCTGTTTTCTCGATTCCATGGCTACCATGGCGCTGCCGGCCACGGGTTACGGCCTGCGGTACGAGTACGGAATGTTCCGGCAGTCGATTGTGGACGGCTGGCAGAAGGAAGATCCCGACAACTGGCTCCGGGGCGCCGACCCCTGGGAAATCGCCAGGCCGCACGAGAAAGTGGAAATTCGCTTGAACTGCTCGTTCCAGTTGCGAGACGGCAGGCTGCACATCGTTCCCGGGCGGCCTTCCACGCTGTTTGGCATTCCATTCGACCGCCCCGTGGTGGGCTACGGAGGGAAGACTGTCAACACACTCCGGCTGTGGGCCGCGGCGGCGGCGGACTATTTTGATTTTCAGGAATTCGGCACCGGCGACTTTGTGGGTGCGCTCGGCGCAACTCTCGAAGCGGAGTCCCTGACGCGCGTGCTCTACCCTGACGATTCGACCACCGCCGGCCAGGGATTGCGATTTGTGCAGGAGTACTTCCTGGTCGCCTGCTCGCTGGCCGATATCGTCCGCCGCTTCTTACGGCATAACACCGACTGGGACCAGTTGCCCGAGCGGGTCGCCATCCAACTGAATGATACCCACCCCGCGATGTCAGTTGTCGAACTGCTTCGAATCCTGCTGGACGACGCCCACCTCGGCTGGGACAAAGCGTGGGACCTGACAAAGAGAGCCCTGGCTTATACCAACCACACGCTGCTGCCGGAGGCCCTGGAAAAATGGCCAGTCGCCTGGTTCGAGATCATGCTTCCACGTCATCTGGAGCTGATCTACGAAATCAACCGGCGGCTTCTCGATGAGGCGCGCGCCCGATTCCCCGGTGACGACGGGCGAGTCCAGCGCGTGAGCCTCGTGGAAGAAGGCGCTCAGCGCAAGGTGCGCATGGCTAACCTGGCGATCGCCGGCTCGCACAGCACCAACGGCGTGGCCGCAGTCCACTCCAGGTTGCTGCGGACGACCACTGTCAAGGACCTTGCCGAGATGTTCCCGGAGCGTTTTAGCAATAAGACCAACGGTGTGACACCGCGTCGGTGGCTGCTCGGCGCGAATCCCGAGTTGGCGCAGGTGATCTCGGATGCGATCGGCGATCGATGGATCACCGACCTCAGCCAACTCGCGAGGCTGAAGGCTTTTGCCGGCGATCCCGGTCTGAAGGAGGAGTTTGGGGCGGCCAAGCGTGCCGCGAAGGCCAGGTTTGCCGATTGGCTCAAGTCCAGTTCAGGGCAGACGGTCGATCCCGACACCATCTTCGATTGCCAGGTGAAGCGCATCCACGAATACAAGAGGCAGCTCCTGAACGCTCTTCGCATTGTGGTGGACTACAATCAGCTGCGCCGGAATCCCGGCATGCGCATGGCGCCGCGCACCTTCTTCTTTGCCGGGAAAGCCGCGCCGGCGTACCGCCTGGCCAAGCTGATCATCAAGTTCATCAACAATCTCGCCGCAACCATTGACGGTGATCCGGCTGTGCGCGGCCGGCTGAAGGTCGTCTTTCTTCCCGAGTACAACGTAACGCTCGCCGAACGATTGATTCCCGCCGCCGACGTCTCGAACCAGATCTCCACTGCCGGCTATGAAGCTAGCGGCACCAGCAACATGAAATTCATGATGAATGGCGCCCTCACGGTGGGGACCCGCGACGGTGCGACCATCGAGATGGCCGAGGAGGCGGGGGAAGAGAACATGTTTCTCTTCGGCCTCACGGTAGACCAGGTGGAGAACAGCCGCGGTTGGTACAGCCCCTACTGGCACTACGAGCACGAGCCGGCCACCCGCGCCGCGCTCGACCTGATCTTCTCCGATCACTTCAGCCGCAAAGAACCGGGCGTATTCGCGCCCTTGCGCGAGACGCTCCTCACCGGCGGCGATCACTATATGCACCTGGCGGACCTGACTTCTTACTGCGAGGCGCAGGAGCGGCTGGGCGCATTGTACGCCGATGCCGGCGCCTGGGCCCGTAAAGCCATCCTCAATGTCGCAAGTTCCGGAAAGTTCTCGAGCGATCGCACGATCGCCGAATATGCAGCCGAAATCTGGAAAGCGAAACCATGCCCGGTAGCTTAGAAATCGTCGGCAAAGCTGCCGAGGCCGGCAGCATCCCGCCATTTCCGGCGGATTATCGGGCGTCCGGTCTGCTGCTGCATGTTACATCGCTGCCCTCCTCCTACGGCATCGGTGATGTCGGACCGGAGGCATTCGCGTGGATCGATCACCTGCACAACTCCGGCCAGGGATGGTGGCAATCGCTGCCAGTCGGTCCGACCGGCTACGGGAACTCGCCGTATCAATCGCTCTCGTCATTCGCCGGCAACGGCCTGTTGATCAGTCCGGACGCCCTCGTTGCCGACGGCTTTTTGCAGCGGGCCGATTGTGAGTGCCACTTCCCGCCCGATGCAGTCGATTATGAGACCGTCGCTTCGTTCAAGCAGCAGCTCATCGCGAAAGCGTGGGAGAACTTTACGTCCGGGGTTCGCGCCGACCTGGGGCCCACGTTTCAGGAGTTCCTCACGGCTCAATCGCACTGGCTGGACGACTATGCGTTGTTCCGCGCGTTGAAGGACAGATACCGCGGCGCCCACTATCGGAAATGGCCGCAGGAAGTGGTCCGGCGCGACCCGAATGCGCTTGCCCAGGCGCGGCGTGAACTCGCAATTCCGATCGAGCAGGTTTGCTTTGCGCAATTCCTGTTGTTCCGGCAGGCCGACCGTTTGAAGGACTACGCGCATTCCCGCGGTATCCGGTTGATTGGCGATCTGCCGTTCTTCGTTTCGCCAGATTCCAGCGACGTTTGGGCCAACCCCGAGTTCTTCCTGCTGGATGAACAGCGTATGCCGCGAGCGGTCGCCGGGGTCCCTCCCGACTATTTCAGCGCGCACGGGCAATTGTGGGGCAATCCCGTCTACAACTGGGATGCTCTGCGCGCCACCGGCTACCGGTGGTCGATCGACCGGGTCCGCGCACTGTTGGCGCACGTTGACGTAATCCGGCTGGATCACTTCCGGGGATTTGCCGCCGCGTGGCACGTCCCGGCCGGCGCGCCGACCGCCGAGAGTGGACAATGGGTGCCGGGTCCCGGCGCCAATCTGTTTCGGATGGTAGAGGCGGAACTTGGCGGTCTGCCGTTCATCGCCGAAGATCTGGGGACGATTACCGCGGATGTCCAGCAACTACGCGACCAGTTTCGCGTCCCGGGCACCCGGGTGCTGCAATTCGCCTTCGATGGTCATCCGGACAATCCGTACCTCCCGAACAACTTCGTTTCGAATACGGTAGTGTACACGGGGACCCACGATAACGCCACTACACGGGAATGGTACGACGAGCTGCCGGACTATCAGAAGCAGAACCTGTGGAACTACGCGAAGCGGGCCCCCGCCGGTGAGGTGGATGCTGCCCCGGAGTTGCTCCGGCTGGCCTGGTCGTCGCGCGCGGCACTGGCGATTGCCCCGCTGCAGGATCTGCTCAATCTGGGCCGCGATGCCAGAATGAACGTTCCGGGTACAGCCGACGGCAACTGGCGCTGGCGTACGCGCGATGAACTGTTACTGGGGCCGGCGTTTCCGTGGCTGCAAGAGTTGACCGCAGCGTCAAACCGGTGACCTGCTATCTGTGCATTCTGTTCTTCGCCCTGAGCGGACCGAAGAATCCGGTCATCGGCCGCGATACATCGGCGATCGGCGAGAAGGCGGCATGGCTGCACGTTTCTGAACTACATCCCGGCGTGCCTGGCGACGCCAGGTCGAGCGCATTCCCGTCTGCTTGCCCCCATGCTCCTTCCGGGCCGCCTCAAGCCGTAAAGTGATTGGTGTGGGTGAAATCTCATGCGAACCATCACTCTGGAAGAACATTTTGCGAGTCCGGGCTTCCTGGATGGCCCGGGCCGCGAACTCAAGGAACGGGCTCTAAGATTCGGCGCAGCCGCTGAAAAGCTGCTGGAACAGCTTGGCGACGTCGGCGAGAAGAGAATCGCGGAAATGGATGCGGCGGGGATCGACGTGCAGGTTCTGTCACTTACCTCGCCGGGCACGGAGCAACTCCCGGCCGCTGAGGCTATGGCGCTTGCCCGTGAATCCAACGACTTCCTCGCCGGTGCCGCCAGGAAGTATCCAACGCGCTTTGCCGGATTTGCGGCCCTGCCGACTGCATCCCCCGACGAGGCCGCTGGCGAGTTGGAACGAATGGTCAGGCAGCATGGCTTCAAAGGAGCGGTGATTAACGGACACCACCAGGGCCGCTATCTGGACGACCGGTTCTTTTGGCCGATTCTCGCGCGCGCCGAGCGGCTGAGGGTGCCGATCTACCTCCACCCCACGTATCCTCCCAGGCCGGTGATTGAAGCATCGTACAGCGGTTTCTCGCCTGTCGTAACGGAGATGTTCGCAGGCGCGGGTTGGGGTTGGCACATCGAGACCGCAATCCACGTCATCCGACTCGTTCTCGGAGGCGTATTTGATCAATATCCAGGACTTCAGATTGTGATTGGCCACATGGGCGAAGCTCTGCCCTTCATGCTGCAGAGACTCGACGTCATGCCGATTGCGATGACTAAACTCGGCCGCCCGGTCAGCAACTACCTCCGCGAGAATGTGCACTACACATTCAGCGGGTTCAACTTCACGCCGACGTTTCTCGAACTGATGCTGCAGGTCGGCGTGGACCGGATTATGTTCTCGGCGGACCACCCCTACGCTTCGATGGCGAGGGCACGGGCATTCCTGGATCAACTGCCTGTGAGCAACGCTGATCGAGAGCGGATCGCACATGGAAATGCGAAACGTCTTTTGGCAATCGACCGCTGAATCTTCAACAAGGCGGGTCGCCCGTTCGTGAATCGGCCGCTTCTGACGCCAGGCGCCTGTCGCACCCGCTACCTCGTAGACAGCAGTTTCTCGAACGCGTCCGCCTCGAGGAGATCGAGCGACTTCACCGCCACATCCGCCGCCAGGCGTTTGCCGTTATGCTCGACGCCGATGCTCCGCATTCCCGCGGCGCGCGCTCCTTGAATCCCGGCGGCGGCATCCTCCACCACGATGCACCTCGCGGGCGATACGCCCACCCGCAAAGCCGCGGAAAGGTACACTTCGGGATCGGGCTTACCCCGGTGCACATCGTCCGCGGAGACGATGCCCTGGAAGAAACCGGCGGCTCCCAGGGCATCCAGAACGACATCAATATTGGGACGCGGCGCCGACGAGGCGATCGCCTGCAGCCACCCTTCCTCGTGAAGCCGATGCACCCACTGTGCGACCCCGGGTAAGGGTTGCATTCCCTTCGTCCGGATCAGGTCGCGGTACAGCACCTCCTTGGCGTCGCCGATCCGCGCGATGCGCCCGGGAGTGGCGGGCTGACGCCTTTGGTCTCGTAAAGCGAAATCAGCTTGCGGCCCTTGGCGATGGTGCTCTCGGTATCGAAGCTCAGGCTCGCCGCGACTTCTGTGGAGACACGGCCCGGCACCACCTTGAGGATCTCGCATCCGAAAAGCACGAAGAGCCGATCGATAAACTCCCCGGCCATCTGTGCGTGCCCGCCTCCGCGCTCGGATGCCAGCTCCGCAGCCTCTTCCACCAGGCGCTGGTAAGCGGGCATTTTGGGCGGCATGATAAAGAAGCGAAGGATTCGTGGTGGCGTCTTGCGGACGGTGCCGGGCAATTGCATCGATATCGCCGGTGTCCGCCACAACCGTTGTGAACTGCTTCAAAGATTCCAATAGGTCATTTCCGTTCTCCTTGGTAGGTCCCTCTCAATTGGCGACGGCATCCGCCGTCCCCATGGTCCGGCCGCCGAGGCAGAGAATATTCATGTGGTCGTCCTCATACGCCCTGTCGTGCCAAAAATCAGCTACCGCGCGGCGATGACTATGTGCCCGCCTGCCGTCAGCTTCCGGCCAAGCTGCTTCTTCATGACACTCACAATCTCCTCTTCTCCTTCTGAAACATGGGGTCCGCCGGGAAACCGTCTGAGTCAGTCGGGTTTTCGGGACTGTAAGCATATGAATCTAAACGAAGGCACCAGTCGGACTCCGACAGTTTCGCCGGAGTCGGCCTCATGGACGATGACGAAGGCTCGATACACTCCGAGAAAGGCCAGCATCCGCCCAGGGACATCGCTCATAGGCAAATTCTAAGATGGATAATCCGCTGCTGAATCTTGAATTCCCCATCCCATTTGATTGCATCGAGCCACAGCACGTACAGCCTGCCATCGAAGCCCTGATCGCGCAAGCACGCCGGAAGGCAGAAGATCTCACGGCACAAACCGCGGCGCCGGACTGCGACAACACACTGCGGCCGCTCGATGTGCTGGCGGAGCCGCTGGACCGCGCCATGACAGTCGTAAAGCATCTGGAAGCGGTAGCCGGCACACCGGAGTTGCACGCGGCGGTCCGTGCGGCCGAGTCGAGGGTCAGCGACTTCCGCGCCGGTCTGTACGCCGATCCGGGCTTGTGGCGGCGGATCGAGCAGTTCGCAGCCTCGGAGGAAGCCCGGCTGCTGAATAGCACGCAAAGGCGGCTGCTGGCTCGCTGGCGAGGCACTTTGCGGGGCAGCGGCGCCGGGCTGGATCCGGCCGGCCAGGAACGGCTGGCCGAAATCCGGCGTGAGTTGGGAGCGCTCACTTCCCGCTTCGCCCAAAACGTGCACGGCGCCGCCAGTTCTTTCGAACTCGTGATCCAGGATGGCGAGGCGCTCCAATGCATGGATTTCCCCGCAGTGCGGGCGGCGCGCGCCAGCGCCGAAGCAAGAGGCATCCGCGGCTGGCGCTTCACCCTGCAGCCCTCGAGCTATTGGGCGGTGATGATGGACGTCCCGGATGCCACCTTGCGGCAGCAGGCGTATCGCGCCTATGTGACGCGGGCGGCGGCAGGCGAATTCGATAATCGCCCGCTGATTCCGCGCATCCTGGACCTGCGCCGTCAGATGGCTCGTTTGCTCGGCTACGACAACTTCGCGGAAATGGTTTTGTCGCACCGGATGGTCGGGTCGAGCAAAACGGCGCTCTCCTTTCTGGCGGATCTCCGCCAGAGGCTCGCGCCGCGGTTCCTCCGCGAGCGGGAGGATCTGCTCGAGTACCATGGCCGCGTGGCACACCGGTCGGCGGGGCCCCTCAGACCTTGGGACGTCTATTTCTACGCCAGCAGGCAGGCCGGCTCGCTGGATGCCTGCACGATTCCGCCCTCCTATTTTTCGCTCGATAAGGTGACCGCCGGGTTGTTCGAGATCGCGCGGCTGCTCTACGGCATTCGGATTCAGGAGGAGCCCCGCACAGCCACATGGCATCCGGAGACGAAGTATTACGGCATTCGGGATGAGGACGGAACGCTTCTGGGCGGATTCTACGCCGACTGGTTTCCGCGCGAGAACAAGCGTGGCGGGGCCTGGACGGACGGCCTCTTGACCGGGGGCCCCTCGCCCGAAGGATTCCGGCCGCATCTCGCCGCGATCTGCACCAACGTGACCCGGCCGTCCAAGGGATGGCCCGCGCTCCTCACGCAAAGCGATGTGCAGTCGATTTTCCACGAGTTCGGCCATCTGCTGCACCACTGTCTGAGCCGCGTCGAAGCGCGCACGCTGGCAGGTACGAAGGTGGCCCGGGATTTTCTCGAGTTGCCTTCACAGGTAATGGAGAACTGGCGCCTGGAACGTGAGGCACTGGATTTGTTTGCGCGCGACTACCGGACCGGCCTGCCCATCCCGGACAAGCTGCTCTGGGACGCCGGCCGCGGGCGGAGGTTTCTCAGCGCAGCCGGGCACATGATGCAGATCGGGATCGGCGTTCTCGATCTGCTGCTCCACACGTCCTATAGTCCGGAGACCGACGGCGATGTGATCGAATACAGCCGGCGTGTTCTCGAGCCATACTCCCTCACCTCCCTATTGCCGGAGGATGCTACGGCGGCCAGCCTCACCCACCTCTTCGCCAGCCCGGGGGGGTATGCAGCGGGTTATTACTCTTACAAGTGGAACGAAGTGCTCGCCGCCGATGTTTTCGCCCGCTTTCGCGCCGTCGGGATTCTGGATCGCACGGCGGGGCGGGAGTTCCGGGAAAGAATCCTGGCGAAGGGTGGCGGCGAGGATCCCAGCGTACTCTACCGCGACTTCATGGGCCGCGATCCGGACCCCGGGGCCTTCTTCGAGGCCGAAGGGCTGAAGTAACGATGACAAAGTCCGCAGGCAGGATTTTCAGAGCGACATCGCGCCCCGATCTCGTGTCACCCGCACGGTACACCTCACCCATTCCACCGGCGCCGATCGGGGAGAGAATTTCGTAAGGACCGAGGCGGGTCCGGTCAGACCAGAGGCATGCGATTTGATTGATTCTACAATATTACCCGACGTTACCGGCCCGCCCCGGACGGCGCCACGTCCCCGCGGTTTTGCTTATAATTGAATTGCAACACTGTGATCTGCGCAACACTCTCCTTACCAAGGACTCCTTATCGATGTCGACATTAGAGGTTTCCCCGGTTGAGCCCCTCTCGGGCCAATCGAACCATTCGGTAGTCAACGATTTCAGCATACAGGTGGCGACAGTAAACGGATCGGGCAGCCAGACTGCGAACACCGTTCTGATGCGTTCCATCTTTCAAATGGGCATCCCCGTTTCCGGGAAGAACATGTTTCCTTCGAACATTGCCGGGTTGCCTACGTGGTTCACCATCCGCGCCAGCAAACACGGATATATCGGGCGCCGCAAGGAGATCGACTTCCTGATCGCCATGAATCCGGAAACCGCGCGGGAAGACGTCATGAAACTCGACAGCGGGGCTGCCGTGGTTTATGACGCTCCGTTAAAGCTCAACGAGCTGCGAAGCGACCTGCACTTCTATCCCGTCCCCTTCGACAAACTCGTGGCCCCGGTTTGTCCCGATGCCAAGCTCCGCAAACTGGTGCGGAACATGATCTACGACGGCATTGTGGCGTGGCTGCTCTCGGTCGAAATGGAGGAGATCCGCAAAGCACTGGTCAAGCAGTTCGGCAAGCGCAAGGCCAAGGCCGCGGACCTGAACTGGGGCGCCGCGAAAGCAGGCTTCGATTACGCAGCCGCGACGTTCACCAAGACCGATCCTTACCGCGTCGAGCGCATGAACGAGACGGCCGGCAAGATCATCATCGACGGCAATTCGGCCTGCGCCCTGGGCGCGCTGTTTGCGGGTGTGACGGTAGTCACGTGGTATCCCATCACGCCATCGTCGTCGCTGGTGGAGACCCTGATCGGCTACATGCGCCGATTCCGCCACGACCCCGAGACCGGCAAGGCCAGTTACGCCATCGTGCAGGCCGAAGACGAACTGGCCTCTATCGGAATGGCTTTGGGCGCAGGTTGGGCCGGCGCCCGATCGATGACCGCTACCGCGGGCCCGGGCATCTCGCTCATGTCGGAATTCATCGGCCTGGGCTACTACGCCGAGATTCCCGCGGTGGTCTACGACGTGGAGCGAGTCGGTCCGTCCACCGGTCTCCCGACGCGGACTTCGCAGGCCGATGTCCTCTCCACCGCGATGCTCTCGCACGGCGACACCAAGCACCCCATGTTCTTTCCCTGCTCGCCCGAAGAGTGCTTCACGATGTCGATCGAGGCATTCGAGTTCGCGGAGATGTTCCAGACCCCGGTGTTCGTCATGACCGATCTGGATCTCGGCATGAACAACTGGATGGCCGATCCGTTCCCGTACCCCGAGAAGCCGATTCATCGCGGCAAGGTCTTGAACGCCGAGGATCTCAAGCGGCTGGGCGGCTTTGCCCGCTACAAGGATGTGGATGGCGACGGCGTTGGCTACCGGACGCTGCCCGGGACGAATCACCCCGACGCCTCCTACTTCACGCGCGGCAGCGGCCATAACGAGAAGGCCCAATACACCGAGCGCGAGGACGATTACGTCAACAACATGGAGCGCTTGGCCCACAAGTTCGAGGAGATGCGCAAGCACGTTCCCGAATCGGTGGTCCACCTCAACGAAAACGCCAGGATCGGCTTCGTGGCGTTCGGGACGTCGGACTACGCGGTCCGCGAGAGCTGCGACCAGTTGAAGGCCGAATACGATATCGACGCGAGCTATCTGCGCCTCCGCGCCTATCCGTTTACAGACCAGTTGCGCAACTTCATCCGCCGCCACGACCGGGTCTACGTAGTGGACCAGAACCGCGACGCCCAACTGCTCGGGCTGATGCGGTTGGAGTTTGAGCCGGAGCTGATCGCGAAGCTGCGCAGCGTGCGCTATTTCGGCGGGCTGCCGCTGGATGCGCGCACGATTACCGATGAGATTGTCAGCCAGGAGGGCAAATGAGCGTCGCCGCACCTCCTCCGCCCAAAGTGAACCGGATCGGGTTGGAGGTTCTCAACTACAAAGGAAGCAAGACCACGCTGTGCGCCGGATGCGGGCACAACGCAATCTCCGAGCGCATCGTGGAGTGCTTTTATGAACTGGGCGTCGAGCCCTACACGGTCGCCAAGTTTTCGGGAATTGGCTGTTCTTCGAAATCGCCGGCCTATTTCCTGGGGCTGTCGCACGGATTCAACGGCGTCCACGGGCGCATGCCTTCCATAGCCACCGGGGCCCTGCTGGCCAACCGGCACCTGATGGGGCTGGGGGTCACCGGCGACGGCGACACGGCGTCGATCGGGATCGGCCAGTTCATGCACCTCGTGCGCCGCAACGTCCCGATGATCTATATCATTGAGGACAATGGCGTTTACGGGCTGACCAAGGGTCAGTTTTCGGCCACGGCCGACCTCGATTCCACGCTCAAAACCGGTATCCGCAACGACCTGCCGCCCTTCGACTGCTGCGCCTTGGCCCTGAAATGGGGCGCCACCTTCGTCGCCCGCTCCTTCAGCGGTGACAAAAGGCAGTTGCAGGCGATCCTGAAGACTGCCATTTCGCACAATGGCCTTTCGGTGATCGACGTCGTCTCTCCGTGCGTGACTTTCAACGACCATGAAGGTTCCACAAAGAGCTACAGCTACATGAAGGAACACGAATACACGCTGCACGAGCTGGATTATGTGCCGCATTATGAAGATATTGCGGTCGAGATCCCGGACGGGACGATCATGGACGTGGAAATGCACGACGGGTCGCACCTCCGGATCCGGAAGCTCCAGCGGGACTACGATCCGACCGACCGGATGGCGGCGCTTGCGGTTTTGGAAGACGCTTTGGCCAAACACGAGGTGCTCACGGGGGTGCTGTACGTTAACACCCAGAAACCTAATTTCTTGGAATTGCTGCACTTGGGCGATGCCCCGCTAGCCATGCTGCCGGAATCCGTGGTCCGTCCGCCGAAATCGGTTCTGGACCAGGTCATGGAGGAACTGCGATAACTACGACAACTACCTGAGGGAAATTCCCCAGATCTCGTCGGATTCCCATTGCTTTGGTTTGTGGAGAATGTTACTATCGTCACCGGTCTGTCATCCTCCGAGACAGATTGCAGCAAACCTCACGCCCCACGCCAGCCCGGCGCGGGGCTTTTTTCTGCGCCCCGTTTGGAAGGCTCCCGATGGTGGGCATCCATCCTGTCCGCGTGAAGTTTCCAAGCCGACTTAGGCCGGAAAAGTGTGGTCGCCCGTACTTTTCGGGTATTAGGGTCTCTTAATCGGTGTATAATCGAGCTTCGACGAATGTTGTGATTTTCTGCTTCCCTTGGTTAACAGCGCACGTGGAATCGAACCGTTTCGGAGATTACGCTTCATGACGACCGCACTTCGTCCCTCAAGCCGCATCATGCGTTGCTTTTTCCTCATGGTGCCCCCCGCCTTGCTTCTGGCGCCCTCGACTCTCATTGGCCAGCAGACTTATGTCACCCGCTTCGACGCTTTCGGTGGATACGCCTTTCTCGACAGTCCGCATGTCAACCTGTTTGAAAACGGTTTTGCGGCCCAAGGCGGTGCGCGTGTGAACCGCTGGCTTTCTTTGGGGGTGGACTACACCTTCGCGAGCGGCGATTTGACGCTCACCCCGGACCTGCTGACCACTTCGTTGCAGCAGCAACTGGGGACGGAGCTCGCCGGACTGGTGAAAGCGGGGCTGATTCCTCCCAACTATTCGCTGTCTGTGGGCGCTCATTCGCGAACCCAGACATTCGCCGCGGGTCCGCAGCTTTCCTACCGCCACTTCAAGAAAGTAACGTTCTTTGTGAGGCCCGTCTACATGGGCCTGATTCACGAAACGGCGACCCCCAATCCGACGCCCACCGATCCCATCGCCACCGGCATCGTCGCGCAACTGGCGCCCGGCGGCAAGAAAACCGATAATGTCCTGTTCATCGGATTCGGCGGCGGCTTCGACATCATCCTTTCCAAACATGTGTCGTGGCGCACGCAGTCGGACCTGGTGTACGATCACCTGTTCAACGATCTGCTGCAGGATGGCCGCTTCACGACCCGATTTTCGATCGGTCCGGCTTTCAATTTCGGCCGCAACATCGTCGAGTAGCGCGTGAAGTCGCGAGCCGTGTAGGCATTCGGGACCAATGGGTGCACGCCCGACCAGCGCACCGATGAGTCGGGGCGCGGCCTGCGCCACATCGTGCTGCCGCCTATTGGGCTAGTTTGCAGGGGGGCAGTTTCACCGAGAATGCGGCCGTGCTGGTCCACCTCTGGCCTTGGCGGCGCTCGATATGAAACGAGGCGGAGGGACCGTCGGCACGAATGCGCCAGCCGGTGGAAGCCGCGGGCGGATGTTTCAAACTGAGCGGCTTGGTGCTGGTCTCTTTGATGGTCCAGGAGTCGCCGCCATCCATGGATTCGTACAGTTCGTAGCGGTCGCTATCGCTGCCCTGCCCACGATCTACAATCAGCATCCCGCTTTCTTTCGAGGCAAACGAGAACTGCTGAATGGAGCCGAAACGGTTCTCCCGGCTCTCGCCGAAAATGGCACTCTGCCGCCAGGTCTTTCCGCCGTCGGATGTCACCAGCAGGAACGGATCCTGTTGGAGCGGAAACAACACTTCACCGCTTATCCAGCCGGCTTCTCCGTTCAGGAACTGAATGCGATCGAGCCCCGCGCCCACCACGGGATCGGCTGCCTGGCGCCAGGTATGGCCGGCATCCTCGCTGGCCAACAACACCGAGGCGAGCGTGGCGGCGGTGGAATGCACATTGCCGGCGGCGAGTATGCGATCGCCCACCGATTCCACGGCCGATAGCTCGAGATAAAGCGCGCACGGTTCTTCCTCGTTACAGGAGAGACCCACCCAATGAAGTTGGTCGGCGGTGCATTGGAAGGGCACCACCATGGGTTTGCCGGTATTCTCGATGACTGGCGGAGCCGGTGGAGGCGTGGCAGGTACCGTGGGCGGCTGGTCCTGCGCCCACATTGCCGGCAGTGACGCTGCGAAAAGAACCAGAGTGAGCCGGAGTGGCCCGAAAGGGCTAAGCGGCAATGACTCTTTGTTTCCGTCCAATTTCACCGCAACCTGTAACGTAATCTCCGGGTTTATCCGTCTAGCTTGTAAATCCCCGTTACGACAGCGGGCGCACTCACCCCTATCACCCAAACCGCGCCCGCTTTTTCTTACTCTGGGAGATTTCGGACTAGGCATCGGGCAATCCTTCGAAGAGGGTGGTGCTCAAGTACCGTTCGGCCGCATCAGGCAGCACGACAACCACGGTCTTGCCGGCGAATTCGGGCTGTTTGCCCAGGCGGCGCGCCACGGCGACGGCGGCCCCACTGGAGATTCCGGCCAAAATCCCTTCTTCTTTGGCAAGCCGCCTGGCCATCTCGATGGACTCTTCATTGGTCACCAGTTCGATGCGGTCCACCATGGCGAGATCCAGGGTATCGGGAACGAATCCCGCGCCGATCCCCTGAATCTTGTGAGGACCAGGGCGAAGGGGTTGGCCGGCGAGCCGTTGCGTGATTACGGGGCTATTGATCGGTTCGATCCCGACCGAGAGAATCTTCTTCCCCCGGTCGCGCTTGATGTAGCGCGAAACGCCGCTGATGGTGCCGCCGGTGCCGATTCCCGAGACCAGCACGTCGATGGCGCCGTCCGTGTCGTCCCAGATCTCCGGCCCCGTCGTACGGACGTGAATCTCCGGATTGGCGGGGTTCTTGAACTGTTGCAGCAGGACGTAGCGGCTGGGATCGGATGACACGATCTCTTCGGCCTTGGTAATCGACCCCGCCATGCCCAAAGAGCTTTCCGTGAGCACCAGGTACGCGCCCAGGGCGATCAGCACCTTGCGCCGTTCGATGGACATCGACTCCGGCATGGTGAGCGTAATCGGGTAGCCGCGGGCGGCGGCCACAAATGCCAGTGCGATTCCGGTGTTGCCGCTGGTGGGCTCGATCAGTTCCTTTCCGGGCTTGAGAATGCCTCTCTTCTCGGCATCCCAGACCATGTTGGCCCCGATACGGCATTTGACCGAGTACGCCGGGTTGCGTCCTTCGATCTTCGCCAGGATGGTGGCCTGGCCGCCATCTGCGACGCGATTCAAACGCACCAGCGGTGTGCGGCCGATGCTGAAGGAATTGTCTTCGTAGACTCGCAAGCTCAGATCTCCCAGTTCAAGACGAACTTGTTCTGTTTGTCGGTCCAGCCGCGGAGCAGGTCTGCGAAGGAAGTCTTGTCGATAATCTCGGAGACGGCGCGATCCACCTCCTGCCACATGGCGCTGAACGGCGTTTCCGGTTTGCGGCGGGCGTGGCCTTTTCCCGGATGGGGGCCTTCCACGAAGCGGACCACTTCTCCGACCGTGATCGACTCGGCAGTGCGAGCCAGCAGGTAACCGCCTTCGGCGCCCCGGCGCGACTCCACGAATCCGCCTTGTTTCAACCCGGCCAGGATCAGTTCCAGGAACTTCTGCGGGATCTTCTGCCGCCTGGCAATGTCGGCGATGCGGACCGGTTCGCCGGGACGTTGGGAAGCCAGGTCGAAGATCGCCTGCAGCGCATACTCACCTTTTACGGAAATGTTCATCGGCGTATCGTGGAGCAATCACCTCTGTACCAGTAGAGATTGTAGGATACCCAGGTGACGCCGGGCAAGGTCGCTGGCGAGGTCAGTTCGGATAACGGCCAAACACCTTGCGGCAGAAGCCGTGAAAGCGGTGTGGCCACGATGCTCCGTTGAGGAACATGAAGGGGCACTCCCCCTCCACCAGGTCGATGCCGTTGGAGCGGCAATAGGCTGCCGCGCTGCTGCTCACGGCCCCGGCGCCGCCGGCCCGGTACATCCAGACATGACGGACGCCCGCCTGCGCGCAGTCCCGCACCACCACGTCGGTCACGGAAGGATGAGTCATCAGCAGGACGCCTTCCACCGGCGGGTTGGCGTCCTGGACGTGTGGCAGGCACGGAAGCCCTTCCACCTCGGTGAGGTTGGGATTCACCGGCACCACGTCGTACCCGCGCTCGCGCAGCTCGCGGAACATCGTCCGGGTGAAATCCCGCGGGTTTCGGGAAACCCCAACCACCGCGAGGCGTTTCAGACTCAGGAAATCCTCGATGCTTTGGAGAGACGTCATGGTCGTTTCCTCATTTCAGATCTTAGCATCTGGAATCCAGCGGCGGGTCTTCTCTCCTGTTGACATCCGACCCGAGGGCGGCGCATACTGGGGACGGATGCCGACCCGAAGAAACGAAGACGACGACCGGCTGGCCTTGATGCAAGGCACGCTCGACCTGCTCATCCTGCGGACCCTCCTTCCCGGCCGCTGCCACGGCCAGGGGATTGCGCGCGCCATCCAGCGCACCTCCGAAGAAGTCCTGTTCGTGGACCACGGCTCGCTTTACCTGGCGCTGCAGCGGCTGGAAGATAAGGGCTGGATCGGGGCCAAATGGGGGATCTCCGAGAACAACCGCAAGGCGCGATTCTATTCGCTGACGCCGAAAGGCCGCGCCCAGCTAGTCGAAAAGACCAGCCAATGGCGGCGGATGGCTCACGCCATCGGCCTGATTCTGGGACCGGAAAACCAGGAGGGGTAAGACCAATGTTTTGGCGGCGGCGACGTCAAGCGGGCGATTTCCGTGAGGAGATTTCCTCGCATCTACAGCTCGAAGCCGACGAGAATCGCAGCGGCGGGATGGCGGAGGGCGAGGCCCGCTCCTCCGCCCGCAAGGCCTTCGGAAACGTGACCGCGGCCGAGGAGCGCTTCTACGAGAAGGGGCGCGCGGCGTGGCTGGACCACCTTTTGCAAGACGTGCGCTACGGTCTGCGCGCGATGTGGAAGAGCCCGGGCTTCACCGCGGCGCTGGTGGTGACGCTGGCCCTGGGCATGGGCGCCAATACCGCGATTTTCACCCTGATCGACGCCGTGCTGCTGCGGCCGCTGCCGGTGAGCGACCCATCGAGCCTCTACTTTCTGAGCAATGCCGGCGCCCGCGACGTCGGCGGGTCGCCTCCCTATCCCTGCTTCGAGCGCTTCCGGTCGCTGGCGAAATCGTTCGCCGGGATCGCCGCCTACGCCCCGAATGACCACACCATCCGCCTGGAGGGCACGATCGACCAGGTGGACAGCGCCAGCGTCTCCGGGAACTATTACGAGGTGCTTGGGGTGGCTCCTTTTGCCGGGCGCCTGTTGAACGGTGCCGACGATGCACTGACGCCGCCGGCCGCGGTGATCAGTTATGAATACTGGCAGCATCGTTTCGGGGGGGCGCCGGAGGCCATCGGCAAGACCTTCACTCTCGACGATCGCATCTGGACGATCGTCGGAATCACGCCGCCGGAGTTCAATGGGCTGACACCGGGGCGCCACGACGATTTGACTTTGCCGATTACGCTCGCGGGTCCGAAAGTGCTCCAGTCCACGAGCACCTGGTTCTTTCAGGCGGTCGGGCGGCTGCGGGCGGGTGTTGCTCCGGAGCAGGCCCGGGCCGAGATCGATCCCATTTTTCAGGCCTTCATGAACGAATTCCCGGTTGCCGCCGACGCCCGCCGCGATTACTTCCACCACATGGAGCTTACGCCGGCAGGGCGGGGATCGGCCTATTTGCGGAAGCGCTTCTCGCGGCCGCTGGTGGCGCTGATGACGGTGGTCGCGCTGGTGCTGCTGATCGGGTGCGCGAACATCACGAACCTGCTGCTGGCGCGGGCGGTGAAGCGGGAGAAGGAATTCGCGGTGCGCATGGCGATGGGCGCGGGCCGCGGCCGTCTTTTTCGCCAGGTTCTGGTCGAGACCGGCCTGCTTTTCGGAGCGGGCGCCCTGGCCGGCATTCTCTTCGCACGCTGGGCGGCGAGCGCGCTGGCCGCCTTTTTCTCCACAGGACTGCAACCGATCCTCCTGGATTTGCACGGGGACTGGCGCATCACGGGATTCACCGCCGGGCTATCGCTGCTGGCGACCCTGATTTTCGGAGCCGCGCCCGTGGTTCGCGCCATGCGCGCCGATCCCCACAGGGCCATGAAGGAGGGCGGGCGAACCACGGCGGGCCGTGGGAGCATCGACCTGGGACGCGTCCTCATCGCGTTTCAAGTTGCGCTGTCGATGATTCTTCTCATCGCGGCGGGATTGTTCCTGCGTACGCTCGACAACCTCTACCGCATGAGCGCGGGGTTTCATGCCGGCCAGGTGGCGCTGGTTGTAGTCCACCCGACGGACCCGCGCTATAACGATCCGACGGCGCGGGTGGCCCTGTGGGACCGCCTGCTGGCAACCGTGGCGGCTGCTCCCGGCGTAAGCTCGGTGAGCCTGTCGAGGTCCACGCCTCTGGATGGAGGGAACCGCGTGATCAGATTTGAGGTTCCCGGGATCGGGCCTCAATCCCAGTCCGATGGGCAGCGCATGATGCTGCCCTCGGGCGCGGAAGGCATCCGCATGAATATCGTGAGTGAAGGCTATTTCAGTACCTTTGGAGTGCCGGTATTGAAGGGCCGCGGCTTCACGGCGGCTGATCGGGCAGATCCCGCCGCCTCGCTGGTCATTAACGAAAGCGCGCGCCGGCACTTTTTTGTAGGACGCGACCCGGTCGGCATGACGGTGAGGCTGGGCGGGAATTCCGAATACCAGGTGATCGGCGTAGTCGAGGATGGGAGGCAATCCGACCTCCGCAAAGAGCCGGTGCCCTCGGCATTTATTCCGCTGCGGCAGACGATCGACCAGGCCGCTTTCATGACGTTAGGGGTCCGCACTCCAGGAGATCCGCAACGGATGATCGCGGATGTCGAGCGGCTTGCGCGCGGTCTGAGTTCCGGCATTCAGATCGTTCGCAGCGGCACACTGGAGCGGCAGATCGACGACAGCCTTCTGCAGGAGCGTCTGATCTCCACGCTGGCAGCGGCGTTCGGCGCATTGGCGCTGCTGCTCTCCTCAGTGGGATTGTACGGGGTGCTGACGTTCTCAGTGGGGCGGCGCACATCGGAGATCGGGATCCGCATCGCGCTGGGCGCGCTGCCGCGGGAAGTGGCGTGGAGCATTCTCCGCCAGACCTTGGGAATCGTCGCGATCGGGTTGGGTGTGGGGCTCGGGGCTTCGATCCTGCTGGCGCGGCTGGTGGAGAAACTGCTGTACGGAGTGACTCCGACGGACGCCGTGGCGCAGATCGGCTCGGCCGCTCTGCTGCTGGCCGTTGCCTGCACGGCAAGTTATTTTCCGGCGAGGCGCGCGGGCGGGACCGACCCCGTGGCGGCGCTGCGCAGCGAGTGACGGACAGAGGCCGGCGTCACAGGGTGGCGAGCAGTTTCGCGATTAACGCGGTCCGGTCGGCGATGCGATCGATCAGGATGCTTTCATTGGCGGCGTGCGCGCCTTCCCCAACGCCGCCCAGGCCGTCGAGCGTGGGGATGCCCATCGCGGCGGTGAAATTGCCGTCCGAGCCGCCTCCGGTGAGGGATTCTTCGATCTCCAGGCCGAGTTGCCTGGCCAACTGCCGGGCCGTCTTAAACAGTTTTACGATGCCCGCGGATCGTTCCATCGGCGGACGATTCAACCCTCCGCGGACCGCGATGGAACAGCGCCGGTCGAAGGGGCGCAGGCGGAGGAACTTCTTCTCCAGCGGTTGCGCGTCCTTGAGACGGAGTACGCGGATATCGATGTCCGCCCGGGCTTCGGCGGCCACCACATTGATGCGCGTCCCGCCGGAGATCACGCCGGGGTTGACGGTGATGCCGCGGGAGATCTGCGTGAAGCCGGCGATCCGCCCGAGCTGACGAGACAACTCCAGAATGGCGCTGGCTCCCGCTTCGAAATCGACACCGGCATGGGATGCCCGGCCGCGCACCACGAGGGTGAAGCCGCCGACACCTTTACGCGCGGTCTTGAGCTTGCCGGCGAGCCCGGTGCCGGGCTCCAGAACGAGGACGGCCTTGCTTCGGCCGGCGTTCTTTTCGGTGAGCGGCCGTGAAGCTTCGCTCCCCACTTCTTCGTCGGAGTTGAGCTGGAGCAATACCTTGGAGGGCACCGGGATATCGAGTTCGCGCAAAGCGCGGACCGCGAAGAGGAAGAACGCAATGCCCGACTTCATGTCGAGCACGCCGGGCCCCCACAGCCGGCCGTCGCCCTGGCGAAAAGGCATCGATCGCAGAGTGCCCATCGGCCAGACCGTATCGGAATGGCCGAGGGCGAGGATCTGGCCGGACTTCCGGCGCCCCGGGAGGGCCATCTCGCAGACCAACTGCGGCCCGAAACGGGCGCCCGCGATGGACTTCACTTTGGCGAATGGCGCCACCGTGTCGGACACGAGTTCGACGAACCGGCCGACGGCGGCGGGGTCGTCGCTGGGCGACTCGCATTCCACGAATTTCCGGATCAGGGAGATGATTTCGGGCTGGTGTTGGGAGATACAGGAGAATAGAGGATCCACGCTGGATAGGATAGCGGCTTATAAAGGCCGGCGGCGAACGATGTGGCGCAAGGGTTTTCATGGAGTTCTGTGGGCCGGCGGGGCCCATGGGTACAGGCACGAGTTCCCGCGCCACAGGTCGCAGCGGCGAATTGGTGAGGCGGCAGAAGGAAGGCGAGCTATAATAGCGCTTCCATGGCGATATTGGATATCAATGAAATCCGTGAGATTCTGCCGCATCGATACCCGTTTCTGCTGGTAGACCGGATCGTGGAGATGACCCCCGAGTGCGTGGTCGGCATCAAAAACGTCACCAATAACGAGCCTTTTTTCCAGGGCCATTTTCCCGATTTCCCGGTCATGCCCGGGGTGCTGATTGTCGAAGCCATGGCGCAGGCGGCCGGCGTGCTGGTGCTGAAGAACATGGAAGACCGGCACAATAAGCTGGTGCTGCTGGTGGCCATCGAAAATGCGCGCTTCCGCAAGCCCGTCGTGCCGGGCGACACGCTGCGGCTGGAAATGAAAGTGATCAAGCGAAAAGCCAGTGTCGCCAAGATGGCCGGCGTCGCGACTGTCGATGGCACGGTAGTGGCCGAGGCGGAGGTCATGTGCAAGCTCGCGGATAAAGAAGAGAGGCCGGCGGCGCCCGTGAACCAGTAGAGTGCCGATTCACCCCACCGCGATCGTAGACCCGCTCGCCCGGATTGCCGAGAGCGCCGAGATCGGGCCCTATTGCATCGTAGGCGCGGAAGTGGAGATCGGCGCCCGCACCCGCCTGATGGCCAATCTCTACCTGGAAGGCCCCACTTGGATCGGCGAAGACAACCTCTTCTATCCGTTCAGCAGCGTGGGGGTTGCCTCGCAAGACCTCAAGTACAAAGGCGAGCGTGCCGAGACCCGCATCGGCGACCGCAACCGCATCCGCGAGTTCGTCACGATTCACCGCGGCACCCAGGGCGGTGGGCTGGCTACGCGCATCGGCAGCGACAACCTGCTCATGACCTACACGCACGTGGCCCACGATGTGCGCATCGGCGACCACGTCATCCTCGGGAACAGTGTGGGACTCGCCGGCCACGTGATCATCGACGATTGGGCGGACGTCAGCCCGTTCAGCGGCGTGCACCAGTTCTGCCGCATCGGGCGGCACGCCTTCATCGGGCCTTACAGCGTGATCAAGCAGGATGTGCTGCCGTACTCGCTCACCAGCAACAAGCCGGAGGTGGCGGTGTTCGGCGCCAACAGCATCGGTCTGGAACGGCGCGGCTTTCCCAAGGAGGTGATCGAGTCCCTGCAGACGGCTTTCCGGCTGCTGACCCGCTCCCAACTCAATACCTCGCAGGCCATCGAGCGCATTCGCGCCGAGGTCGCCCCGTGCGCCGAAGTGGACGAACTCCTGGAGTTCATCCACTCGTCGTCGCGCGGCGTCGTGAAGTGATGCGCTATGGATTGATCGCTGGAAACGGGCGGTTCCCGCTGCTGGCGCTCGAGAGCGCCCGGCGGATCGGCCACGATGTGGCGGTGATCGCGATCCAGGAGGAGGCTTCGAAGGAAGTCGAGGCCCTGGCGCCGCGCTGTTACTGGATTTCGCTCGGGCAGTTGGGCAAGCTCATCGAAATCCTGCGGCAGGAAGGCATCACCGAGGTAGTGATGTGCGGGCAGGTCAAGCACGCTAAGATCTTCTCGTCCATTCGCCCGGACTGGCGCCTGGCCAAGCTGCTCGCTTCCCTGCCGTGGAAAAACACCGATGGCCTGATCGGCGGGATCATCCGCATTCTGGAGGAAGAGGGCATTCACCTTCGCGACTCGACGGGCCTGCTGAAGCCGATGATGGCGACCGGGGGAGTGATGACGCGGCGCGCGCCGGACAAGGACGAGGCCACCGACGTGGAGTACGGGCGGCGCATTGCCAATGCGCTGGCGGGCGTGGACGTGGGACAGAGCGTGGCGATTTGCGAGCGCGCCTGCGTGGCGGTGGAAGCCATGGAAGGGACAGATGCGATGCTGCGGCGCGCAGCCAGCCTGGTGAATGGCCGCCGCCTCGCCCTGATCAAGGTCGCCCGGCGGCGCGAGCATCTGCTCTTCGATGTCCCGGTGGTGGGTCTGAACACCGTGCCCGTGCTGCAGGAGACCGGGACCACCGTGCTTGCCGTGGAGTCGGGCCGGACGCTGATGCTGGATCGCGAAGAGATGCTGGTGGCTGCTGACGCGGCGGGCATCGCGATCGTGGGGCAGGTCATTGACCCGCCGAACTCGAAATCGAAATAGGATCACTTATGTCGAAACTCCGACTTGCGGTCGTCGGCGCGGGTCAATTCGGCCGGAACCACTGCCGGGTCATCCACGAATCGGAAGGCGCCGAGTTGTCGGCCGTGGTGGACATCGATGCCGGGCGCGCCGGCCAAATGTCGGCACTCTATGGCGCACCGGCTTCGAGCGATTTCCGGGATCTTGCCGGGAAAGTCGATGCCGCGGTGGTCGCGGTCCCGACCACGGTACACGCCGAGGTAGGCGTAGCCTTGCTCGAGGCCGGCATCGACGTTCTGGTCGAGAAGCCCATGGCGGACGATCTTCCGGCGGCCGGCCGGCTGGTCGAGGCGGCCGATCGATACGGCCGGATACTCCAGGTGGGCCACCTGGAACGCTTTAATCCCGCGGTGCTGGAACTGGAGCAGCGCGTCACCCTGCCACTGTTTTTCGAAATCCATCGCTTGAATTTGTTCAGCCCGCGAAGCCTGGACGTAGATGTAGTCCTCGACCTGATGATCCATGACGTAGACGTAGTGTTGTCCCTGACCCGGGCAGAACCGTTGGAAATCCGCGCAGCCGGCATTTCGGTGCTCTCCGAGAAGGTCGATATCGCCAATGTGCGGCTGCAATTCGAGAACGGCTGTGTCGCCAATCTTACGGCCAGCCGGATATCCACAGAGCGGGTCCGTAAACTCCGCCTGTTCCAGCCGCGCCAGTACCTGTCACTCGATTACGAGCGAAAGGATCTTGCCGTCTTTACCGTTGGCGAGAACAAACAAATCGGCTTCGAACAGGCTCGCATTACCAAAGACGAGCCCCTCAAATTGCAACTGAATTCTTTTCTGGAATGCGTGAAAACGCGAAATTCTCCGAAATGCTCAGGCTCGAACGCGCGTCTAACTCTACGGGTAGCTCTGTCGATTCTTGATAAGATTAAGGAGCACTCAGCAATTGTCTCGCAATCCCTGGTGGCGGGATGGAAACCGTAGTCCAAAATCCGGAAGACGTCGAACTCAACCTTCTCACCAACTGGGATGACCCGTATTTCGGCCCGCGTCCGAAGAAAGCAGCCATCTTCTCGGTGCTGGTGCACCTGGCGTTGATCCTGTTGCTGGTACTGCTGCCGCCGGAAACGGGCAAGCGGCCTCCGCGAGCCGAGGTACATCGGGTAATCACTCCACTGATTGATCCTCCCACGGAACTTACACAGAAGGCTCCGAACACCGGAAAAATCAGTAAGGAGTTCAGTGCGGCTGAGTCGGAAGCCCGGCCGCGCATTCAGGCGCCGCCGGCTTTGGCGTCCACCAGCCGGGCGAAACCGCAACGTGCAGCCGCGATGCCGGCAGTTCCCGCTCCGAAGCCGGCGCCGGCCGTTCCGTTGCCGGAGCCGCCCAAGGTGGAAGCCGCCGCCGCGCCCAAGAGCGATTTGCCTGCCGTGCCGGCACCTCTGGCGCCGCCGCAGATTCAGGCGGAGGAGAAGCCCAAGCTGGCATTTGAGAATCCCGCGCCTCCGCCGCCACCGGTAACGCCCGGCCAGGGCCGGATTCCCGTTCCGACCGGTTCCCCCGTGCAGGAGGCGGTGCGCCAGGCGGCTCGCGGCAATGTATCCGGAGCCGGCATGATCATCAGCGATGGGGACTCTCCCGGCCAGGCGGGATTCGGCGCGGGGATCAACCAGCCCTCGTCCAACGGCGCCGCGCCCAACACCCTGCAGTTGCTCAGCGACCCCCAGGGCGTGGATTTCCGGCCGTACCTGATTCGCGTGCTGGCCACGGTGAAGCAGCACTGGTTGGCGGTCATTCCGGAGAGTGTCCGGCTGGGACGGCGTGGCAAGACGGCAATTCAGTTTTCGATCTCCCGCGATGGAGCGGTACCCAAGCTGGTGATTGCCAGTCCGTCCGGCGCCGATGCGCTGGATCGCGCGGCGGTCGCGGGAGTCAGCGCGTCAGTGCCGTTTCCTCCGCTCCCCAGCGAATTTAAAGGCGACAAGATTGTCCTGCAATTCAACTTCGCCTACAACACCAAGTAGTCATGCTCGCGAATAAACGACTGATGGCCGCCATGGCAAGCTATACGGTTCTCGCGATCCTGGCGGGAACCACGCTGGATGGCGGAATCATGCGCAACTTCATCTGGATCCTGCTGGCCGCGCTGGCCGCGAAGACCTACATCGCTTACCGCGCCGGCTGGTAGACCGTTACCTTCCCCCGGTCGCCAGCATCCGGATATCGCGCAGCACGTTGAGCATTCCCGGCACCAGCGTGATGATGAAGAGCGCTGGCATGATGAAGATCACGATCGGGAACAGCATCTTGATTCCGGCCTTCCCCACCGCCTCTTCCGCGCGCAGCCGGCGGCGATTGCGCAAGGCGTCGGCATACACCTTGAGCGCCTGCGCCAGGCTCGTCCCAAACTTCTCGCTCTGCACGATCATCGCCGACAGGGACTTGATGTCTTCGATTCCTGTTCGCCGCACGAACTGGTGGAACGCCGTGGTGCGCTCCTGGCCCGCCCGCACCTGCATCACCACCGTCGCAAATTCGGCGGCCAGTTCGGGGTAGATGTATTCCATTTCCTCGCTCACCCGCATCATGGCCTGATCGAGCGCAAGGCCCGTGCCCAGCACGATTCCGAGCAGGTCCACCGTGTCCGGCAGCGCCTCCTGCAATTTCCGGCGGTAGCGCTTTACCAGGCGCTGCAATACGATTTTGGGCAGCAGGAAGCCGAGCAGCAAAGCCACCACGATGCCGATCAACACCGAGGTGGCGGGATTGTTCCGTTCGACCCAGAGCATCAGGGCCGTCAGCATCAGCACGAACACCAGCGTCAGAATCACGTACAGGGCCAGCGCGGATTTCCGGCGGATGCCGGCACGGTTCAGCAGCTTCTCGCTTTCGTGCAACCAGTCATCGCCGCCCGGCGCCTGGCTGACCAGCACCAGAATGCGGTCCAGGCCGCGCCCGCTGGTCTTGCGGCGGCCCGTCCGCTGCGCCACTACCAGGGCCTGCGATTGCAGTTGCTCCAGCCGGTCGCCCAGCGGATCCTCCTGGGTGCGGAACAGTTCGATGGCCGTCCACAGCAGCACGGTCATGGTGATGCCGGTCAGCAGAAAGAAAAGCACATTCGTCAGCATGCGGTCCTCATACGCGGATATTCGCGATCTTCCGGATGATGAGAATGCCAACGATCTCGGAGATGATGGCGTAAGTGAAGAATTCGCTGCCCACCGGGTCGCTCCACAGCAGGCGCATGTACTCGGGCTTCAGAATCCAGAACCCCAGCCCGACGACCACCGGCAGGATGCACAACAGACCGGCGGAAAAGCGCTGTTGCGCGGTATGCGCTTTGAGCTTGGCGGCCATGTTGAGGCGCTCGCGGACGAGCATCGCCAGGTTCTCCAGGACGATCACCATGTTGGCGCCGGTCTGGCGCTGCAGGATCAGGGCGGTGATGAAGAACTTCAGGTCGATCAGCGGCAGGCGGCGGCCCAACTCGTGGAGGGCCGGCTCCACTTGCGAGCCGAGCGCCAGTTCTTCCACCAGCTTCTTGAATTCCATGCGAACGGGGTCGGCCGTTTCGGTGGCGATGGTCTCGAGTCCGCTGTGAATGTTGTGGCCGGCACGCATGGTGCGGGTGAACAGGTCGATGGCGTCCGGCAGTTGCTCTTCAAACTTGCGAAGGCGCCGCGAGCGCACGCGGCGGATGTAAAACAGGGGGGCCATGCCCAGTGCTGCCCCTACCAGCAACTGAACGAACAGCAGGCTCCATCCCGCCGCAACCCCGAGCACCACAAATCCGGTAATTCCAAACAGCACACTGAGTCCGAAGACATCCGCGGCGCGGTACTTCAAGTTGGCCTGATCGATGGTGTCCTGCAGGCGCCGCAGAATACCGACCCAACTCACCAGGTCTCCGAGAAAGGCGAACGACCCGCGGTGCTCGCCGCGCAACAGCTCCGCGGATCCCTTCGAACGTCCCCGAACGTTGGTCCGGATTTCGCGGAGCCGTCCGTGCAGCAACTGCTCCGCCTCCTGCTGCGGCACCGTCCAGACGTAATATCCGGCGGTGAACAGAGCTACCGAGAAGATCAGGAATGAAGCTACGAAGAACATGGAGTCATCCGCGGAAACGATCCTCACCGCCGAGCCGCCGAGAGGCGGAGATTACGCGCAGGAACGGCCGGAGATTATGGTATTCCTCCGTGTTGATCTCTGCGACGCCGCGTCTCCGCGGTGAGCTCTCAAGTTCGCTCTTTAACCTCATGTCTCTCCTCGAAGATAGCGGCTGACAGGTGCACACCATATGCCCTCAAGCGCTCCAGGCACAGGGGCCGCGCGCCAGTGGCGCGGAAAGTTCCCAACACTTTTCCGCGCGGGCTGATCCCGGACCGTTCGAACTCGTAGATATCCTGCATCTCGACCTGGTCGTTGGCTACCCCCACCACCTCCGCGATTCCGGTCACCTTGCGCGTGCCGTCGCTCAGGCGGGCGCAGTGCACCACGATGTTGATGGCGCTGGCGAGTTGCTGGCGGATCACCTTATCGGGCACGTGCTGGCTGGCCATCATCACCATCGTCTCCAGCCGGGAAAACGCATCCCTTGGCGCGTTGGCGTGCACCGTGGTCATGGACCCGTCGTGACCGGTGTTCATGGCCTGCAGCATGTCGAGCGCTTCGGCGCCGCGCGATTCGCCCACGATGATCCGGTCGGGGCGCATACGCAGGGTGTTGATGACCAGGTCGCGCTGGGTTACCGCGCCTGCCCCTTCGATGTTCGGCGGACGCGTTTCCAGGCGCACCACGTGCCGCTGCTGGAGTTGCAATTCCGCCGTGTCTTCGATGGTTACAATGCGCTCCTCGTCCGGAATGAACCGCGACAGGGTATTCAGCATGGTGGTCTTGCCCGAGCCTGAGCCGCCCGAAATCACGATGTTAAGGCGCGCCTCCACGCAGCCGCTCAGAAAGTCCAGCATCCCCGAGGTGAACGTTTCGTATTTGAGAAGGTCTTCCGTGGAGAGCACCTTCTTCCCGTAGCGCCGGATGGACATCACCGGTCCGATCAGGGACAGCGGAGGGATCACGGCGCAGACCCGCGAGCCGTCACTCAGGCGCGCGTCCACGATGGGCGAGGAGTCGTCGATGCGCCGCCCGACCGCCGAAACGATGCGTTCGATGATCATGCGGACGTGCGCCTGGTCTTTGAAGCGCACGTTCGTCTCCAGCACGCGCCCGCCACGCTCGATGTAAACGTTGTCGAAGCCGTTGACCATGATGTCGCTGATCGTAGGATCCTTCAGCAGAGGCTCAATCGGCCCGAGTCCGAAGACCTCGTCCAGGACCTCTTCGATGAGCCGCTCGCGTTCGGCGAGTGTGACGGGCAGGCCCTCGTCGATAATCAGTTTCTCGACCACGGCGCCGATCTGCCCGCGGACGCTCTCCTTGTTGAGGTCCCGCAGTTGTTCCGCGGTCAGGGCGTTCAAGAGCTTCTGGTGCACCTGGCTCTTGATTTCAAACCAGCGGTCGGACCCAGACCCCGGCCGGACTAGCGAACGGCTGCCCAATGATTTCTCCTGAAGGACTCATTGTAGCGTGAGCGGCAGTCCGCGGCTGACGGTGGCGGGGCACGGTTAGGGTTAACCGTTTGCCCCGAAATCATGTTTACAATTTGCAGCTTTACTGGTAAACTTATGCACATTTACTGCTTTAGAGGAATTATTTTCGTTCACTGAGGTTTGAGCGGCAGTCGGGGTCAGTTGGGCAATGGGGTTCCCAGGGATGCGCGTTTACGTTAACCACGTTCAGGCTTGGGATCATTGCGACAATTGCCTTGCGCGAATTCCTGTCAATTTGCGGCCGGGCTTCCGGCGAATCCAGAGTTGGAGAGAAGCGTTTCCTGCGTCTACGGCTGGTGAAGGGCACCGGTCTTAACGTTAATCGTGAGGGAGTTTATGAGGGATACAAAGAGATTATGGCCGTTCGCGGCCCTTTTTCTGGTGGCGCTCCTGATGGCTGCGCCAGCGTTCGGTCAAACGATCACCACTGGAGACGTAGCGGGCGTCATCAAGGACGCAACCGGCGCCGTGGTGCCCAATGCGACCATCACCTTGAAGAACGCGGATACCGGTGACGTTCGAACCGCCGTGACGGGCACGGCCGGCGAGTACCGCTTCCCGCTGCTGAAGCCGGGCAAGTATACCATTTCCGCCCAGGCCACCGGCCTGAAGTCCAACGTGGAAAACTTCGAGGTTCTGGTAGGGCAGGCGGCGGAAATGAACCTGACCCTCTCGGTGACGGCGAGCCAACAGGTCATCGAGGTCCAGGCGGAAGCCGCCACGTTGCAGACCGAGAACGCGAATATCGAGACCAACTTCACCAAGGCCCAGGTAGACGCGCTCCCCATGCCGGGCGGCGATCTCACCACACTGGCCATGACCGCTCCCGGCATCCGGGTGAACGTCACCGGCGGATCGAGCAACATGAACGCCAACGGAATTCCCGGCGCGTCGATCCTTTACACGGTAGACGGCATGGACCAGAACGACCCCGCCAACAACATCAACAACTCGGGAGCCAGCAACAACCTTCTGGGGGCCAACGCAATCGGCGAAGTGGCGGTTGTGTTGAACGCCTACAGCCCGCAGTACGGACGCATGGCCGGCGCCCAGGTGAACATGGTGGGTCTCACCGGCTCGAACCAGTTCCACGGAAATCTCTTCTATAACTTCAATTGGGAAAAGCTCAACGCCAACTCGTTCTTTGCCAACTCCTCCGGTACCCCAAGAGGCAGGTCCGATGCTCACAATTTCGGAGGCAGAATTGGCGGTCCTATCAAAAGGAACAAGGCCTTTTTCTTCTTCGACCATGAAAACCTGCGTTATGTGCTGCCCGCGGCGGGCATCGTATCGCTTCCCTCGCCCCAACTCCAGACATACGCGATAGCGCACGTCGGCGCGGCCGAGCTTCCGCTATTCCAGGACTATTTCAATCTCGTCAAGGGCTCGCCCGGCATCAACCGCGCGGTCCCGGTAACCAACGGGTCCGGCCAGTTGCAGGATGGCAACGGCCACCTGGGGTGCGGCATCAACACATTCAACGGAACGCCCACCGGAACGGGAGGGGTCTTTGGTGTGGACACCCCCTGCGCGGTCGCCTTCGGCACCAACAATACCGAACTGAATACCGAGATGAATTTCACGATTCGCGGCGATGTGAACATCACGAGTAACCAAAGAATCTCCGGCCGCTACAACCGCGAC
>DATJWB010000271.1:0-49684 GCA_035501495.1 Bryobacteraceae bacterium | reverse complement strand
GATTTCTCCATTCCTGCCACACGACTGCCGGACGGTACACTCCGCTATCTTTGCTTGCTTGCTATTCTTTTCGATCCACAACTCATCGTCACCACGCATTCGGACATCCTGGTCGATGCGATGACGGAGCGCCCGCACTTCGTGGTGGTCTGCGAAAAGCGCGATGGCCAGACTAGGATGCGCAGGCTCCACAAAACGGAGCTGGCGAATTGGTTGGATTGGAACAATATCGACTCGGCGAAATGTGGACGCGAGGTCACATCGGAGGGACCCGCTGGTGAGCGCGACCTGGAGGGAGGCGCCACCGGTCGAGACTCAAAGGGGCCACAAAACAACTGCCGAGAGAGTGTCCGGAAACTGCTTGAGAACGCCGGATATCGGGGTCGGATGCCGAGACTGGTTTCCTGCGGTTCCCGCGGCGCCGCCTTCAACGACTTCAAAACCGCACCGAGGGGGATGGCCGCCCTCGAATACGTGGCGACGTGGATCGACAGTGAGTACCCTCTGCAGGATCTTGCATTGACTTGGCACCACTTGAACCGGCGCGGCCAGCGGGACAGACCTGGCGATGCGGCCAACGATCAGGTGTTGTTCATGACTACATGCATGGAAACAATGATTATCGCCGACCGGGACGCCTTGGTTCGTCACTACTCGAATAAACTCCAGGGGAGCGCTCTGCCGCCACTCGAAAAACTGGAGAGCCGTGATCGCCACGAAATTTCAAGACTCGCTATCCCGCGCAACGCGCGACTGTTCGAACGCCTACGCCAAGGGGAAACGGCCGTTCGAAGTCCTGGGCAAGCCCGATCCCGACACTCTAGCGCGCCATCTCCCCAGTTTCGCCAGGGTCAGACGCATCCTCGACGAACGACTGTAGCCGATTCCGCCCTACCTCCCAGCTCCGATCTTCTGTCAGAATCGAGACTGTATGGAGCGTCCCGATCCCTCGTTCGCCGAGACGGTAGCCGCCGATCCAACAGACCTCGCTCAGCCGCCCCGGCCCGCCTCCACACCTCGGGATCCCGAAGTGTCGCGCCTCACCTCGACTTCCAGTTCGGTCGAAGACGATGGGCGATTCGTGCCGGGCACACTGCTGGCCGGACGTTACCGCATCATCGGCTTGTTGGGCCGCGGCGGCATGGGCGAGGTCTACCGCGCCACCGATCTGACGTTGGGCCAATCCGTCGCTTTGAAATTCCTCCCGGAAGAGGCATCCCGCAATCCCCGGCTCCTCGAGCGCTTTCACGGCGAAGTCCGCGTGGCGCGGCTCGTGTCCCATCCGAACGTCTGCCGTGTTTACGACATCGGCGAAGTCGAAGGCATGCCGTACATCTCGATGGAGTATGTGGACGGCGAGGACCTCGCCACACTGCTCACCCGCATCGGCCGTCTACCCGCCGACAAGGCTCTGGAAACCGCGCGCAAGCTCTGTTCCGGCCTCGCGGCCGCCCATGATCGCGGCGTGATCCACCGCGACCTCAAGCCGCAAAACATCATGATCAACAAACGCGGCGAGGTGGTGATCATGGACTTCGGCCTGGCCGCGATTGCCGACCAGCTCTCGGGCGCCGAAGTGCGCAACGGCACCCCTGCCTACATGGCTCCCGAGCAGCTCAAGGGCACGGGGGTCAGTGCCCGCAGCGACATCTACGCATTGGGGCTGGTGATCTACGAGTTGTTCACGGGACGCAAGCCCTTCGAGGCGGAAACGCTCCAGAACCTGATGGAGCTGCAGGAATCGATTCATCTCACGCAGATGACCTCAGTCGCATCCGATATCGACCCGGCAGTGGAGAAGGCCATACGGCGATGTCTCGATCCGGATCCCTTAAAGCGGCCGGCGAGCGCGGTTGTCGTCATGACGCTGTTGCCGGGAGGGGACCGGCTGTCCGCAGCGTTGGCTGCCGGCGAAACCCCGTCGCCCGAAATGGTCGCCTCGCACGGCGATACCGAAGGTTTGCCGCGCGGATACTCCGTACCTTGCCTGCTGACGGTGATCCTGGTGCTCTTTGGATCCACACTGGCCAATCAGCGCCGCTCGGCAGTGATGCACGGCTCGCTCGAAGACTCGCCGGATGTGCTGGCTCACCAGTCGCGCGAGGTCGCCGCGTCCTTTGGATACCCCCGCAAGCCTGCCGATTCCGCCGTCTGGATCGAACCGCGCACCGAGCTGATTCGCTACCTGCGAGCCTTCCCCAAGCCTCGGCCCTTCGACGAGTGGTTCGCGTTCGAGGCCCCCATCCTCGCCGTATATCGAGAGAGTCCCAAGCCTCTGTTCGCCAATCCGACCGGCACCGTGGATAACGACAACCCGCCTCCCACGCAGCCCGGAATGGTGAGGGTGGTGTTGGACGGTCACGGGCGCCTGCTCGATTTCTCCGCTATTCCGTACAGCGATGCTCCCAACCTGTCGCAGGAGGTTGCACCCGAGATCGTCTTCCGGGCTGCGGGGCTCGACATTGCGACCTTCACGGAAACCTCTCCTACCCTCCTGCCGCTCGGCCCGGCCGACCAGGTCCGCGCCTGGAAAGGGGTCCACCCCAAGATCCCCAATACCGAGCTGAGTGTCCAGATGGCCTCCTGGCGCGGTAGGGTGACCAGGGTTGAGTTGGGCTATCCGTGGTACAGGCCTGCGGGTTCGAGCATCGCAGAGACGCCTCTACTCTCGCGTGCCCGCGAGACGTTCATGATGGTGCTCACCGGAGTGGGAATTCTGTTTGTGGCGTTGCTGGCGCGCCGGAATTGGAGGCTGGGAAGGTCCGACCGGAAGGGAGCCTTGCGGGTCGCGATCGCCGAGTTCCTGCTGGCCATGCTGGCCTGGATCGGTTCCGTGCACCCGGTTCCCAACAGTGATCTTCTGACCCTCGCGGAAACGGGCGCGGCGGATTGGCTGATGGCGGCGGCGGTGATCTGGGTCCTATACCTGGCGCTCGAGCCCGTGGCCCGGGCTCGCTGGCCCCACGCGATGGTCACCTGGAATCGCGTGCTGTCGGGCCGCTGGCTGGATGCCCAGGTCGGTGCCCACGTGTTGATCGGAGCGGCAGTGGGCTGCGCGCTGTGGCTGGTCATCACGCTCACGACGCTGATGCTGTACCGCGACGACCTGTTTGCCTCCGGCAGGCTTTCGGTCATCTTAGGTCCCAGGCAATGGATGGGCGGTCACGCGGAGGTGCTTGGTCTGGCCTTGCGGTCGGGGCTGTTGGCCTTCCTGGGAATCCTCGGCTTGCGGATGCTGTTGCGCAAAGACGTGCTCGCGGCGGTGGCCGCGGCGATCCTGTTCACCATGTCGGAGGGCGAGGTGATCAATGACCCGGACTGGAAGGCAGCGGCGACGATCTACGTCGTGCTGTTCTCGGTCCTGATCTTCGCCCTGCTGCGTTTCGGGCTGGTGGCGACGATTTCAGCGGTCTACTTCATCAACAGCTTCAGTGCCATCATCCTCGGTACTGACTGGAAAACCTGGTTCGCTCCTGCAGGGCTGGCAACACTCCTCCTGCTGCTGGGAATCGCGCTCTTCGCCTTCTGGCGATCGCTGGGTTCACGCGAACTACTGGGCAATGCCGACAGCGCGGGCTAGTCCACCCTGCCATTTCGGATATTAAGACCTCACTTTGGGACCGTTCGCTCCAGCACAACGTACGAGTGAATGCAAGTGTAAGCGCATCCACCGCTTCCTTCTATCCCCTCGCAAAAAATTGTACACTAGTACCCTATAATTGGCTAAACTGTTCGTGATTTGGGATACTGATCCGGTCGGCAGGGGAACCGCATGGCAAAGGATGTAATCCTGCAAGCGGATCTGGGGGGCACGATCCTCTCAACCGAGGAACTGGCTGCCATTCCGGATTTCGCCGGGATTCGTAAAGAAATCTGGGACAAGTTTCCGGGGGCCATCGTGCGCAAGACGTACGCGCCTGGCCAGATTCTGATGCGTGAGGGGGATAACGGGACCACTGCGTTCTACATTCTCTCGGGCACCGTTGAAATCTTCATCAATAATCCGGTTTCGCGTGTCGAGAGCCGGCGTAAGAAGAGTGGCGGCGGCTTTGCCGGCCTCACGAAGATCACGAACTACATCAAGGGAATTCCAGAATCCCGCGAGGCGAACCCCAACCGACCGACGCATATTTGCGTGGATGCGTCGGTCGATTTGCCGATGGACAACCCCATCGCAACCGTAACCGCAGGTGATCTGATCGGAGAGCTCGCCGCGCTCGCCGCTTTGAAACAGGAACGGCTGAAGCGGCCCAAGTTTTATCCTCGCTCCGCCACGGCACGCGCCAAGACCGAAGCCATCGTGCTCGAGATGCTGCCGAACATTCTGAATAATGTTCTGTATAATGCGCCGCAATTCAAAGACAAACTCAATAAGAATTATCGTTATCGCGCGCTCGATACCCACCTTCGGTCCGTCCCTACCTTTCGCAATCTAAGTCCGGAGTTCTTAAATCATCTGCGCGACCGCGTGGAACTGGTGGATTTCCAGCCGGGCCAGGTGATTTGCCGCCAGGGCGATGTGGCGGACTGTTTCTATCTCATCCGCATGGGGTTCGTGAAGGTCTCCCAGATCTTCCCGGGCGGCGAGTTGGTACTGACGTACCTTTCCCGTGGTTCGTATTTCGGCGAGATGGGACTGCTGCCTCCTGTGTTTCGGGTTCGTGCCAAGGGATTGAAGCCCGGCCAGGTAGTGGAGGGCGCCGTGTCGGCCTCGCCGGTAAAGATCGGACGCGCGGGCGGCGCTACGGACGTGATCGCTGTGCCGTGGGACGAGTACATGTCGCGCGAGCACGCCACCGTGCGGGTGGACGGAAAGCAGCTCCGCGTCACCCGCCTCCCCACCGGCAAGAATCCCATCATGTTCCGTGAAAAGCCGGTGGAAACGGCGCTGGTCTCTCCCAAGGAGACCTTTACCATTGGCGAGACCACCTTCGAAGTGGTGGAGGACGCGCTCCAGGCGGGACGCCGCACCGCCACCTGCGCCGCAGTGGATTTCGTGCAGTTGGTGCGCATTAAGGCCGAGGATTTCGCCAAGATGCTGGCGGAGTTCCCCGCGGTTTCCGACAGCATCACGGAAGTGGCCAGGGCCCGCCGCCAGATGGATCTGGAGTTGCTTGGGCGGGTGCAGCAGGCCTCCCTCTCCAGCTTCCTGGAGCAGGAGTTGATGCAGGGGCAGAATCTGCTGCTCCTGGATCTCAACAAGTGTACCCGCTGCGACGAGTGCGTCAAGGCCTGCGTGGCCACCCACGAGGACGGCGTCACTCGCCTGATCCGCGACGGCCTGCGCTTTGAGAACTTTCTCGTGGCCACCAGTTGCCGGGCTTGCATGGATCCGCTCTGCATGACGCGCTGCCCGGTGGGTTCGATCCGCCGCAAGGATACTCTCGACATCGTGATCGAGGACTGGTGCATCGGCTGTTCGAACTGCGCTACCGATTGCCCTTACGGCAACATCAACATCGTCCAGATCGACTCGTCCAACGGTAAGCAGAAGGCCGAACCGCGTCCCAAGGCGGTAGTCTGCGATCTTTGCCATGAGTTTCCCGAGCCCAACTGTGTGCGTGCATGCCCCCACGATGCGGCCATCCGGGTGGAGCCAAAAAGCTTCTTCGCCCGCGACCTGGCAGGAATGCAATTGAGCGTGACGGTGAAGTCCGCCGCTCCGCTTGCACCGCAGGGCGGTCCCGCCGCCCCGCCGGAAGGGCTCGAAACCAAAATCTATTCCAACGTCGGCGAACTGCTCGACATGCTGCCGCGGTTGAAGATCATTTCCGGGTCCCGCGCCGGTTCGTTCCTGCAACTGCGCTTTCCGTCCACCACGTTCGGGCGGGGGGCCGATAACGACTATCGCTTCGCTGACGATACCGTCATGTCGCGTGCACAGGCCGTGATCGTGGCCGAAGGCGCCCGATTCATCCTGCGCGACCTGAACTCGACCAACGGCACTCTGGTGAATGGCAATCCCGTGGTGGAGATGGCATTGCACCCGGGCGACATCATCGAGATGGGAGAGATGCAGATGGAGTTTCTGGGGGGCCAGGTGCAATGATCCTGAACCACCAACAGACCAGGTGGATGGCCGGATCAGGCATGGGCTCGTTAGCCGCCCTGGTGATCTATGCGGCGTACGCCGTGCTGACTCCGGCCGGTCCGAGCGGCGGAACGTTCATGGGACTGGTGTACGGTTCGGTAGGCACCGCGATCATCATCTTTGAATGCCTGCTGAGCTTGCGCAAGAAATACCCGGCCTCTCCCCTTGGACAGGTGAAGACTTGGCTTCGCGCCCACGTGTGGCTGGGCCTGGCGAGCTTTCTGGCCATTCTGATGCATTCGGGTTTCCGCTGGGGCCATGGGCTGGCCGCGATCCTGATGTGGACTTTCGCGTTGATCGTGGTCAGCGGCATCTACGGTGTCATCCTGCAGAACTACATTCCCAAGCGAATGACGGAACTGGTTACGCGGGAGACGATCTTTCAGGAGATTCCGACCGTGGTCCGAGGTCTTCGCCTGGAAGCCGACGAGAGAGTGGAGTTCATCACCGCCGACCTGTCAACCGGCGAGGACGAAGAGGAGTATGTCCGTGCCGGCGGCGTGAAGCGGCACTTCGACCCCGCGCAGAAGAAAAGCGCCCAGGAAAAGATCGACGCCGAAATCGCGCGGCGCAAAGGCTCGCCCCAGATCGAGATTCCCGCCGAAGCGCGGGAAGCGCTGCGGGCGCACTACCTGCAGGAAATGCGGCCGTTTCTGGTGGACAAGCCCTCCGGGCTGTCGCGCCGGCTGTTCGGCAGCAAGGAGCAGGTGGCGGCCTACTTCGCCCACTTGCGGACCATTATGCCGGTGGCCGCTCATGACCTGCTGCGAGACATGGAGGGAGTCTGCGAGGAGCGCCGCCAGTTGATGGTACAGAAACGCCTTCACCTGTGGCTGCACACCTGGTTGATCATCCACGTTCCCATCTCTTACGCCATGCTGATTCTGATTGCCGTCCATGCAGTGCTTGCGCTGAGGTACTGAGATGCCCAAGGAAGAGAAACCGCTCGAGTACCAACGCCGTATTCGCGACACCAAGGGAGTGGCGCAGCGCCTCAACCTGGAGTATCTGAAGCAGCAGCCGTTGCTGCTGGTTTTCCGCAAACAGATTACCTGGATCCTGTTGGGCTTGGCGGTGGTGGCCTGCGTGCCGCTCGTGCTGGGACTGACCGGAAGCGCACGCCACGCGCTCTCCACCGGCCCGCTTTCCTCTACCCACGCCGTCTTCGAAGCGCGCTGCGAAGTATGCCACTCCCAGGCATTCTCCCGCGTCAAGGACGAGGCCTGCGAGAGGTGCCACAACGGGGCTCCCCATCCGGCGAAGTCGATCGACAACGCGAAGGCACGAGTCAATCCGCTGTGCGCCGAATGCCACGTGGAGCATCGCGGGGAGGTACGGCTCACCGCGGTCACTACTCAAAACTGCACCCGCTGCCACGCCAATTTGAAAGAGCACGTCGAAGACGTCAAAACGCTCAGCATCAAGGACACCGAGATCTCGGCCTTCCGGGAAAAGGACCATCCCGAGTTTTCCACCGCCGCTCTGAAGGACGACCGTCCCTTCAAGCTCAACCACCTGAAGCACATGAAGGCCGACCCCAAGAAGTTCCCGACGATGAAACTGCCCATGAAGTGCGTGGACTGCCACAAGACGGACACCAGTTCCCCGACGTACAACCTGCTCCCCATGACCTTCGAAGCGAGTTGCAAGTCGTGTCACAGGAGAGAACTGGAGTTCGACCGGTACCTGTTGCTGGGCAGCCCCGCGCCGATGGCGCCCCATACCCGGGACCAGAATAGTATCCGCGAGTTTATCCGCAATTCGTATGAGGCGGCGCTCAAGGCCGATCCTTCACTTACCCAAAGGTCGCTCGGCCGTAACCTGGTGATTAGTAACCCAGCCGAATGGCTGAAGACTCTGACGGAGGAGACTTATGATTTCGTATTCAGCGATAAGTGCACTTACTGCCACGTCATGGAATCGCAGTATGAAGTCAAGAAAGTCGATCCCCGGCCGCCGCAGTCACCCACCGCGCCCGTGCAGGCGCCCCTGGGGATCCTGGGCCGCTATCCCGAAGGCCGTCCGTGGCTGCAGAGAGCCGAGTTCTCTCATCGCGCCCATCGCGAACTGGAGTGCGAATCCTGCCATAGTGCCGCACCCGACAGCCAAAAGACCGAAGATGTGCTGATACCGGTGATGAAATCGTGCCTGCCTTGTCACGGAAAGGGCGAAGCGCGCGCGGATCTGGATCGCTGCTCGGAATGCCACGTGTACCATAACCGTTCGAAAGAGGAAGAACGCGAACGCCGTCCCACCAAGGAGATCATCGGCAGCGCGGGAGCTCCGGGCCAGCCGTTTCCGGGTGCCTTCCAGGGAGTCTCGTTCCTGGCACATGCCTTCACCGCGCCGCGGATTCGCCCGGCCGGATTCCTCTCGGGAGGCCCGCGGTGAAATGGTTCGGTGCGACCGACACCGGGCGCAGACGTACGAACAACGAGGATGCTTTTCAGGTGGAAGAGTCGTTACAGGCCGCCATCCTCGCCGACGGTATGGGCGGGGAAAACTGCGGGGAGGTCGGCTCCGCGGTCACAGTTGAGGCCATCGCGGATTATTTGAAGAACCCCGAACCGGATCTCACCATGGAGGAGACGGCCAAGGAGGCGATCCGCTCCGCCAACAAGCGGGTGCTCGATACCGCCGGCGCGCGTAATGAATGCGACGGCATGGGGTCCACCGTCGTTCTGGCGATGTGGCGGCCTCCCGAAATGGTGATCGCCAATGTCGGGGACAGCCGCGCCTACCTGTTTCGGGACCACGAGCTGAAACAGCTCTCTTATGACCAGAACTTCGCAAACGAACTGCGTCACCAGCTTGGCTTGAGTGAAGAGCGGGTTCGCACGATGCCCAACCGCAATGTACTCACTATGGCGGTAGGAACTTATGAGCATGTTTTGATCCGGATTCACGCCTTTAAGATGGAGCCGGGCGACCAGATACTAATGTGTTCGGACGGCTTGCATGGTCCAGTCGATCATGATACTATCTCGCAAATCTTGAATGAGACCGTAAGCCTACAGGAAAAAGTCGAAAGACTGATTCAGTGCGCCAATGAGAATGGAGGTCCGGATAACGTGACTGCAGTCCTATTGGAGTGGGCGGATGGATAAGATCGGGACGTACCAGATCGTGGAGATCCTGCATCGCGGTACTCAACCCTTATATCGGGCTAAAGGCAAGGACGGCAAGGAAGTGGCCCTCAAGGCGCTTCCCATCGCGAGCCTGACGCCGGAAATGCGCGAGCGGTTCACGCGCGAGGCCGAGACGGCAAAGAAATTGGATCATCCCAATCTGGTTCGTGTGTTCGACGCGGGCGAGGCCGACGGCATGCTCTACCAGGCAATGGAACTGCTCGTGGGTGCGGACTTGGGCCATGTCATGGCCGAAGGCCGGAAGTTTTCCTGGGAAGACAAGCTTTCCGTCATGGAGCAGGTGTGCGACGGCTTGCAGTATGCGCACGAGCACAACCTGGTTCATCGCGACATCAAGCCCGCTAACCTGTTCCTGGAAGATTCCGGAAAGGTTCGGGTGCTCGACTTCGGCATGGTCCGGGTGGCCGAGTCGGAACTGACGAAAGTGGGCTCGGCGGTCGGCACCTTGAATTACATGTCCCCGGAACAGATCCGCGGCGATCGTTGTACTCCCGCTTCGGATGTCTTCTCGATCGGGATGGTCTTCTACCAGTTGGCCACCGGACGGCACCCGTTTTCCACCAAGGACCGCAGCCTGGCGAAAGTAGTCAGCGCGATTGTTTTCGAGGCTCCGCCGAAACTCAGCGAGATCTGCCCGGATGCGCCGGAGGGCCTCGAGTTCATTCTCAACAAGGCGCTCGAGAAGGACCCGGCCAACCGGATTCAGAACGCCGGCGATTTGAAGCAGGCGCTGTCGCTGTGCCGCATTACCATGAAGCTGGGAATCGCCCAGAACCAGCCGAAGCTTGCGGAAACTAAAGCGTATGGAACGCCTCCCTCGCCCGAGGTTATTGGGAGGCCACCTTCCGGAACGGCCGCGCCCGCCGTGCCGGACGATTCCGAAAAAACCCAGGTAATCAAACGCGACAAAGTCATCCCTCCCGCAGTGAAGCCGCCCACAGCATCTCCCCGGACGCCGGCTCCGCCGGCTCCCCCGCCATCTCCGCCACAGCAGGAGAGGCCGGTTGCCCCAGGTTTCCGCTATTGTTCTACCTGCACCACGCCCAATCCGCCAGGGGCCACCGTGTGCAGAGGGTGCGGCACACCCTTGGCCGGGCTGGGGAATCTATCGGAGCCGGATCCGCCCAGGCCCTCCCAGATGGGGCTCTATATCGCGATTGGCGCGGCCGCCTTGCTGGCCGTTGTGCTGATCGTAGTCTTGGTCGTCAAGTGACGTTAGTAGCATAGGGATCGTTCCTGGTTGCCCGTCGAACGCTGAGTGATGGAGTTATGAGAGAACTACTGATCCTTCTCGCCGTTGCAGGGGCCGCTCTGGCCCAGACGCCTTCCTACGTGGGGGCCGCCGGCTGTAAATCTTCGAATTGTCACGGCGGCACCGCGCCTCTTCCGCTCACCGAGAATAGCCGCGTGCAGCAAAACGAGTTCACCTTGTGGTCGTCGTTCGACAAACACAAGGATGCCTACAAGGTCCTCACTGAGCCGCGCGGTAAGCGCATGGCGGAAATTCTCCGCATCTCCGACCCGACCCGCGACAAGCGGTGCGCGGTGTGCCACGTGGACGGCTCGCCCGACAATCTGCGTTCTGACGGTGTGTCGTGCGAAGCTTGCCATGGCCCCGCCAGCCTCTGGAAAGACACTCACGAGGCGAAGAATTCGCATGCCGACAGTTTGAAAAAAGGGATGGTGGATATCCAGAGCCCCGTGGTGAGATCCACCAAGTGCCTGAGCTGCCACCTGGGCACAGGCGACCGGATCGTGGACCACGAGCTGATCGCCGCGGGGCATCCGGACCTCGCCTTCGAGATGGGCACTTTTGATTTCGCCATGCCGGCGCATCACCGCCTGCGCGATACCAAAATGCGTATTCAAGCCTGGGCGGTGGGGCAGGCCAACGGTCTGGCGGAAGGCATGCGTTTGTTGACCACGCACGCGGAAAAGGGCTGGCCGGAGTTCTCCGACCTGGAATGCTACCAGTGCCACCACGATCTCCGCAAGGAGAGCTGGCGCATTAACCTCGGGTATGCCGGCCGGAGACCCGGCAGCTTGCGCGTCAACCTGGCGCGGTACGAGGTGACTCGTGTCATGGTGGCGACTGCGGCGCCCGATCAGAGCGCGGCACTGCAAGGTGCTTGGGCTCGTCTGGGAGAAGCTGTTGGCAATCGCTTTTCCGACGGGGCGGCGATTGCGCAGGCTGCGCGCGGAGTCGAGAGAACTGCTGACGAACTGACCAAGTTCTTCATGAGCCCTAACTCCAACGTCGATGCGCGGGGAATGGTACAGGCAATTACTTCCAACATTCAGACGATCGCAAATGCCGGCGTGAATTCGGCCGAGGAGGCCGCCATGAGTCTGGATGCTTTGACCTTGGCAATGAATCCGAACCGCGCAAAAGACGCATTGGCCCCGCTGTACGATTACCTGGAACACCCGTCGGCCTACACGCCCAGTGGTTTTGCCGACCGGTTCAAGCAGGTGGCCGTCCGTGTCCAATAGCGATGTCCCTGTGGCGCAGGCACTCTTGCCTGTACCCATGGGCCCCCGCCGGCCCACAGAACTCCATGAAAACCCTTGCGCCATCGGCGTGGCGCAGGCCCTCCGGCCTGCCGCGTCCCGACTCTTCGGGACGCTTTTGGCCGCCTCCCGGGCCGGTGCCCGCGATGGGGTTTTCGAGGCTGCCGCGTCCCGACACATCGGGACGCTTTTCGAACCGCCACCGAGCCCACGCTCCGGAGGTTTCACAAGCTCCCACCAAAAGCGTCGAGACGAGCCTCGACACGGCAGGTGGGAGTGCCTGCGCCACGTCCTCGGGGCGTGCCTTGCGGCGGGATTTGCCGTAACTCTGTCGGCGCAGCCCCCGACCGGCTACGGTCTGCCCTTGAACGGCCGAAAGCAGGAGACTCTCCCGCCCAGCGGCGCCGAGGGGATTCGCAAGCTGCCCCGGCGCCCCGGCATGGTGCCGGAACCTCCAAACGCCGAAGAGTACGCCCGGATGTTGGCCGCGGAGCTGGATGCCCTCAAAAAGAACCTCGACAACGGCTATGTCGGCCCGCGCATTCAATCCGAAGACCGGGTCCGCCCATTGGTGTACAGTTCGGCGGTGGCGGGTCCTCTTCCACCGCCTGAGGACTACGCTCCCCGTCTCGATCCCAAGCCGCCCGACGTCGTCGCGAATGTGGTGGAAGGCTATGCCGGGCCGACGATGGAATTTAAGAACCGCTGGTTTATCTTCCCGGGACTGCCCTGGAAGCGGTATCAAGACCCCAACCTGGACGCGATTTACGCCCACACCAAGGTGTGGGATCCGTTCAACCGCAATATCCTCAAGGGTGATTTCCCGTTCCACGGACGGCGCCAGTTCTTCCTCTTCACGGGCATCAGTTCGACCACGGTCGAGACCAAGCGCCTGCCCATCGGCTCCGGCGCCAGCGCCGCCGACCCTGGAGAATACACCTTCTTCGGCCGCGGCGAAATCGGCCTCATCCAGCAGAACTTCCGCTTCAGCATGGACCTGTTCCGCGGCAGCGCCGGCTTCCGTCCCGTGGACTGGGAACTGCGCATTACTCCCGAATTCAACATCAACTACACACTGGCGCGCGAAAATGGCGTGATCAACAGCGACGTCCGCCAGAGCATCCGGCGCACGGACAGCAACGTCGGTATGCAGGAAGCGTTCCTCGAAAAACGCCTCTTCTCGGAGAAGGGCCATTTCGATTTCACCTCCGTACGCCTCGGAATCCAGCGCTTCACCAGCGATTTCCGCGGCTTCGTCTTCTCCGACGAGCAGCCCGGCGCGCGCCTGTTCGGCGAATTCCACAACAATATCTTCCAATACAACCTCGCGTATTTCGAGATGTTGGAGAAGGACACCAACAGCGGTTTGAACCGCTGGCGGCTGCGCGACCAGCAGGTCGCCGTGGCCAACATGTATATCGCCGATTTCCTGACCAAGGGCTACACGCTCAACCTGAGCGCACTCTACAATCATGACCAGCCCTCGTTCCTGGTAGACAAGAACGGCTTCCTGGTCCGGCCCGCGCCCATCGGGGGCCTCGCGCCGCCCGTGTTGCAGAAGATCCGCGCCGCATACGCCGGAGTCACCGGCGACGGGCACATCGGCCGCATCACCGTGGACAACGCCTTCTACTATGCGTTCGGCCGCAACGATAACAATTCGATTCCGCTCACCAAGCCGAACCTCCACATCAGCGCCTACCTCGCGGCCCTCGAGCTGTCCTACGAGAAGGATTGGTACACCTACAAAATCTCCGGCTTCTACACGTCCGGCGCCAAGGACCTCAGGACCGGCCAGGCGAACGGCTTCGACGGCATCGTGCCCAATCAGCAGTTCGCGGGCGGAGGCTTCCTGGGGAATCCATCGCTGGCCGATCGCGGCCTGCTCAATAACGAGTTTGAAGGGGGCGGCATCAACTTCCTCAATCGCGAGGCGGTGCCGCTGTCGGACACGGGCGTCAACCTCTTCGCCCCGAACAATCTCATGCCCACCATGCGGGCGGGGCTGTTCGAAGGCCAGGCCAACTTCCTGAATCCCGGCATCGCGCTCATTAACGCCGGGTATATCGCCAAAATTACGCCCAAGCTTCAGGGCACGCTCAACGTGAACTACGCGAAATTCAACCGCACCGAGGTTCTCCAGGCAGTGTTGTTCCAGGAGCACATTCACCATGCCATCGGCCTGGACAGCGGGATCGGTTTTCAATATCGCCCGCTCCTTACGGACAACATCGTAATCTTTACCGGGTTCGGCGCTCTGGTTCCCGGCCGGGGTTTCAAGGATATCTATACCGGCCGCACTCTGTTTGACGCATTCATCAATCTGAGGTTCTTGTTTTGATGCCACGTGAAGAGATGCGCGCTGTGCGCGCGGCAGGGGCCTGCCCCACTACCGCCGGGGGGCGCTCTGTCTTACCGTTGATGATCGTATTCCTGCTGGCCTCTGCGACGGCGGCCTGGGCGCAGCGTCAGCCTTACGTCCCTTCGACCTGCGAGTCCGCCAAATGCCACGTCGGCATGGAGCCGATGCACGCCTCCACGGCAGTCCCGCCTCTGGATTGCGTCGATTGTCACGGGGGCACGCGCGGCACCACCGACAAGAACGCCGCGCACGTGAAGGCGCGCTATCCCAAAGAGTGGCCGCTCACCGGCAACCCGCAACGCAGCTACACTCTGCTGAATCGCGAGAGCAATGAGTACGTCCGCTTCCGCAACCCCGGAGACCTGCGCATCGCCGACCAGACCTGCGGGCGCTCTACGGAGTGCCACATCAACATCCTGAACAAGGTCAAGACGAGCATGATGACCCACGGGGCGTTCCTCTGGGGAGCCGCGCTTTACAATAACGGCGGGCATCCCAGCAAGCGCCCGGTCTTCGGCGAGGCCTATGGCAAGGATGGATCGTGGCTGAGGCTGACCGCCAATCCGCCGCCCTCCGATCACGACATCAAGTACAAGGGCATGCTGCCGGAGTTGTATCCACTTCCGCAGTTCGAGAATACCCAGCCCGGCAACACTCTGCGCGTATTCGAGCGGGGCGACGACCGGCTGAGTAACCGCGGCTTCGGCACCCTGACCCGGACCGACCCGGTGTACCAGGGTCTGCAGCGAACGCGCCTGCTCGATCCCCTGCTCTATTTCCTGGGCACCAACGACCAGCCTGGAGATTTTCGCTCCGCCGGTTGTACGGCGTGCCACGTGGTGTACGCCAATGATCGCGACCCGGCGCACTCGGGTCCCTACGCCGCCCGCGGACACCTGGGATATAGCTTCACCGACGATCCCACCATTCCCAAAGATCAGGAAGGCCATCCCATCCGGCACCGCCTCACCTCGTCCATCCCGTCCAGCCAGTGCGTGGTCTGCCATATGCACCCCGGCACATCCTACGCGTCGCAGTATTACGGCTACATGTGGTGGGACAACGAGACCGATGGCGACCGCATGTACCCCGACAAGTCCAAGCACATGAGCGACGGCGATGTGTCGGACGCGCTGGGGCGCAATCCCGAGGCGGCATCGCTGAAGGGCAACTGGTCGGACCCGGCGTTTCTGCGAAACGTCATCAACCTCAACGACAAGAACAAGCAGACGCAGTTCGCCGACTTCAACGGCCATGGATGGATCTACCGCGCGGTCTACAAGCACGACCGCGAAGGGAACTGGCTCGACAAGGACGACAACAAAGTCGACTTCAACGATCCCCAGAAGTTCCAAAAGGCCGTGAAGATGGCGGACATCCATCTCGATAAGGGGATGCACTGCGTGGACTGCCACTTCGAGAACGATGCCCACGGAAACGGCAACCTTTATGGAGAGCCGCGCGCAGCAGTCGAGATCGATTGCATCGACTGCCACGGATCCATCCGGGCGCGGGCCACGTTGCGGACGTCCAACACCGCATCGCCGGAAGGCGGACGCGACCTGCAGCCCCTCAGGACTCCCTTCGGCCCGAAGCGGTTCGAGTGGATCGACGGCAAGCTGATCCAACGTTCCATGCTCGACGAAAACGTGCAGTGGACGGTTTCGCAGGTGATGGATTCGGTCACTCCGGGCTCGTACAACTACAACGAAAAAGCGCGCCTGGCGAAGACCATGCAGCGCGACAACATGACGTGGGGCGATTCCAAGGTGGCCCCCGGTCAGTTGGCGCACACCGAAGAGAAGATGTCGTGCTACACCTGCCACACCTCCTGGATGACCAGTTGTTTCGGATGCCATCTCTCGATGCGCGCTAACGCCAACCGACCCTCGCTGCACGGGGAAGGCGACGTCAACACCAGGAACTTCACCACCTACAACTACCAGGTGCTGCGCGATGACATCTTTATGCTGGGACTCGACAGCACCGCCAAAAACCACAAGATCGTGCCCGTCCGCTCGTCAAGCGCGGTGTTGGTGAGCTCGCAGAATGCCAATCGCGAGTGGATTTACCACCAGGAGCAGACCATCTCGTCGGAGGGATACAGCGGCCAGGCGATGAATCCCCACTATCCGCACACCGTACGGACGAAAGAGACCAAGACCTGCACCGATTGCCACATCTCCAAGGAAAAGGACAACAACGCCTGGATGGCCCAGGTGCTGCTGCAAGGCACCAATTTCGTGAACTTCTTCGGCCGCTACATCTACGTCGGGGAAGGCAAAGAAGGATTGCACGCCGTAGCGGTCACGGAGCACGACGAGCCGCAAGCGGTCTACGGCAGCTACCTGCAGAAGCTCGCCTTTCCGGAGGACTACCAGAAGTTCGTAAAGACCAGGAGGCTGACCGAAGCATACGAGCACGGCGGCAACATCCTGAGCTTGCAGCTTCGCGGCGAGTACCTCTACACCGCTAAGGGAAAAGACGGCGTCCAGGTCTACGACGTCGCCCAGGTCGATAACAAGGGCTTTGCCGAGCGCCTGATCACCGCTCCGGTATCCCCCATCGGTCAGCACTTCTACGTCAAGACCAAGGACGCGCGGTGGATTGCCTCGCCGACTACCCTCGGGGTGGATCCGCTGCGCCATCAGGACCCGCTGAACGAGGAGCAGCCCGTTCACATCCTGTATGGCTTCCTCTACGTGGCGGACGCGCAGGAAGGGTTGATTCGCCTGGGAAGCACCAGCCCAGGACGGGAAGGCATCGGCGTGAGTTCCCTGCTGGATGGCGACCCGCGCAACAATTTCATGAAACGCCAGCCCGGCGACGCCTTCAATCCCGATGGAAGACTGAACGGCGCTACGTACGTGGTCCTGGCGGGTAATTACGCCTACGTGTCGTGCGACCGCGGGGTGGTGATCGTGGACCTCGACAACCCGCTGGCTCCCCAGATTGTGGCCGAAGTCCCGCTCAAGGGCGCTGGACATAGCGCGATCCAATTCCAATACCTCTTCCTCTGTGACACCGAAGGGTTGAAGGTCTTTGACATAAGCGATATCCGGCACCCCGCGCTGAAAGCCTCGGTGGCCATTCCGGAGGCGCGCGACGTGTATGTCGCCCGCACGTACGCCTATGTGGCCGCCGGTAAACAGGGGCTCGCAATCGTGGATGTGAAACGGCCCGAGAACCCTGGAAAGCCCGAGTATTTCAACGCCGGCGGCGTGCTGAACGACGCCTATGCCGTGCGGGTCGGTATGACCAACGCCAGCGCCTTCGCCTATGTGGCAGACGGCAAGAACGGCCTTCGCGTTCTGCAACTCATGTCTCCAGATCGCAGTCAGGACCTCTGGGGATTCAGTCCCAAACCTGTTCCGGAGCTGATTGCGACATACAAGACCAAAGGAGAAGCGATCGCGCTCTCCAAGGGGCTGGATCGTGACCGGGGCGTCGATGAAAGCGGCAACCAGCTCGTCGTATTCGGCCGCCGCGGCTCCCGGCCGATGAACTTGAAGGAATCGGAGCGGCTGTACAAGCTCGAGAATGGGCAGCCGTATACCGTGACCAATGATCCACCGCGCCCGGCGGTGGGAGGTACCCGATGAGATTACAGTCCAGGCCAGTCCTTCTGTTGGCGCTCCTCCTCGTGCCGCGGCTGCACCCGCAGCAGGTTTCCATCGATCAGGGCGTCCAGCAACTGAGCGCCGCCGAGGTGCAAACCGTAGTGGCAGCCGCCGCATCGGCGGCCGGCGGCGAGGGGATGGCGGTCGTGGTGGTGGACCGCCCGGGCAGAGTGCTGGCAATCTACCGCCGGTCCCAAGCCACGGACCTCACGGTGGAAAAAGCTCTGATGCTGGCGCGCTCCGGCGCATTCTTCAGCAGCAATCTGACGCCGCTCTCATCGCGGACCGTGCGTTCGATCAGCCGGCCCAATTTCCCCGAAGGCATTCCCAACCAGCCCGCCGGCGCGCTCTATGGCATCGAGAACACCAACCGCGGATGCCCGATCGCGAACAACAACGGCACCGTGCTCCTGCAGCCCGTGCCGACTCCCATCGGCGCGCTGGCGACGATGAGAGGCGTGAGCACCGGACCGTTTCCAGATCCCAACAACCCAAATGCCGTCGCTCCTGGCCCCAACGATCGGAGTTTGGGCATCGGGACCGTGCCCGGAGGGTTTCCCCTCTTCCGCAATGGGGCGATCGTCATTGGGGGAGTGGGTGTTTCCGGACTGGGTCCGGACATGCCGGGCGACCTGAATGAATACGCCGGCATCATCGGCAGTTCCCCGTTCCTCGTGAACCTGCCTCTGCCCGATCCGGGGTCCGTGTACATCGACGGCTTCCGTCTTCCATTCGCCCTCTTTGGGCCGTCGTTGCCCGCCAGCGACGGGATCGCCCTGCAAACGCCGGCCGGTCTGACACCGGGATCTTTCGATCCGTCTCTGATGGTCTATGGCCCGTTCGACGGTCAGTTCGCCAACGAGGGCTGGCTGGTGGGGCCGGTGGATGGCCAGGTATTGAAGGCGGGCGACGTGGCGAGCATCATCGACAACTCGCTCCAGACGGCGCTTCTGACGCGAGCGGCAATCCGCCTTCCGGTCGGAAAACGGACGAGCATGGTGATCTCCGTCGCCGACTTGGATGGCACGATCCTGGGCCTCTTCCGTATGCCCGATTCCACCATCTTCTCGATCGACGTGGCGTTGTCGAAGGCCAGGAACGTGGTGTACTTTTCCGGTCCGACCCGCGATCCCGCCGAAATGCCTGGCGTGCCGATGTTAACCGCGGTTACCAACCGGACGATCGGCTTCGGATCGCAGCCGTTCTTTCCTTCCGGCATCTTCAACAGCCAACCCGGGCCGTTCTACAACACGCTTTACAATTTCGATACCGCCAATCCCTGCACCCAAGGCCATCAGGCTCCCAACAACAACCAGTCCGGAATCGTCTTCTTCCCCGGTTCGGCGCCGCTCTATCGAAATGGCGTCATGGTGGGCGGCCTCGGAGTCTCGGGCGACGGCGTGGAGCAGGATGATTTCGTGACCAATGGCGGAACCGTAGGCTACGAAGCGCCCGTGGGCATTCGCGCCGATCAGGTGATCATCCGCAGCGTCCGGTTGCCGTATTTCAAGTTCCCGCGCAATCCGGAGCAGTAGCGGTCAGTGAGCCCGATCCGCGGGCGGTCCTCCGATCCAGATACCCGCGGATCTCTCCGGCTAGAGACACGGTCTCGATGGGCTTCGTGATGTAACCATCGCATCCGGCTTGGAAGGCCTTTTCCGCATCGCCCTTCATGGCGCACGCGGTCAGTGCGACTAACACGATGTCACGTGTCCTGGGATCCTGCTTCAGAATCCGAGTCAGTTCCAGGCCATCCATTTTGGGTAGTTGGATATCCAGGAGTATCAGGTCGGGACGATGCCGCTCGAGGATGGCTAGCGCCTGCTCCGCATCCACTGCAGTAACAACGTCATAGCCCTCCCGGCGCAGCAAAATATCGATGAGCTTGAGGTTGATCGGAGCGTCGTCTACGACCAGAATCGTCTCAGGCGGCATTCTGTGTACGGCTCCTTCTTACCACACCACGGCGTGACGGGGCCGCTTGGTTGCGAATCTGCCCGCGAGAACTGACACCTAAGGGTCCTATCACTGAAGGGATAGTAACAATTCCTCTCGCTATTGTCAGCAAACGCGGCGGTAATGCCCGTACCGGGGCGTACCAGTCGTACTGTAGGGCAGACTTCCGTCTGCTCCGGGCTGGAGCCCGGCGATGCCCGCGCCGACTATGTCGACTTTGCCTTCTTGATTGCCGCTTCCAACTTCGTAGTCAGCGCCTTGCTCTCCTTAGTCTGAGGGACTTCGTGGAGCGCATCGAGTGCCTCCTGCAACATCACTTTCAGGCGTTCCGGCAAGTCGAGCCTCTTGGAACCGTAGAGTTCCGACTGGTCGAAGAGCGATTTGGCCATGGCGAACAGGAACACCTCCCGCGCGACCGTCACGTCGCCCGCCTTGAATTTCTCGAGCGTCTTGGCGGGATCGTCCGCATTGCCCGCAGCCCTCGAGAGACTCAGCAGCACCCCGCGTTGCAGCATATCCGTCTGCATGGCATCGCGTTCCGAGTCCAGGATGATCATGCCGGCGGCCACCTTCTTCAACGCTGCCGAAGGCGCTACCGAGCCGGCCGGGTAGGCAAACGCCAATGCCACCTTCGGGTCCTTGTCTTTCTGCAGGAAGCCGTGGAAGGTCTCGGCGAGTTCCATGTCAGCCGCATTGGCGAGGCTGCGCAGAGTACTTACCTGCTTGCGGAAGGGCATCGGATTCTCGCGGTTCATCTTCGCTCCCGCCTCATAGTTGTCGGCCATTTCCGAATAGCCTTGAGCCAGGCCGGCAGAGATCACCAACTGCCAGGCTCGGGCGCGAACGGAGTAATCGTTGTCCGATCGGACAAGCTCGGAAAGGCTTCGGTCGGTCTGTGGATAGTCGCCGTTACGGTAAGCCTCCTGGGCCGCCGCCCAGAAGAACGCCGGCGTCCCGGGTGCCGGGGGCCTAGGTCCGCTGGAACAGGACGTTGCACCCACGACGATAACCAGGACACCCAAGAAACATAGGGTTCGCATAAAATCCTCCCAGGAGCCGCACACTGGCGAGCCGGGCTCCAACCGTAATATAAGGCCCAAAACTGGAGAATTGCAAGAGTTCGATGATCCCGAACAGGAGCAAGGACTCGCGGGGAGCCGGTCTATTCGAACTTTCGCCGGAACTCTTCAAATTCCCGCTTCAACTGCGCCACCTCCGCCTCGAGCGCGGCTAGCCGCTCCCGGTCCCCGGGTCCATGGGCGGAAACCGCGGCGCTGGGTGCCTCGGCCGGCTCGTCGGGCGCCACAACCACATCTCCGGCCAGCAGTTGGGCGAAGCGCGGCTCTTTGAAGCCGGTCTGTCGCGGCAACTGCTTCACGAACTCCATTTCGGCCAGCCGGTGCAACGTGCTCTCCACCGCCTCCAGGTCGTCAAACGAGTAGAGCCGCTCGGTGCGCCCCCGCAACTCTCCCACCGTCTGCGGGCCGCGCACCATCAGGACGCACATCAGTGCCGCCTCCCGCCGCCCCAGATTGAACTTCTCTGTAAAGCTCTGGGAGTATTTCGGCACGCGACTGTCCCGCCCGGTAATGCGCTGCGCCAGCCCCTTCTCCCGCAGCGTCAACAGCGCTTCCTCCACGGCCGCTTCCTCGTAGGAAACCACCGGCTCGCGATTGGATTTCTGATTGCACGCGTTCGTCAGGGCGTTGAGCGAGAGCGGATAGTAGTCCGGAGTAGTAACCTCTTTCTCCAGCAGCGAGCCCAGAACCCGCACTTCTACGGCATCCAATTGCCAGTCCATCTTCACAGTTTACGTTGTTACCATATGAATTCGTTCCCATGTCCTACGAGTGGTTGGAACCTGCTCCTGCCCGTTCGCAGCGCCAGTCGGCCAAGGCCGCCGGCATTGCCCGCGAGCGAATCGCTTCCGCCATGGAGCGTTCCTCGCGTGCCCTGTTCGCCCAACAGACCGCCGAGGGCTTCTGGTGTGGGGAACTGACTGCCGACACTACGCTCGAATCCGACTACATCCAGCTTCAACTCTGGCTGCACCAGCCCGACGGCCCCGCCTGGAACCCTCCCACGCGCGGCCGCATCGATCGGGCTGCCGGCTCGATACTCGCGCGCCAATTGCCCGACGGCGGCTTCAACACCTTTTACGGAGGGCCGGCCGATGTCAGTGCCACCGTGAAAGCCTATTGCGCCCTCAAACTCGCCGGCATTCCCCCCGACGCCGAACCGCTCGTGCGCGCACGCCGGCGCATTCTCGACCTCGGCGGGCTCCAGGCCGCCAACAGCTACGTCAAGATCAATCTCAGCCTCTTCGGGCTCTATCCCCGCAAGCATGTACCTTCGGTGCCTCCTGAAATCACCATGCTTCCCGGGAACGTCCTCTACGAAATGTCCTCCTGGACCCGCTCCATCCTGGTGCCGCTTTCCATCGTACAGGCACGCGGATCGAACCGCCGGGCACCTGCCGGATTCACGCTCGACGAGCTGCTCCTCCCGAACGTCAGCCTGGCTCTGCCCAAGCGAAAGGGGCTTGCCATCCTGTTCCATCACCTCGACCGCGTCTTCAAGGTATGGGAAAAGCGCGGCTCGGAGCGGATCCGCGCCGCCGCCATCCGCGAGGCCGAGCACTGGATTCTCGACCGCACGCACCATACCGAAGGCTTGGGCGCGATCTATCCCGCCATGATGTACTTCATCATGGCGCTCGATGCACTGGGCTATGCCGACGACCATCCGGACCTGGTGGAAGCCATTCGCCATTTTGAGTCGCTGCTGATCGAAACGCCCGCCCGGTTCCTCTTCCAGCCCTGCGTCTCGCCCATCTGGGACACCGCGATCTGCGCCTTCGCCTTGGGAGAAGCCGGCCTCGCCGGCGATCCCGGCTTGACCCGCGCCGCCGACTGGCTCATCAGCAAGGAAGTCCGGCGCAAAGGCGACTGGTCCATCAAGCGCCCCGACACCGAGCCCTCCGGCTGGGCCTTCGAATTCGCGAACGAATTCTACCCCGACATCGACGACACCGCCATGGTGCTGCTCGCGCTTCTGCACGCCGCGGCCTCGAACCCCCGCGCCCAGCAGGCAGCCGAGCGGCGGGCCGTCAACTGGCTGCTGGCCATGCAGTCGGAGGACGGCGGATGGGCCGCCTTCGACGTGGACAACAATTGGGCCGTCTTAAACAAGGTCCCTTTCGCCGACCACAACGCGATGCTGGATCCCACCTGCCCGGACATCACCGGCCGTGTGGTGGAATCGCTCTGCCGTCGCGGGTTGGCTGGGCACGACGCCGTGCGCCGCGGCGTGGCCTATCTGCTGCACTCACAGGAAAAGGATGGAAGCTGGTATGGCCGCTGGGGCGTGAACTACGTCTACGGATCGTTCCTCGCCATGCGCGGCCTCGCCGCCAGCGGACTCCCGGAAGCGAAGGATGCCGTCTCGCGGGGCGCCGCCTGGTTGCGCGGCGTCCAGAACCAGGATGGCGGCTGGGGCGAATCCTGCGTGAGCTATGACCGCGACCGCTTCGTTCCCGCGCCGAGCTGCGTCTCGCAGACGTCCTGGGCGGTTCTGGGACTCCTCGCCGCGGGCGACTACGACTCACTGGCGTTGCGCCGCGGCATCGAATTCCTCCTGGAGCGCCAGCGGCCCGACGGCACTTGGCCCGAGGAGGCCAGCACCGGCACCGGTTTCCCCCAAGTCTTCTACCTGACGTACGGCATGTACCGCGACTACTTTCCATTGATGGCTCTCGCGGTCTACGAGAGTCGTCACGCCCCCCAGGTCACAGATCCTGAAAGCCGGATGGGGTAACAGAATCGGTTTCTTGATTTCACTCCCTATTCCAGGCTGTATATAGTACAGACAGGGGAGTGATGCCATGAAGCCGGCATCCCAGCGTTCGCGGCGTTTTTCAGGATCGACGTCCGGACTTCTCCTGCCTGCCCGTATGTTCGTAGCGGCGAACAAGCCATGCCCGCGGTGCTTACTGGCTGGCGCGGGCACGCCGCAGCTCTGACGATTTCGGGAGGCCGCCAGGTACGCGGAGATGGCTGTCCGCATCGATCCCAAGGCGAGTGCGTACCGCCGGGAGCTGGCGCTGGCGCACCTGCACCAGGTTGAGACCCCATCGATGCTCAAAGCCATTGGGATGATGCACAAGTGCCGCGACGAATTGGACTCGGCCCTGGCCATCGACCCGTCCGATCCGGACAATCTCTTCGAGAAAATGGACTTCCTTCTGCAGGCGCCCGCAATCGTGGGCGGAGACAAGAAGAAGGCCTTCGACCTCGCAGAGCGCCTTCTGAAGATCGATCCGGCTCGAGGCAATCTGGCGTTTGCACGCATTGCCATCAGACAAAGGGAGTTCGACAAACTGGAGAGCTTCTACCAAGGCGCTTGGATGACGCAGTCAAAACGCGGGCGCACGCGGAGGAGGCCGTCCCGGATGATCTGAGCCCATATGTCACCGCTTCACGGGCAATGCTTCGCAACGGTGTGGAATTGGCCACGGCCGAAACCTATTTGCGTAAATACCTTACTCACACAAAAGAGCCCGAGGTGGCGCACCTGCATCGGCGGTCGTACACCGGTCACTCACAACGCTCTACGAAGAGGAGGGCGTTTGACGGACTCCAGAAACGAATTGGAGACGGCCGTGCGGCTGAAGCCGGATTTCGAAGCGGCCCGGCGCGATCTGAAGCGCTTAAAGTAATCGGGAAGCCTGGCGCTTACTCCAACTCTCCATACCCGCGGTCCCCTTGCGCAATCAACCGTGGAGGCTGGCCGTTCCACCACACCATAATCCTCCCGTACAGCGTCTCGTCGGTCGCCAGTCGCAAGATCGCCCCGGCAACCTCATCCAGCGACAGCAGGGTGTCCGGCACGCCGCGTTCCCGCCGCTGCTCCGGCGTGAGGCTCTCCCAATACTCCTTCGGCCCCGGTGATGCGATCCATGCCGGCACCAGGCAGTTCACTCGAATGTTCTCCCGGTCCCGCAAACCCGCCAGCGCTGTGGTCAACCGCATCTGCGCCATCTTACCGGCGTCGTAAGCGGGCCACGGCGAGTGCTTGCGCCCGTGTCCCAGTGCGGAAGTCGAGCCAATGTTCACGATCCCACCGCCTCCCCGCCTTCGCATCGCCTCTATGGCGGCCAGGATGGCGTGCATGGGCCCGAGAATCTCACTGGCGACGGCATCCGCCCATCCAGTCAGGTAGCTCATCCCATCCGGACTGGACGCGTTGTTCACCAGGAAATCCAGGCCTCCGAACGTCGATTCGGCAAACCCGATCAGACCTCTGACACTGGACTCGATTCTCACGTCCGCATGGCAAAACGCGGCCCGTCCGCCTTCCCCCTCTATCAACCCGGCCGTCTCGCGTCCGCCCGCATCGTTGACATCGCTCACCACCACGGAAGCGCCTTCCCGCGCGAACCGGCGCGCCGTGGCTCGTCCCGTGCCTCCGCCGCCCGACCCTGTCACGATTGCCACCTTGCCTTGTAGACTCATGCCTCGCCGGCCGCGCTCCTACCGCAAAGTCACGGACCTCCCGCCCTGCTCCTTGCTTCTCTGGGCGGCATCCATGAATGCGAAAATCTCGAGCGTCTCTTCGTTCGCGACAGGCGGCTTGCCCGTCTGGAAGAACTTGACGATCTCCATCACCAGGGGCCGATAGTCGCTCGCGGCGGAAGCCTTCGGGTGGGTGTCCACCACTTCCTTTGCCCGATATACCACCGCGCCATAATCGCTGTAGGGCCGGATCGCGCGCACCGTCCCGATGCGGCCGTCCTTCCACCGGCCCACCACCACATCGGCATCAGGCCCCGAGGTGCGTGTCACGCTCTCGCATCCCGGCCCCATCAAGGTGTACAGGACCTCGATCGGATGAATCGCGTACCAGGAGAGTTCCAACTGGTGATGCTGCTCGAGCGGTCCGGGGCCCCACGCGAAGACCCCGGTAGTGTCGGCGAACTTCATGGAAGTGCCAATCACTCCGAATCGCAGGCTCGACGCGCTGAACCACGGAACCCCGGCCTCCTTCGCCAGCCGCGCGATCTCTCGCGCGTCCCCCAGCGTCGAGGCCAAGGGCTTGTCGATGAACAGCGGCTTGTGCGCCGCAATCACCTGGCGCGCCTGTTGCAGGTGCATGCGGCCATCCAGACTGGTGAGCAGCACGCCATCCACCTTCGTGAGCAGTGTGGCGATGTCCGGCACGATCTCCACCCCGTACTTCGACCGCACCTCCTCCGCGAAGCGTTCCACTCGTCCGCTGCTCTCCTCGATATCCCGGCTCCCTCCTCGGAACGCAGCCACCACGCGCGCGCCCGCTATGTGATCCGGCTGAGCGGATTCCTCGTTCAACAGCCTGGTGAACGCCGGTACATGCGACGTATCGGTACCGATAATACCCAGCCGAAAGTCAGCGGAATATGCCGATAGCGACAGCGCTACGCAGAACAGGAGTGGCTTCACGGTTAAGCATTGTACACTGGGGTCGTGGACCGGCGAAACCGCCTGTCTGAAGCCGCCATCCCGATCCATCTATGGACCTCACCACCCCGCTCGGCTCGGTAAAAGGTATCGGTCCGGCTCGCGCCGCCATGCTCGAAGCCAAAGCTCTGTTTACGGTGGACGACCTGCTCGCCTACGTGCCGTTCCGTTACGAGGACCGCAGCAACGTCAAAACCATCTCGCGGTTGGCCCCGGGCGAAATGGCCACTGTGATCGCGGACGTGCTGTCAGCCAAGCTCTCCGGTTTTAAACGCCGTGACCTTGGCATGTTCGAAGCGCGCTTCAGCGACGCCTCGCGCGCCGTCCTGGTGGGCAAGTGGTTTCACGGCGGCTATCTGGCCAACGTGCTCGCCGCCGGCATGAAGGTGGCCCTCTACGGCAAGGTCGAATTCGACAGCTACGCCGGACAACTCACCATGCTGCACCCCGAGTTCGAGATTCTCTCGGGCGACGATGACGACGGACTGTCTTCGCTGCACGTCGGACGCGTGGTGCCTATCTACGAGGCGGTCGCCAAAATCACCACGAAGCAGTTGCGCACCCTGGTCCACCGGGTTCTCGAATCGCTGCCTCCCGCAGAGGACTTCCTTCCCGAGGATCTGCGCGACCGTCTCAAACTGCCGGACCGCTGGACGGCCCTGCAACACACCCACTTCCCGCCGCCCGACTCCGATCTCCGCCTGCTCAACAACTACCGCTCTCCCGCTCAGTTCCGCCTGATCTTCGAGGAGTTCTACTGGCTGGAGTGTGGCGTCGCCCTCAAACGCGGCAAGGCCCGCACGCTCCCCGGCATCGCCTTCGAGATTACCGATCGCGTCCGCGAACAGATCAAAGCGATGCTCCCATTCAAGCCGACCGACGCACAGAAGCGCGTGATCCAGGAAATTGTCGCCGACATGAAGGCGCCCCGTCCCATGAACCGCCTGCTGCAGGGCGACGTGGGAAGCGGCAAGACCATCGTGGCCGCCGAGGCTGCCGTCGTGGCCATTGAAAACGGCTACCAGGTGGCTGTACTCGCCCCCACCGAGATCCTGGCCACTCAGCACGGCCTGTACTTCAAGCAGATCCTCTCCAAGCTCGGCTACGTGACGCTCCTGCTCACCGGTTCCTTTTCCGGCCGCGAAAAGGCGCAGCTCAAGAAGCTCGTGTCCGAAGGCCTGGCCCACGTGGTCATCGGCACCCACGCCCTGTTGGAGAAGGATGTCGAGTTCAAGCGCCTCGGCCTCGCCATCGTGGACGAGCAACACCGCTTCGGAGTCATGCAGCGCCTGGGCCTGGTGCAGAAGGGCGTTCACCCCGACGTGCTGGTGATGACGGCCACCCCCATCCCCCGCACCCTCGCCATGACGATCTATGGCGATCTGGATGTCTCGGTAATCGACCAGTTGCCGCCGGGACGGAAGCCCATCAAGACGAAACACTACACCGCCGACCGCATCGAGCAAGCCTACAGCTTCGTGAAGGCGCAGATCGATGAGGGCCGGCAAGCCTACGTGGTCTACCCGGTAATCGAGGAATCCGAGACCCAGGCGTTCAAAGCCGCGCAAAAGATGTATGAGCATCTCTCGCAGGAGGTCTTTCCCCGGATCAACGTGGGCCTGATGCACGGCCGCCTCGCCGCCGACGAGAAGGAGGCCGTCATGCAGCGCTTCAAGGAGGGCGCCATCAAGATCCTGGTCTCCACCACCGTGATCGAAGTTGGAGTGGACGTCCCTAACGCCAGCGTGATGGTCATCGAGCAGGCCGAGCGCTTCGGCCTCGCGCAGATGCACCAGCTCCGCGGACGCGTGGGACGCGGCGCCGCCCAGAGCTACTGCATCCTGGTGACCGAAAAGCTCAACGACACGGCCCGCGAACGCATTCGCACGCTGGTGGAATCCACCGACGGCTTCTACATTTCGGAAATGGATCTGAAGCTCCGCGGCCCCGGCGAGTTCTTCGGCACCAAGCAGTCGGGGCTGCCCTCGCTCCGCGTCGCCAACATCCTGCGCGATGGCGAGATCCTCGAAATCGCCCGTCGCGAAGCCGTCGATTTCATCGCACACCCGCCTTCGGAGGAAGCGCTCCGCCGCGCGGTAAGCTACATCCGCGATCATTGGCAGCGCCGCTATGGCCTGGTGACGGTGGGCTGATGCGCGTGATCGCCGGAGAGTTCCGTTCGCGCCGGCTGAAGAGCATTCCCGGTGACGCTACCCGTCCGACTCCCGACCGTCTCCGCGAGACTCTGTTCGACATCCTGGCCCCGCGCATCGGGGGCGCGACCCTGCTGGACGCATATGCCGGAACTGGCGCAGTAGGAATCGAAGCCCTGAGCCGGGGCGCCCGCCACGCCTGGTTTCTCGAGAAGAACCGCGTGGCGCTGGATACCATCCGGCAGAACCTGGAGTCGCTGAATCTGTCGTCGCGGGCGACGGTGGTCACCGGCCCGGTGCTCCTGACGATCCCCCACTACTCCGCCGATATCGTGTTTCTCGACCCGCCCTACGAATTGGAGCGGGAGTACGCCGCCGTGCTGGAACTGCTCTCTGCGTCGCCGCCGGACTTGGTCGTCGTGCAGCACTCCATCCGCCTCGAGCTTCCCGCCGGGAAGGGCGGCATGCGCCGGACCCGCATCGTTACCCAAGGCGACAACGCCCTGAGTTTCTTCGCCCCGTAGAATGTCTGCTCTGCCCCCCTCACTTCTCCCCGAGCTTCCACAACACCTGCCGCAGCATACCCATCACCACCGGTGCATCGTGCTGCGAGAGATCCAGCCGCAGCACCAGCCGTCGGATCTTCTCCTCCGTCGATCCCGCCGTCCTGGGATTGATATACCCGCTCCGCCCCAAAACCTCGATGAGCATTGCCGTAATCTGTTCGTTCTGCTCCCCCACGGCCCGCCTGACCCTCTCCGGCTTCGCCTCCGCCGCTGTCGGGTCCCGCGCCAACTCCCACAGGCATAGCGCCACCGCCTGCCCGAGATTCATCGAGAGCCCCGGATCCGTCGTGGGGATCCGCATCAGCCAGTGGCAATAGCTGAGATCCTCATTCGAAAGGCCGAACTTCTCCGACCCGAACAGCAGAGCAACGGGCGCCTGCATCAACACCCTTCCAATCAGCCGGGCTCCGTATTCCAGGCGTCGCAGCGGATGCTGCAACTCGCGGCCGCCTGCCGATGTGGTGCCGACCACCAGCCGGCAGTCGGCCACCGCCTCTGCCACACTCCCGCAATCCTCCGCCGCCTGGAGCAATGGAGCCGCCCCCACTGCGGATCGTGCCTCTCGAAAAGCCACGTCGTAGGGCTGCACCACGCGGAGCCGGCTGAACGCGAAATTCGCCATGGCCCGCGCCGATGCCCCGATGTTGAGCGGGTTGCGCGTGGAGACCAGCACCACGCGGAGATTGTCTTTCCAGTCGGTCGCGATATCTCAATCGTAACCAAACCACTGCCGCTCGCGTGCTACAGTCTGGGATTGAGACACTACCCCATATTTCTCGACCTGAAAGACAAGCCCGTCCTCGTGGTCGGCGCGGGTAAAGTCGCCTTGCGCAAAACCAAGGGCCTGCTGGAAGCCGGTGCGCGCATCACCGTCGTCGCTCCCGAATGGGAGCCGGAGTTCGACTCCCTTCCGGTCCGGATCGTCGCGCGCCGCTTTCGCGCATCCGACCTCGCCGGATCTACCCTCGTCTTCGCCGCCACAGATGACCGATTGACCAATCACCGCATCGGCATCGCCGCCAAAGGCAAGGGCATCTTCGCCAACATCGCCGATTCCGCCCAGGAATGCGGGTTCCTGGTACCCGCCCGCCTGCAGCGCGGCAGCGTCCAGATCGCCGTATCCACGGGCGGCGAAAGCCCCCGTCTCTCCGCAGAACTCAGACGGAAGCTCGAGGAAGTCCTCTAATCCTTGCCTCTCCTTGATTTCCTCCCCATTTTTTCTGATGGGCCGCTGGGGCATCAAGCGCACCGTCGCCCAGGTGCACGCGCTCCTCTATCTCTCGCCGCGCCCGATGCATGCCGAAGAGATTGCTGCCACACTCTCGGCCGCCCGCTCGAACGTCAGCAACAGCTTGCGCGAATTGCAGGGCTGGGGAATCGTCCGAATCAATCACGTGCCCGGCGACCGCCGCGACCACTTCGAATCGCTCAAAGGCGTCTGGCAGATGTTCGACATCATCCTCGCCGAACGCAAGCGCCGCGAGGTCGATCCGGGCAGGGACCCCTACACCGGCGAACGTATCAAAGTGATGCTTGGCTTCTTCGAAAACATGCTGAACTTCTATCCGATCTGCAGCGCCTGCCGAAGGGATCACTACCCGCTCTCACCAAACTGCGGGGCAAGCTGAAAAAGCTGCTGGCCAAGGAGGACCAGGTATGACTCCCCGATACGTCGGTTCCGCAGTCGGCGGCCTGTTGATTGCGCATAACGTCTTACGCGTAGTGGCGTCGTCGAGAGGTGCCGGCTCCGGCATATTCAACTACCTGAAGCCGATGGGATGGAACTCCTCCAGTCTCACCGCCGGACCGATACCCTTGTGGCCGATGGCGTTGTTCGCAGCCGTGGCAGCAATAGCGGTGCGGCAATGCTGGAGGACCTCCCCCAGAGTCCTTCCAGCCGCCTTTTCGCCAGCGCTCTCTGGTCCGCGCTGGTCTCTGCAATCTCAGCAGTTCTGATGGTGATGGTGTCCACCGTCGTGGACCGAAACTACGGCTGGACACCCTTCGTTTTCCTGCCGTTCCTGATGGGAATTCCGGCAGCGTTGCTGTCAGGACGGGGCACACGTCCGACCCTCAGTCAATCCCTGCCCTATCGGTCCTGGTCCTCGGTGTGATTCTGGTCGGCATCACTGCCGAGGAGTCATCTGCCTCGTGATGGCTGTCCCCATGGTGCTTCCCCTCGCGCTCCTCCGCGGCCTCATCGGCCACGCGCTTCAACGAAAGCCGGCCGTCCATCACCCAGCCACATTCCTTCTCATGGTCAGCATCACTCCATTCAGCAGCACCGTCGGACGCGCCCTCCAGCCGCCTGCGGGTGTTTTCACCGTGACCACCGCCATCGAATTGCCGGCCTCTCCGAAGCGCGTCTGGCAGACGGTTCTCCAACCTGCCTCACTGGCGGCTCCGTCCAGCCTGCTCTTCCGCGCCGGAGTGGGCTACCACCCCAGCGCCTCTCACATCCAAGGCACCGGCCCTACAGCCACCCGCTATTGCGACTTCTCCACCGGCAAGCTCGTGGAGCCCGTGCTCATCTGGGACGACCTCCGCCAGCTCCGCTTCCGCGTGGCCTCCAACCCGTTGCCGATGGAGGAGTGGACTCCCTACTACGCGCGCATTCACCCGCCGCACCTCGACGGATTTCTGGTCTCCCGCCAGGGCGAGTTTCTCTTGACCCCTCTGCCCAACGGCGGCACGCGCCTCGAAGCCACCACCCGGTATCAACACCACATGTGGCCGTCGCGTACTGGCGGCTTTGGCCCGACTACATCATCCACCAGGTGCACAGCATGGTCTTACAGAATATACGCCAGCGCGCCGGGTAGCCGGCCAACACGCCCGTCGCGGCCGGCCCGCCTGTGCCACAATCGAGAATAAGGCCAATTCCATGAAAAAGCGCCTGTTGTTTGGATTCGGCGGGGTCCTCCTGGCGCTCTCCGTGCTCCTCGTGGCATGGCAGGGCTCCTTCAGCCTCGGTCAGTTCGACCCGTCCAACCTGCGCCAGACGTTTCTCTTCTGGGCAACTTCGGTCCTCATCTTCGTCCTGATGGTGACCCTCGGCTTCAGGCTTTTCACCGAACTCGCGAAGCTCTACATCGCGCGCCAGAGCAACCGCGATGGCTCCAAGATTCGCACCAAGCTGGTATTGGGCGCCCTCGCCCTCAGTTGTCTTCCGGTCTTCTGTCTCGTCCTGTTCAGCTACGAAGTGTTGAGCCACAGCCTGAACCGCTGGTTCACTAATCCGGTGGAGAGCCAGGTCACCACCTTCACCAAGATCGCCGAACTGCTCACTCACGAGATGCAGGACGAGGTGAACGCCCAGGCTGCTCTGCTCGCGTCCCAGCCGGAAACCGTCCAGGTGCTGACGGGTGGTGCACCGTCCCCCGGCTTTCTGGAGGGCTTCGCCAAGGCGCAGGAGTCGCAGTTTGCCGCCGTCTACCCGCTCTCCGGCGATACCCCCGCCGACCTTTGGAAAGCCGGCATGCAGAAGCCGCCCGAACGCACCGTGAAAGCCCGCGCCACCGTACGGGCAGGCGGGAAAACCGTCGGCTACGTAGAGTTGGTCTCTCCCATCCCGGTCGATATCGAGGATCAGGTTTCCACCATCAAACGATCCAGCGACGAATGGACCCAGCTCCGTGACAAGCAACGCGAAGTCAAGATCTTCTCCTCCATGCTCATGATCCTGATCACGCTGTTCGTGCTCTTCGTGGCCACCTGGATCGCGTTCTTCCTGGCCAAGCAGATCAGCGTGCCCATCGCCGCGCTGCTCGATGCTGCCAGGGAAATGCGCAAGGGGAATTTCAAGCGCGTGGAGGTCCGGGCGGTGGATGAACTCGCGTCTCTGGTGCGCGGGTTCAATCAGATGGCCGAAGAACTGGAAGCCAGCAGCCGCGAGCTCGATCGCCGCCGCCGCTTCACCGAAGCCATTCTCGAGAGCATCCCCACGGGAGTCATCTCCATCGGCGCCGATGGCGGCATCAAGCGCGTCAACCAGGCACTCTCCAAGATATTCCCCGCCGATGCCGCCGCCAAAGCCGCGCGCCTGGAGGACCTGTTTTCGCGCGAAGACACCGCCGAAATCAAATACCTCATGAAGCGCGCCCGCCGCACCGGCACCGCGAGCCGACAGCTCGAAATGACCACCGCCAGCCGAAAACTGCAGGTCGCCATCACCGTCTCCGCGCTCGAAGAGAAACTCACCTCCGGCTTCGTGGTGGTCCTGGAGGATACCAGCGAGTTGCTGCGCGCCCAGAAGTCCGCCGCCTGGCACGAAGTCGCGCGGCGCGTCGCTCACGAAATCAAGAATCCGCTCACACCCATCGCGCTTTCGGCCGACCGCATTCGCCGTCAGATCGATCGCGTGGAACTGCCCCCGCCGGCCGACCGGATTCTGCATGAGTGCGTTGCGACCATCTCGAAATCCGTAGACTCCGTGAAGACTCTGGTGGACGAATTCTCCCAATTCGCGCGCTTCCCCTCAGCCCAACCGGTGCGCTGCGACCTGAACGAAGTCGTCGCCGAAGCCCTTGCGGTCTTTCAAGGCCGCCTCGAAGGAATATCGATTCAGACCACTTTCTCGGCTGGACTGCCCCCCGTGAACCTCGACCGCGAACAGTTCCAGCGCGTGGTCGTGAACCTCGTGGACAACGCCGCCGAAGCCATGCAGGATTCCCTGGTGAAGAAGCTCTACATCGCCACCCAACCCGGCGCCGCCGAAACCGTCGAGCTGGTGGTTGCCGACTCGGGATGCGGAGTCAGCTCCGAGGATAAGGAGAAGCTCTTTCTCCCGTACTTCTCGACCAAAAACCGCGGCACAGGCCTCGGCCTCTCAATCGTGAACCACATTGTCGCTGAACACAACGCGCAGATCCGGGTGGAAGACAATCAGCCGGTGGGCGCGCGCTTCACAATCGAAATCCCGGCGTTCGTGGAGTCCGATGTCATTGAGAGCGGCATCACACCTCCACGGCCCGCGGAAGCCAGGGTATGAAGCAGCGCCGGATCCTGGTGGTGGACGACGAGCCCGACATCCGCCAGTCTTTGAGCGGCGTTCTGGAAGACGACGGGTACGTCGTGAACGCGGTCGGGAGCGGTGAGGACTGCCTTTCGGCGATTCCCGGCTCCGCCTATGAGCTGGTGCTCCTGGATATCTGGCTCCCCGGCTTGGACGGCATGGAAGTCCTGGCTCGCATCCAGGAAATTCCCTTCGGCGACCGTCCACTGGTCGTGATGATCTCGGGCCACGGCAGCATCGAGGCAGCCGTAAGAGCGACCAAGCTGGGCGCGTTCGATTTCCTCGAAAAGCCGCTCTCCGCCGACAAGATTTCGGTGGTGGTGAAGAATGCGCTGGCGCATCGCACCCTGGCCCTCGAAAACAACCGCCTGAAAGCCGACAGCGGACCCCGCTATCGCATCATCGGCGAAAGTGTGCCTATGAAGGCGCTGCGCCAGCAGCTCGCCCTGATGGCCGGCACGAATGGTCGCGTGCTGATCTACGGAGAGTCGGGCACCGGCAAGGAACTCGTGGCGCGCGCAATCCACGCATTGAGCCCTCGCGCCGCCGAACCGTTCGTGGAAGTGAATTGCGCCGCCATCCCCGAGGACCTGATCGAGAGCGAGCTGTTCGGCCACAGCAAGGGCAGCTTCCAAGGCGCCCATGAAGCCAAGGTCGGAAAATTTCAAAAGGCGGACGGTGGCACCCTCTTCCTCGACGAGGTCGGCGACATGAGCCTGAAGACCCAGGCCAAGGTGCTGCGGTCTCTGGACGAGCAGCGCTTCGAACCCGTGGGCGCCGCCGGTTTCGTGCAGGTGGACGTGCGGGTCGTGGCAGCCACCAACAAGAACCTGGAGGAGGAGATCGAGCGCGGCAATTTCCGCGAGGATCTCTTCTACCGCCTCAACGTGATCCCGTTCGGCGTCCCTCCCCTGCGCGAGCGCCGCGAGGACATTCCGCTGCTCGCCGATCATTTTCTGCGCGAATTCACCACCGCCTACGGGCGCAAGCCTAAGGAGTTCACCGAGGAAGCCTATCGCGTGCTCTCCGAATACCACTGGCCCGGCAACGTGCGGGAGCTGAAGAACCTCATCGAGCGCATCGTCATTTTGAATCCGCAGGTGCGCGTGGATGCCCGTCACATCCCGCTCAGCGCCACGCGCCGTCAGCCCGACCGCCCGCTCGACCGCTTCGGCAGCTTGCAGGAAGTGCGCGAATCAGCCGAACGCGAGTACATCCTCAAGAAGCTGGAAGAGGCCAACGGCAACGTCACCCGCACCGCGGAGCTTTTGGGCCTGGAACGAAGTAATCTCTATCGAAAGATGAAGACGCTGGGAATCGGGCCGAAGGAGTGAGCCGGCCGCCAGTCCGGCAGAGCCAATCACCGCTATCGTACTTCAACGGGAACGATGGTACGGGACTGCTGGATCAGGTCCAACAAGCTCTGAAGCTTGTCCTTCAGAAATGCCGAGCTATCAAAACCGTCCGGAATCTTGCCCTCGAGGATTTCCTGATCGCAGAAGACCTTGATTGCGGCGGAAATCGGCTTGGTCGTCGGCACCTGATCCCCCCATCTTTCCTCGTAGCCAAACACGCGATCCCGCATCGATCGGTCATATTCGCCCGGGACTTTGCGGGCCAACTTCTCCGCCCCGTCATAGACTTTTTTGTTCCCCTCGCCGTCCCACGTTTTCTTGTCAACCGACTCACGAAGAACTTCTATGAAGTCATACGAGGAATACCAGGAGGCTGCCCGGTCACCCACATAAGAGGCAGCGGCCTCCTGAAAGATGCGGTCGGGATCCTTGGCCACTTTCCCGCCTTCCAAAGGAGCGTCCTTGTAATAATTATCGCCGTCTTTAATGAAGTCTTTGAACTTCTTCTCATCGTCCCTCAGATCCAGATAGGCGTGCGTGGCTTCGTGATAGAGGGTCTGAATGGTCGTGGACTCGCCAATGGTGCCGCCCGGTCGAAAACCGGCCCGCAGAGTACTCAGCTCCGAATCCGAGAGATCGATGTTATTCAACCAGGTGTTCGTGTTGGCAATCCCGGAGGTGTGGCCAAACGTGTATTTGGACGACACCAGCTTGAGGAATTTGACCGGCATGCCATAACGCTCTATCTGGCTGACAAACCTGTCGAATAAAACATGTTCTGAGCCGATGTTCGCCTCCTTGGAGAGCCGGATCCTGGCCTGTGCCTTGGGATCGTCTCTCCATCACGACATTAAAGTATACGGAGTTAATGAATGTTTCGCGCACGAAAGAACCAACAAAATGGTACTAGCCCGGCTTAAGGCCGAAACCCCACGCTCTGCCATAACCGCGCCGGATCGTACATTCGCCCATTCACCACAACCCCCGCCACCTTGCGCAAATCGCGGACGTCGCGCAGCGGATCGCCGTCCACCAGGAACAGATCGGCGCGCTTGCCGGCCTCGATCGTTCCGGCCTCCCGCTCCAGTCCCATCGCTCTCGCGGACACGATAGTCGCGGACTGGATCGCTTCCATTGGCGTCATCCCGGCTTCCACGTACAACTCGATCTCGCGATGCAAGCCATAACCGACCAGCCCCGTATCGCTCCCCGGGACGATCGTCACACCCGCGCGATGCAGCGCGCCGATCACGGCCAGCGATTGCCGCCTGCGATCGCGCATCTGGTCGGCGGTCGTGTTGCCCCCCATCCCCCGGAATTTCATTTCCTGGCTGAAGGATGCCTTCAGGATTCCAGGCTCGAACGACGCCACGTCCACTTCCTTGGAATGGCTCGCCATCTCGCCCCATCCGGCCGTCGGATCGATCACCGTATGGTGGTCCTTGAAAAATCGGATCGCCGCTTCCGCTGCCTCCGAGTTCACATCCACTGTGCCACGGCCCCCACCCGGCCCACGCATCATGTTGCTGGCGTAATTCAGATGATTGATCTGATCCATGCCGGACTGCACGCCTTCGAAAGCATTCAGGGCTTGCGGAACGTGGCCGGTCACCGTCAGCCCCAGCCGATGCGCCTCTTCCGCGATCGCTTTCACCACCTCCGGCGTCAGAAAGGTGTACAACTTGATCTGCTGAAATCCCGCGTCATGATACCGCCGTACCACCGTACGGCCCTCCTCGGGCGTCTCCGCCGTCACGTGGCCGAACGCCTTGAGACCACCGGCATCCACCAAACCTGCCAGCAGCAATCGCGGACTCGGCCCGCCGTGCTTTTCAATTTCGTCCCTTTGCGCGGTCAGGAAATCGAACTCGCCGCCGCAGTCACGGGCGGTGGTAATCCCCGCCGCCAGCAGCGCCGGACCAAACTCGATGCCGGAATAGTGGATGTGCATTTCCCACAAACCCGGCAGCAGTGTGCGTTGCCGGCCATCCACGACCCGCATCCCCCGTGGAACCCTGACCGAGGCGCGCGGACCCGCCGCGGCGATCCGTCCGTTACGCACGATGACGATCGAATCGGCTACCGGCGGCGCGCCCGTCGCGTCGATCAGGGTTGCTCCGGCAATCGCAAACTCGCCCGCATGCTCCGGCGGAACCTGCCGCCCGATCGCCGCAAAGTCGGCCAGTTCCTGCGCCACTCCGCTGCGATAGAGTTCGGGCAACGCCGACTCGTACTCGGCTCGAATCGCTTCCATCGGCAAACCTCCGGCGAACGTCATCGCCGCCGCGAGATTGCCCTGAGCGTCCATCCAAAGGACCTCCCGCCCGAACATCAGCCCGTCGATCGTGTAGCGGTCCAGCAGCACCCTCTTGCCGCCTGCCTCGATGGAGTCCCGGCCTTTTCGCTCAATCCGCAGCGGTTCCGATGCAGCGCTTGCCCGCAACGTTGCGAGGCTCGGCGGATGTCCGTGGGAGCCCCAATACCGCATCATCATCATTTGCAGTGCGAACGGCGAGGCGCCAAACAGCGTAACGTAAGCCGCCGGTGGCGCGAACGTGCGCGTTGCGTCATTCTCTTTCACCGTGGCCAAAGCTCCGTCCACTTGTACCGATATTGGCCGATCCTTGACCTCCAGAGCGATTGGCGTGAAGTCTGCTTTGGTTTGAAGCGACGCAATCGTCGTCCGCTTGTTTCCACGATCGGAGTATTCGATTGTCGTGTTGAGCCTCAGCCCGCCTCCGGTCGAGGAGATCTCATAACGTTCCTCGCCGATCGCGTGGCGGATCATGTAAATCGTCAGCCTGCCGGTTTCAGCATGCATCGATCCCGCCACCAAACACAAAAGCAGAGCGCGCATCCACCCAGTTTCGCGCATTGCCGGGCGTGTTGAGAAAACGCCGCGAACGCCACCGGCGAAACCGCGGTAAGGAAAGATCAGCGGAAGAAGAATAAAACAACAACAGTGGTGCCAGCACGCAGATACGGCCGGTTACCCGCGCCACGTCAGAGGGCTCGCAGGGAACCTACGGCGCGTGGTCGCGGTACCTGGCCCAGTGCCGGGTCAGTTCTTCGACCACGACGTGCCCCACGCGCCAGGCTGCTTCAAGAGCGGGACGATAGGCGCTGTACTTCGCGATCTTGGTCTCGGCCAGGCTCTCTGCCGCAGTTGCTCCGGGACGTTGCTGGTCATAATTGCTGGCCGCCCGCAGCACCATCACCCGGTTCAAGTCGATGCGCCCGGCCTTGCTCAGAAAGGTGAGGGACTGCAGCGTGCCGGTATCTTCCATGGCCGTGGTCACGTAGTTGCCTTGCCCGTGGGTGTGATACTTTACCCAGTCGTTGGCCCACTCGCTCATGAGCTTTCCGTGCCAGAACGTCATCGAAGAAAGGGTGTCGCCCTTCAGAACGAACGGAGGGCGCCTGGCGTTGGCTTCCTGGAAATGCGCCCGCCGCTCCTGCATCTCTGGGGTGTCTTCCAGCCGGACATCTCTGGTGAGACGATACGCCCAGTCCACCAGCGACGGATTCAGGTGGTAGCACTCGCCCTCGTCCGGCTCGCGCCGCGGCAACTCGTACGGCACCGACTTCCGCAGCGGAACGTAGCCCGTCTTCCAGTCTTTGGGGATCTCGCGGGCGTCGATTTCGTGTGCCAAATCTCCATCCACCACCCACTCGGCCCATGCCGCTGAACCCAGCGACCCGTCCGCCGGATCGATGCCGGCGATTCCCGCCACCAGCCAGTAGGCTTGGCGGAGATCGAATCGCGGGTCGAGTCCCAATGCCATTACACTGGCGGCGGCGCGAGCCGTACCGATTCCCGTCACCGTGCCCAGAACACCCTCATGGTTGATCCGAAGATCGTGGTAGCCCTGAGGGAAGGAAAGAACACGGCCCAACTTCTCCCGCTCTACCCAGAATTGGAATTCACCGGGTTCGTCGCCGGTATCGGCGCCGCGTTCGAACATGGTCACCACGACCACTTTGATCGGGATGGTTTCCGCGCCGCACGCCATCGTCAGCCCGGCCAACAGAAATGTGGCAACTCTCCAGCACATGAATGCATGGTACTGAATGCCGCGGGCGAGGCGCCCAGGCTTACCCTGGAGTGCGGCCCACCTTGACTTAACGGGAACGAGAAAGGTACGATCCTCTTTGCGGCGCGGCTCGGCGAAAGCCGGTCGAAGAGGGGCGTGGGGGTGAGTAGTCCGAAGGAATCCATCCACAGGAAGTTTACCGACGCTCTCGACCAACTCGTCGAGCAGGTGAAAGGCGACCGCTCGATCCTGGCTGCGATCATTTGCGGCAGCCTCTCTCACGACACCGTTTGGGACAAGTCGGACATCGACCTGGCGCTGATTACGATTGACGACAGGAAGGTGGACCGGTCCGGACTGTCGCTGTATGCGGGTGGAGTCAACGTACACGCTATTCTGATGCCGCGCGCGGACTTTCGGAAATGTGTGGAAGGCGCCGTGCAGAACTCGTTCTTCCACTCGTTTCTGGCCAAGGGGCGGCTGCTCTACACGCACGACGAGACCATCGCGGCGCTGTGCGCGCGGCTTCACGAGATCGGTGAGAGGGACACGCAGATCCAGCTTCTATCAGCCGCGGTTCACGCGTTGTCCACCGTCTACAAGGCCCACAAATGGTTTATCACGCGCGGCGACCTGGACTACACGGCACTCTGGCTCCTCTATTCCGCCACGCCCCTGGCGCGGATCGAGGTGATCGGGCGCCGCCTGCTGGCGGATCGCGAAGTAATCCCGCAGGCCATGAAGCTGAATCCGGGTTTCTTCGCCACGATCTATACCGATCTGCTTGGCGCGAAGAAAACCAGGAAGAGCCTGGAGGCGGCATTAAACGCGGTTGACCGGTACCTGGAAGACCGCACCGTTACGTTGTTCGGACCGGTGCTGGATCACCTGCGCGAAGTGGGCGAAGCCCGGTCGGCGACCGAGATCGAGGCGCACTTCAAGCGAAACTTCAACCTCGAAGGCGTGACCTCGGCATGCGAGTACCTGGCTGACCGGGGATTGATCGCCAAGGTGTCGATCCCGGTTCCACTCACGAAGCGAAGCAACGTGATGGTGCAGGAATTGGCCTTCGCGCTCCTCGAGGAACCGCCGGATGAGTTTTAGCTCGCAGCGCTCCCCAGGCCCCCGGCCACTGTCACCGCGAGCTCACCGAGCCTGGCCGTAGTCTGGAACGCCTCATGCCACAAGCTGCGAAGAGTTTGAAGCCGTCCGCCCGCACCACCATCGGTGTGCATGGTGCGCGGGTGCACAACCTCAAGAACATCTCGGTCGAGATCCCGCGTGACCACCTGGTGGTGGTTACCGGTCTCTCCGGCTCCGGCAAGTCGAGCCTGGCCTTCGACACCATCTACGCCGAAGGGCAGCGCCGCTATATGGAATCGCTTTCGAGCTATGCGAAGCGCTTCGTGGCGCAGGTGGCCAAGCCCGATGTAGACTTCGTCTACGGGTTGTCTCCGGTGATCTCCATCGAGCAGAAGACCATCGCCAACAACCCGCGATCCACAGTCGGCACCATGACCGACATTTCCAGCTATCTGAACCTGCTGTACGCCACCATCGGCGAGCCGCACTGCCCACGCACCGGCGAGCCGACGCCCAGCCGCAGCTCCAGCCAGATTCTCGAAGCGATCCTCATGCTGCCGCAAGGCACAGAGATCGAACTTCGGGCGCCCGTCTTCCAGCAATACGGGGAGGAACTGGACTTCGTTCTCACCGAGGTGCGCAAGAAGGGCTGCCGCGTGCTGATCGTGGATGGCAAGCCGGTGGATATCTCACAAGAGGTGGAACTGGACGAATCGAAGATCGGAAACATGGATGCGGTGGTGGACCGCTTTATCGTGGGGCCCAAGCACGAAAAGGCCATCAAAGCGGGTATCGCGGCGACACTCCTGGTGGGCGATAACCTGCTTCAGGCGCATGTGGTCAAAGGCGCAAGTAAGGCGGAACTGTCCCGCTTTTACCGCAGCCTGGCCAGCGAGACCCACCACTTCGTCTATGGCGACATCCAGCCGGAATACTTCATGTTCAACAACCCCGAGAGCGCCTGCCGCACCTGTGGCGGCCTCGGGGTCCACAAGCTGACCCATCCGGAACTGCTGGTTCCCGACCCGCGGCGCAGCATCGCCGGCGGCTGTTTCGTGAAGGAGGCCTTCAAGTACAACCCCGATACCTGGGACGGCAGGATCATGTACAGCCTCTCCAAGGCGCTCGGCTTCTCGCTCGAAACCCCCTGGGAGAAGCTGCCGGAGTCCGTGCGCGGCGCGATTCTGGAAGGTATCCACAAGAAGATCGCGATCCAGGTACCGCCCGAGGCTAAGGTCAAACGCGACGACAGCGCCGGGAAAGAGGTGGGCTTCGGCGGCATCGCGCGCCGCATCGAACGGCACTACCGTCGCTACCGGCAGCGTGGGGAAGCCAGCTCGGGAATGGAGGCCTGGCTCGACAAAGTGATGGTGGAGCACACCTGCCCCGACTGTAAGGGTGCGCGGGTCCGCGCCACCAGGCTGCTGTTCACGATCGAAGGCAGGAACATCTTCGACGTCGGGCAGATGCACTTCGACGAGTTGTACGCGTTCTTAGGCAAGGTGAAACCAGCCGGCCGGGGAGCTGACGCCGGGCGGCATGTGCTGGGAGAAATCCGCGGCAGGCTCGAACTGCTTCTCGGCATCGGGCTCGATTACCTGAACTTCAACCGGCGCTCGGGCACGCTTTCGGGCGGCGAGTCGCAGCGCATCCGCCTCTCCACGCAGATCGGATCGGGCCTGATGGGGATGCTTTACGTGCTCGACGAGCCCAGCATCGGCCTCCACCCGAAGGACAACGTCAAGATGATTGCCACCCTCGAGAGGCTGCGCGACATCGGCAACACCGTGATCGTCGTGGAGCACGACGAGGACACCATCCGGGCGGCCGATCATATCGTGGAGATGGGCCCGGGGCCGGGTGTACATGGCGGCGAAGTAGTGGTGCAGGGGACCATCGACGACATACTCAAGTGCAAAGCGTCGCCAACCGGGCAGTACCTCTCTGGGCGGCGCGGCATCGACACGCCGCAGCGGAGGCGCAAAGGCAACGGCAAGTATCTCAAGGTGCGCGGGGCCAGGGAGAACAACCTCAAGAGCATAGACGTGAACTTTCCGCTGGGCACGCTGCTGGCGGTCACGGGTGCCTCGGGCTCGGGCAAGAGCACGCTGATCAACGAGATCCTCTTCAAGGCGCTGTGGAAACGCCTGGTGGACACGCGCACGCTGCCGGGCGAGCACGATGGCGTGGACGGACTGGAGCATGTGCACAAGGTGGTCAACATCGACCAGTCGCCGATCGGGCGCAACAGCCGGTCGAATCCCGCCACTTACATCGGGTTCTACGACAATATCCGGGACCTCTTCACCGAGGCGCCGCTTTCCGTGGAACGCGGATACAAGGCGGGCCGCTTCAGTTTCAATGTGAAAGGGGGCCGCTGCGAGGAGTGCCAGGGTGAGGGATCCATCACCACGCAACTCTATTTCATGCCCGACGTGGAGGTTACCTGCGGCGCCTGTAAAGGAGCGCGGTTCAACAGCGAGACCCTGGATGTGACGCTGCGTGGGAAAACCATCGACGACGTGCTGAACATGTCAGTGGAGGAAGGCGTGGGTTTCTTCGCGGACGAGCCTGCGGTGGGCAAGAAGATCCAGGTGCTGAGCGATCTCGGACTGGGATACCTGACGCTCGGCCAGTCGGCCACCACCCTCTCGGGCGGCGAGGCGCAGCGCATCAAGATCGCCACGGAGTTGAGCAAACTGCAGCGCTCCAAGCATACCGTCTACATCCTGGACGAGCCGACCACGGGGCTGCACCTGGCCGACGTGGAGCGGTTGCTGGACTCGCTAAATCGCCTGGTGGAAGCGGGCCATACGGTCATCCTGATCGAGCATCACCTGGACGTGATCAAGACTGCCGATTTCGTCATCGACCTCGGTCCCGAAGGCGGGCATGCGGGCGGCGAGATCGTAGCCACCGGGACACCCGAGGCGATTGCGGCGAGCAAGACTTCCTACACCGGCAAATTCCTGAAGCCGCACCTGCGGGTATAGGCCAGGCGTCTGATTCAGAGCTCCGTAAGGAAGCGGTCGCCCCAAACTCAGGCCGTGGGTAACAATGGTGCTGGAGAGGGCGTCTCTATCATATTGGTGAGACAGTCGAGTTTCCCATCTGTGCGGAAGTCCCCGCTAGGGAGCCCGCACAAGGCTTTCGTTTGCCGTGAGTTATACTGTGGAGAAAAGTTCCGGAATGTCGGCGGTATTGCTCTGCCTTGGCCCCAGGAGTTCTTCATGAGAAGGAAGCGCCCCTTACTATCTACGCGCCTGTTCGCCGTTCTGAGCGGGCTGGCAGCCTGGCTGTCGGGCACAGCCATTTTGTTCGCTCAGGATGTCGCGAAGGACACCTCGGGTATGTCCCAAGGTTTCGTGGAGAGTTACTCCAAAACCCCAGGCCTGTTTCCCCGGGTCTGGCGCCCCTACCTGCCGCAGCAGGTCCCGCTGCCGATCCTCGAGAACTCTCCCCGCCTCGACACCCTGATTCACGACGGAAAGCTGCAGCTCTCACTTGCTGATGCCATCGCGCTCACGGTGGAAAACAACCTGGACATCGTGGTCTCGCGCTACGTTCTGCCCTTTTCGGAAACCGACATCCTGCGTACCAAGTCCGGGCAGGCGGCGCGCGGATTTACGGGAGCGCTCGTCCCCGGCGAGTTTAACGCGGGCGCGATCGGCGCCGGCGTCACCAGCACGGGCAGCACCGGAGGTACCGGCAACGCGGGCGGTATTACCGGCGGCGGCGGCGCCGTCTCGATCGGTCCCGCGGGAGCGTTCGATCCTACCGTCAGTTTCGGTTTCAGTTTCGACCGGGTCACCAGCCCCTTGAATTCGCTGGTGGTTTCAGGCATCCCGACCACCACCAGCTATGCCACGGCGTTTTCGGCCAGCTACGCCCAATTGTTCACGACCGGAGCCAGTTATTCGGTGTCGCTGAGCGCTTTGCGGCAGAGCACCACCCAGAAGAACACCTTGTATAATCCGGACGTCACCTCGCGCCTCTCGATCGGGTTCAACCAGCCGCTGCTGGCCACCGCCGGCCGCTTGCCGAACGAGCGGTTCATGATGGTGGCGAAAACCAACCTGAACACCGCTCAAGAGGTTTTCCGGATGCAGGTCATGACCAGCGTAGCGCAACTTGAGAACGCGTACTGGGATTTCGCCGCCTTTCAGGAGAACGTCCGGGTGGCGGAGCAATCCGTGGCCGCCGCCAAGGAGTTGATGGATGAGACCCAGAAGCAGGTGCAGATCGGCACGATGTCCCGCCTGGATCTGGTCACCGCCGAATCCCAGTTAGCCGCCAGCCAGCGCGACTTGATCGTCGCCCAAACCAACCTGCAACAGCAGGAAACCAGCCTCAAGCAATTGGTGAGCAAGAAGAGCAATAAACTGCTCGACTCGGCCACCGTCGTCGTAACCGATATGCTTCCCGAGCCGCTGGAATCGGATCTTCCCGCACTCGATCGCGCGCTCGACGAGGCCCGCAAGAACCGCCCCGAGATGCGCGAGTCGATCAACAACCTCGGCAACCAGGACATCGCGATTCAGTATACCCGCAACAACCAGAAGCCGAGTCTGTCGGTCTTCGGCCTGTACGCGAGTTCGGGGCTGGGTGGCAACACCACGGTGACCACCGGCGGCGCCGTCGATTCGTTGAGCCAGTCTTTCGGCGCCGGCTACCCCGAAACCGCCGCCGGGTTGAGTTTCGGCGCCAGCATCCGCAACCGGTCGGCGCAGGCCGACAGCATTCGCGCACAACTGGAAAAGAACCAGCAGGTGGTCACGATGCAGAGCACTCGCAACCAGATCGATCTTTCGGTGCGACAGGCACGGGTGGGCATCATCCAGGGAAGGGCGCAAGTGCTGGCCGCGCACGAGGCCGTGCGGCTCGCGCAGCTCACCCTGGAAGCCGAGCGCAAAAAGCTCGAGATCGGCGCGTCCACTTCCTACAACGTGGTCTTGCGGGAGCGCGATCTGGTGACCGCTCAGTATGCCGATGTGCAGGCGCTCGACGCTTACGCGAGAGCCCTCGTGGCTATCGGCCAAGCCATAGGCGACACGTTGGAGCGGAACCGCATTCAACTTGGCGACGCTGTGAGCGGAACCGTGGTCAACCTGCCATCGCCGTTCCGTGCGCAGGGCGGTCCCGCCGGCGGCAGGATCGTGGGAGGCTCGCAGAAATGAGCCATCGCAGGTCTTCCCCGGGACCTTTCGCGGCCCTGGTGGCAGCCGTGCTGATCACGGCCGCGGACGCGCAGACCTTGCCCGACTACACGATCGCCGTCCGCTCGTTTCCGAGGATCCAGCAGCCTTATATGCAGCCCAGGATCGCCGGGCCGAACCTGGCCAACACCACACCCCTGTCGGTGCAGGATGGCAAACTGCATCTGACGATGGAACAACTGGTGTCGTTAGTGGTTGAGAACAACTTGAACGTGGCCTCGGCGCGCTATTACCCTTCGATCGCGCAGACGGACCTCTTGCGTGCCCGCTCCGGCAATTCCCCGCGCGGCGTGGACGCCAGCCAGATACCCAGCGGCGTGTTTTCCGGCGCGGTAGGCGGAAGCATTCTGGGAACCGCGGGCGGCGGCGGGGGCGGATCGTCCAACCCGGGCGGCATTACCGGATCGGCGGGCCGCGTGAGTATCCGCCCGGCGGGTCTTTACGATCCGTCGCTCAGCTTGAGTTTCAGCATGGACCACACTGCGAGTCCGCTGAATACCGTGGTCGTCGCAGGCATCCCGTCCGTCACCACCACCACGGCGGCATTCTCCGTTAACTACGTGCAGGCGTTCTCGACGGGCACCAGTTTCACCGTCTCGTATGGAATGCAGCGACAGAGTTCGACGCAGTTGCACCTGCTCTATGACCCCGCATTCACTCCGGGATTCACCGCTACCGTCAGCCAACAGATGCTCAACGGATTCGGTTTCGCGGTGAACAGGGCGCTGATTAAGGTCGCGGAGAACGAGCAGAAGATCGAGCAGGAATCCTTCCGTCAGCAGGTGCTCACGGCCCTGGTCAATGCTCAAAACACATACTGGGACCTGGTCGCGGCGCGCGAGGCGGCCGTCTCCGCGGAGAAGGCCGTGGCCGTGGCGCAGGAACTCGAGAAGGAGAACCGCCGGCAGTTCGAGATCGGCACGATGGCGCGCCTCGACGTGGTGGGGGCGGAATCGCAGGTGGCGGCCAGCCAGCGCGACCTGATCGTGGCGCAGACCAGCGTGCAGAACCTGGAGTTGCAACTGAAAGGCATGATCAGCCGGAACCTGGAGGAGCCATTGGCTTCGGCGACCATCGAAACCGATCCCCTGCCCAATCCGGATGGGTATCCGACCCCCGATGTGGAAGCGTCGAAGGCGATCGCCATGCAGAACCGTCCGGATATTTCGATTGCGGAGGGCAACATCAAAAGCCAGGTGGATGCCCTGCCATTCATCCGCAACGCTCTGCTTCCCAATTTCAACGTGTTCGCGCTGGTTACGACGGTGGGGTTGTATAACGTGTTCGGAACGTCGTTCGTGGACGCCATCCACTTCAAGTACCCCGAAGTGGCCTTCGGTGTGACCATCTCGTTTCCGATGCGCAACCGGCAGGCCCAGGCCGACGAAGTGCGTTCGACCCTGACCCTCAAGCAGGCCCGCGATACCCTGGTGCGCAGCAAGAGCCAGGTGGATGTGGATGTGGAGAACGCGCTCATCGCTCTCAATCAGTCGAAGGCACAGGTGGGTGCGGCCAAGCAGGCTGTACGGCTGGAACAGCAGAAGCTGGATGCGGAGCAGAAGAAGCTGACCCTGGGGCTCTCCACGTCCTACAACGTGATCCTGGTGCAGCGTGATCTGTTCACCGCGGAACTCGCGGAGACGCAGGCGCGGAACGCCTTCGCCAAAGCGCGGGTGGCGCTGTCGCAAGCGCAAGGTTCGACGCTCGAAGACAATCACGTGACGCTCGACGAAGCGTTGCGCGGCCGCTTGACGCGTTAGGCGCCGCGTGGGATGTGGCGCGGGCACGGATGCCGGCGTTCTATGGCCGCCATCAAAATCCAGGAAAAGAACAGGTGCGACTGTCCGAACCTGGCTTCGTGGTGACCAAAAATGCACCCCGATGAGTCGCCGTGCTGCAGACAGGAGTGTCCGCGCCACATCCCTTGTTACAATCGCAAGAAGACTTGTTGGGGATTGTATGACATCCACCCGGCCAAATCCTTCTTGCGTGGAGTTCCTGCTTAACGGCCAGCCCGTACGCGTGGAAAACTGCACCCCGCAAACCACACTGCTGGAGTTCCTGCGTTCGCGCGGCCTGACCGGAGCCAAGGAAGGCTGCGCGGAAGGTGAGTGCGGCGCCTGTGCCGTGGTGATGGTGCGAAAGAGTCCGCTGTCCGCCGCCGCTTACGTTCCCATCAATAGTTGCCTGGTCTTCCTCCCCATGGTCGCGGGCCAGGAGATCTACACTGTTGAATCGTTGGCCAACCGCGGCGCCCTCTCAGAAGTGCAGCAGGCGATCGCCGACCGCGGCGGTTCGCAATGCGGCTACTGCACTCCGGGCTTCGTGATGAGCCTGTTCGCCGAGCAATACCGGCCAGGCCGCGAGGGGCCTTGCGATCCCCATGCCATGGGCGGGAACCTGTGCCGATGCACCGGATACCGTCCTCTGCGGGACGCCGCGCTCTCGCTGGGGCCGGCTCCCAGGGGCGCCTTTCGCGACCGCCTGTCGCAGCCTGCGCCCGCAATCGGCCCCGCGGAGTCAGCGGGGTTTGCCCGTCCCGAAACGCTGGCCGACTGCCTCGCCCTATTCACGGAACATCCCGATGCCAGGCTCATCGCGGGCGGCACCGACCTGGCAGTCGAGTCCAACCTTCGCCAGCGGCGCTTCCCGTATCTCATCAGCCTGGAGGCGCTCGCGGAATTGCGCGAGTTCCGCGAGTCTGCTGACGAGATCGAAATCGGCGCCGCGTTGACGCTCAGCGAGATCGACCAGGCATGGACCACCGCGCCGCCGGTCTGGCGGGAATGGCTGCCGCTGTTCGCCTCGCCCCTCATCCGCAATCGTGCCACGCTGGGCGGTAACCTGGCGACCGCGTCGCCGATCGGAGACGCCGCGCCGATGCTGCTGGCACTGGACGCGAGTGTCCGCATCGCCTGCGCGAATGGCCAGCACGTAGTGAGTCTCGACGCATTCTTCCGCGGCTATCGACAGTCCGCGCTCGAGCCCGGCGAAATTCTGGTTTCCATCGTGCTCCCCAAGCCGCTTCCATCGATCGCGCGATTCTACAAAATCGCCAAGCGCCGAATGGACGACATCAGCACCGTCGCCGCGTGCTTCGCGCTCGACCGCGACGAGTGTGGGCGGATCGGCCGCATCCGCCTTGCATTCGGGGGACTTGCGGCAATCCCCCTCCGCTCTAGGGAAGCCGAAATCGCCATTCTGGGAGGCCAGTTCGACGCCGCCGCAGTGCGCCTCGCTCAGGAGATCCTCGCCCGCACCTTCCATCCCATCGACGATCATCGGGGCTCGGCTGCCTATCGCCTGGCGGCCGCGCAATCGCTCCTCGACAGCTTTTTGTGTGGCGCAGACACTCCTGTCTGCCGCGCCCCGACTCATCGGGGCACTGGTCGTAGTTCCCAGGATGCCGAAGCCAGGCACGAATTCTCGCACGAGTCCGCCCATGGCCACGTCACCGGCGAGGCCCTTTACACCGACGACCTGCTCGATCGTTTTCCGCACATCCTGCACGCCTGGCCGGTGATGGCGCCTCACGCGCACGCCATGCTCACCTCGCTCGATGCATCCGCAGCGCTGCAGGAACCCGGAGTCGTGGCGACCCTCACTTCAGCCGATCTGCGAGGCGAGGAGCACCCTGGAGAGCCGCTCTTCCCGTCGGAAGTGATGTACCATCTCCAGCCGGTCGCCTGGGTACTGGCGGAAAGTCTGGATGCCGCACAGCGGGGTGCGGCCCGTGTGGTGCCGCAGTATCTTCCCCTCCGCGCGATCCTCAGAATTGAGGACGCTATCGCCGCAGCCAGCTTCCTCTCGGGACCGCACAAAATTCAGCGGGGCAGCGGAGTCGCGAGCGGCCGTACCACGACCATCCAAGGCGAGCTTCACATCGGCGGCCAGGAGCATTTCTATCTCGAGACGCAATCCGCCATCGCCTGGATCGATGAATCGGGCGGCGTGTCTGTGCACGCCTCCACGCAGCATCCCAGTGAGACCCAGGAGTGGGTGGCGCATACCCTAGGAGTGCCTCGTCACCAGGTGACCGTGGAGTGCTTGCGCATGGGCGGAGCGTTCGGCGGCAAGGAG
>DATJWB010000270.1:0-31099 GCA_035501495.1 Bryobacteraceae bacterium | reverse complement strand
CCACCGGTGTCAGGCTGGCGGCGCGCCAGGCGGGCCAGAGAGCCGAGGAAACCGCGATCAGCGCCAGGGCGCCAAACGAAAGAGCGGTTGTGGCCCCGTTCACGGGGAGTCCACCGAACATCTCCTGCTTGGGGAGCCGATTGACGGCGGCCGCGATTCCATAGGCCCCCAGCCAGCCCACCAGGCCGCTCACGCCCGCGAGGACGATACCTTCCAACAGGAAGTCGGCGAGGATCCGGCCGCGTGTCGCGCCAACCGCCTTGCGCAATCCGATCTCGCGCGTCCGCTCGCTCACCGAGACCAGCATGATATTCATCACTCCCACTCCGCCGAGCGTCAGGGTGACCAGAGCCACGGCGCCTAGAAATAAGGTCATCGAGGTGAAAATGTTGTCCACCAGTTGCGCATTCTCGACGGTGTCCCAGATGAAGACCGCGCTCGGATCGTCCGGCTGGAAGTGGTGATTGCGCGCCAGCACGCGCAGCACCTGCTCTCGCGCCGCCTTGAAATCCTCGAGCGACGCGGGAACGTAAATCAGGTCGCTGACGATGCCCGGATGAAAATTCTCATCGGCCGGCGGCAGGTCGCGCACCATGGTGGAGTAGGGAACGTAGAGTTTGTCGCTGTCCAGCCCGTTGTAGCTGCTGTTCTGCGTTTTGGGCGGCATCAGCCCCACGATGCGGAAGGGCAGCCCGTCGACGGAGATCGTATCACCGACCTTGACCGGCCGGTTTCCGAACAACTGTTTGCGCACGTTGTCGCCCACTACGGCAACGCGTGCCGCGGAGTCGTTCTCGTTTTCCACCAGGAACCGGCCGCGGTCCACCGGGATGGTGCGGACGCCGGAAAACTGCGGTTCGACGCCCATCACCGAAAACGTTCCGCTGTTGAACGGGGTGACTAGCCGTGCGGGGTTTTGCAGTTCGGCCACCACCCGGCGCACCAGGAAGCATTCCGCCCGAATGTCGCGCACATCGTCATAAGTTAGCCGGATGCGCCTGCCCGCGCGCCGGCCGCCCACCTGCTTTTCGGTGCGGCCGTTGAACACGATGACGATGTTCTCGCCCAATTCGCGGAAGCGGTCGCGCTGCCCCGCCTTAAAGCCGTCGCCCATTGCCACAATCAGCACGATCGACGCCACACCCCAGGCGATTCCCGCCATCGTCAGCAAACTGCGGAGCTTGTTGCGAAGCAGGCTGGAGAGGACCTGTCCGAAAAGCTCGGTAAGGTAAGTCATGGCGCCTCGCCGGATAGGGACAGCCGCAACGCCCCGCTACTGCAGGATTACCTGCTGGCCTTCGGAGAGGCCCTTGGCGATCTCCGTTTTCGAGCCGTTGCTGATGCCGGTGGTGACCGGCACCCGCCGCTTGCCGGTCTCGCTGGTGGCATCCGCTATTTCCACTTCGGTGGAGCGGTCCTTCTTATAAATGATGGCGCCTTCCGGAGCCGCCAGCACGCCTTTGTGCTCCTCGAGCAGAATCTCGGCATTGGCGGTCATGGTAGCCATGAGCTTGCGCGATTCGTTGGAGATCGAGACGCGCACTTCAAAGGTGGTCACGTTGTCCTTTTCCACGCCCATGGGAGAGATTTTGGTGACCTTCCCCGAGAAATTCTGCGATTTGTACGATTCCACCGTGATGCGCGCCGGCTGGCCGAGGTAGACCTTGCCGATGTCGCTCTCATCCACCTTCCCCTTGACATAGACCTCGCGTAAATCGCCGACCGTCATGATGAGAGTGGCGCCGGAACCCATAGTCAGGATGGAGCTGACGGCGTCGCCCATCTCGCGGTCGCGCGAGAGCACCACCCCGTCGATCGGCGAAAGGATGGTTGCGTTTCGCAGGTCCTCTTCCGATTGGGCCAACTGCGCCTGGAACTGTTCGACCTGGGCTTGGGCCCGCGTGATGGCTGCCTGGGATACGCCCAGGTTTACGATTGCCTGCTGCTGTCGATTCACGGCCAGTTGGTAGTTCTTTTCCGCATCGTCACGGGCGGTCTGGGGTACCAGCATTTCCTGGAACATCATACGCGCCCGCTCCATGTCCTTTTTCAGGAAGGGGACATCCGGTCCGGCAGCCTCCACCTTGCTGCGTTCCAGGTCGGCATAGGCGCTCTTGAGTTGGGCTTCCGCCATGTCCAGGGCCGCCTTGGCCTGGCGGACGCGAGGGAGAAGGTCGTTTTGGTCCAGTTCGCAGATGACCTGTCCCTGGTGGACCAGGTCCCCCACATTCACCGGCAGTTTGAGAATGATACCGCTGGCTTTCGACTTGATCTCGACCTTGGTGGTGGGCTCGATCTTGCCAGTGGCCACCACCGAGCGTGCCAGGTCGATGCGTTCCACAGTGACGAGCTTTTCGGGATCGATTTTCGCTGGTGTGCGGCTGAGCGCCCGCAGAGAGAAGAACCCGACTCCGGCAAGCCCTGGAATCAACGCCAGGAAAATCCAATAAATCGAGCGTCTTTTGCGCGTTGCCATTCAAACCCTCAACCTTTATTCTACAATTACGGATCTATTTGCCTTTTAGTTCCGCAGATCGAACAGGTTTACAAAAGATAAGATAAGACATCGGATCATGTCTCAGCGTCAGAGCGATTCCGAGAGCATTTTCGCTCGTTGGTCCCGGTTGTCCCTTCGTTCCAAGGGAGTGGCGGTACTGGCCGTGCCCATGGCGGCGCTCTTCACAACGTTAATCGCGATTTACTGGACCGAACTGGGCGCGCACGATGCCGATCAGACGGTGATGCAGGCTTACGAAACACGGGACGCGGCGCTCCGCCTGCAAGTGTCTCTGGAGGCTGCTTTAAGTGCCGCAGGCGGGAATCGGGCGAATGCCCGAGGGGCGGGGCCGCCGGGCTATGACCCGCTGGTGCTGGTGCAGCAGTTCGCGGCAAAGCTGGTGTCTCTGGGAGCAAAGGATCCGGCCAGCGCCGCCGCTTTGCAGGAGGTCCGGCAATCCACCGAACTGGCTTCTACCATTCTGGGAAAACTGCAGAGGGGTGAAGTACCCGCCGCCCAGCAGGTGGCATCGCTCGATCGAGGCAAGCAGGCTGTTGCGGATGCGGAACAGCGTCTGATCGCTCTCCAGCGAGCTCGGGATGTGGCTCTGCGGCGCGCTACAGAGGCCCGCGATTCCGCCCGTGCGCGCCTGTTTCGAATCGTGATGGTGTGCGGGATGGTCGGGCCTCTGGGTGCGTTGTTGGTGCACCTGGTTCTGGCCGGCAGGCTGGTGCGGCGCCTTCACATGGTGGAAGAAAATGCCTGGCGCATGGCCAACGGACTGCCGTTCGAGGCTTTCGACCAGGGGAGCGACGAGATCGCGGACCTGGCGCACCGGCTGGAAGAGGCGGCCAACCTGCTCCGCGGCCGCGAACGCGAACTGCGCGAAAGTGAGCGCCGCTTCCGCGACCTGTTTGACCAGGCGCCCATTCCCTACGAGGAGACGGACCTCGACGGCTCGGTCCGGCGATACAACCAGGCCGTCTGCAACCTGCTGAAATGTGAGCCGGAACGGATCATGGGCTGCCTGGCCTGGGATTTCGTGGCTCCCGATCAGCAGGACGAATTCCGCGCGGCGATGATGGAGCGGCTGGCCCGCGGCGTGGAAACCGGCCCGTTCGAATGCGATTTCATGCTGCAGGACGGTTCGCGCATCGCGGTGGAGATTCGCGAGACGTTCATTCGCAGCGAGGACGGGAAGGTGACCGGCGTTTGCCGCTCGCTGATGGATGTCACGGAGCGCAATCTGGCGGCGCTCGCCGCGCGCAAGGTGAAAGAGTACGCGCTGGAGCTCAGCAGCAAGAACGAACAGCTGGCGCGCGCTCTGAACGCGGCACGCTCGGCCACCGAGGCCAAGAGCCGCTTCCTGGCGGGCATCTCCCACGAACTGCGCACTCCCCTCAACGGCATCATCGGCTTCTCCGAGCTGATGCACGACGGCAAAGTAGGGCCGGTCTCTCCCGATCACCGGGAGTTTCTCGGCGACATCCTCACCAGCGCACGCCATCTTCTGTTGCTCATTAATGACATCCTCGACTTGTCGAAAGTGGAAGCGGGGAAGATGGAGTTTCAGCCCGAGCTGCAGTCGGTGGATGCGCTGGTGCAGGAGGTGCGGGACGTGATTCGGCCGCTGGCCGACAAGAAGAGGATCCAGTTGACGACCGAGGTGCCGGCCGATCTGTGCGCCTGGATCGACGCGTCGCGGTTCAAACAGGTCTTGTACAACTACCTGTCGAACGCCGTGAAGTTCACGCCGTCGGGAGGCCGCGTGATGCTGCGGGTGACGTTGGAAGAGGGCCGCCGTTTCCGCCTCGACGTGGAAGACACCGGCATCGGAATCGAGCCGTCGGAAATCGGCCGGCTCTTCCAGGAGTTCCAACAGCTTCCCAACAGCCGTTCGGCGGAGCAGGGCACCGGGCTGGGGCTCGCCCTGACGCGCCATATCGTGGAGGCGCAGGGCGGGAAGGTTGCGGTGCGGAGCCAGTTGGGCAAGGGCAGCGTGTTTTCCGCGGTCTTGCCGCTGGATGGAGCCGACGGAGTCATATCGGCGGTTTCGTGACCCGCCGGCTGCCATTTGCCGCGGCAGCACATGACGGATAATGAAGCAAAGCCTGTACCCGAGAGGAGATTTCCAATGCCGACCCGTCGCTCGTTTCTAGTCGATCTGGCGGCGGGGTCGGGACTGGCACTCGCGGGGTGCGGGCGCAGCGGCGAATCCGGTAATCGTACGAACGGCGTCAACCCGGGGCCGCCTCCCGGCCCGCCCGACATCACCCTGCGGATCGCGCCGGTGCTGGTGGACATCGCCAAGGACCACACCATCAGCACCATCGGATACAACGGGACGGTTCCGGGGCCGCTCATCCGCCTGCGCGAAGGGGTTCCGGTAGCCGTCGATCTGATCAACGAAACGGATACGCCGGAATTTGTCCATTGGCACGGCCAGACGATTCCAGCGGAGGTGGACGGCGCCGAAGAGGAAAAGAGCCTGCCCGTTTTGCCGCACGGGCACCTGGTCTACCGCTTCGTGCCCGGGCCTGCCGGGGCGCGTTTTGTCCATAGCCATGTGATGCCCATGTCCGACTTGAACCGCGGAACCTACACCGGGCAATTCGCCTTCGTCTACATCGAGCCGAAAAGCAATCCCGGACAGTACGACCAGGAAATCTTCCTCGCCACCCACGAATGGGAGCCGTTTTTCACCACGGCGGAGGAAGGCGAGGAGATGGACGCCCAACAGAAGGCAGCAATGGCGGCCAAGCCCAAGGACGAAAAACCCAACGGGTGGGAGATCGGATATCAGAAGTTCACGATCAACGGAAAGTGCCTGGGATACGGTGAGCCGGTACGGGTGAAACAGGGCCAGCGCGTCTTGTTTCATTTCCTCAACGCCAGCGCCACCGAAATCATCCAACTGGCGCTGCCCGGCCATCGATTTCAGGTGGTCGGACTGGACGGCAACCCGGTTCCGCATCCGCGGGAGGTGGATGTGCTGGAACTGGGAACGGCCGAGCGCATCGATGCGGTGGTGGAGATGAAGAACCCGGGAGTATGGATTCTGGGCACTCCGCACGATGACGACCGGCAGAACGGCATGGGGATCGTGGTGGAGTACGCCAACCAGGGAGGAAAGCCGCGCTGGATCAGGCCTCCCAAAGCAGCCTGGGATTACGCCGCTTTTGGAGAGCCGCGGCAGAATCCCGCACCCGACGAGACCATCCCGCTGGTGTTCGGAAAGATCAACGGCGGCACGGGAGGTTTCAACCGCTGGACGATTAACGGGGTGCCATACGATCCGAAGTCCGATCCGCGGAGGCTGCAGAAGGGCAAGCGGTACCGGCTGGTGTTCGATAACCAAACGGATGATGCCCACCCCGTACACCTGCACCGCAACAGCTTCGAGCTGACGAATGTCCACGGCGCCGCCACCGGGGGCGTGTTCAAGGATGTGGTGGTGGTGAAGGGGTTCAAAAAGATCGAGGCCGATTTTACGGCCTCCCGGGAGGGCTTGACGCTGTTCCACTGCCATCAGCAGTTGCACATGGACTACGGGTTCAAGCTCTTGTTGAACGTGGTGTAGCGGAATCTTCCGGCCGCTTAGCGCAGGGCGTTGACGTTCACCGTGTTCCACCCGGGAGTAGTCCGGCGGTTGGTGGTCAGGATCGCGGCAGCCCGCTTTTCGGCGGCTTTGGCTTCATCCTTCCGATTCAGCCGCCTCAGGACCGCGGCATAGACTTGCAGATACGAGCTCACCCGCGGATGTCCGGGGCCGTAAATAACTTCCGCGCTGGCGACTGTCTGCTTTGCGAGAACCTCCCCTTCGAGCGGCCGGCCGGTCAGCGAGTAGAGACTGCCCAGGACGCACATGGCGTTGAGACGATCGGGTTCGCCCACGTTCGGGTTGCGGCTCAGTATCTGCCAGGCGCGCTCGGCATACCGCAAGGCCTCGCTGTAGCGGCCGGCCTTGCTCAGCATGGCGGCCATCGGGATCAGAGCGGAGGCCAATATCGGATGGTCGGGACCCTCGCGTGCCTCCAGGATGCCGATAGACCGGTTGATGAGGGCTTCGGCTTCACCCGGCCGGTGAGTATGCTCGCAGGTGACCGCGAGGTCGATCATCGTGGTGGCCAACGCCTCCTGATTGGCGGGTTCGACGCTTTCGAGCAGCTTGAGCGAGTGGCGAATGAGCTTGTCTGCCTCCCGGAAGCGGCCCTGCTCGAGGTAGGTCTCGCCCAGGTGGGATTCGACCACCGCTACCGGCGCGGTGTCCTTCTGGCCGGCCTTATGAAACTGCGAGAGAGCTTCCGTCTCCAGCCGCTCGGCCTCGGCAAAGTTCGCGAGGTCCTGTTCGGTGGCCCCCAAATCGTCGAGCACTACTGCCACGAAGAGGCTTGCGGGATCGCGCTGGCGCGCATCGCGCAGAATTTCGTTCAGGGCCCTTTCGGCCTCGCGGTAATTGCCCGAGGCGCGCAATTGGCGCGCGTCCGCCAGCCTGTCCTGGAAATTTGTGTGCTGTCCGTAGGCACTTGCCATCAGCGCGCCACAAACAGAAAGACCCATCCACCGGGTTGTTAGTCGAGACACTCAGAGCCTCACTCTCCGCGCACACACTCGTCTCAGATTGTCCGCGAAAGTCAGTTCAGTTACTGACCCAACAACCCCGCTGCCGGTTTGACGAAACACCGGCCAATCGGTCTTCAAAAATCTGTACCGGGCGGCGCACGGACCACGCTGTCCGCTATGTTAAGAGGTGACCCGATGCACAAAGCCATCATTTTCGACTTGGGCAAGGTACTGATCCATTTTGATTTCAGGCGCGGTTACCGGGAACTGGAAGGTCTGTGCCCGTACCCGGCGGAGGAGATCCCCAAACGCCTGGCCGGCACCGGACTGGTGCCGCGCTTCGAGACGGGGCTGATCGAGCCGCGCGATTTCGTGGAGCAGATCTCGCGAGTGCTCGACCTGCGCGTCGATTACCAACGGTTCTGCGAAATCTGGAGCGGCATCTTCCGCCACACGCTGGTGCCGGAGAGCATCCTGCAAGGGCTGGCCGCGCGCTATCGCCTGCTGCTGATGTCCAATACCAACGCCCTTCATTTCGAGATGATCCGCAGGAATTACCCGCTCATCCGGCACTTCCACGATCTGATCCTCTCTTACGAAGTAAAGGCCATGAAGCCCAGCCCCGAAATTTACCAGGCTGCCGTGGCGCGGGCGGCTTGCCGGCCGGAGGAGTGCTTCTTCACCGACGACATACCGGAATATGTGGAAGCGGCGCGGCGGCTGGGTATTGACGCGGTGCAATTCCAGTCGGCGGGGCAGTTGGAAGAGGAACTGAAGCAGCGCGGAATCTCGTGGTAATCAGCACCGGGCCGGCCGTGCTATAGTAACTCCCTAAGGGATGCTGGCCGGTCATCACAGTCTTCGTACCATGCGCAGCCCGATTGCGGCTTTGCTCGCGTTGCTGCTGTCGATTGCTTCCTGCGTGCCGGTAGCGGTGCGGATCGTGAACGAATCCACCCGAGCCTGTTGTCCCATCCATGCCAAGGCGTGCTGCCACAAGGGCAGCGGGAAACCAGCCGGCGGTCCGATGTTTTCCAGCCGCTCCTGCGACGACAATTGCGGCGCGCCGGTCCTGGCCGGCGGCAGCATGAGTGCGTTCGTCGGACCTGCTACGGCCGCATCAGCACCATTGGCGGACACTCCCAGCCAGGTGCGGATGCGGGAGTCCGTCGCGCCCCGTTACCTTTCCCACGCCGCCCGCCGGCAACGTCCGCCTCCTTCCCCGCCCAGCGCCTGATCCGTTTCTTGGCTTGGTTTAGGGAAGGGAGATAGTTGATTCCTCGCAACAATTCGGGGAAGTTCCGGTTTGGCCTCGGCGGGCGTCCGGCCGTGGCTGCCGTTCTGGCGCTGGCGCTGCTGGCGCCGTGGCTGCAGGGGTTTGTCCTGCTGCAAGCCCGCGGATGCGCTACCCGTTGCCAACATTCCTGCTGCCTGCGCTCCGGACACCATAACCATCCGCAGGGTCCGCAATGGACTTCCACATGGCAGTGCCCGGCAGGCTGCCGTGCATTCGCAGGGCCGCGGAACATGCCGGCGGCCGGCTCAGCCGGGTGCAGCCGCTTTGTGGGTCCGGCCTTCTTCAGTTACCGGCTTTCCGTGCCGCCCGGTTTCGCGTGGAGACTGCGCGGCGCTGCATCCCCCCACTTTCAAAGACCTCCTCCGCTGCCCGTGTAGTTCCGCACTCGGCCCCATTGGCAGTCAGAGAAGAAAGAGGAGGGTAGAATGCAATTGCGATTTCTGGTCAGTGTAACGTTCCTGTCGCTGGGCGCGCTCGGCGCCTACGCGCAGGAGTCCATCCAATATGGAAGTATCAGCGGCCGGGTGCTGGACGCCACCGGGGCGGTGATTGAGGCCGCCAAAGTGAGTGTGCGGCAGAAGGAAACCAACATCAGCGCGACGGAGTTGACCGACAAAGAAGGCAGATTCCGTTTCGCTTACCTGAAGGTTGGGGAATATGAGATTCGAGTGCAGCGGCCCGGTTTTGCAGAGGCGGTCCGGTCCGCAACCGTGGATGCCGGCTCGGCTTACGAGTTCCCGATCGAACTGAGCGTCGCGTCAACCGAGAGTAACGTCACCGTAACCGGCCACGCAGACCTGCTGGAGACGGCGCGCACGCAGGTCGCCGGCACGGTTTCGCAGGCGGAAGTGAGATCGGTGCCGCTCAACGGCCGCAATCTCCTCGACCTGGCACTGCTGATCCCGGGCGTCTCCCCCACCAACACCGCTGCCAATCAGCTTTTCGCCGAAACGTCGGCGGTTCCCGGCCAGGGGATCTCGGTCGGCAGCCAGCGGAACTTCTCCAACAGCTTCATCGTGGATGGTCTCTCCAACAACGACGACGCGGCCGGCTTGACAGGGGCATTCTACGGTCTCGATGTGGTTGACGAGTTTCAGGTGGTCACCTCCGGCGGGCAGGCCGAATTGGGCCGCGCTCTGGGCGGTTACATCAACGTGGTCACCAAGAGCGGCACCAACACCCTGCACGGCGACGTGTACGGCTACTTCCGCAACCAGCGGCTCAATGCAGCCAACGCGCTGGCGCAGATCGCGCTGCCCGTGACGCAAGCCCAATACGGCGCGAGCCTGGGCGGTCCCATCATTCGCGACCGCACTTTCTATTTCGCCAACTTCGAGCAGCGCGAATTGAACCAGTCGGGCCTGAGCACGATTGCGCCGGCCAACGTGGCTACGATCAATGCGCGGCTCGTGGCGGTGGGCTATCCCGGCCCGCAGATCTCCACCGGCATTTATTCCAACCCGGTGCACAACAGCAACCTTTTCGCCAAGGTGGATCACCAGTTCAGCTCGAGCGACCAGTTGAGCGTCCGGTACAGCCTGTACCACGTGACCGCGACCAACTCCCGCGGCGCCGGGGGCCTGAGCGCGCCCAGCGCATCCGCGAATCTCGACGATACCGACCAGACGATCGCGGTGAGCAACATTGCCACGTTTTCGCCGCGCCTTGTGAACGAAACCCGAGGGCAGTTCACCAACAGCAACCTGGCGGCTCCGCCTTCCGACCGGATCGGCCCGGCCGTCAGCATCTCGGGCGTGGCTTCGTTCGGCACCTTGTCCGGATCGCCTACCGGGCGCCTGAACCGGCTGGGTGAAGTGGTGGATAACCTCTCCTACCAGGCCGGCGCGCACGCCCTCCGCGTGGGCGTGGACTTTCTGTATAACGACGACACGATCACCTTTCCGCGATCCAACCGCGGCAGCTACGCCTTTTCCTCGCTCGCGAACTTCCTGGCCGGAACCTACAACAGCTCGGGCTTCACCCAGACGTTCGCCAACAGCGTGGTGGCGCAGACTAATCCCAACGCCGGGTTCTACGCCCAGGACGAGTGGAAGGCCAGTTCGCGCCTGACCTTCAACCTCGGCCTGCGCTACGATTTGCAGTTTCTCCGCAGTATCGCCACCGAGACCGGCAACGTGTCGCCGCGCGCGGGCTTCGCCTGGACACCGTTTGCCGGCCGAAAGACCGTGATCCGCGGCAGCTACGGTCTGTTTTATGACCGCATCCCCCTTCGGGCGCTGGCAAATGCCCTGCTTTCGGCGAACAACACGACGGATCCCGCGAACTTGAGCCAGATCAGCATCAGCCTGTCGCCCGGGCAGGCGGGCGCCCCGGTCTTTCCGAACATCCTCGGCAGCCTCACCCTGCCCCCCGGCGTGCTGTTCAACTTCAGCACCATGGATCCGCGGATGCGCCACGCCTACTCGGAGCAGGGCAGCCTGGAGATCGAGCGGCAACTGGGCGCTCACAGCACCTTGAGCGCGGGCTATCAGCACGTGCGCGGCCTGCACCTGATCATCTCGGTCAATCAGAACGTCCCCTCCTGCACCGCCGCCGGAACCAACAACGGCTGCCGGCCCAATCCGAACTACGGCAATGACAGCCAGTACTCCTCGCTGGCGGACTCGCACTACGACGGACTGCACGTGTCCTTCCTCCAGCGGCCGGCCGGGTGGGGCAGCTATCGCGTTTCCTACACCTGGTCGAAGGCGCTCGACAACGTGGGCGAATTCTTCTTCAGCGCGCCGATCAACAACTTCAATATCTGGCAGGATTACGGCCGATCCGACGACGACCAGCGGCACCGCCTGGTGTTCGACGGCAACATTCACTCTCCCCTGAGCGCGGGCAAAACCGTGTGGGAGCGCATCAGCCATGGATTTCAATTGAGCACCATGCTGCAGTATTACTCGGCCCTGCCGTTCAATATCACCACCGGCGCCAACACCATCCAGGGAACCGGGGCGCGTCCCACCATCAACGGCGTGTTCATCAACCGCAACGCCGGATCGGGGTTCGATGCTCTCAACCTGAGCGCCAGGCTGAGCCGCGGCTTTCAGATGTCCGAGCGGCTCCGGCTGGAAGCCCTGGCGGAAGGCTTCAACCTCACCAATCATTTGAACGGCGTCACCTTGAACGGCGTGTTCGGCACGGGTGTGTACCCCACGAATCCGTTGCCCACCTTCCGGCAGATCACGGCAGTCAACGATTCCCGTTCGCTGCAGTTGGCTCTGCGTCTGCGCTTTTAAAAGGAGAATCTGATGATTCCGACTCTGCTCTTTGCGATCATGACGACCCACCTGGGCCCCATGGCCCCGGATTCCCCGGCGCGCGAACCGCAGATCGCCGCCAGCGCGTCCATCACGGCCGTGGCCTTCGGCGCCGGCAAGGCAATCTATTTCAGCTCCTCGCGAGATGGAGGCCGGACGTTCACCGCTCCGGTGAAGGTGGTGGAAGCCGGCATCGTCCCACTGACCCGGCACCGCGGCCCGCGCATCGCGCTTTCCGGCAACGCCATCGTGATCACCGCCGTGGTGGGCAGCAAGCCGGAGGAAGGCGGCCACGCTCACGGCCTCCCTTCCGACGGCGACCTGCGCGTCTGGCGCTCCGAGGACGGAGGAAAAACGTGGTCCGCGGGCAATCCCGTCAACGACGTCCCCGCATCGGCTACCGAAGGATTGCACGCACTGGCCTCCGACGGCAAAGGCACGCTCTTCGCCGTGTGGCTCGACAAACGCGGAGCTAAAGGGACCAAGCTCTACTCAGCTCGTTCCACCGACGGCGGCATCACATGGTCCCGGAATGTCGCCGTGTACCAGTCTCCCGGCGGCTCCATCTGCGAATGCTGCCATCCTTCCGCGGCCATCGACGCCGCGGGCCAACTTCTGGTGATGTGGCGGAACTCGGTGGATGGCTCGCGCGATCTGTACCTCACCACCTCTCGCGATGGCGCGAGCTTCTCGACCCCTCGCAAGCTGGGCAACGGCACCTGGAAGCTGAATGCCTGTCCGATGGACGGAGGAGGCCTTGCGGCATCGTCCAACCGGATCGTTACCGCGTGGCGGCGGGACAGCGACGTCTTTCTGGCGGAACCTGGCCAGGCGGAACGCCAAATCGGAACCGGCAAGGATGTGGCCCTCGCGCTCGACGGCGGCCGCACCTACGTGGCTTGGGTCGAAGGCTCGCAGGTGGACGTGTGGACTGACGGCAAGGTGGAGGTACTCTCCAAGTCCGGCGCGTTTCCGGCACTCTCGCAGTTGCCGGGAGGCGGCGTGCTGGCCGCATGGGAAGAGGATGGCGCCATCCAGATCCGGCGCCTGCCGTAGCACACGAACGTGAATCGCACCCGCGCCAGTTGGAATTCGAAAGGTACCCGACAGGGCCTGCGTGTCGTAGCGTCCGTCGTCCTCGTACTGGCGCTGTTATCCCCGCTCGCCTCCGGCTTCGTGGCCGGTTTCGAAGTTCGGAATTCCGATTGCGGCATGAACTGCTGCCGGAAGGCGCAGCATTGTTCCCGGCATTCGCATCCCGGGCAATCCGGTTGGACCGCGTCTCCGTCCTGCCCCAAAGGCTGCGGACTGGGCACCGGCCGGGTTGGATCGTCCGTGGCGGGCGACCCCGTCAGATTCTCCGTGTACGGCCCGCCTGCGCGCGCCGCCATCTTGCAGTTGTGTTCCCTGCAGCAGCCTGCGCGATCCGGCTACGAGTTCGCCCTCTTCGCCAGGCCTCCTCCCTCGCGCTGACTCTCTCGCGGCTTTTGTAAGATTCCCGCTCCCGATTGGGGCGGAGTGTCTCACGTTCATCTGGCAAAAAGGAGTGCTCTATGAAGCTGACGACGATATTTGCAGCTCTTTTGTTGACGACGAGTAACACAAGCGCGGCCGACCAACAGGTGGCCGTACGTTTTCAAGCCATGGTTGGCGGCGAAAAGTTCGCCTGCGGCCATACCTATCCCGGAATCGGTACCACCTCTTCGACTCTCTCGCCGCGCGATTTCCGGTTCTACGTGCATAATGTGGCGCTCATCGACGATACGGGCAAGCCCGTCCCTCTCCAGCTCACGCAGGAGGGCAAGTGGCAGTTGGACGATGTCGCGCTGCTCGATTTCGAGGATGCCACGGGCGGATGCGCGAACGGCACGCCCGACACCAACGACCGGGTTGTCGGCACGGTCCCCGAAGGCCGCTACACCGGCTTGCGCTTCACCCTCGGGGTACCGTTCAACAAGAACCACACCGATCTGACGGCCCAGCCTCCGCCGCTGAACCTCACGGCTCTGGCCTGGGTATGGAATGCCGGGCGCAAGTTCGCGCGCCTCGACTTCTCCAGCACGGGCATGCCGCGCGGCTATTCCGTTCACCTGGGAAGCACCGGGTGCACGCCCAACAACTCCAAGGTCACTCCTCCCGAGCAGTGCAGCCAACCCAACCGGGTCGATGTCGAGTTTTCCGGGTTTGATGCGCAGACGGACGTGGTGCTGGCGGACCTGGCGGCGTTGCTGCAGGACTCGAACATCGACACCAACCAGCCAAACACGCCCGCCGGCTGCATGTCCGGACCGGAGGACCGCGATTGCGCCGGGCTGTTCGCCAATTTTGGCTTGCCGTTCGCAGGCAAGCCGGCCGGGAAGCAAACCTTCTTCCGAAGAGCCGCGAACAGCCCCAAGCGTTCCTCGGAGGCCGGCAACTGAGGCGGATATGCGCAAGCTGCCAATCCTGTTTTGGATTGCCTGCCTTCCGGGGTACGCCCACGATGCGCACGGACACTCCACTGCACCGCCCGAGGCGCGGCTGCTGAGATCGCCGCTAGCCGCCACCGATGAACAGGCTGATGCCGCGGAGCCCGTCTACGGCCGGCTCTGTGCGGGCTGTCACGGTGCAGACGGCAAGGCACACACTGCGGTGGCCGCCAGGCTTGCCGTGCACCCGACCAATCTGTCGGAGTACCTGATGGAATCCATGCGGGATGGCGAGATCTTCTGGGTCATCGGCAACGGTATTGGCCAAAACATGCCCGCATTCGCCTCCCGGTTGGACGAGACCCAACGGTGGCAACTGGTGCAATATGTGCGCCGCCTCCGGCTTCGGCAGAGGGTCGTCGAGAAGGCCAGGCTCGGACCATACGAATGGAACTTGCCGCCCGGCTTTCCGCTGCCCAACGTGCCGCCGGACAATCCTATGACCCGGGAAAAGGTGGAACTGGGCCGGTACCTTTTCTATGACAAGCGTCTCTCGCTGAACCAGACTCAGGCCTGCGCCACCTGTCATCGCCAGGAGCGGGCCTTCACCGACGGGCGCGCCCGCGGGCGCGGTTCTACCGGCGAGTTGCACCCTCGCGGACCCATGAGCCTGGTCAACGTGGCGTACAGCCCCGTGCTCACCTGGGCCAATCCCCTGGTGCGCACACTGGAGGCGCAGGCGCTGGTTCCGCTGTTCGGCGAGAACCCCATCGAACTGGGAATGGTGGGCAAGGAGACTCTCCTCCTGGATCGCCTCAAGAGCGATGCCCGCTACCGCAAGTGGTTTCCGGCGGCATTTCCGTCGGAAGCCGACCCGTTCACCATTCGCGCCGTGACCCAGGCGATTGCCTCTTTCGAACGCACCATCCTGTCGGGCGATTCGCCCTACGACCGCTACCGCAACGGAGACGATCCCGGCGCCATCTCCGAGTCCGCCCGGCGGGGCGAAGCGCTCTTCTTCAGCGAACGGCTGGAATGCTTCCATTGCCACGGCGGCTTCAACTTCACCGGCACCGTGGACTACCTCGACAAGGGCTTTGCGGAAGTCGAGTTTCACAATACCGGCCTCTACAACCTGAAGGGGAAGTTCTCCTACCCGGCGCCCAACCTTGGCCTCTACGATTTCACGCATCAGGAGGAAGATGTCGGCAAGTTCAAAGCGCCAACCCTGAGGAACATTGCCCTGACTGCACCCTATATGCACGATGGCAGCATTCGAACCCTGGAGGAAGCGGTAGATCACTACCGTGCGGGCGGCCGTACGATTGCCGGCGGCGCCTACGCCGGGGTGGGCTCCGAGAACCCGAACAAGAGCGAGTTCGTCAAGCCCTTCGAGTTGAGCGCCTCGGAAAAAGACGACCTGCTGGCCTTCCTGCGCTCCCTGACGGACCGCTCGATCCTTACCGACCCCGGACTATCCGACCCGTTCGCGCCCGCCGCGACGCGCGCCACCCCGCCTGCGCCACGGTACGTGCTGCACGGCGAGGTGGTCCACGTCTACCCGGATGCCGGCGCGGTGACGCTGTATCACGACGAAGTACCGGGACTGCTCCGCGCCATGAAAGCGCCGTATCCCATGGCCTTTCTGGTGCCTGACAAAGACGCGTTGAAAACACTGAAGCCCGGGCAGAGCATCTCTGCGTACGTCCGCCGTCAGGGCGCGGACTACGTGCTCGAGGCTTTACATGGAGAAGCCAGGAGGGGTCAAGAATGAGGAAAATTCGCAGGCATGGCGTGATGGCGATTGTGCGTCTGACGGTTGTGGCCGGACTCGCTTCCGCGCTATCTCAAGCGTGGGCGACGCCACCCCAGGCGGACAGCCGGCTGCGGCAGGCCGAGGACGACTACCGGCGCGGTTTACAGGCTGCGGATGGCATCGGCAGACCGCAAGACTATGTCGACGCCGCAAAGTACTACCGAAAAGCAGCCGAGAGCGGGTATGTCCCGGCGCAATACAATCTGGCTTACCTTTACGAGAACGGTTTGGGCGTAATGCAGGATTTCGCCCAGGCCGCCGCCTGGTATCGCAAGGCCGCCGATCAGGGAGACGCGGAAGCGCAGAACAACCTTGGCACGCTGTATTCCACCGGTCAGGGGGTTCCCCACGACGATGCGGAAGCGGTGCGTCTGTACAGTCTGGCCGCCGCTCAGGGCGATCCGGAAGGCACCACCAACCTCGCCTCCATGCTCCTGCGGGGACGAGGCGTGGCGCGCGACACAGCCCGGGCATTCCAACTGTTCTCGAAGGCCGCCCGCAGCGGCTTCGCGGTAGCCCAGAATAACCTTGCCTTGATGTACGCCAACGGCGAAGCCTGCAGGCGCGATTTCATCCAGGCATACGCCTGGCTGGATGTGGCCGCCGACGGGATTCCGAATGCCGCGGTGGTGCGCGATGCCCTCTCGAAACAGTTGACGCCCGCGCAGGTCACCGAAGCGCGGCGGGTTGCGGTGCAGAAACGGAAGGAACTGGAAGGAAAGGACGGCAAGACACGATGACCCGACGAAAACTACTCGAACTGGCAGCGGTGAGCGCGGCGGCCGGCGAAATGCAGGCCGCCGAGCCGCCGTTTTCCTTGCCTAAACTCCCCTATGCTTACGACGCTCTGGAGCCCTATATCGACGCCCAGACCATGCAGATCCATCACGACAAGCATCATCAGGCCTACGTGGACAACCTGAACAAAGCCATCGCGGGCGACGCGGCACTCTCCACCCTGACCGTCGAACCACTGCTGGAACGGCTGGACACGCTGCCCGCCAACCTGCGGACGGCGGTGCGCAATCAGGGCGGCGGACACGCCAATCACTCGCTCTTCTGGCAGACGCTCTGTCCCGCCTCGAAAAGCGGAAAACCAGCGGGCGGGCTGGCCTCCGCTATCACCCGGACCTTCGGCGGACAGGACAAGTTCGAGGGCCAGCTCCGCGCCGCCGCGACCGGTGTCTTTGGCAGCGGCTGGGCGTGGCTGTCGCTCGACTCCACGGGCAACCTGATTCTCGATACCGCCCCGAATCAGGACAGCCCGCTGCTTGCCAAACGCCGGCCCTTGCTGGGGATCGACGTCTGGGAACATGCCTATTACCTCAAGTATCAGAACCGGCGGGCCGACTACCTGGCCGCCATTCTCCACGTCATCAACTGGGATTTCGTTTCGCAGCGATATTTGCAACTGGTGCGGTGAAGGGTCTGGAGGAGGAGATATGCGCAAATCCGCAATCGCGGCACTCCTGGCGGGGCTGGCCGCCGTCCTGGGCTGTCGCGAGGCGCCGCGAAGGATCGCGGTCCAGACCTTGCTGTCTCCGGTAGCGGGCGCCGCGCTGGTTCCTCAAGTAGCCCGACTCGCTCGTGGAAGGATATTGCTCAGTTGGCAGACTCCTTTGAATGGCGGCGGCTACGCCTTCCAGATGGCTATTCAGCAGGCAGATGGATGGTCGGAGGTTCGCACAATCGCGAGCGGGCCGGGTCTGAGCATGTTCGGAGCCGACTTGCCGGGTGTCGCCGAATTGCCGGGCGGAGCGCTCCTGGCTTACTGGGAGCTCAAGGATTCGCGGGAGGGAGACCCTTATGCCACCACCATCCAGACCGCACTGTCAAACGACGACGGCCGGACCTGGAGCACCGCGGCGGCGCCATACGGTGATAACTGGGCCGGCCAGCATAGCTTTCTATCGTGGTTTCCCAACGGAGACGGTGGGGTCGGGCTGGTGTGGCTCGATGCGAGCGAGCATTCGAAAGTCCGGCACACATCGATGAGCCACGCCGGGCAAGGCGGCGGCGCCACCGGCGCCACCGGCTCCATCGGCCTCCGCTATGCGGGCATCGATCGGCAAGGCCGGGTTACCGGCGGGTCCTTCATCGATCCGATCACCTGCGAGTGCTGCCCGACCAGCGCCGCGGTTACCCCGCGCGGCCCCGTGGTGGTCTACCGGGGCCGTCAAGACCCGCCTGGAACCAAGCCCTCCGAAGTTCAGGGTAACCGGCCCACGGTCCGCGACATTTACATTACCCGCCTGGATAGAGGGCGCTGGACGGCGGCGCATAAGGTCCACGCGGATAACTGGGTGATCAACGCGTGTCCCGACAACGGGCCGGCGGTTGATGCTGTCGCCAATGCCGTGGCCGTGGCATGGTGGACGCGCGCCAATGGCATCCCGAAGGTTCAGGTTGCGTTCTCTTACGATGCCGGTGAGACGTTCGGACCGGCGATTCGCGTGGATTCGGGAAAAGGCGAAGGGCAAGTGACGCTGGCTCTCCTGCCGGGGGGCAAAGATGCCGTGATCGGCTGGGCCGAGGACGGTCAAACCTGGGCACGGTGGGTTACCTCCACCGGGCTGGCAGGACCAGCGGCGGTTCTTGGCCGTGCCCGTGCCCATTCCCGTCTTCCGAAATGGATTGCGGAGAATGGCGGCGTAACAGCAGCCTGGACATCGAAGGAGGGCTTGGATCCTCACGTGGCATTATCCAGACTCGGCTTTTGATCAGCGTCCCGGCGCGGCGCCATAAGGCCGGGCATCTTTCTGGCCGAGCCCAAAAAAACCGGACGCCCTTGGGAGGGCGCCCGGCGAGGAGCACTTGTAATCTGCTCGGAGATTCAGGTTACAAGCGTGGAGGAGACTGTCAACGACAGAGGTAGAGGAGGAAATCCGTTACGCCAGCAGGCCTCCGTGCCCCAGGCAGGCCACTTCCCACCCCGTTACGTGGTAGCGAGCGAGCAGAGGAGGCAGAATGAGATCGACAACGTTGACCTTCGCCGACCGGAAACATCCCGGGGCGGAAACCATGGGCACTTCATCCTTGTAGGTCATGAGCAGGAGGTTTCCTGGTTCGACGGGAGCCAGGAAGCGCTCCACCTGGCCGCCGACCCGCATCATGGCTTGGCCAATCACATCCTCCGGACCGGCGGGCGCCGTGGTGGAGGCTACCAGAATCACGCAAGGCTTGGAGCGGAGGAGGTGCTGAAGGCAGCGGGCGACCGAGTTCTCGTCCTCGGTGCAGGAGAGAACGAAGTTGGCGTTGACGCCGAGGCGTTCCAGGCGCTGCCGCATGATGTTTTCGAAAAGCTGGCGCGCCCTCTCACCGCTGATCGGGTCGGTGTAGAGAACTCCAACACTCGGGCTGCGGACCGGGCGGGCCTGGAGGATCGGGCCGCGTTCCTTCAGGATGGTGATGAGCGCTTCCAGTTGTTCCTTGGCGACGGCGAACGGGGCGCTCTTTACAGTGGCGATGCGCTGCCCCGCGACGGCGTAGCTGAAATTGAGAGAAGTAGCGATCACTACGCTGGCGGTGCAGTTGATCTGCTTGAGCAGTTCATCGTCCACCAGTACGCAGCAGTTCTCGGTGGCCACGAGGTTGGCGCGGCCACCGGCGGCCATGCGGATCTCGAAGCTGCCGCAGCCCATTTCGCTGGCTACCGCGCATACCGCATCGTCCTCGCCGACTTCGCCATCCTCCAGCTCGGTGACCCAAATGGTCTCCATGCCTTCGGATTCCAGAACCCGGATGTCTTCTTCGCTGATGACGTGCCCTTTCGCCAGCAATTTCTTGCCGCCCTGCCGGAACACCGTGGTGCAGAGCACCCTTCCGGTGGAGGATTTTACATCGACGGTCTGCGCTCTCATGTCTGCCTCGCTTGTAAATCGGGTTTTTTAAGGTTCCGAAATCCTTAAATAGGATTCTACATCGGCGGGCCGGTCATTTTGCCGATTATTTCTTCGGTCTTTTGAGGGGTGGAAAGCGAATCCCTACTTTGCGGGTATTTCGGACTGGTGTCGGTGTTCTTACTAGGGGCGGAGGGGTGTAGGGATCCGGATTAACTGGTCATCGGGGGATGCGATGGAGTGGCCCCACAGTTCGGGCTGCGGCTCCACCCAGTGATCGGGCCGCAGGACCCGCAGCACGGCGATCTCATCGCAGGCCTGGAATTTGGCGCAACGCAGACAGTCCTTCCAAGCCTTCAGCGGCAACACGCCTCGCTCGACGACGCGGAAACCGACCCTGTTGAAGAATTCAACAACATAGGTGAAGGCGAACACTGCGTCCAACTCGTAATCCTGAGCTTCCTTCACCAAAGTCTCGACGAGACGGCGTCCGACCCCGTGGGTTTTGGCTCTTTCATCGACTGCCAGGGAACGAATCTCGCCGATGGTGGGGGTATAAAAGTGGAGCGCGCCGGAGCCCAGCAACTCGTCGCCAAGCATCACAACCGTGAAATCACGGATGGATTCCGACATCTCGAATTCGGTTCGGGGCAGCATCACGCCCTTGGCGGCATAGCCGTTGATCAGGGCGAGAATCGCGGGAATGTCATGCATCACGGCTTTGCGGACCGTGAGGGCGAGCTTCAGCCCGGGCCTTTCCACGAAAGCGTCTGCGTAAACTCCACTGATCACGCGGCCACCTCACTTGCGGTGATGCGAGTGCCGATGTCTTCGCCTGCCAGAACTCGCGAGAGAACGCCTGGAGCGGCGCCCGGGGCGATGCGCACCTGCCCGACCCCATCGGCGAGAGCGGCCAGAGCGGCGCGGAGCTTGGCCTGCATGCCGCCGGTGGCGACGCCATCCGCGATCAGCCGCGAACTCTCCTGGGCGGTCAGGGCGGGACGGACATGGCGGGCCGCATCCATCACACCTTCGACGTCGGTAAGAAAAATCAGATGCTCGGAACGAAGGGCCGCGGCGCAGGCCACAGCCATCTGATCGGCGTTCACGTTGTAGACCTGGCCGGCGCGATCGCTGGCGACGCACGCCACGACCGGCAGAAAGCCGTTAGCCGTGAGCAGGTCGAGCAGCTCCGGGTTCGATTTCGTCACTTTGCCGACGGCCCCCAGCGCCGGCGCCATCTGCTCGGCCTCGACGAGGAAGGCATCGATGCCGCTGAGCCCGACGGCGCGCGTGCCGGCGCGGTTCAGGCTGGCGACCAGTTCGTGATTGACGCTCCCGGCGAAGACCTTCAACACCGCATCCACGATTTCCGGAGTAGTGACGCGCAGGCCGTCCACGAAACGGCTCTCGACGCCGCGCTCCGCGAGGAAGCGTGTCATCTGCCTGCCGCCGCCGTGCACCACCACGATCCGGATCCCCCGGGCAACCGCCGCGGCAATCTGCGCGGCCAGAGCATCGCGTGTCTGGGGCGTATCGAGAAGCGTGCCGCCGAGTTTGACCAATACCTTCACAGCAGGCCCTCCGTCTCGGGCCATCCGAGGAGCAGATTCATGTTCTGGACGGCCTGACCCGCGGCGCCCTTGACGAGGTTGTCGATGGCGGCAACCACGACGGCGCGTCCGGAAGCCGCGTCGAAAGTCACGCCGATGTCGCAAAAATTGGTGCGCGCCACCGCGTGGAGGTCGGGGAAGTGGCCCGGGTTGTAGAGGCGCACGAACGGCTCGCCGGCATAGCGCTTTTCGTAGACTGAGAGGAGATCCTCGGTGCTCTGGATGCCGGTGGCGCGGAAGTAGATGGTCTCCAGAATGCCGCGATCGAGGGGCAGCAGTTGCGCGGTGAAGCTGAATTCGCTCTCCTCGAGACCGGAGACCATGAGTACCTCCGGCACATGGCGGTGCTTGAGGATGGAGTACGCGGAGAAATTCCCGGTGACTTCGCAGAAGCTGGTTTTGAGGCTGGGTTTCCGGCCGGCGCCGCTGACGCCGGACTTGGCATCGCAGACGATGCCGGCGGAGCGGTCCACCACGCCGGCTTCGACCAGCGGGCGGATGGCCAGGTTGGCGGCGGTGGGGTAACAGCCGGGGTTGGCGATCAGACGAGCGCCGGGGAGAGTGGCGCGGCAGAATTCCGGAAGGCCGTAGCGAGCTTCCTCAAGGAGCCCGGGCTGGGTATGCGGTTCTTTGTACCAGGCAGAGTAATTCTCGGGCGTCCGGAGGCGGAAGGCGCCGCTGAGGTCCACGACTTTCGCGCCGGCCTCCAGCATCGCGGGCGCCAATTCCATGGAGACTTCCGGCGCGGTGGCCAGGAAGACGACGGCAAGTCCTTCGGATTGCACGGCCTGCGGGGTGCAGGGAAGGCGACCTGGTGTACGCGGGTCGCGGATCGCGGGTCCTCCCCGAGCGTCGTCACGATGGGCGAGGAGGATGGGCTCGGTACGGGGATGATCGGAGAGGAGGCGTACGAGTTCCGCTCCGCTGTACCCGCTGTATCCGACGATGCCGGCGCGCGTCATGATTGTTTATTCGATCTCATGAATAAATATACCACAGCGGCCGGTACGATCGAGCCCGGGCGAATAGACCAGGAGAACGATCAACGCGGCAAAGAAGTACATGTGTCGAGCACCCTGGACCGGGTCGATTGGAACGCAGTGCTCGTGCGCGAGGATCTGGGGAAGGCCGTTCAGCAGCTCAAGCGTGAGCCGGATAAGCGACTGTCATTGGGAGGCGTGAAGCTCCCGCTGGCGCTGGTGGAACCGGGATTGATCGATGAGTACGAGTATGTGGCACAGCCCAGGCTGGCCGACCATGGACCGACGTTGTTCGCGGGGCTATCGAAGTGTATCGACTTGAGGCTCGTGAGCCGGCTGGAGTTCGGCTCGGGAGCGGTGGCAGTGCGGTATGAGCGGGGAAGGTCGCCATTGGGCTTGTTAGCGTGAGTCCTTGCTCCGGGAGGGTCACGCGGTACACGGAGGCACGTCCCTCCAGCGGTTGCAAGGGACAAAGCGATCGCCGGCGGCCCGGGTGTACAATAACTGCGAATCTGTCGTCAAATAGGAATTTCCGGACAGTACTTGCGCTCTTTGCGCGATTCTCAGCTCGAGGTGTCACAACATGACCCCACGTTTGGCTTATCTACTCGTAGCCTGCGGCCTGGCAATTCTCCCGGCGATCGCGCAGGCTCCCGGCCTGGCAGATGTCAATACCCAGTTACGGGCGCAGGAAACCAAGGATTCGCAGCTGATGTGGTGGCTGCACGAGGTGACCGATGTTTATGGTCCGCGTCTGACCGGCTCGCCCGGCCTGCGCGCCGCACAGGACTTCGCGGTCGGTCAGATGGTGAGATGGGGCTTTTCGAATGTCCACCTCGAAGCTTGGGACTTCAACCATCCCGGCTGGCAGAACTGGGAACTCGAAGCGAACGCGATCTCACCGTTCCAGCAACCACTGAATGTGCGGGCGGTCGCCTGGACGCCAGGCACCAACGGTCCCGTGCAGGGGCCGGTGCTGGTGGTCGAACCTCCCCAGCCCCCGGCGGCCGCCGGACGCGGCGGGCGTGGTGGATTTGGGGGCGGCGGCCGCGGCCCGAGCTTGACGCCCGAGCAGTTGGCGGCCATCGAGAACCCAGGCAGCGCGCCGCCGCCTATGCCGAAGGCGACGCCGATTGAGAGAAAGCCCGTGAGCCAGGCCGATCTCGATGCCTATCTGGCAACGATCAAAGATAAGGTTCGGGGCGCCATCATTCTCTACGGCCCGCATGTGCAGGTGGCGGAGAACTTCGTGCCGGCCCCGTTCCGCCGCACCGAAGATTCCTGGTCGCAGCCCGGAGGGCGCGGAGGTCGTGGCGGTCCGGCTGCGGCGGCACGCGGCGGCCGCGGCGGCGCGGACGGTGCCGCCGAGGGCCTCACCGCGGCTGAGATTACTCAGCAGGTGAGCAAGTTCCTGATCAACAACGGCGCCCTGGCCAAGGTGACCGATGCCGGGGAGGCCTACGGCACGATCAGGCAGCAAAGCAGCGCGGGTTACAACGAGAATCCCAACAACCCCAACCTGCCGTCCCTCCTGATGGGCAACGAGGACTACGGACGCATCTACCGCACCACGACGATCGACCACATCCCGGTTGTTTTGCGGATCAACATTCACAACGAGTTCTATCCCTCCGGGCGCACAGTCTACAACGTGGTCGGTGAGCTGCCCGGCAGCGACAAGGCAGACGAGGTGGTGATGAACGGCGGTCACTTCGACTCCTGGAACGGGGCCACCGGCGCTACGGATAACGCGGCCGGCGGAGCGGTGGCGGTCGAGGCCCTGCGGCTGATTCACGTGCTCAACCTGCCTCACCGCCGCACCATCCGCGTCGCGCTGTGGAGCGGCGAGGAGGAAGGCTTGTATGGATCGATCGCTTACGTGGCGCAGCACTTCGGCAGCGCCGAGAACCCCAAGCCGGAATGGTTCAAGCTGGACGCCTACCTGAACCTCGACTCCGGCACCAGCAAGCCGCGCGGCGCCAATGTATTCGGGCCGCCTGAGGCCGCCGCCATGGTGCAGAACGCGATGGATAACTTCAAGGACTGGGGCTTCTATCACGTCAACCCGACGCTCGGCCGCCAGACCGGCGGCACGGATAGCACCTCGTTCAATAACGCCGGGCTGCCGGGCGTGGGCTACAGCCAGGATCCGTTCGACTACGGCACCTTCACGCACCACACCAGCTACGACACCTACGAGCGGATCTACGAGCCGGACATGCGCGAGGCGGCGGTGGAAGAGGCGCTGACACTCTACGCCCTCGCCAATGCCGACCAGATGGTGCCACGCTGCTCGGCTGCCACCATGCCCCCGCCTCCTCCGCCTGCTGCGGGCCGGGGTGGCGCGGGCCGGGGCGGAGCCAACCTGCCGGTGACTCCTGTGTCGGAATTCCGGTTGCCGGCCGGAGTGAACGCGCCCGAACGGCCCAGTCCCTGCACCGCGGCGGCGCCGGTCCAGGCCGCGCCTGTTTCGTGGCCGACCGGAACCACGCCCGGCCAGCAGCGGTAAACAGCGTTCTGAGACACAGTGCTGCGGCGCGAACGCCCGCGTATCAGCCAACGGCGGCCGGCCAAAAGGGTCGATGGTCCCGCTCATCGCCACCTGCTTCGTACGTGCCGCCAACTCGTCGCCTTAAGCTCGCTTCCTTACTTCGCGGTTTTCGGGATGATTTTGATTGTGCCGGCAGCTTCTCGCCTGTGGGCAGCGGAACGATCGCGATGGGCATCGGCACCGAGGGCAGCCCGTTAGCATCCAGAGCGCAGAGCGACAACCGGATCGTAGTTCCACCCACCAGAGAGCCGCCTGTGGCGTTCACCGTGATGCTCCCCGCGACGGGCGCACCCACGCCGGGACTGAACGTGTTCACCGGCAGCTTGCCGGTGATGACCAGGTTCGCCAGCATGCTGCCGTCGGCCATCTGCGCGTAGGACTGGTTGGTGTCGAAGGTCCATTCGCTAGGAAACAACGCATCGTCGGCGCGCGCCTGGATCTGATACGGCGCCCACGCTGGGCCGAGCGGGATCGGGTAGAACAACGCCGGCAGTGGGGCCGGAGTCACGTCAAGCGGCTTGGGGCCGACGTCCAGATCGTACATGGACGCCGTGACTGTCTTGCCGTTGATGGTGACGCTCCAATCCTTGTGGAGCCGCCAGGACTGGATGCGGAAATCGGCGGTGATGAAGCGGAAGGTGGCGTTGGTCGAATCCGCCGGCGAGACCGCGAAGCCGGTGACGGTCTTGTAGTCCGGCGCCGTGAAGATCTGCGTCACAGTGCACTGAACGCCGTTGATCAGCACTTCCTTGTTGACGATGAACTTGTCGAGCGGGTCGCCGGTCAGGTTGCCGCACTGGCCGCTCGTGACCGAGCACGTCCCCTTCATTCCGGGCACGTCCGGATGGGTCATCGAAACCACTTGGCCGACCCCGTTGCCGAGGCCGAGCAGGGTGGTCTTCCATGTGGCCGCACGGGCGTTGCGCCATTCAGCCGAGTTCACGCCGCCGATCTCCTCACGCGTACGCGTGGCCGCCAGGCGCAAGGCCTGGGAGATGGTGGCGCAGCCGACCAGGTGCTGGCGGGCTGTCAGCGGTGCGCCGGCGCGGCCGAAGTAGGCGGCGTGGCTCTTGTCCTGGTATTCGGCGGTGTTGGCCTGGAATTGGTACGCCTGGTCGGCGAAGTCGATGATCAGGTGCTCGAATGATGCCTCGAGCGGCTCCAGGCGCAGGCTTTGGAACAGGATGTTGCCGAGCGTGAAGGCATCGACAGCGGAGGCGTTGATGCGGCAGCCGACCTTCAGCTTGCCGAACTCCCAGGTAAAGAAGCCCAGACCACATGCCAGGATCTCAACCAGCCAATCGCGGAACGGCTTCTGCTGCGCCAGCACTCCCTGGAAACGAAACTGCTTCTCCACGCCGGAGCCGACAACCGGAGTCACCAGCGTGTCCGCTATCTCGGCCGCGCCGCTGCCGTCGCCAACAACCAGGGACGACAGCACGATCTGGTTCAGTTCCGTTCCCGACGGCGCGCCAGCCAGCCCGAGGACGCGCAGCAAGCTGTTGACCGCGATCCAGAAGGGATTCGTCAGACCGGTTACCGCGGTGCGGTTGCCGTTCTGGTCCCATGTCCAGCCGGTGAGTCCCTGGGAGATCGGCACCTGCATCTGGTGCTGGTCGGTGGTCGAAGGCTGGATTCCGGACTGATCGGTGCGGCGGATCTCGACGAACGCCGTGCCCGCCGCGCGTTGCGGTCCCCAGACCTGCGGCGTGCCCTGGCCCAGCGAGAAGGAATCCGACTGCGGGTCGGCGCCCGCGACCTCGCGCAATCCCATCGTGGGATTGTCGGAGATGACGTTCAGGCCGCCGTCCACCTTGAAGCCGTGCGGCGGTTGGCCGTCCAGCATGGGTGCGATGATGTACCGGTAGCCGTCAGCGTTCTGGTAGACCAGCATGCCGGTATACCTGCCGATCGGCCCGGCGCCCACGATGCCGAGCGCGTCGTAAAAATCGGACTCGTCGCGGCCGGCGGCGATCATGCAGTTCACCCAGAACGCCTTGCCCGGGTCGCCGTCGTCGTTGCACCAGATCTCCTGAAGCGCGTTGCCCCAGATCGTGTCGGAGATGATCGACGTCGCTGTGACCGTGCTGCGCCCGAAGCCCCACAGGCCGGTCGAGTTGTCCTTGATGACGACGCCCTGCGGCTCGGCCGGATGGCCGCCAAAGTACTGCGTCATGCCGTGGGCCTGGCAGCCGTTGGCCGAATCGAAGTAGTAATCGCAGGTGGTTGGGTCGCCGCCGCTCCCATGCGCCGCGTATGGACAGTTGGCGCCATCGTTGAACGTCTTCCAGCACTGCCGCGAGATCGCGAGCACCGGATACATTTGCGTGATCTGGTACAGGCCGTCGCTGCACTGCACGGTGAACTGTGGGCTGCCGTCGGCGACGAAGCTGATGACGAAGCCCGACCACAACTGGAGAAGGATGCCGGAGTTGACGTGGAAGAGCGACAGATCGACCTGGGCGTACTTCAGATCGGTGTTGTTCGCCGACTGCGTCATCACGCGGTCGGCGTTGCCGAACGTGAACTGGACGTTGTCGGCGGTGCCTTTGATGTCCTGGGAGATAATGACGTCGGAGGAGCCAGGCTCGCCGATGCCGAGCACGCGCGGCAGGTAGAGTTGGCTGCCGACGGTGACGCGGCGATCGGAGAGGTAGATGTCCGGCACCGCGGATTCGCGCACGCGGATGTGGACGAGAGGGATGATCTGCTGGACCTGGGAAAGTAACGCTGATTGGAGCCCGGCAGACGGAAACCGCAGGCACGTGCTGTTCACCGCGTAGCTTGGCGCGGCGGTTGGGTCGGGGACTTCGATGAAGTTGAAGCCGGTCTGGCAGGCGTTGGCAAGGTACTGAATCGCGAGCGGAGCGTACTCCCAGGTGACCTTCGTGGGCGTGGTCGTCTGATCGGGATTCGGGACGTTGTAGGTGAACGACTTCCACGCGCCCTGCAGCGCTTCCCAGAATGAAACCAGGGAAGCACGGTCGCGCATGCTGAGGTGCTGGCGGCGGAAGGCGAAGCGGCGGGGTCCGAGGCCGACGGCGTAGCGCTGCTCAGCCTTGGCATCGAGCTCGCCGAACTGATGCACGACAACGGGCCGGTCCTGGCTGAAGCCGTAGCCGAAGTCGCTGGGCAACGGGAACGTCAGGCCCGAGTCGACAAGCGCGGGCACACTGATGCGGCCGATGGTGTCGGACATGGAGGTTGGATCAGGTTACTTCGACCAATTCGATTTGCGGCACGTCCGTGCGGAGCATGCCGGTGGTCTGGGACCAGTTGCCGCGAAACACGACCGTGTACCGGCCCTGCGTAGAGTTGCCAGTGGGATCGTAGTGACCCTCGGCGAGGTTGTAGAACAGGAATGGCACGACGCCGCCCTGCTGGCCATCCCAGAACGCTTTCAGCGTCGCTGCATGGGCTGCGGTCAGCCGTTGCGCGAGCCGGAAGGACTTCCGTGACGTCTGCGCGAGCTGTGATCGCTGCGTTGTCCCATCGTGATACTGCGCTTGGAGTTGGACGAACTCTCGCGATTCAGAGAAGGCGGTGCAGAGCGAGTAAGGCATCAGGCCGCTGGGCAGTGCAGTTTGAAGGCTTCAGGGCATCGGGTACAAATACGCGTTATCTTTAGAAGCGAAACCACGAGTCCATGCAGAAGGAGCTTGTCAGCCTTAGTCCCGAGAACCGTTTCGTACACACGTACGGCGGCAGTTTCGATATTGTCAATGGGACTTCACTCTCTGACGCAGACCTGAAGTTCGCCGCTCTGTCGTACGAGAGGATCATCGTTCACGACACATACTTCTCCTGCTATGGTCCGGTCTCCGCCCGCTTTTCGGCGATCGCAGACCGCCCAGAATGCCTTGAGAACGACGTTGCGACTGTGTTTCTGAGGATGGGCAGTCATCGTCCCGGCGATCAGGCACGGTGACGCGCTGCTGGACAACTGGCAAGTCGATCGGCATGGTGTGGCACCGGTGCGAGGGTTCTCGCTTTTGTCGACAAGACCGCAACCGCGTACGCAAATTGGCCCACGGACATGGCCAATGCGAATATCACCGAGTTCGCTCAACTGCTACATCAGTTCCTCTTGTCCGAAGAGGTCAGCCCACTGCGAGCCCTCGCCGACCGTGACACAATCCCAGGCCTGCCCGAGCGTACCGGAGAATTGCGCAGCGTCAAAGAGCTATTCTTTAAATTCGAAGCGCTCGTCCTGGATAATCTCAAGAGGCCTCGGTTCCGGCGTGCGGACGTCGAGCGTCTCGTCTCTGACCACCTCGGATCACTGCTTCAATTCGACCGCAGGACACGACGTTACGACCCGTTCGTTTATCAGTCAGTCCGCAACCTTGTGCAGGCGGATCGGAATCGCAACCTTGACATCTTGGCGGCTGACTACTTGCTCGATGCTGTCAGCACGCTTTATGAGGTGTACCACGCCAACCAGTACCAAACTGTTGGCGGACTCTTCCCGCACCATGATCGCTCCCTCATAGATGCGGGCACCTACCAAGCCCTACTTCGGCTCCGCGGCGCCAGCGACCTCGTAGAGAGGCGAACTCCACTCGTGGCTGGCACGTTTAATGCTGACCTTTTGTCGGCCCAGGACATTGTTGACATCCGAAAGTCGGACCAATTCCTCGGATATATTGCGAAGCTCAAGGAGCTTGCGCCTGCCACTCCCTCAGTGTCTTTTGAGGACGCGAACCAAAACCTGACTCGGCACATTGGTGAGGTGTATCTGCCCTATATATAACGGAAAAGTTTCCGAAGGCTGGCCGTATGGAAGCGATCACGAAGACTGTCGGCGTAGGGCTTGGCGCTCCGCCTATAGTCGCGATGCTGCACAACACCGGACCGTTCTTCGTGATCTGGCTCGCCGGCCATCCCATATTCGCTGCGGTCACAGCGCTCGTGGGTACCGGCGTCGCTACGTTCGCGGGAGAGCTCTCGGACCAAGTTATCAAGCACCGACGGAGGCGCACGATCAAGCGGTTCAGACGCAACAATTATGCGGCCCTACGAAAATAAAAGTGCTTTCGGTTAGCGCGACGGTCCGCGAAACCCTGCATACTCCCGGCCAAATGCTTGTTGCGCTGCCGCAACCAATTCATCATGCGGCATACCCGGGGCGGTGGCCAAGACTAAAGGGATGTCCCCAAACGGTTTTGGCCCAGGACCGACGATGTCTCTTCCAAGCACGTCCGTCACTCGGCAGCCAACCTCGTGGCATGCCAGGTGCAACCCTAAGTCCCAGAATCCACTCACCGCGTCAATGAGAACAACGTGTGCTCTCCCCGTTGCGAGCAGCCAGAGGTGCAGCAAACACGAGCCATAGGTGCGCAAGTTCTGCGCGTGAACGCCGCATGATTTGAGCATCTCGCCAGCAGCTGTACGCGTCTCCGCATTAAGCAATGCATCAAAGAGCAGTACACGTTTTGGGATTGGGGGCAACGCCCCAAGCGTTACACGTTGGGGTGGCAAATCTCCATCCATCCCGCAAATCCATACCCCACCACCGCGTGAGGCATATAAGACGCACTTCAGGATAGGTCTGCGACCGCGCAGCACTCGGTACTGCCATGCCGGACATATGTTGCTCCCGCGACGGGCAGCACGCGGTCGGGTTCAAAGAAGAAGTTCGTCGTGCCGTCACAGCTGTCTTGATAGCACTGCCACCGCGCGTTCCGATCGCCCTGAACCCCAAGTTCTTCATCAATGACACAAACATCGTTGCCCAGTGCCTCCTGCGCCACACGTGTCATGCGCCGCGCCGACTCTCGATCGATTTCCGTGACGGGTGTATTCCCCTCGCTCTCCTTGAGTTCGACAACGGCCTGGCGAAACTCCGCCGCCATCGCCTGAATCGTGTTCGCTCCTGCGATCGCCTGCGCTATGGCAACGCCTAACACCATCCTTCCAAGGTACCCCAGGAATGCTTCACGAGATCTCGCGGTCTAGCGCTTATTGGTCGTGGGCTTACGCATCACCAACCCCGGTTGTTGTATCACCGCCGAATTCTGCAACCGCCCGTTGCTGCCTGCCGCCGCGCTCGACCACTGGGCCTGCACAAACTCCGGCGTCACGACCTGGCCGGCCACGAACTGCGCGGCGCCCTGGCCCTGGACGTTGACTTGAAGCATCATCGGGCCGAGACTCGGGTACGTGCCGGTGGCGTACCCGCCCAGTACGGGCAGGTTGCTCTGGAACGCTTAGGGCGTGCCGTTCACGTACGTCGCCTGCTGGTACAGCTTGCCGCCCATCTCCGC
>DATJWB010000269.1:0-7939 GCA_035501495.1 Bryobacteraceae bacterium | reverse complement strand
GGCCCACAGAACTCCATGAAAACCCTTGCGCCGTCGACGTGGCGCGGGCACTCCTGCCTGCCGCGCCGAGACTCATCTCGGCGCTTGTTGGTCTGCCATCCAGTTCAATGCTGGCGAAGGGGTTTTCGAGGCTGCCGCGTCGGCACTCACGCCGACGCATTTGGGGCGCACTGTATCGCTTCCGCGAGGGTTTTCGAGACTGCCGCGCCATTGCAGCATCGAAACCCATCGCTTCGAATAGCGTACGTGCCACATCGGCACCTAAACGTATGGCGGCCAAAAAGCGTCCCCAGGAGTGGGACGCGGCAGGCAGGAGTGCCTGCGCCACGCCGGGAGCGTGCAACGCTTTCTCGGAAGCGGCGGCGCTTTCCGCAAGGACGATAACTCTCCTCCATCACTTGCCCAATGGCGCTAAGATGCAAGATAACGATCCTTCCTCATGAAATTAGGCATTGACTTCGGCACGACCCGGATCGTCGCCGCGGCGTCCGATCGCGGGAACTACCCGCTCGTCGGATTTGAGTCGCCCGACGGCCAGGCCCGCGAGTGGTTTCCGCCTCTGGTCGCGATTCGCGGCAACGAGCGGCGCTTCGGCTGGAACGCCTGGGCCGTACACGGCAACCGCGGATGGACCATGTTTCGCTCGCTCAAACGCTGGCTCAAGCGCGCCGGTCCCACCACCCGGGTGGAACTGGGCGGCTCCACTTTCTCCGTTGCAGACCTCGCCACGGAACTGCTCACGGCATTCCGCCAGCAACTGCGCCAGGCCTCCACGCTGTCCATCGAACGCGGCGAGCCTCTCGAGACCATGATCGGCGTCCCGGCGAACGCCAACAGCAATCAGCGGTTTCTGACGGCCGAGGCTTTTCGCGCGGCGGGGTTTCAGGTGCTGGGCATGTTGAACGAGCCTTCGGCCGCCAGCGTGGAGTTCGGCCATCGCGAGAAGGCCCAACGCAAAGGAGATCCGCGCCGCTGTCTGCTGGTGTACGACCTCGGCGGCGGAACCTTCGATGCCTCTCTCGTGGAGATGGAAGAGGATACCCACACCGTAGTGGCCAGCGCCGGGCTTCCCGAAGTAGGAGGAGACGATTTCGACGAGATCCTGTCGGAGGTTGCGCTGGAGACCGCGGGCCTCGCCGATCAACGCCAGTCGCTCACGGACGCCGAGACCTTCCGGCTGATGGAGGAGTGCCGCGAACGCAAGGAATCGCTCAATCCCAATACCCGCCGGATCGTGGTGGACCTCGAGAATGTGCGCGAAGGTTGGGGCGAAGTCTCCATGGCCGTCGCCGCTTACTACGAGCGCTGCCGCCCGTTGATCGAACAAACCGTGGAGGTGGTGGAGAACCTGTTGGCGGGCCACCCCGGCCGCTCCATCGAGACGCTGTACGTGACCGGCGGCGGCTCCGAACTTCCCCCCGTGGCGCGCGTACTCAAGGAGACGTTCGGGCGGGCGGTACGGCGCTCCGCGTACATGCGCTCGGCCACCGCGATCGGCCTGGCCATCAACGCCGATGCCGGCGCGGGCTACGTGCTGCGCGACCGCTTCCTGCGCCACTTCGGCGTCTGGCGCGAAGCCGATCATGGGCGCGACGTCGCCTTCGATCTGCTCTTCCCTCGCGGCATGGAACTGCCCCACCGCGGCGCGCCTCCGCTGCGGGTGGCGCGATCGTATTGGGCCGTGCACAACATCGGCCACTTCCGCTACGTCGAGGCCGCCCGCATCCACGACGACGGCCAGCCGTCGGGCGACCTCACCTTGTGGGACGACATCCAGTTTCCCTTCGACCCGAATCTGCGCGGCGCCGACGATCTGACCCTGATCGACGTCAGCCGGAACGGAGATGGCGCCGGCTGGCAGGTAGAGGAAGAGTACTCCTGCGACACCAACGGCATCGTGAAGGTGACCATCTGGAACCGCTCGGCCGGGTATCGGCGCGATTACACTCTGGGCCACTGGTCCAGCCGGGAACCGCGAGCCGGAGGAACGCTTCCAGGCCGGCATGGCCGGAGCCAGCGGCACCCTCAGACGCGCGGGAGCAGCTGATCGCCGCACATTCGCCAGACCACCCGCTGTGGTGGCTTGCCGGTACCCCGTGTTATGCTGTTTTGCGGATGTTCAGTCGTCAGCGTAAAGCTCGTGTTTTGTTCGGGCTATCCGACATCCTGCTGGTCACCCTGGCATTCGAGGCGGCCTACCAGACGCGCTCCATCCTGCCGCTGAAACACAACTTCTTTCTGACCGCCGAGAAGATGACCCTGGTGCTGGGATTTTCGCTGCTCGCCTGGGTCACCATCGGCCTGTGGCTCGAGATCTATGAGAAGCTCGACTCCGGCCATCCGCGCATCATCCTGCGCGACTCCGTCCGCCAGTGCGCATACGCCGCTTTGTGCATGGTGGTTTTCGAATACCTCCTTCGCCTGGACCTGAGCCGCTTCTTCCTCGTGTTGTTCTCGGCTTACGCGTGGGCGGTCCTCCTGGTATTTCGTTTGACGGCGGGCCGGGTGGTGGGTGTCATCCGCCGCGAGTTCGCCGCGCCGCATTACGTCATGGTCGTCGGTACGGGAGAACGGGCCCTGCGCATGGCCCGCGCGCTCGAGGAGTCCACGGAGTGGGGCGTCAGGCTGCGCGGGTTCTTCAGCGAGCAGACCGATACCCGGCTATCGAAAATCGAACTCAGGACCGTCTACCCGGTGCATCCGGTCGCCGACCTGCCCTCGATTCTGCGGCGCCACGTGGTGGACGAAATCATTTTTGCGGTGGGCAGCGAGTGCCTGGCCGAACTGGAGGAGATCTTCCTGTTGTGCGACGAAGAGGGTGTTCGGACCCGTGTCGCGGTGGACTTCTTCCCGCATGTGAACAGCACGGTGTCGTTGGACCGGTTCAGCGGCACGCCGCTTCTTACCTTTTCCGCCGCCCCTTACGACGAGATCCGCCTGCTGGTGAAGCGGCTGATCGACGTGGGCATTGCCGCGGCGGGGCTGGTCGTGCTGTCGCCATTCATGCTGGCGATCGCGGCCTTGATCCGCCTGACGTCACCCGGTCCCGCGATCTTCCGCCAGGAGCGCTGCGGATTGAACGGGCGGCGATTCCTGTTTTACAAGTTCCGGTCGATGTGTCAGAACGCCGAAGAGCTGAAAGACGCTCTGTCGCATCTCAGCACCCGCGAGACCGCGTTCAAGATTCCCGACGATCCGCGGCTGACCCCGGTGGGCCGCTACCTGCGGAAGTTCTCGGTGGACGAGTGGCCGCAACTGTGGAACGTGCTCCGTGGGGACATGTCGCTGGTGGGGCCGCGGCCGGCGGTTCCGAGCGAAGTGGACCAGTACAAGCGCTGGCAGCGCCGGCGCCTCCGCATGCGGCCGGGGCTCACCTGTCTGTGGGCTGTCTCGGGCCGCGACCAGGTGGATTTCGAGACCTGGATGAAGCTCGATATGCAGTACATTGATAATTGGTCGCTGGCGCTCGATTGGAAAATCCTGCTGCGAACCATCCCCCGCGTGCTTACCGGCCACGGGGCGCATTAAAAGCGGGGTTGAGGTTTTCATGCATTTGATTCCGACACAAGACGAAGTAGTGGGGCTGCTGCGGGAGACCGGCGCTCTCCGTGACGGCCACTTCGAATACCCCAGCGGACTGCACTCCAACGAGTACCTGCAGGTCCCGCTCGCGCTGCAACACTATCAGTATCAGAAGCAGCTTTCGGTGGGATTGAGCCGCCTGCTGCGGGCCAACCCGGAGATCCGGGCGATGGTGCCGCAACTGTCCATCGTGGTTCCCGCGACTGCCGGCCTGCCGGTGGCCTTTGGGGTGTGCGAAGCGTTGCGCGCCAGGAAGGTCTACTGGGCCGAACGGGATCATGACGATCAGCCGATGCGCTTCCGCCAATACATCGCCCCGGAACCGGGCGAACCGGTCGTGTTGGTGGATGACATTCTGCGAAGCGGCCAGAAGCTGAGCGAGATCAAGCGGCTGCTGGAGGCCCATGGCGCCGTAGTGGTGGGCCTGGCGGTGGTCATTTACCAGCCGAATCCGGAAATGATCGGGTTTGGTTCTTTGCCGCTTTATTATCTGGCCAAGCTGGATGCCCGTTATTATGCGGATGCGGCCCACTGCGAGCTGTGCAAACGAGGCGAGCCCTTAGAAAAGTCATGGGTGTAAACGGAAATACGCCGAATTTTAGGATTAAGTACTGGAAAAAAGTGCTCGTGGCGATTTAAGCATTTCAAAGCAAACCATTTATTGTTACCCTAGTACTCATTGCTGAATTTCGGTGCAGAATGTAACAAGTCCATGACACAGAGGGGGTTTGGCGGACCAACAGGACTGGTTTTCCACAGATTTTTCCACAAGGGCGTGGAAATTGTCAGCAAAGGCGAAGGTTGTTAAATTAGAAGCGGCTGGAAATGAAACAGGGAATTCGAATACCCGGTTTGATCATGGCCCTGAGCTGTGCTTCTCTGTTTGGGCAGACCGGGCCGGGCGATAAACTGGCGCCGTACTATCCCACTCCGGCCACGATCGTGGAGAAGATGCTGCAGATTGGCGGTCTGAAGGCCGGTGAGAAGATGTTCGATCTCGGCTCAGGCGATGGACGGATCGTCATCATGGCCGCTCAGAAGTTCCATGCGGATGCCACCGGCGTGGAACTCGACCGGGACCTATGCACGCAGAGCCTCCTGAAGATCCGGAAGCTGGGCCTGGAAAAAAGCGCCCACATCATCAACGGGGACCTCCTCAGGCAGAACTACAGTTCCGCCGATCTGGTTACTGTGTACCTCCTGCCGGACTCGATCGATAACAAGGTTCAGCCGTTGCTCGACCGGGAACTGAAAAAGGGCGCCCGGGTGGTGGCGCATGATTTCGAATTCAAGAACTGGACGCCCGAAAAGATCGAAAACATCGCTGACGATGGCGAAGGTCGTAGTCACACTCTTTATTTGTATCGGAAGTGAGTCTCTTGCTTTTCTGGACGAAGGCCCCCTGGCCTCGATATATCGCTTGGGCGCGAGTGCTCTTCGCAGCAGTCTCCCTGGGGTTGAGCTATTTCCTGGTCCCCCAAATTTCGATGGTGTTCCTGGGACTGCTGATGCTGTTCCTGACCTACAGTGTCCTGCCGGCACTGCGGGCTCGAAGCATGAGCGGACTGGTGGGCCTGCTGGCGCTCTTTGGGGACACAATCTATTTTCTGTTGCTGGCGAGTTTGCCAACGGATCGGCTGTTGTGGGCCGCCTCGCTGTTTTACCTGTTCCTGCTGGTCGAGGCCTTGTTCTTTTTCAGTTCGATCGAGGTTTCGGTGGTGGCGGGAGCGTGTCTGCTGTTCTGCCTGGTGCTGGGTAACAGCTCCGGACTGTCGAATGGCGCCATGCGTTACCTGGAACCTCCGGTGGTGATGGCCGGCGCCCTGGCTTGCGCGTTCGCGGTCTACCGGGAGAAGCAGGGTTCCCGGCTGGGAGAGATGGAGACCAAGCTGAAGACCGCCCAAAAGGATGCCGAGAAAGCCCGCGAACAGGAGCGGCAGCGGATCGCTTCGGACTTCCACGATGGGCCGCTGCAAAGCTTCATCAGCCTGCAGATGCGTCTGGAAATCCTGCGCAAGCTTCTGGACCGCGATTTCCACGGGGGAATGGAGGAATTGCGGCAATTGCAGACTCTGGCGCAGTCGCAGATCCGCGACCTGCGGGCCTTCCTGCACAGCATGCGCCCGGTGGATGTGGATGGCGCGAACCTGGTGGTGACGGCGCGGCGCACCGCGGAGAGCTTTCAAAAAGAGAGTGGTATCCCGGTGACGTTTATGGGCACGACCAGCCCGGTGGGATTGCCGCAGGAAATGACTTCGGAAGTTCTGCAGATGCTGAAGGAATCGCTGCACAACGTGCAGAAGCATGCCGGCGCCACTCGCGTGGCGGTGTCTTTGGAGAAGACCGATCGGGCGCTGGAAATCTCGGTGGACGACAACGGCCACGGATTCAACTTCGCGGGCACTTACACGCTCGAAGAGCTGGAGCTTTTGCGGCTCGGTCCGGCCAGCTTGAAACGCCGGGCACGATCGTTGAATGCCGACATGGTCCTGGAATCGCGCCCTGGCCGCGGCGCCGGCCTGAAGCTGCGGATTCCACTGCAGTGAGACAGGGGCCTGAAAGCGGGGGTTGGGGGCCTGGAGGCAGGGGTTGGGGATTGGGGGTTGGGGGTTGGGGACTGCGCTTCGCAGCCTGTGCCGTTGTCGTGGTGGGTTGCGGTTGCGGACGCTACGCCGATTTCAGCTTGCCTCTTCTGACCGGCGGCGACGTTCGCGCGTCTTATACGTTCGAACCGCGGCCGCAGCCGGTTCTTTCCCCAGGGGCCGGCTGGGAGTCCAACGATGTCCTCAACCCGTCTGTGGTTGCCTCCCCAACCCCTAACCCCCAACCCCTGACCCCTGGTTTTCAGTTGCTGTATTCCGCGTTCGACGGGCGGACCTGGCACACCGGGCTGGCGTCGTCGGAGGACGGATTTCAGTGGCGAAAGCGCGGGAAGGTGCTTTCGCCCGACCCGCACACTTGGGAGGGGTCCTATATCGCGGCGAATGGGTCGGCGCTCGTCTTGGGGAAGGAGATCTGGTATTGGTATGTGGCCGGGGCGGAGGAAAAACCGCTTCTGGGACTGGCGCGGTCGTCTGACGGCCTGGCGTGGCGGAAGGAACCGGCGCCTGTGCTGCAAACCGGGCCGTATGCCAGTTGGGACGAGCAGGGTGTGGCCGATCCGTACGTCATCCGCATCGATCCGTACTTCTATTTGTATTACCTGGGGCAGGACCGCGCCCGGCGGCAGCGTCTGGGAGTTGCGCGCTCCCCCGACGGAATCCATTGGGAGAAGCTTCGCGCGAACCCGATTCTCGAACTCGGCGACCCCGGCGCGTTCGACGATGCCGGGCTGGGAGAGCCGGCGGTTTGGAGCGCGCGGGGCTTCTACTGGATGCTGTACACCGGGCTCGATCCCGGAATAAACCGGAAGCTGGGATTGGCGCGCTCCACCGACGGGGTTGTGTGGGAGAAGCGACCGCCTGTCTTCGGCGGCCCGGCTGCATGGGACTCCAAGGTGATCTGCGATCCTACTGTGTTGCCGGACGGGGAGAATGTCCGGGTCTGGTTCGGCGGGGGCGACGTGGCTTCGCGCGATTCGCATCTGCACGGACAAATCGGCGTGGGAGTCTTGCGGCCGAGCCTTACTCCAACCACGCATTGACCACGATGGCGGCGGCCGCTATGGCGGCGGTCTCCGCGCGCAGGATCAGAGGGCCGAGAGAGGCGGCTCGCCATCCGGCGGCGGTCGCGGAGAGGCGTTCGGAATCGGTCCACCCGCCTTCCGGTCCGGCGAGCAGGGCGACGCGATCGATGTTGGAACGGCGATCGGGCAGCACTCGCAAAAACGCGGGCGCGGTGGATTCGTCCAGGAAATAGCGGTGGTCCGCCTCGGTGGCCAGAACGCGGTCGAACCGGATGGCGGGGAGGATCTCGGGCGCACGCAGGCGGCGCGATTGCTGGCTGCTCTCGCGCACGATGCGGGTCCACCGTTCGCTCCGTTTGCGCGAGGCCTCCAGCAGGCCTTTCTCACTGCGGGCGGTTTCGACCGGGAGTACTCGCTCAACTCCCAGTTCGGTGGCTTTCTCGATCATCCACTCGAACCGGTCGAACTTAATCAGGGCGGCGCACAGGGTAATGCCGACGGGCAGAGGCACCGCCGGGAGCGGCTCGACGACGCGGAATCGTACCCGTTCGCCGCGGGCCTCTACGACTTCGGCAAGGTATGCGGACTGGTTGTCGCTGATTTCGAATCGCTGGCCGGCCTCGACGCGGAGCACGCGAGTCAGGTGCCGCGCTTCTTCTCCGGTGAGATCCGCGAGCCCGCCCCGAATGCTCTCAACGAAAAACCTGCGCCTCGCCAAGCTTCCATTTTAGA
>DATJWB010000268.1:0-5008 GCA_035501495.1 Bryobacteraceae bacterium | reverse complement strand
CCGTCCCACTTCGTCCATAGCTGGCACCATGTAGCGGCTCACCAGTTCCATCGCGTCGATTTGGGCCGCGATAGCTTCCTTCGTCACCGCGATCGCGGTCTTGTGGTCGCCGGTGAGAATGGCGTCGTGAAGAAGGGTCGGATCACACATGCGCTGTCGCCCCATTGAATTCCCGCACCGCCTCGATCATGGCCACGATGTTCTGGGTCGGCGTCTCGGCCTGTACGTTGTGAATGGTGTTGAACACGTACCCTCCTCCGCGTGAAAACGTGCGGCAGCGCTCGATCACCTGCTTCCGCACCTCGGCGGGCGTGCCGAACGGAAGCACTTTCTGGGTGTCCACGCCGCCGCCCCAGAACGCGATCTGCTCCCCGTAGGCGGCCTTCAGGTGTTCCGGATGCATGTTGGCCGCGGAACACTGCACCGGGTTGAGAATGTCGAACCCCGCTTCGATGAAGCTCGGGATGAACCGGTCCACCGAGCCGCACGAGTGTTTGAACGTCTTCCACGAGGTGTGCGCGTGGATCCAGTCGTTGACCCGGCGATAGTACGGGAACCAGAGATCGCGGAACGTGGCCACGGAGCAGAATGTGCCGGTCTGAGTACCGAAGTCGGTGCCGCAAATGAAGACAATATCCACCAGGTGCCCCATGGCGGCGTGGATGCGGGCCAGGTTCTCCAACGCGACCTCGCACTGGCGCGAGAAGACGGTGTGAATGTACTCGCGGCGGCTGCTGGTGGACATGTACCACTCGGTGATGTCGCGGATGCCCTTCGGGTGCTTCAGGAACGTCGCCGGCACGAGCGCGATATCTCCGAAAGAAGTTCCCCCGAACGATGCGGTCACCGCACGTCCACTGGAGGCAGCTTCCCCGGCGGCGGTCTTCAACCAGGCGATCTCGTCCTCGGAAATCGGCTGGAACTCCTCCACGTTGTCCTCCGGATTCAGCTTCTCTTCATCGATCGGCTCCTGCCGGATGATGGCGTCGAAGAAGTAGCCGCCGGCCGGCATGCGCCCGCTGGCGGGCGCCGAAAGGTCGCCCTCGGGATAGATCAGCGTGTCGCCATTGGGCTCGGAGGTGGTGTTGAACCCTCCCGGCACCAGGACCTCGAGGCCCTGGTGGGTGCGCCACGGTTTCCAGCCGCCAACCGGAAACCCGAACTTGGTGTTGCGGCGGAACAGGCCAGTCACGTCAAGCCCCATCGCCTGCTTGAGGTCTTCCTCGATCAGGCCGAGCATCTGGCCTGGCTCGTGCACCTTGACAGGCCGGCGCTCAAGACCGAACTGGTCGCGCAACGCGGCAACGCAACTGGCGTGGATGCCGGTGACCGAGGTGCTCCCGAAATCGATCGGCACACGGTCCGGCGCGCGGCGGCTGACGGCCGTCATGACGCGCTCTTTGCTTGTCACGGCACTACCGACCAGCAGTGTAACAGATGGCTACAGAAACAAAACCTGGGCCGGTGTGCCCACCGCCGTGTATTCGCCCGTGAACGTCAGCGCGCCGGTCTGCCGGTTGACCCGGAAGCACACGACTGCATCGCCGCGCTGGTTGCAGGAATACAAGTAACGGCCGCTGGGGTCGATCGTGAAGCTGCGCGGGTAGTCTCCTCGGGTCCACTCCTCGCCGGCCAGGGTCAAGGTGCCTGCCGGCGCCACGGAGAACCATGCGATGCTGTCGTGCAGGCGATTCGCGGCATAGACAAAACGTGCGTCCGGCGAGATGGCGATCTCGGAGGTGAAGTTGGTTCCGGCGAACTGCTTGGGCAGCGTCGAGAGCGTCTGTTTCGCCGTCAGCGTGCCGGTCCGGCCGTCGTAATCGAACACCACTATCGTCGAGGCCTCCTCTTGCAGGCAGTAGAGCCAGCGGCCATTCGGGTGAAACGTAAAATGGCGCGGCCCATCGCCGGAAGGCAGCTTCACCGCGGGAGTCTGGTTCGGCCGCAGCACGCCGTGCTCGCTGTCGAATTCCCAGACCAGGATCTGGTCGAGCCCCAGGTCGGTTGAAAGCACGAAGCGCCCGGACGGGTCAGCCTGGATCATGTGGGCGTGCGGCCGCTCGTGGCCGCTGATCGCGAAGCTTCCGGGCGGCGCGCCGGCCGCGTGAACCGATCCGGTTGTGCCGCTGTCGGTCTTCACATCCGTGGGAGCGCCCAACTCCCCGCTGGCCAGGATGGGAAGCACCGCCACGGTGCCGCCGGCGTAGTTCGCCGTGAAGGCATATTTGCCCGACGGGTGAATGCTCAGGTAGCACGGACCGGCTCCGCCGGAGGCCTCCGTGTTCAACAGCGTCAGCCGCCCCGTGGAGCGCTCGATGCGGTAGGCGCTCGCCGAACCCGAACGGGCTCCTTTGTAGGTTGCCGTCTCGTTCGCCGAATAGAGATGGGTGCGCGCGGGGTCGAGCGCCAGCCAGGAAGGGTTGTCGGGGTTCTGAAATACTTCGCGGGGCGAGAGGCGGCCGCTCTCCGGATTCATTTCGAAAAGGCAAATGCCCGTGCCGTTCCCCCTGCTGCCTTCGGGGCCTTGCGGCGAGCTGTACGTCGCTATGTACAGCAACGGCGCCGGCTGCGCCGCGAGCCTCGAGACTCCGGCGAGCATCGTGGCTCCCTGGAGAAACGTGCGGCGTGTGGATGGCAACTGCATGACTCAAGATTACCCCGGCGGCTCACGCCAGTTCGAACAGGAGTTGACCGGTGCCCACCGCTTCACCGGGCGACACCCGGATCGTCTTCAACACTCCATCCACCACGGGGCCGATCTGGATCTCCATCTTCATGGCCTCGATCACCAGAACGGGCTCGTTCTTTCGGAGCGCCTGGCCTGGCACCGCCAGCACCGCCACCACGCGTCCGGCGATCGGTGAGCGGCAAAAGGTATCCTCAAGCAGTTTCAGGTGCGGCCGCGGCCGGGTGACACTCTCGGGGACGTTAATCTCGCCTGGCTTCACATCGTGAGGGAAGCTGTGATCGTCGTCCACGAACTCGACGCTCACTTCGTAGCTCTTCTTTTCGACTTCAATCCTGAGTTTCATCGATTGCGGCCTTCTCGTTCGAATGCCGGCCGGTCCAGCGTCTCCAGAATGTGCGGATACCCGTGTGCAGCGCGCCGGCGCGCTTGCGGAACGGCGTTCCCGCGGGTATCTCCACCATCTCGCGGATCACCGCCTTCTCGCCCAGGACAGCCTTCACGGCCGCCGTTGCGATGGCCTGGTGAACTGCCGGGATGCCCTTTCCGCTCGTCATAACGGAATCAACCCGTGCTTCTTCTGCGGGCGCCACTCCCGCTTGCTGGAGAGCGTCTCCAGGGCCTCGGCCACGTAGCCGCGCGTGCGCGCCGGCTCAATGATGTCGTCTACCAGGCGGTGCCCGGCGGCAATATACGGCGTGTAGAACGTTTCGCGGTATTCGCGGATCAGTTCCTGCCGCTTTGTGTCGGGGTCTTCCGCCTTGGCCAGCTCCTTCTGAAAGACGATCTCCACCGCTGCTTCCGCACCCATCACGGCAATCTCCGCCGACGGCCACGCCAGCGTGCAGTCCGCCCCCAGATCTTTAGCGCACATGGCGATGTAGCCCCCGCCGTATGCCTTGCGAAGGATCACGGTGATTTTGGGCACGATTGCGGCTGAGTAGGCGAACAGCAGTTTCGCCCCGTGCCGGATGATCCCGCCGTATTCCTGCTCCACCCCCGGCAGAAATCCCGGAATGTCCACGAACGTCAGGAGCGGAATGTTGAACGCGTTGCAGAAGCGGACGAACCCCGCGCCCTTATCGGAAGCGTTGATGTCCAGCGCTCCGGCCAGAACCATCGGCTGGTTGGCGACAATCCCTACCGTGGCGCCGCGAATCCGTCCGAATCCAACTACCAGGTTACGCGCGAATTCGGCGTGCACCTCCAGGAAATCGTGGCGGTCGACGACTAGTGAAATCACGTCTCGCACGTCGTAGCCGGTCTTAGCCTCCGGAGGGACCACGTCGTTGAGGCGCGGTTCGTACATGCGGCTTTCGTCCGGTTCCCCGCGCGGCGGATCCTCATGGTTGTTGGATGGCAGAAACGAGAGCAGCCGTTTGCAGATCTCGGCCGCCTCCACGTCGTTCTCGGCCACGAAGTGCACCACGCCCGACTTGTTCATCTGCGCGCGCACGCCGCCCAGCTCCTGTGCGGTGACGATCTCCCCGGTCACCTGTTTGATCACCGTGGGCCCGGTGATGAAGATCAGCCCTTCGCGGGTCTGGATGATGAAATCGGTCAGGGCCGGGCTGTAGGCCGCGCCACCCGCGCAGGGACCGCAGATCAACGAGATCTGCGGCACCAGGCCCGAGAGCATCACGTTCTGGTGGAAGATGCGCGCATAGCCGGACAGGCTGGCCACGCCTTCCTGCACGCGCGCGCCGCCGGAATCGTTGATGAAGATGAAGGGCGTGCCCGTCCTCATGGCGGCTTTCATGGTATCGGCGATCTTGTTGGCGTGAACCTCTCCCGCCGATCCGCCGGCCACCGTGAAATCCTGGCTCGCCAGGTGGACAGGCCGGCCCCAGATCCGCCCGCGCCCCGTGACTACGCCGTCGGCGGGCAGTTCCTTCCCGCCCATGCCGAAGAACTTTCCCGTGTGCATGGCGAACAGCCCCGCCTCCTGGAAGGAATCCCGGTCCAGCAGGAGGGTCACGCGTTCCCGCGCGGTCAGTTTCCCGTTCTTGTGTTGATTAGCGACGCGTTCCGGCCCGCCGCCGAGTTGCAGCCGCTCCCGTTCGCGCCCCAGTTCGGCAGTTTTGTCGCTGGTCATTCGATCTTCGCCTCAGAGATGATTAAATACCAGTTTATCCGAATATCTCGCCCGTTATTTGCGTTACCATGAACCGGAGTCTCCGCTATGGCCCAGCGCGTTTCCAGACGTCATTTCTTCTTCGGTTCCCTGCTGGCGGGAGCGGTGCCCACCGCCGGGTTCGGCAGCGCAGGTTCGCTAAAGCATCTCGGCTACAAATCCCCCAATGAAAAACTGAACATTGCAGC
>DATJWB010000267.1:0-23405 GCA_035501495.1 Bryobacteraceae bacterium | reverse complement strand
CTAAGCTAGCGGATCACGTAAAGGTCGAGGTCCTGCTGCTGGTCGCGGCCCTCCTCGATGAGGAACGTGCGAGGAGACATGGTGTCGATGTCGGCGGGCTCGGGCGAGTTGTACTCGAACGTGCTTACCAGGCGGTACGTGCCGGGGGCGAGGCCGGCGAACTGATATTGACCGTGCAGGTCTGAGCGGACGATCAGCGGATCCATGAGGCGCTTGTTCTGTACGGGGTCCCAGGGTTCGAGATACACGGGCGCGCCGCCTACGGGCTCGTGGGCTCCGCTGGTGACGCTGCCATGGACGCCGGCAGGCTTGTTCGAAAGGACATAGGTCACCATGCAATTCTGCGTGACGAGGATTTCATTCCAGCCATCTCCGCGGCCGCCATCGGGGCGTTCCCCTCGCGGGCCGCGGAAGTCGGTGGCGACGTAGGCCGCGTTGGGGACCAGGCGGACTTGCCAGCGGCCCTGGATGAACGCGGCCCGGCCGTTGTTCATGCGGAGATCCTCGGCTGGCGATTCGCCGGCGAGATCCACGCGGCGAAACTGAAACTTGAGCGCGGAGGCGTCGATGGCCTGGCCTTGCGGTCCCCTGAAGGAGAAAAAGACGGAAGCTTGCGGGACCAGGATGATGCGCAGCCCGGGGCGGTCGCGCTCGAGGGAGAGCGCGGTGTAGGAGCCCTCCTGGCCGCGCGTGCCGGGCGCGGAAACCCACAGCTCGTAGGGACCCGGCGGCTTGTAGGGGAACGTGAACGGGTAGATGCCGGGCTTGAATGGATCGCCCGGCAGAGTGAGGGTATCGCGGCCGATGTCCGAGACGAGCGTGATGGTGAGCGGGCCGCACGTGCAGTAGACGGCGCCGTCGATGGTGAAGAGAGTACCGGGGAAGGGGCGGACTTTTGCCTCGACCGTATCGCGGTCGAAATCGACGTCGAGGAAGGAGGCTTCCTCGACGCGCGTGGCTTCGCGGAAGAAGGTGGGGAGGTACCCGCCGTCCTCATACTGGCGGCCGACGGTGCGGACGAGGTAGCGGCCGGGGTCGAGGCCGGGGATGCGGAAAATGCCGCGGTCGTCGGCGACGGCGCGTCCGGCGAGGCGGGGCGGGCGTGTGTTGCGGTAGGCAACGACTTCGTGCTCGGGCATGCCGACGTCGTTCTCGTCGACGACCGCGCCGGTGATGCCGCCGTACCGGGGCATGCGGACAGTGACAAAGGTGGACTGGTCTTCAGCGAGCGGGATCGGGGCGCCGGCGGCCCGCCAATTCTTCTGGCCGTATTGGACCGGCGGGAATCCGCGGCGGCTGGCGCTGAGAATGTAAGCACCGGCGGGAAGCGCCGTGAATTCGAAGCTGCCCCAGGTGTTGGTACGGAGCGATTGGGTGGGACCGGGGGTGCCGGGCACGGGGGCGAGCACGACCTGCGTGCGAGCGAGAGGCTTACCGGTGGAATGTTCGACCACCGTGCCGCGGATCACGGCGGCTTGCAGCGCGACAGCGGCGAGCAGGCACAAGAGAGAGGTCCGCATGCCTTTGTGGAGATGACGCGCGGAGGCGCGGTGGAGTGGAGGTGAAAAATATCGCTTGACAACTGTATAATGTATGTGTACAGTAGACACTGGAGCATATGGCAGGAGGACCCAAAATCCGGATCGATTTGAGTTCGCAGGTACCGGCGTACCGGCAGATCGTGGATGCCATCCGGGTTCTGCTGGTGAATGGAGACTTACGGCCGGGGAGCGATTTGCCCTCGGTTCGGCAACTGGCGATGGAATTGGGGGTTCACTTCAACACCGTCGGCGAGGGTTACCGGCAGCTTGCCGAGGAAGGCTGGCTGGACCTGCGCCACGGACGCGGAGCGCGGGTGATCGCGCGCGGGACGCCCGCGGCGGCGAGTCCGGAGCGGCTGGAGGAGTTTCGCGTTCGGATGCGAAACATGATTGCCGAGATGCGCGCCAGCGGGATCCCTTCGGCGAAGATCGCCGGGGAACTGCGGGCCCTGATGGAGGTGCTGCAATGACAAGGCCGGTTTGGATGTTGACGGCGATCGTGATCCTGGAAGGGGCGGTGATGATGGCTCTGCCTTATCTTTCGCCCAGACGCATGTTCTTCGGCGTGCGGACGGGAGCGGAGTTTCGGGCGACCGGCGCGGGGCGGAAGATTCTCGCACAGTACATAGGATGGGTGTTCGGCTGGTTTTCGCTCGCGGCAGCTATCCTGATCGGGACTGGCGGGCTGGAGGATTCGACTCTCGCCGCGCTGACGATTGCGCCGATGGTGCTGGCGCTCGCGACTTTCCTCTGGACGTATTTCCGGGTGCGGCCTTATGCCCTGAAGGTTCCGGATGTGCGTGAGGCCGAACTGTCGCCGGAGCGGGGCCTGCCGTGGTGGGGCTGGCTGGCGCTGCCTCCGTTCGCGGGACCGGCGGCGGCGATCTTCTATCTGCGCGCCCACTGGAGCGAGATTCCGGAGCGGTATCCAGTCCACTTCGGGTGGAACGGGGCGCCGGATCGCTGGGTGGCGAAGAGCGAGGCGGCGGTATTCGGGCGGCTGTGGTTCAGCGAAGGCATGCTGCTACTCATGCTGTTGTTGTGGGCGGCAGTAATGATCGGATCGCGGAAAAGCGTGCGGCCGACGGCGATCCCTGGGATCTTCGTCGGGGGCATGTACCTGATGGGCGCAGTGTTGACGATTGTAGGATTGATGCCGCTGGTGCGGGCTCCGGTCACGGCACTGCTGGGCTTGACCGTGGCGTTCGTAGCGGCGGCGTGCATGGCGGGTTGGCGGGCGAACGCCATGCCGAACGCGCCGGCGGAGGCGACACCGGACGAATGCTGGACACTGGGATCGATCTACGTGAACTCCAACGACCCTGCTATTTTTGTGCAGAAGCGGATCGGGTTCGGATACACCGTCAACCTCGGCAACATCTGGAGCTACGTCGTGCTCGGCGGGTTTGGGCTGTTCGGTGCAGCTATGGCAACGCTCATCTGGTGGTCGCAACGAGGCTAGCGCTCACGCTTCCAGTATCTTCCGCAGAAACACGATCTGGCCGAGGTGGTAGGCATTGTGGTCCGCCACCAGGAGGGCTTCGCGGAGCAGGGTCTGGCCCTGGCCGTGAGGGAACCTCGCGAACAGGTCGTGGCCGGCATCGGCGACGAGCTTCTGCATGGCTTTGAGATCCTTCTCGAACTGCTTAACACTGTTTTGCCAGGCATCATCACTTGGCGGGGCTTCGGTGCCCGGCCAGTAATCGTCGGGGAATTTGCGCTCCCGGTAGTCGGGATTGCGGCTGAAATCGAGGATGTCTTCCTGCGCGAGACGCATGTGCTCGAGAAGCTGCCACGCGGTGTGGGGTGCGCCTTTGGGCTTCTTGCCGCGCAGGGCGGCGGGGAAGCTGGCGACGGCTTCGGCGAAGGACAGGTGGGCGCCTTCCATGCGCAGAAGGTTGTCGAGGTGCTTGCGGAGGGAGGATTCTTGGTCGGGCACGCTACTGGCCCTCAAGACGGTCGAGTCGATCCGGGTGAGCCTGAGCGATGCGGGCGAGAGCGCGAATGTCTTCGGCGTCCTGTGCGAAGAGGTTTGTGAGCTGAGCGATCTGTCTGCCATGCTCGCGAGTCTCGTCACGCTGAATGGTTACGATCTCGTACAGTTGAGACAAGTTCCCGTGCAGAGACTCGATATGTGTCCTGATTTCGTCGTCAGTCACGGCTCACCTGATTCATTGTAGCGGCTCAAAGATGATAAAGCATCATGTACACCGCCACACCGGTCACGCTCACGTAGAGCCAAATGGGCAGTGTCCAGCGAGCGATGCGGCGGTGCTTGTCGTAGCGCCCCGACAAACCGCGGCGAAGAGTGATGATCGCGAGCACGGGGACCGCCGCAGCCAGGACGGTGTGGGTCGCGAGGATGGTGAGATAGACCGTTCGGATCGCGCCAGGATGCTGAAATCGAACTGAGCCTACCTGTGCGTGATAAACGAGATAACAAACCAAGAACAGGCATGACGTACCGAAAGCGGTAAGCATTACGCGACGGTGCTGGTCCACTTGTTTTCGGCGGATCAGCGTGTAGGCCCATACCAGGAGCACCGCCGAGATGGCATTCAATGTGGCATTCACGGTGGGAAGGTACTGGGTCATGATCGCTCCGCTTGAAGCTGGCGGATGTCGTGGAGAAGGCGCTTGGGGAAATCGTCGTCGGAGGAGAGATAAAAGCCGCGAATATGGCGGCGGCCGTCAACAAGGACGAAGCGGGTGGAGTGGCTGAGATCGCCGTTGACGCCGTTGAGTTTGAACGCGTTCAGGCCGAGGTCGTTGAGGCGGGCGATGTCGCCGGTGAGAAAATACCAGCGGGAGTTGTCCGCCTTGAAGAATTTGGAGTAGCGGGCGAGGGCCTCGGGGGTGTCATGCTTGGGATCGACGGTGAAGCTGACGAGCCTGACCGCGGGGGTCGATTCGGTGGAGCTCTGGATGCCGCGCATCTGATGGCTCATCATGGGGCAGGGACCGTCGCAGGTGGTGTAGATGAAGTCGGCGATCCAGATGTGGCCGTCGAGAGTGCGGCTGTCGAAGGGTTGCCCGGTGGAGGAGATGAGGTCGAATTGCGGGATCTGGCCGAGGATGGGGAGGGGCTTGATTTGGGTGCAGGAGAGGAGGAAGGCGGCGACGGCGAGGGGTACCACTACACGCGGAGGCGCCGAGAGGCGGAGGTTGCGCGGAGATTTTGGGCGATGAGTGATCATGCGGCGCTGCGGGTGGATTTTTGGGCTGCCATCGCGCCCGAGGCCAGGAGGAGAACCAGGCCGAAGGCGGCGGTTACGACCAGGCTTTCGGTGAGCCCGGGAGCTGCGTTGGGGAGGCGAAGGGTGTGGTTGAGGAGCGCGATGGAGTAGGTCAGGGGGTTAATCCACATGATCGCCTTCACCCAGCCGTGGGCGGTCGCCATGGGGAAGAGCGAGCCGGAAACCATCCACATGGGAACCAGCAGGAGGTTCATAATGGCGTGGAAACCAGCGGTGGAGTCCATGCGCCAGGCGATGACGAAGCCGAGACCGGTGAGGGTGAAGCTGATGAGGAAGATCGCGGCGGCGACGGGGATGAGCTCGAATGCGCCGATTCCGACGCCGGCGAGCGGGGCGAAGCAGAGGAAGATGAGACCCTGGAGCCAGGCGAGCGTGGCGGCGCCGAGGATCTTGCCAAGCACCATGCTGGTGCGCGGGGCGGGGCTGACCAGCATGGAAAGCAGGAAGCCTTCGCGGCGGTCTTCGATGATCGAGATGGTGCTGAAGATCGCGGAGAACATAACGGTCAGCACCAGCGCGCCGGAGTAGAAGCGGGCGAGGTCGTTGGAGCCGTAGCCGATCAGGAGCCAGAAGACCAGCGGCGATGCCACGACGCCGAGCACTCGGCTTTTCTGGCGCCAGAAGCGGACCAGCTCGCGCTGCCAGAGCGTGGCGGCGGGAAGGACGAAGCTATTCATCGATGGAGGCTCCGGTCTCGCGCACGAAGACGTCTTCGAGCGTGGGTTTGTGCAGGCCGACGGAATCGACCGCGCCGGGGAACGCCTCGACCACTTCCGCGATGAAGCGGTGGCCATTGGCGATCTCGACGCGGACCTGGCCATCCACCACCGTGGGAGCGAGTTGGAAGCGCTGCGCGATGCCGGCGGCGAGCGACTGGGAATCGGCGGTCTCGAGCACGACGACGTCGCCGCCGATGCGCGAGCGCAATTCACGGGGGCTGCCTTGCGCGACGATGTTGCCCTTGTGCAAAAGGATCAAGCGGTCACAGCGGTCCGCTTCTTCCAGAATGTGGGTGGTGAGCAGGATGGTGACGCCTTCCTTCTCGCGAAGGCTTTCGACGTGGCGCGAGACGTCGCGGCGGGCGGCGGGATCGAGGCCGGTGGAGGCCTCGTCCATGAGCAGCACCTGGGGCCGGTGCAGCAGAGCCTTGGCGATTTCGACTCGACGCTTGAGGCCGCCGGAGAGCGTATCCACGAGATCGCGGCGGCGGTCGAGGAGACCGAGGCGGTCCATGGCGGCATCCATTCGCTCGCGGAGGATTGCGCCACTCAGGCCGTGCAGGTGGCCTTGCGCGCGGAGGTTCTCTTCGACGGTGAGGGCCTTGTCGAGGCTCTGGGTCTGGAAGACCACGCCCACCTGACTGCGGACCTGCGCGGGTTCGCGGGCGACGTCGAAACCCGCAATAGTAGCGCGGCCCTCGGTGGGCACCATCATCGTGGTGAGAATTCGGAAGAGGGTGGATTTGCCGCCGCCATTCGGCCCGAGCAGGCCGAAGATCTCGCCTTTCTTCACCTCGAAGCTGACATTCGAGAGCGCGGCGCGGTCGGCGTACCGGTGGGTGACGTTTTGGACTTCAATCACAGACCCGGCCTATCCAGGAGCATCAGCCCGTAGATGAGCGGCAGGTACAACACGCTGGTAATGAGGACTCCGCGCGCGCGCACCAGGCTGCGCTCGAGGGCTACTCGCACACCGGAGTAAAGGAACCACAACCCCAGCAGCAGCGCTCCTACGAGGTAGATGCGTCCCGACATTCCCAGGATACCGGGAACCAGGCTCACGGGAATCAGGGCGATCCCGTAAAGGACGATCTGGCGGGCGGTGGAACGGCAGTCCGGGTCGACGACGGGGAGCATGCGGATGCCGGCGCGGGCGTAGTCTTCTTTGTACATCCAGGCGATGGAGTAGAAATGCGGAAACTGCCAGAGGAAGAGGATGGCGAACAGAACCCAGGATTCGCGCGTGATGGCGCCCGCCGCGGCCGCGTAGCCGATCATGGGCGGCATGGCGCCGGGGATGGCGCCGATGGTGGTGCTCCACCAGGTTCGGCTCTTGAGGGGCGTATACAGGAACAGGTAGCTAGCCAGCGTGAACGCGCCGATCCAGGCGGCGAGCGGGTTGGCGCCGATGTAGAGCTCGAGGAAACCGGCAACGGACAGAGCGGCGCCGAAGAGCAAAGCGTGCATCGCGTCCAGACGGCCGGAAGGCAGCGGACGGGCGGCGGTGCGCCGCATCTTCACGTCCGCGTCGCGCTCGTACCACTGGTTCAGTGCGGCGGTGCCGGACGCGATCAGCGCGGTGCCGACGATCGTGTGCAGCATCAGGAGCAGGTTGATATCGCCCAGAGCGTGCGAGGGAAGACCGAAGAAGTAGCCGATGCCGGTGCTCATAAGGATGAGCCACGTGATGCGCGGCTTGGTGAGTTCGATATAGGAGCGCATCAGGCTTCGGCCGTCCTTTGCGTGAGTGGCGTGTGCGGGGCGGCCTGCCCGGCGAGGACGACCGCGGCGCCAAATGCGAGCGATCCGGCGGCGACGTGCGCCACGGTGATCCAAACCATGAGCGGCATGGGTTGGGGGGCATCGGCGGTGGCGGCCCGCGCCATGTAGGCGGCGATGCCGAGGAAAACTTGCGAGAACGTCAGGGAGAGGAGCGCGAGCGCGGGACGGCGGAGCGCCGGATCGTCCATGTGAGTCATGAGGGTAGAAAGGCCCGCCCACATGACCAGGATGGTGGCGACGGCGGCGCCGAAGATGTGCGGAATCGGGCTGGCGATGTGATGGCGGACGGCCGCGCCGAGAACGGTTTGGGCGAAGAGCGCGATGGCGGCCACGGAGGCAGGCATTGAGAGCAGACGACTCGTCCGCCACGCCAAGGCTACCGTGAGACCGAAAAAGAGCTGCGCCAGGGCGGCGTGGACCACGGCTGCCCACGCCGGGTCGATGTACCTCACAAGAACTCCCCCAAGACCGGCCTGCACGAGGACTGCCGCGAGCGCCGTCCACGCAAGCCTGGTGCGGAGCTTCACCGCAAGGCCCGCCGTCAGTAATGCGGTTATCATCGCAAGCACGCGGTGCGCGAATTCGTAGCGAATATTTGCTTCCAGTGGGGGAATTAATCGACCCCAGTTAAGGGGCCAATCGGGGATGGCGAGAGCTGCGTCGTGGCTTGTAACGAAACCCCCGGCTACGACGAGCGCGAAGGTACAGCACACCACGAGCGCGGCGTAGCGGCGTAGCCAGACAGAATCCACAATTGTTGGATGCATCACACCCGGGGCGGGCTTCCCAAATCATCCCGCCCCATTGTCTATCCCTCTTTATCCCTTAATGGAAAAATCAACAGTCTTGCTTTCTTTTGCTCCGACGGTGACTTGCTGGTCTTGTGTGCCGTACTTCTCGTGCCAGACTTCAATGGTGTAGGTCCCGGGGGGCAGTCCCTTGATTGTAAACGTTCCATCGTCGCCAGTCACGGCGAAGAACGGGCTGCTCACCACTCCGATATACGAGCGCATCCACGGATGCACGTTGCATTTCACCGGGATCATGACTTCCTGGCGGGGGAAGGTCTTCATTTTAGGCGGTTCGCCGGGCGACTGGGATTCATTCCAGTCGGCATTGACCTGCGGCATGGGGTGGATGTTGTGGTTGGTCGGGTCGCTGTTTTTGACTTCGATGTTCTGGCCGGCGACGATGCCGATCACGTGGGGCTCGTACATGCAGCCGTGCTGATCGAGGCTGACGGCATTGGATGGAATGGCCCACTGCTTGTCGGGCAGGCCGGACTTGATCCACACGAACGCATTCTTGAGCGTGCCGTTGGAATTGACCACGACTTCCTGGCTTTTGACGGCTTCGCCCTTGTGAGCGGCCTCGCACTTGGGCTGCGCGGACATATCGAGCGTGGCCATCTTGGGCTTGTCGCCGGTGAACGCAACCTTTCCGGTGACGGTCCCGCCGTTGGCTTCGTCAGGCGTGGCGGTGCCCCCACCGCCGGCGGGCGCGGCGCCTTCCGATTTCGCGGTTTCAGCGGGTTTCTCTCCTCCGCCGCAACCAATGAAGGTCAGGGAACAGCTAAGTACTGCTCCGATCCAAATCTTTCGCATTGCTCTGTGAGCCTCCTCTTTCGAATCTGGGTGTCAATTGCCGGTGCTGGCGCTGCTGCGCAGCCTTCCGAGCTCTTCCGGAGTGAACTGGAACATATAGCGGACCAGCAGATCGGCGTGGTCCTTGGTATAGCCGTTGAAACTGGCGGGCGTCGGGCCGGCGAAGACGTAGCGGGTGTCTTCATGACGGAAAAGGCCGCTGGGCATGGCGGTACCGGGACTCATCAAAGCGGGGTCCAGGATCCAGCGCCGGGTCCAGCCGGGCTTGAGGCGATCCTTGGCGACCGTGAAATTGGGCGCGGTGGCTTTGGAATCGTGCTTGGGGTCGCCGGTCATGTGGCATTTGAGGCAGGGCGCGCCCTCGCTAGTGAACAGCTGGCGGGCCATGGTGCGCTCCTGCTCGCTGAGCGGGTCGAGCTTCTCGGCGATGAACGGCTGCGCCTGATAAGACAGTGCCTCGAAGAAGCGGACTATCTTGCGGACCTCGCCATCGGAGAAGCTGAACGTGGGCATGCGGGCCTTGAGGTACTGGCGCACGCCATCGCGGTTGGTATCGGTTTCGCTGAGCGCGGGGTTGTTGAGGAAGCGCATCAGCCATTCGGGATTGACACGCGCGCCTTCGCCGATCAGTGTCGGGGGCTTCTGGTCTTTCCAGTCCGGGTCCTGGTAGCGCGTCATGGTGTCGAAGGTAGTGAGCTGGCTGACGTGGACCTTGTGGCAGCCCATGCAGTTGTACTTGCGGACGACCCACCAGCCTTCGATGACGTCCTGCTGCTGGCCCACGGGGTTGTAGAAATAGCGAGCGGGTACGGTGGCGTCTACCGAACCTTCGAGGAAGGTAGTGACCGCATCGATCTCAGGCTTGGAAAGATTGAAGTTCGGCATCTTCAACCGGTCCTGCTTGGCCTTCTCCTTGCCCTTGTCGTAGATGGCGGGGTCGGCGAGTTTGTGCTCGAAGAAGCCCTTGTGGGTGAGCCAGCCTTCGCGCTCGGCTTCGTGACCGAGCAGCGCGAAATCGAGGCGCTCGATGGGCTTCGAGCCTTCCTTGGTGAGCTCTGTGCCGATGCGCTGCTCTTCTTCGAGGCCTGCGATCTCGTGGCAGGCGGCGCAGCCGTAGTTTCGGACGAGCGCGAGGCCCTGGTTCTTGAGCGTGGGATCGTCCATGTAATCGGTGTTGGCGTAGGTGACGCCGTCGCGCTTGCGGGTGATCAGGTAGCTGGCGATGTCGCGGGCTTCGTCTTCGGTGAGCCGCAGGCTGGGCATGGGGGTCATCTGCTGCACCTGGAGCTCGTGGCCGTCGTTGGGGCACTTGCTGTGCTCGAGGTCGAACACGTAGGGCAGGTTGTGGCGCTGGTAGTCTTCGGCAGTGAGATCTTTCTTTTCGTAGGTGCAGTAGGGAGCGGAGCGCTGGCGCGGGTTGTGGACCCAGCGGACGAGGTAATCGTAGTTGGCCTTCTCGCCTTCGCGCGTCAGGTTGGCAGCAAAGGTTCCGCCCTGCTTGGCGCCGCCCTCGCCCATGGAATGGCAGGCCATGCAGCCGCGGGTCTCGAAGCTCTCTTTGCCGCGTTCAGGGTCGCCAGGCTTCTGCTGAGGAAGAGTCGCCTGGACGCCAGATTGCCAGATGAAGGCGGAGATGGCACGGATCTCGTTATCGTCGAGGCGGAAGGTGGGCATCTTGGTGCCTTCGCGCCACTGGTGCGGATCTTTGAGCCAGACGGGGATCCACTCTTTTTTCAGCTTGGCGCGGACTTCCTTGAGGCTGGGTCCGACCTTTTTGACTTCGCGGACGAGCTCGTGGGAGCGCATATCAAGCTGCTCGATGCGTGCGTCGAGGCCGCTGGAGCGAACCTTAAGATCGTTGGCATGCGCGAACAGCTTTTTCGCGTCGGCGTCGGAGGTGCGGGGGTTGTTGGCTTTCGCTTCTGAGAAGCCGACCTCGCGCTGCCACTCGGCTTTTTGCTGCTCGAGCTGGCGGATCTGCTGGTTGACGCTAGTGATCTCGTCGGCCTCGCGGTCGAAGCCCTCGTAGCGATGACAGCCCATGCAGCCGCGAAGCCGGAAGGTTTCGCGGCCCTGGTTGAGCGTGTCGGCCATCTCGGTGACGATTTCACGGACGTGGCACTGCTGGCAGCCGGCCTCGATGTTCTCCTTGTGATGCAGCGGCCACAGCCAGAATTTGTTATAGCCGTGCGCCTTTTCGACGCTGGAGATCGCGGCGCCGTTGCCCCCGTGACACGGAGTGCAGCCGAAGCGCTCGGGATCGTGGATCTTGAGCAGTTCTTTATTCGGGTGGCTGACGAAAACCTCTTCGCCGCCCATGGAAGCCTTGGTGAGCGTTACCGGCTCGCGCGTTCCCAGGTGACAGGATTCGCAGCGGTCCACGAGATCGACGTCTTTGATGTGGATCTGGCGGATGCGGATATCGAACTTGTCGAGCGAGTTCTGTACCGCGGTGATGGTGGCGCTGGAGGCGTCGGCGATGCGGTCGGAGAGGTACTGGTCACGCTTCGCGCGGAGGTCCGTGGCCTGCTTCATGAGGTCAACGCGTTGCTGCAAGAGGCGGGCTTTTTCGTCCTTCCAGGCTTGGAGCTGATCGCCCATTGCCTTGAAATCCATCTGGCGGGCCTGGTCCTCGCCGGGCAGAGAGACCTTGTGGACCTCCTTCTTGAGCTCGTCGATTTGTTTGCGGAGCGAGTCCTTATGGCTGTCGCTATGCGACACCTCGATTTCGTAGGTGAGGGAGCCGATGTGGCTGCGGGTCTCCTGGAAAGGATCGTTCAATGCCAGGATTTTGGGCACTAATTCCTGGTTGATCTTTTTGTCGATGGCCGAGGCGCCCGGCAGGGCGGCTTTCTCCGCGGTCTGCATCTCGGCATCGAGCCGTTTGTACTCTGGAGAGCTCTTGATCTGCCTTTCCAGTTCGCCCTCTCCCACGGAAGCGGTCTTCAGATATCGCGAATACAGCTTCTCGAATCGCGACTCATAGCCTTTCCAGGGACGGATCGTGTACATCTCGTCATACAGGCCCCAGATCAGCGATAAGACCAGGAGCAACGAAGATACAAATAACGGCTTGCTAAGTGATGAATTGACTACTGGGTCTTTTTCTTGATCGCTCATATGTTAAACCAGGGAGTCACCCAGACGTACTTGATGCGGAACAACTGCCGCAGCAGGATTTTCACGGGCAGGGCCAGCATGATCACCAGAAAGACCTGCATCACGGTGTATTGCAGGACGCTCATGCGCGCGTAGACCTTGCGATTGAAGGGCGTCCAGGTGATCAGCTTGTGGACAAACATGGCCGCGGCCACGCAATAACCGCCCACAACGATCGCACCGAAGATGATCTTGGGGATGCGGGTGTGGATGCCCACGATATCCGGCAGGTCGCGGTTGACCTCGAAGATGAGACGGTTGTGGTCCCACGTCGTGCCCGGCCAGAACCACATCCAGCCCGGCCCGCGGATCAGCGTGCCGATCACGATCATGGTGACCCACAGGACGATGAATCCGAAAATGAACGTCCAGATGGAAAACTTACGCTGTTTGTAAGTGTAGTAGCCGTTGCCAAGCGGATTGGTATCTATATAGGGTATGACCATCAGCCCAACGATGATCAGGCTGGGCATCACCACACCGGCCATCCAGGGATCGAAATAGACCAGCATTTCCTGGAGCCCGAGAAAATACCACGGCGCCTTCGAAGGGTTCATGGTGAGGGTGGGATTCGCCGGCTCCTCGAGCGGCGCGTTGAGCGTGATCGACCAGACCATGAGGATGACGGTGACGATGATGGCTGCCAGGAACTCGATGCGCAACAGGTATGGCCACACGTGGACTTCGCGAGCCCACTCGGGACGCCAGGGCTGAGTCTTGCGGTGGTGGGTCTTCGCCATTTCGGGGTTGGCCTCGAGCTGCGCGATCAGGCGATCGTTGGCGAAGGCTTGACGCAGTCCGTACCAGGTATAGAAGGGCACGACAAAGAGGAGCAGCACGATGGGGACGTTGTCCGGTGTGCTGACGATGGTCCAGAGTTGATGGAGGTCCATAGAAAACCTTTAGGAGCCAGGAGCTAGGAGTCAGGAGCCAGAGCCACAGCAGTCCGCCGCGCTCTCCTGGCTCGTGACCCGTGGCTCCTGGCTCCTTCACTCATATCTTTTTCACTTCCTTAATCTCGCTCTCCAGCACCATGGGGGACGGGCCGGAGATACCGCCGTCTTTGCGCACGCGCCAGAAGTGGACAACCATGAAGGCGCTGGCGATGATCGGAATCGCGACACAGTGCCAGATGTAGGCGCGCAGCAAGGCGTTGGAATCGACGATCGAGCCGCCGAGGAGGCCGAAGCGCACATCGTTGAACGGCGTCATGCCAAGCTGCGGACCGAACGGGCCGTCGTGGCCGAGGAGCGGCGTCGCACGGGCCATGTTGGTCCCGACCGTGACCGCCCAGAAACCGAGCTGATCGTCGGGCAAGAGATAACCGGTGAAGCTTAGGAGTAGCGTGAGCACCAGCAAGAGGACGCCGACCACCCAGTTGAATTCGCGCGGCTTCTTGTAAGACCCGGTAAGAAAGACGCGGAACATGTGGAGCTCGACCATGATCACCATGAGGTGCGCGCCCCAGCGGTGCATGTTGCGGAGCAGCTTCCCGAAGGGGACGTCGCTTTCCAGGTAGAGGATGTCGCGGAAGGCGACAACCTTGGAGGGGTGATAGTAGAACATGAGCAGCGTGCCGGTGAAGACGAGCGTAATGTAGACGTAGAACGTCATGCCACCCATACCCCAGGTGTAGTTGTAGGCAACGGCATCGCGATTGATCTTTGCAGGATGCAGGTGCAGGAAGACGTTGCTGAGCACGCCGAGCGCGCGGCTGCGGGGCGTTTCGTCGTGCTTGACGCGAAGGACGCTCTTCCAGACGTCGGTTTTCTCGGGAGCTTTGACGGTTTCGGTGAGTTCTTCGACGGCGCGGGTCTTGGTGGCTTTGGCTCCGGCCATGATGGCAGCGAGTTTGCCGCCACTGCCGTTACCGTTTCCGCTGCCGTTGCCGCTGGCGCCACCCGCCGGGGGCGCGCCGTTGGATCCATTGGTTTCAGGCATGATGACTCCTCATATACGGATGATGGCGCCGGGATCGTTGAACTGCGAAGGCTCGCCCTTTGGCCATTTATAAAGGTGGCTCAGGTCGACGACGATCTGGCCTTCCGGGTCGAGCTCGACGTGCGCGCGGTCCATGGGACGCGGCGCCGGTCCCTCGAAGTTGACACCTTCGGGATCGTAGCCGCTGCCATGGCACGGGCATTTGAATTTGTTTTCGCTAGCCTTCCAGTCCGGTGTGCAGCCGAGATGGGTGCAGATGGCAGAGATGACGAAGATGCCCTCGGTGTTGCGCACCACCCAGATCCGGTACTGATTCTGGAACTTGGTATCGACCCCGAAGCCGAAATCGGACGGGTAACCGATGCGGAACTTGGTCTTGGGTTCGTAGAGCGCTCGCGGGAAGAAAAACCGCAGAAACATCAGGAAATTGACGCTGAGCGATCCCAGGACCGCCGCCATAACGAATTTGCGGCGGCGCGCGATTACCTTGCCTTCCTCGTTTTCCTCGTTCTTGGAGAATATATTGCGAAGCGCCTGGGCCAGAGATGGGCTGGCCTTACCAGCCGCAGTCCTCTCCTGTGGAGGCGCGGACCCGGGCGTCTCGGACGTAGAATTCGCCATGCTGTCCCCCGGCCGGGATTGCCCCGGCCACTATCCCTCTGAACACACACATCAGATTATGGGAAACAAACTTCCGCGCGAGGGACCGGGCAGGATCGCAGGCTCACTTTGGGAACGAGGCCCGATGATTGAAATAAATGAGTGGCCGTTGAAAGATACCTGGGTTGTGTTGAGCTGAACCCTTACCGTGTCCCTCGCTTCGAAATTTGCATCCCTTGAATCTGATGATTTCCGACAAGTTTATATCACCGCGGTCCCGGATTTGCAAGTGGAACACAAAAGGGTCCGGAATGTCCGCATCTTGACGGTTTTGGGAGGCGGGCGCAGGGAAGCGGGACGTACCGGGTGCGTGAGCTAAGATAGCTCTAGCTGGCGCATTCATGAAAGCCGCCGAACGGCAGTTCACAACCATCAGCGGGGTCCCGATCGAACCGGTTTACACCGAGCGTGCGACCGACATCGGTTCGCCCGGCGAGTTCCCGTATATGCGCGGGATTCACCCAGACATGTACCGGGGCAGGCTCTGGACGATGCGGCAGTTCTCCGGCTTCGCGACTCCGGAGGAGACCAATCGCCGCTACCATTACCTGCTGGAGCAGGGCCAGAGCGGCCTGTCGGTTGCGTTCGATCTGCCGACGTTAATGGGCTACGACGCCGACCACCCGATGAGCGAGGGCGAAGTCGGAAAGTGCGGCGCCAGTGTTTCCTCGCTGGAGGACATGGAGATCCTCTTCCGGGGGATTCCCCTGGGCGAAGTTACGGTATCGATGACGATTAATTCGCCGGCGGCGGTTTTGTGGGCCATGTACCTGGCGGTGGCGGAGCAGCAGGGTGTGGATCTCGCGCAGCTGTCGGGCACGCTGCAGAACGACATCCTGAAAGAGTACATCGCGCAAAAGGAGTACATCTTTCCGCCGAAGCCATCGATGCGGCTGGTCACTGACACGATCGAGTTCGGCGCCCGGAACGCGCCGCGCTTCAATCCGATTTCGATCAGCGGATATCACATTCGCGAGGCCGGTTCGACGGCGGTGCAGGAGCTTGCGTTTACGCTGCGCGACGGCATCGAGTACGTGGACTGGGCGCTTGCCCGGGGCCTGGACATCGACGATTTCGCCCCGCGGCTCAGTTTTTTCTTCAATGCGCACAGCGACTTCTTCGAGGAGGTCGCGAAGTACCGGGCGGCACGGAGAATCTGGGCCTGTTGCATGCGCGACCGCTACGGGGCCAAAAACGAACGCAGCATGAAGCTGCGTTTTCACGCGCAGACGGCGGGATGCTCTCTCACGTGGCAGCAGCCCTACAACAACGTGGTACGGACCGCACTTCAGGCGATGGCGGCGGTGCTGGGCGGCGCGCAATCGCTGCATACCAATTCGCTCGACGAAGCTTACGCACTGCCGGGGGAGCACGCCGTGACGATCGCACTGCGGACGCAGCAGGTTCTGGCGTACGAAAGCGGCCTCACCGCCGCACCCGATCCACTCGGCGGCAGCTATTTCCTGGAAGACCTGACGCTAAGGACCGAAGAAGCCGCCGACCGCTATATCCGCCAAATCGATGAGATGGGCGGGATGGTGGCCGCCATCGACGCGGGATTTCCGCAGAGCGAGATCGCCGCGGCGAGCTACCGCTATCAGCGCGAAGTAGAAAGCGGCGACCGCGTGATCGTGGGGGTAAACCGTTTCCAGAGCGACGATGAACCGATCGAGCTGCTGCAGATCGACGAAACGAGCGCGGTTCACCAGGCGGCCAAACTGGCGGCACTGCGCACGCGGCGCGATAATGGCAAAGTGCGCCGCGCGCTGGATGCTCTCCGGCGCGCCGCCGAAAGTACCGAAAACACGATGCCGTTCCTGCTCGATGCCGTGCGGTCGTACGCGACGCTGGGCGAAATCTGCGATGCGCTGCGCGCGGTGTTCGGCACGTACCAGGAAACGACGCACCTCTGAACATGTCACACCCGATTCGAGTTCTGGTGGCCAAGCCAGGTTTGGACGGCCACGACCGGGGCGCGAAGGTGATCGCCCGGGCGCTTCGCGATGCTGGAATGGAGGTCATCTACACGGGCCTGCGCCAGACACCCGAGATGATCGTCAACGCGGCGCTGCAGGAAGATGTCCAGGTGATCGGACTCTCCATACTCTCCGGGGCCCATAACGCGATTGTTCCGCGCGTGATGGACCTGCTGCGGGAGAAGGACATGGGGGACGTCAAGGTGGTGGTGGGCGGGATTGTGCCGGACGAGGATGCGGCGGAGCTCAAACGGCTGGGAGTGGCGGAGGTGTTTCAGCCGGGAGCATCGCTGGACGCAATCGTGAATTTTATCCGGGAGGCGGTGGCGGCAGCAGGTTAACCGGGCAGGCAATTCTGTGCCCAAGCTTCACACCTGTAGCCCTGGGCACTCGTTGTTGAGGGCCTTCAAGATCCGCTAAACTAATGCTTTACCTCATTGGAATCGAAACTGTCTCGTCACCGCAGAGTGGAAAGGTATGCTTTCATGAAGTTCTCCCGGCGCGTTAGCCTGGCCGTTGCCGCGGCCTGCCTCTGCGCATCCTGTGAGGTACCTCTGTGGTGCCAGCAGAATCCGCCACAGCAGACTCCGCCGCAGCAGACGCCGCCACAGACGCAGCCGGCCCAGACTCCGCCACAGCAAGCGCCTCCACAACAGACGCCCCCTCAGCAAACGCCGCCTCCCACCAATCCGCCGCAGCGGCCGGCGAACCCTTTCGAGAACGTGCCACGGGAGGAGCGGCCGCCGACGAATCCTCCGGGGACGCCGCAGGTTCAGCGTCCGCAACTGGAAACACCCAAGCAGGCCGAGACACCGACCACACCGCCCGGCACGGAGGTGATCGAAAGCATCGAATTCCGGGGAACCAAGCGGGTCCCCCAGGACAGCTTGAAGGTGCTCATCATGTCCAAGCCGGGGGACGTAATTAATTACGAAACCCTCCGCCGCGATTACATGGCGCTGTGGAACACCGGGAGATTCGACGACATCCGGGTGGAAGAGGAGCCCGGGCGCACGGGTGAAATCATCCGCTTCGTGGTGGTGGAACGGCGGGTGATCCGGTCGATCGAGTATCCGGGCGCCAAATCGGTAACGGTCAGCGAAATTCTGGACCGCTTCAAAGAGCGCAAGGTCGGGCTGAGCGTGGAATCACAGTACGACCCCAACAAGGTTCAGCATGCAGCGGTGGTTCTGAAGGAGTTTCTGTCAGAGCGCGGGCACCAGTACGCGACCGTGGATCCGCAGATCGAGCAGATTCCCCCTTCCTCACTGAAGGTATCGTTCGTGGTGAACGAGGGCCCCAAAGTCAAGGTCGGGTCGATTGAGATCGAGGGTAACCAGGCGAAGAGCCAGAAATGGGTCATCAACGCGATGAAGAACTCGAAGCCGATAGGGCTTCCGCACTCCATCCTGTTCGAGAACCTCTTCGCCAAAACGTACGACCGCGCCAAGCTCGACGAAGACAAGGAGCGTGTCCGCCAGGCCTACCAGGATGCCGGATATTTCCAGGCGAAGACGCTGGAAGAGACGGTGAGCATCGTTCACGAAGGCGGGAAGGGCTGGCGGCTGCCGCTCATCAAGATGAACCTGCCGGGGATCAAGGCAAACATCGATTTGCCGGTGGAGGAGGGCCGCCTGTACCATCTGCGGCAGATGAACTTCCAGGGGATCAAGCTGTTCCGTACTCCCGAAGTGCTGATGAAGCCCCTTTTCGGAATGACCACGGGCGACGTTTTTTCGACGGAGAAGCTGCGCAAGGGAATCGAGAACATGCGTAAGCTCTACGGCAAGTTCGGATACATCGACTTCGTGCCGGAGCCGAATTTCGATATCGTCCCCGATTCCGACCAGATCGATCTCACACTGACCGCTGATGAAGGCAAGCAGTTCTTTATCCGCCGCATCGACTTCTCGGGCAATACGACCACGCGCGACAAGGTAATCCGCCGCGAAATCCTGCTCGACGAAGGCGACATGTTCAACACCGAGCTTTGGGACTACAGCATTCTGCGCCTCAATCAGCTCGGATATTTCGAAATGCTGAAGAAGGAAGAGGCCGCCGATATCAAGCGCAACCCACAATCGAACACGGTGGATATCACGCTGAAGGTGAAGGAGCGGGGCAAGAACTCGATCGGCCTGAACGGCGGAGTAAGCGGTATTGCGGGTAGCTTCGTCGGCTTTAACTACTCCACGAACAACTTCCTGGGGCTGGGGGAGACCCTTTCGCTGGAGAGCCAGCTCGGCACGCGGATGCGCGACGTCAGCCTGGGCTTCACCGAGCCGTACTTCCTGGACCGGCCGCTGCAACTCGGGTTCGTCGTCTACATCCGGCACTTCAACTTCGACCAGGGGCGCGAGGCCTCGATTCTGTCGGGCACCAACCTGATCCCGCTCTACAACCAGTTAGGCACGCAGAACCTGCTGAATTACAACCAGAACAGCCGCGGCTTCAACGTGTCGGCGAGTTACCCGCTGAAGCGCAGCTTTGCACGCTTCGGCATCACCTACGGGTACGACCGGAGCAATATCGAAACGCTGACTACGGCGTCCACGAACTATTTCCAGTACATCAATTTCAACGGCGTGGCGGGCCCGAACTCGCTGACGGGCATTCACACCAGCCACATCACCATGTCGTACACGTACAACACGGTGAACCATCCGATCACACCCACGCAGGGCCGGAGCATCTTCGTCTCGACGGATTTCGCGGGCAGCATCCTGGGCGGGAACGTGAACACGATCCGCCCGTCGGTGGATGTCAAATATTTCAAGCAGGCTCCCTGGCACAGGAGCCATATCCTGGCTTTTCACATGCTGGCGTCGATGATTACGGGTTATGGCGGCAAGTACATCCCGCCGTATTCCCGCACATTCATCGGCGGCGAACAGGACGTTCGCGGATTCGAGATCTGGGGGATCTCCCCGATCGCGTTTATCGCATCAGAGGGCACGGTCAACGTGCTCAACGCCGACGGCACGCCGCGCACCCAGAAGGTGATCACTAACGGAGTCATCACCAGCGCGCCCGTGACCATGACGATTCCGACTTACCAGTTGATCACACCAGGCGGAGACGCACAGACCGTCGGGAACTTCGAATACCGCATTCCGATCGTGGGACCGGTCACGCTGGCCTACTTCGTCGATGCCGGTCTCAACAAGATTCTGCGGCCGAGCCAGCTGACGATGGATGTGACTCGCGTGGAGGACCTGAACAACTCGTTCCCGCAGGCCGGTTTCGACGGACGCGTCCGAATTGCGTCCGGCACCGAAAAGATCCGCGTGTCCACCGGCCTCGAGCTGCAGGTGATGCTGCCGGTGGTGAATGCCCCCTTCCGCCTCTACTATGCCTACAACCCTTCGGTGGTGCGCGAATACCTGCAGCCGCCGATCGTCGCCGACCGGTCGTATTTTCCCAACAATGCCACGTTCCTGAATTCCGTGGCCCTGTACGGTCAGGCATACCCGTACTTCGAAAAGCGGACGATGTTCCGCTTCACGATCGGCAGGACCTTCTGACCCAAGTCCCCGTCTGTCAATATGGTAGTATCGTCACACTGAGGAGTTTTCAGCTTTGAAGAAGATTTTCGGTTTTCCGTTCCTGGCTCTCGGCATGGCCGTGCTGGCGCATGCGCAGAACCCGACCAAGGTCGCCATCATCCACGTGCAAAACGCCATTTTGAGCACGAAGGAAGGCCAAAAGGCCGCCAACGATCTGACTTCGAAATTCGCGCCCAAGAAGGCGGAATTGGACAAGAAGCAGGCCGACCTTGCCAGCATCCAGGACCAGTTGCGCAAAGGGAGCGCCACCATGAGCGACGAGATTAAGGCCAAGCTCATGCGCGAGTTCGATACCGGGAACAAGAACCTGCAGCGCGATACCCAGGACGCCCAGGATGAGCTGGACCAGGAGCAGGGCAAGGTGATGCAAGAGCTCGGCAACAAGATGATGGGTATCATTGAGAAGTACGCGACGCAGAACGGTATCGCCATCGTGGTGGACGTGAGCAATCCTCAGACCCCGGTGCTGTGGGCGAGCCAAACGATCGATATTACGAGCGACATCGTGAAGTTGTACGATCAGGCCAACCCGGGAACGGGTACGAGCACGGTGAAGCCGGCGACGCCTACGACTCTGGCGCCGAAGACCACTACTCCGTCGCCGCTGGCTCCAACCGCGCTGCCTCCGGCACAGAAGAAGAAGTAACGTCCTTACAGTCTCGGCGGCGGTACAATTCCCTTAGGGGGATCGGTCCGATGAAGCTGGTCGCTGCCGTCGCTGGAATTCTTCTTTGGGCTTGCAGCCTTTCGGCGCAGGTCATCACGCGCAGCTTTGGCAGCGTGGTCTTTCCGGGTGGGACGTCCGCCACGACCCCGGGCATTACCCGCAATTTCGGGAGCGTGGTGTTTCCGGGGGGCGCGGCGGTGCCGCCGGTTCGTACCGCGCCGCCTACGATGATCGGAATTCCGCCGGCCGCCGTGACCCGGCCCATAGCCGGTCAGAATTTTCGCCGCTCCCCCGTGGGTAATCGCGGAAGCCGCGCGAATTCGTTCGTGTATGCCTACCCGGTGTTCGTCGGCGGTTACGACAATTCGTTCGTCGGCGCGGATCCCGGCACACCTCCGCCGGCGATGCCGCAGGCGGCGCCGGCCGCGATGTATTCTCCCGAGACGGCACGGCCGGTGATGATCCAGGTCGGCCCCGACTTTCCGTCGCGCGCTCCCATGAGCGCCTACCAGCCGCCCGCGGCGGCTACCGTGGATGAGACGGCGCCGGGCTCGGAGCGGTACCTGATCGCGTTCAAGGATCACACCGTGTACTCGGCGCTGGCCTACTGGTTCGACGGCGACACCCTCCATTACTTCACACCCGGCAACGTTCACAACCAGGTGTCGGTGTCGCTGGTGGATCGCGATCTGACGGCCAGGCTCAATAAGGAATTAGGGATCGAGTTCCATATGCCCGAGGGTAAGTAAGCCCCGCGAGGAATTTGCCGCGGGCGGGAACGGAAGTTGAGATCTACGCCGCGCCAACCGCAGGGTACGATGACGCATTTTCTGGCTGGTCGGGCCGCCGGGATTTGAACCCGCCCCAGGCCATTTCTCCCGGTGCCGGATGGTGCTAAGTGTTTGACTTTTCAAGACTTCGGAAGGGCGCTTGTCCAGGCAATATCGGTGCGTCTCGCCGACATGTTTGCACGATGTTTGCACGGAACTGGCGGAAAGGGCGCCGCCCTCGCGCGAATTCCGCGGTCGTGGCGCGCCTGGTAGGAGAGTTGGGTACGGAAGCCCTGGGAGCGAAAAGACTTTCAACGTAATCAATTGCCTTCCGACGCAGGATGCGGGGCTGCAAGATGCGAAACCACCACAACCGTGCCAAGGAGTCCCCAAACGACATATCCGTTTGACGGCAAAACGAATAACGCGGCGAGGTAGAGCCCCAGGGTCACAAGCAATGTCGGGGGATGGCGATCAACTTTAGAGCACCGAATCTCCGATAATGAGGGTACTTATGATTGGTACATCTGAAATTGGGGCCAAAGACGCACTCGACCATTTCCTGCCATTGGCCGTCGGTGCTGATTCCGTGTAGAGTTACGACTTCGCGTTGGCCCATCAGTTTTCAGACGCTCGTGTTCTCGTCAGCCGCCCACTAGCGGCCGTTCTGGCGCCAATCCATCGTGATTGACCCGATGAGTATACTGAAACGCACGTTAGAGAACAACAGCGAGTTGACGGTGTCGCGGCTCGGCGGGGCGATGGAACGTTCGGGGAAATCATACCGGGCGAGACGCCGATCACTGATCCCGGTTACCTCGTGGCACGAGGACCGATAGCAACGGTGGAAATCGGCATCGAGGTGAAGGTCCTCGCAAAGGCGATGATCAAGCAGATCGACCGTGTGATCAATGATCTTCGGAACCAGGTCGTTCAGTTCCGGCATGGCGGAGGGAATCCGATTTGCATTGCGGTCGTCGGTATCAATCAGGCCGAGAGCACAATCGGGTATGAGGGCGACCGGCCGTTTCCCACGACGGGCAAGCAGGGCTTTCTGCATCCTTGTCAGGAGGCACCCGAAGCGGAGCGACGCTTACGCGCCGCGGCCGCACCGGAGTTCGATGAGTTCATTGCCCTCCGCTTCAAAGCGACGAACGCGCCTCCTTTCCCGTTCGAGTGGGTCAACTACAACGAAACGCGGTTGGACTACGCGGCAGCACTCTCGCGCATCAGTTCCCGTTATCAACAGCGATTCTGATCGAGTCCAGGCGCTGAGTCTTCACATCCGCGGGCTAGCCCGCCTGCCATCAAAATCTGAAAATGCCGTGCGACCGCGCGGAGCATGTGGAATGCCAAACGACCGCTGAACGCTACGGGCGGAGTTCTCTGTGGAGTCCACGCGATCATGCAAGCACTCCTGGAGTCCAAATGGAGTCCAAAAAATCGTGGTCAAACAACCACACCTGATCGCGAAAAACTGCCCGTAACTCTTTGAGGAATTTGGTCGGGCCGCCGGGATTTGAACCCGGGACCTCTTGCACCCCAAGCAACTTTTATCAATCACTTGCGAGCATCATTCACTGAAACCAAAAGAGATAGCGAGTATCGATTTGGACCCAGTTTGGACCCAGTTCGCTAATCAGTTGGCGTTTCGACCCAGATTGGACCCTGTTCACGACGGTGGACCGCCACGTGCTTTCGCGCGCACGCGCGGTCGTTTCCGCTCTCTCAATGTTCTCTCCGTTTCGTGAGACACGAGACGA
>DATJWB010000266.1:0-2086 GCA_035501495.1 Bryobacteraceae bacterium | reverse complement strand
CCATCATGGATTCGTGCGATGTCCAAAATCGGGTCGCGATCGGCGGGTCTGGCCTTTTCGACGGGTAGCGTAGCCCCGGAAGGAAAGAACGCCTCGCGCAGCACCGGGCGCTCCAACAGGAACAACAAGTCGGCGGTGTGCCGCCAGGCATCCCGTGGTCCCGCAACCACCAACTGATCTCGCATGGATTGCCAGGCTGCTCGTTTCAATTTCCGGGTTCGGACGGGGTCCATAGCCACCATGCGGGACTCAATCGCCAGGCGAAAGGCATCGTGCAACACAAGCCCGTCGGCCGCCGCCTCGACAAACGAAAGCTGGCGCAAATCCGCCAAAATGTTCCCGGCGGAATGATCCGGCAGCATCGCTTCGAGAACGGGTCGGGTAACCCGGCGAACGAGAGACGCGGCTTCGATCGCTTCCCTCAGCACGGGGTCGGGGATTTCGTTCACGCACGTGAGCGCCAGGTAGTCGATAACCTGATTGAGTTCCAGGTCGGCGCTGAGAGCGTCGGGATTGTCCGCAAGACTGGCCGTACACAGCTGGAGCGCGAGAGGATTTCCTCTAGAGAAGCGCGCGATCCGGTCCTGCACCGCCTCCGTGAACCCGCGGCTGGCCAGGAAGGCAGCGACATCTGCTTCCGGAAGAGGACCCAGCCGCAAACTCAGGATGTGGTCCGCCCAACCGGGAGCCGCTATCCAAGGGGCGGTAGCCAGCGAACGCCCCATTATAATGAACCTCGCCGATGTGGGCAGGGCCGGAAGGAACTCCGTGCGCAGCCAACCATCCAGAAGGCGCAGCGCTTCGTAATTGTCCAAAGCGAAGACCATCGGTTCGGCTAAGGCGCCGACCGCGGCCGCCGCCTCGGAGACATTTCTCAACTCCACGCCGAGCAAGTTGCCGATGGCACCCAAAAGGCCGAGCGGAACCGGCTCGACCCCGCGGCAATCGAGCAGCCGCACCTGCCGGCCCCGGGCAGCCGATTCCCGTTCGAATACCCGCACCAGACTTGTCTTTCCGATGCCACCAACGCCATGCAGGAGCACGATGAGCGGTCCCGTGGGATCGAACAGCGTGGCAAGCCGCGCCAGTTCGCGCTCCCGCCCGCTGAAACGGCCGGCGTGAGAGCGCTCAAGACTGTCTTTGATGGTGCTCATACGGCATCACAATCCATTGAAATACAGGGGAGTTATCAGTGGCTTTGATTTCTCATCCCGATCTCATCCCAGCCTCATGCTCGCCGGGACGACCCGCCCCATACTGACAGTGTAAAGCGATTCCGCTCAGAGAAGAAACAAGGAGGATATGTCATGAACGTCAACGAACAAAAGCTGCATGCGCTGCTGGGTAAGGTTGTTTCGGACTTCGGCGCCGTGTTTCAGGCGCCGCTGATCCTGATCGGGGACACCCTCGGCCTGTACCGCGCGATGCGGGATGGCCAACCGACCACTCCGGCCGCACTCGCAGACCGAACGGAAACGGCCGAACGATACGTGCGGGAGTGGCTCAATGCACATGCGGCGGCGGGTTATGTCGATTACCACGCGGAAAATGGAACATACTCGCTGTCGCCGGAGCAGTCCATGCTGTTCGCCGAGGAAGGCGGCCCGGCGTTCATCGTCGGCGCGTTCCAGGTGGCGACGGGGGCGGGGGCCATCCGCCCAGCGCTGGAACAGGCGTTTCGAACCGGCGAGGGGCTGCCTTGGCACCAGCACGACCACCAGGTCTTTCATGGTACGGAGCGCTTCTATCGCTCCGGTTATGTTGCCAATCTGGTCTCGAACTGGATACCGTCCATTGCCGGAGCACAGGAATCTCTGACGAAAGGTGGCTGCGTGGCAGATATTGGCTGTGGCCATGGGGCATCCACTCTTCTGATGGCGCAGGCATTCCCGAACTCGCGGTTCTTCGGCTTCGATTCCCACGCTGCTTCCGTTGAGGCGGCACAGGAGCGGGCCGCGGCCAAAGGCCTGTCAGACAGGGTCCAGTTCGCCGTCGCCGGAGCCAAGGACTTTCCGGGGACGGGCTACGATCTGGTTACGATCTTCGACGCTCTCCACGACTTGGGAGACCCGGCAGGCGCTGCCGC
>DATJWB010000265.1:0-11402 GCA_035501495.1 Bryobacteraceae bacterium | reverse complement strand
GCCGCGGGTTGCATGCCGCCCACCAGCAGGGCCTGGTGCACCGCGACGTCAAGCCCAGCAACATTTTCGTAATGGATGACAACTCGGTGAAGGTCATCGATTTCGGCCTGGCGCGCGCGACTTCGGCGACCGACACCAACTCGCTGCGGGGCACCTACCCCTACATGGCCCCCGAGCAGTTCGAGCGCAAGCCGCCTACTCCGCTCTCGGACCTCTTCTCGCTTGGCGTGGTGACGTATCAGGCGCTCACGCGGCGCCGTCCCTTTCAGGGCACCGAAGACCAGACCATCGAGGCAATCCAACGCTTCAATCCGCCGCCGGTTTCGGCGCTGAACCGCGAGGTGAACTATCCCATCAGCATGGTAGTGGCCAAGGCGCTCGCCAAGCAGCCCCGCCACCGCTTCCTGAACATGCTGGAATTCGCCGAGGCGCTGCAGAAGGCGGCGCGCAACGAGCCGCTCGAGTGGTTCGACAGCGCCAAGGTGAAATCCCGGCTGGAGCGGGCGGCGCGGAGCTTCGAGCAGGGCGATTTTGACTTCGCCACGGAGATCCTTTCGGAGCTGGAAGGCGAGGGCCACCTGGACGATGAAATCGCGCTGCTGCGCGGGCGGGTGGATGGCGCGATGCGTCAGAACCGCATCCGGCAACTGCTGGAAAGCGCGCGGCGGTTCTTCGACGCGACCGAGTACACGCTGGCGATCCTCAAGATTCAGGAAGCACTGGAGCTGGATCCCAACAATCCCGACACGATCCTGCTGCAGAACCAGATTGAGAAAAGACGGCGCGAGAGCAAGATTTCCGAATGGCTCGGCCTGGCGCGGCAGCACCTGGACAATCAGGCGTTCCGCCAGGCTCGCGAGGCCCTCGAGAATCTGCTGCAACTTCGGCCGAACGACACCGCGGCGCTCGGCTTGCTGGCCGAAGTCGGGCGCCAGGAGCAGGAGCTCACGCGGATTCGCGAAGAAAAAGCCAACGTCTATCAATCGGCGCGGAAGGCATGGGAAAAAGGCGATGTCACGGCAGCGTTGAGCCGGCTGCAGGTACTCATCGGCATGGATCGGGACAATCCCGAGACCGATACCGGCCGCAGCGCGACGTATCAGAACTTCTTCAACCTGGTGCACTCCGAGCACAATGCTCTGAAGCAGGCATACGAAGAGGCCTGCCGCAACCTGGAAGCAGACGCCTTCGAACCGGCACTGGCCACCGCCCGCCAGTATCTCTCGAAGTATCCGAATCACGCGTTGTTTCAGTCTCTTCTCTTCGATATCGAAAACCGGCAGCGCCAGCAGTTGTCGCGCGCCATCGCGGAGATCGACCGGAGGGTGCAGGCGGAGCGCGATCTCGACCGCCGGGTCGGAATTTTGACGGATGCGCTCAAGCTTTACCCCAACGAGCCGCACTTCGAAGGTTCGCTGCGGTCGGTCCGGGACAAGCGCGACCTGGTGAATTCGATCGTGGAGAAGGCCCGCTTCTTCGAGGAGCGGGGGCAGTTCAACGAGGCCCTCGACCAGTGGCAGATTCTGAAGTCGATTCACAGCGAGCAGCCCGAGCTGGCTCTCGAAATTGCGCGCCTGACCAAGCGCCGCGACCAGCAGGCGCGCGACAGCTCGCGGGCGCGGCTGGTGGAACAGATCACGAAATACGTGGAGGGCGGGGACTACGGCCGCGCACTGTTGACCGCGCAAAACGGCCTGGCCGAGTTTCCCGACGACCCCGGCATTCTGGAGCTGAAGACCCTCGCCCAAATGTGCCAGGAGGGCGGGCGGAAGGCGCAGGAGTTGCTGGCGAGCGCGCAGGAAGCGGCGGAGGGCGGGCGGCTCGAGCAGAGCATTGAGCTGCTGCGCGAGGCGCGCCGGATGGATCCGCGGAATATGATTATCCGCACCGTGCTGGTGAACTCGCTGCTCGAACGAGGGCGGCGTGTGGTGGATACCGATTGGCGGACCGCCGACGGCCTGGTGCGCGAAGCTCTGGAACTGGAACCGAACTGTGCAGGCGCCGAGAGTCTGTCCAGCCGCATCGCCGAACGGAAGCTGCAATACGGAGTGGCCTCGCCGCCACCGCCCGCCGAGCGCACGGACCCGGGACTGCGATCGGCGCCCACGGTCGCCACGCCCAATGTGCGGACGGTGGTGAAGGGACCGGCCAGGATTCCGAGTGCGGTATTTGCGGCGGCAGCGCCGGAGGGAGAGTCGTCCGGTCCCGCCGGCGCGGCCTCGTCGGACGTTCCTGTCCGGGAGCACGAGGAAGTGACCCAAATGCGATGGGCGGACACCGGCGTCACGCGCCAGTCCGCGGGCACGGCTGGCGAGTTTGGCCTGGCGGCAGTCGAGCCGCCAAGGGAGCCGGGGACGCTCAGGGGCAGTCCCGCGGAGTCCACGGCGGGCCAGCCTTCGCACGAGGCGCCAGGGCACACGGCGAGTTGGCTCTCCTGGCCTCCGCCGCCCGCTATGCTTCGGAAGATTCTGTACGGCTTGATCGGGGCCGCGGGGGTTTTGGTGCTGCTGTCGTTGGTGACGCTGACCACCCGGCTTTCGAGACCGAAACCTCAGCCCGTGGCCACAAAGTACAGTGTGAGGCTGCTGACGGCTCCGTTAGGGGCGCAGATCACGGTCGATGGGAAGCCGTGCGGCACCTCGCTGTGCGAGCTCAAGCTGGAGCCGGGCACCTACCGGGCCGAAGCCAGGCTGGCGGGTTATTTGCCGGCGGCCTCGGTCATCACCGTGACGGCGGAAAAGGGCGGACCGGGTGCTCAGGAGCTGACCTTGCAGCCGGCTCCACCGCTGATCGCCATTTCAAGCGATCTTCCCTTTGGAACCGTGTCCGTGGATGGGGCTCCCGTGACGCAAGTCCAGGACGGCGGCGCCGAGATCCAGACTCTCCCTGTGGGGAGGCACCAGGTGTCGGTACAGAGCACCGATCTGCAGGCGTCGTTTTCGATCGAGCTTGCCGATGGCGCGTTGCCGAAGGTCTCCTCGCCGATTCAGGCAAAGGGATTGCGCGTGTTTATGATTGTGGAATCGGGGGCCGAGGCGGAATGGTATGGGAGCGAGAGCAATATTCAGATCGCGCTCGACGGCCATCCGGTGGGCGGCCTGGCGAAGGAAGGCATGGAGATGAAGGGCCTCGCCCCCGGCGCCCACGAACTGATCTTCTCCGGCCCGGGCGGGCAGCAGGACAAGATGGTATTCGAGTCGCGGCCGTTCACTGTACTGTACGTGCGAATGAGTGTGGCGCGTAAGGCGAGTCAGTGAGTGCCGGTGCGCCAGCACTCGTGCCGGCTTCCCGGCTATGAACCGTTTCCCGACCACGTCGTGGAGCCTGGTGGTCGCCGCCCGCGGCCATCCTGCCGCGGAGGCTCGCGAAGCACCGACGTCCTTGTGCCAAGCCTACTGGTTTCCGATCTATGAATATGTCCGGCATCGGGGATTTGGAACCGACGATGTACGGGACCCCACACAGGAGTTTTTTGCCCGCCGATCTGCGCCGGCAATTCAGTGGAGGGCGCGGCGGAATTCTGCCAGCGCCTTCTCTTCCGTGGCCGCTCTCTGGTAGTCTCCCCTGCGGGCATACGCCTGCGCCAGGACGTCGATCGAGCCGCGGCGAATCGGCGCGATTGTCGTAAATTAGTACCTATGTCTAGATGGACCAGTTTTCGGATTACCGAATACGGACTGCCGCTCGAACAGCAGATCGAGGAGACGCCCGAGCCGCGGGGCACCGAGGTCTTGCTGCGCGTCACGGGGTGCGGCGTGTGCCATTCCGATCTGCATACCTGGGAGGGCTTCTTCGACATGGGCGGCGGGCGGCGGACCCAGGCGGGCGGAACGAACCTGCCCCTCACGCCCGGGCACGAGATCGCGGGCGAGGTCGTGGCATTCGGCCCGGATGCTCAGGGTGTCAAGGTCGGGGACCATCGCCTGGTCTATCCCTGGATCGGGTGCGGGTTGCCCGCCTGCCAGGAGTGCCGGCGCGGCGACGAACCGATGTGCGGCAAGCGGGCCCTGGGAGTCTTTCAGAACGGCGGATTCTCCGACCATGTTCTGGTGCCGCATCCGAAGTACCTGCTGGACTATGGCGGTCTTCCACCCGTGCTGGCCGCGACCTTTGCCTGTTCGGGATTAACCGCCTACGCCGCGCTCAAGAAGGTGGGCAAACTCGGGCCCGAAGACAGAGCCCTGATCATAGGTGCGGGCGGTGTGGGAGTGTCGGCCGTGCGCCTGGCGCGGCTGGTTACCGGCCACGCCCCGATCGTGGCGGATATCGATCCGGATAAACGCGCGGCGGCGTTGGAGCAGGGTGCGGCGGAGACATTCAATCCCTCGGTCCCCGGCGGGGCGAAGGAATTCGTGAAAGCGACCGGCGGCGTGGCGGCGGCAATCGACTTTGTGGGCGCGGAGTCCACCGTCAAATTCGGCACGGGCGCGCTGCGCAAGGGCGGAAAGCTGGTTGTGGTCGGGCTGTTTGGAGGCCTGCTACAGATGCCCATTCCGCTTTTTCCGCTGCTCGAGGTCACCATTCAAGGGTCCAAGGTCGGAACGCTGGCGGAGTTGAAGGAACTGATCGCGCTGGCGCAGGCCGGCCGGTTCGGACCGATCCCCCACACCACGCGGCCTCTTTGCCAGGCGTCTCAGACGCTGGCGGATCTCAAGAACGGGAAGATTCTGGGCCGAGTGGTGTTGACGCCGTAGCCGACCCAAACGAGAAACCCGGCGGGTGCTCAGACCCGCCGGGCCGCGTCGTTCGAATTTGACCCTGTATTTGTAACTTCCTGGTCCCCTTCGCGTCGGGGCAGGGCCTCCTCCACTATATCACTCAATGGTGGCTTTCTTGATGTGATCGAGGCGCGGAAAGTGCTCGGTCAGATACTGGTTCCCCTGCGACTCGATCATCGAGGGGTCGGGGCCCGCGCCGCCCATGGCCGGCATGTCGCCGTAGGCGCTGTACAGGCTGTCTACAACGTCCATTCCCTTGATGACTTTTCCGAGGGGTGCGAAGCCCTGTTGGTCGAGGCCTTCGTTGTTGCGGAGATTGATGAACAACTGGGTGGATCGCGTGCGCGGCCCCGCCGTCGCGTAGGTCAGGGTGCCCCGGACGTTGCTCTGCTTCACCGGATCGTCCAGCAGATTGACGTTCTTCCACTGGTTGTTGAGCTTGGGATCGCCGTTGATGCCGAACTGCACGATGAAATTCCGCACGTAACGGAAGAAATAGCAGCCGTCGTAGAATCCCATCTTCACGAGGCTGTGGAGGTGGTCCACGCCGAGCGGCGCCCAGTCGCGGTGCATCTCGATGACGATCAGCCCCTTCGACGTGTCCAGGTTGATTTTGAAAACATCGGGCGCCTGCTCCTGCTTGGGAGGCGCGGGTGTAGCGGCGATCTCCTTCTTGGTCTCTTCTTTCTTGGCTTCGTCGGAGGACGAGCATCCGATCAGCGCCAAAAGCGCGGGCGCGATCCACAGGATCCGGCATCGTCTATGCATCGTCATCCAGTATGCCATGCTGGAAGCAACGGCACGCATGGCTGCCTACGACGATTTCGCGTGGTTCTACAATCGCTACTGGAACGAGGAATTCCATAGCCTGGCATTTCCCATCCTGGAGAGAATCTGGCTGGACCGCGTCTCGCCCGAAGGGCGCATCCTGGACGTGTGCTGCGGCACCGGTTACCTGGCGGGGTTGCTGGCTGCGCGCGGATATCGTGTCACGGGGATCGACGCGTCGCCCGCGATGGTGAAGCATGCGCGCGAGAATGTGCCGGCGGCCGAATTCCACGTTTCGGATGCCACGCGGTTCCGACTGCCGGAGGACTTTGATGCGGCAGTTTCCACCTTCGACAGCCTCAATCACATTCTTGCCCCGGAGCAGTTGCAGGAGGCATTCCGTCGCACTGCGGCGGCGCTGAAACCGGGGGCGCCGTTCGCCTGCGATATGCTGCGCGAAGAGGCGTACCAGACCCGCTTCGGCGAGGGCTTCGCGCTGGTTCGCGACGATCACCTGCTGACCATCACGGGAGCGGGTTACGACTTCCGCAGTCGTAGGGCGCGCTGCCGGATCACCATGTTCCGCCTGCTCGACGATGCCTGGCGGCGCTCCGATGTGGAGATCGAGCAGCGCTGCTATATGCCCGCGGAAATCGTTGCCGCGTTGCGAAACGCGGGTTTCTCGGAAATCGAGTGTTACGATGCCCGGGATCTCGGCATGGCCGGAGACCTGGGCACGGGACGCACCTTCTACGTGGCCAGGCGCGTTTGACGCGCAGGTGAGGTGTTGCGGTTGGCCGATTCCCGCTCGGCCCGTTCATGATTCCGCAGGTGTGCGCCCAACATGCGATCGGTCACCGCGGTGTGGTCTTTGAGCCAGCCGGAGAGGAATTCCAAGACCAGGAAGGCGGCTTCGGAATCGCCGTCTTCGATGCGCTGGGAAAACTCCTGCATCCTCTTTCGAAACGTGTCGTGCTGGTGCTTGTGCCAGGCGAGCGACGGATAGTGCGTGGAGTGCATTTGGCGTTCTTCGTGCGCGAAGTGATCTTCGGCGCCGGCGGTCAGCGCCCGCATCGATTCCAGGATTCGCGCAGTTCCCGAGTTCCCGCGGATGGCAGCTTCGAGGGATTCAGCCATCTGAAACAGGTGGCGATGTTCGGCATCGATCTCGGGAAGGAAGACGGCATTTGCCTCGGTCCACTTAAGCCGCATTCTGTCAGTATAGCGCATTTGCTTCTGTATTCAGGTTTTCGGTTCCTGTGGTATGAAAGCGTGGCACAGGCACGCATGCCGGCGCCTTTTTGGCCGCCTCGAAAACCCTTCGCCGCCGGCGACCCTGTTCACGCCCGGCAGGCAAGACTGCCCACCCTGCATTTTTTACTTTCGGAAGGTCCGCCGGAGGAAGTAGTATTCGTTGACAGGCCGGTCGTCGGTCAGAACGCGCGCATCAGGCGCGGGATCGATCAGCGATTGAATCTCCACCTCGCCTCCGATGACCGGTTGGAACTGTCCTTCCAGGGTGATCGACGGACCCCACTCCAGGAGGTCCGATTGAGCCGCCGTGGGGAGGCGCTGCGCGAGTTCGAAGGCGGAGCGCCGCTCGATGGGCGCGTTGCTCGCCAGAAAATGAAAACCCCACCCTTCGATGGAATGGAACGCGCGCAGGTGGGGAAAACTGCCGGCGAGCGCCTGCGCCACCGACGAAACCACGATGGGCTCCGCCCTCGGCAGCCACTGCTGCAGAATGCCTCCGGGAGCGAGGCGGCTGCCGGCCAACTCGTAAAATTCGCGGGAATACAGCAGGCTGGAACCGGCAGCCTCGATGGGCGGGGGCGGATCGATCACGATCGCGTCGTATCGCTCGCGGGTGCGCTCGAGAAATCGGCGCGCGTCATCGATCACGACGGAAGCGCCCGGCGAAGCCATCACGGCCCGCGCATCGGCGTGGAAATAGCCGAACAGCGAGGGAACGCTCGGCACCAGTTCCACTGCCGTCACGGGAACGGCCCAGGTCAGCGCGGAACGGAACGACGTGCCCATGCCAAAGCATAGAACCAGGACCTTCCGCGGCGGCGATTCGAGCGAGGCAAGCGTCAGGTGCGCCATCATTTTTGTGATCGGGGTGAGGTTCGTGATGCCGACTCCGTTGACCCGGAGCATGCGGTCCATGCCGCGGCCCGTGGCGATCACCGTGGCGGTGTAATCGCGGCGCACCTGCGCCTCCGGGTAGAGCGTTGCGAAGTCGCGAGTGAGAGTCACTAAGAGGGCCGAGGCAGCCAGGGCCGAGGCGAACTTCCAACTCGGGTGCGGGCCGGAAAGGAGAAAGAACGGGATCGCGAGCAGCACCAGCGTCCAGCGCTCGCCAATCCATGGCAGGAGCAGGAATCCGGAGATCAGAGGCCCGGCAATGCATCCGAGCGCGTTCACGGCGTAGGCTCTGCCGGCGCGGTCGGCATCGCCGGCGGAACACCGGTCCACCAGCATGGGGGTGAGGAATCCGAGCACGCCGCATAACGGGCCGATGCCCCAGGCGACCCGCAGGGCGCCGGTGAGCAGGCGATGTCCGCTGGGGATTCGCGGGTCGGCAGACAGCAGCGGAACGAGCGCGCAGCATCCCGCCAGCAGGGCCGCGTTGCGGCTCGAAATCCGCCGCGGCCACGCTCGGTAAAGTCGCGACCCGGCCGCAGTCGCGAACAGGTAGACGGTCAGCATGGCGGCGAAGGAATAGACTACCGGGCCGAGAAACGGAACGAACTGGCGGGTCCACACCACCTCCATCGCGAGACTCGAGAGGCCCGAAGTGAACAGCAGCGCCAACGCCGCGGCGCGGTCACTCGTGTCGGCCGAGTCCCGGCTCGTCTGGACGCTTTTCACGCTGAGGCTGTATCTCGGCGCCAGCAGCACCGCCAACGCCGTAATCACTCCGTTCAGCGCCGCTGCCACAAGCAGAGTTCGCGAAAATCCCAGCCACTCGATGAGCACAAATGCCGATCCGAAGGCGCCGGCCATGGCGCCCAGCACGTTGGCCAGGTAGAGATAGCTGAACGACCGCGGCGATTCAGGAAAGGCCGCGCGGATGCCTGCCATGGCCAGCGGGAACGTGGCGCCCATGCACGTGCAGAACGGCAGCAGTACAAGCGCAATCCAACCTCCGGAGGCCAGGTAGTAGCCCAAAGAATCCCAAGCGGCGTGCTCGACGCGAGCCGCCAGAAGCGCGCGGCCCCAACCGAGCAGCGGGCGGACGGCCAGCCCGGAGATTCCGATCGCCAGTTCGCTTGCGGCGTAGAGGCGGAGGAAGAAGCCCGGCGGCCGCGTTCCCGCGCGGCGCACGATCCGGCCTCCGCCCCAACTGCCCAGTGCAAGGCCCGCCATGAAGACCGAGAGCACCGTGGAGACGAACGGAGTAGTGACGCCGAAGTCGGCCATGGCCACGCGCAGCCAGACCACCTGGTAAACGAGGCTGCAGAAGCCCGAAAGCAGGAAGAAACCGAAAAAGGGGACCAAACCACGAGGATGGCACACAGCGTGGCGGGCCGTGAGGAAGGGGGTTGACTTTTCACTATAAAGTACATTATATTTGCAAGCATGAGGATAACGGCCACGATCTCCGCTTACCCGTACATCGCGTTTCTTCTTCTGGCGGGCTGCAGCCGGTCGAACAACCTGTTGATGGGCCGTGTCGCGGCCACCGTCGGCACTCACGAAGTTGTGGTGACGGACTGCTACCGCACCAGCGTGCCGCCGCCCGTGAAGGAGCAGGATACGGTCTACCGTTTCACACCCTGCCGTGATGCCGACGTGATCATTCGCAACGACGATCTGGTGGTCAACGGCCAGGCCTACGGACATTTGAAGCCCACCGATTCCGTCCTGGTGGATCACGGCGTGGTTTCGATTAACGGCAAAGGTTGATTTCTCCCGCGGCCTTGGGGGGAGCGGCCGCGACGATCTGCGGCGGGTGAGCCCGTGAGGCGCCGCCCAGACTACAATGGATCCCTGAGGATTTTCCGCGATGCTCCGAAACACCCCGACCTGCGCAGTTGCTTCTGTGTGTGTGCTGATGTCCGCCGCGCTTGCGCCGCTTCTCGCCCAACCGGGAGGCGGGCAACGTGGAGGCGGCGGAGGCGCTCCTGCGCGCACCCCTACGATTGAAGAGCGAACCGCCGGCATGCAGAAGCTGGACGGCTTCTTCCCGCTCTATTGGGATGAGCGGACCGGCAACCTGTGGCTGGAGATTCCACGCACCGACAGCGACTTCCTTTTGGCCAACGGCCTCGCGGCGGGACTAGGCTCCAACGATCTCGGGCTCGACCGCGGGCAGGAAGGCGGCGGCCGCCTGGTTTCTTTCCAGCGGATTGGACCCAAGGTGCTGCTGGTCCAGCCCAACGAGTCGTTCCGTTCCTCCAGTTCGAATCCGGCCGAGCGGCGTTCGGTGGCGGATTCCTTTGCGAAGTCGGTGCTCTGGGGCTTCACGGTGGGCGCCGAGAGCAACGGGCATGTGCTGGTGGACGCCACGGACTTCTTCCTGCGAGACATCCAGGGTGCCGGTAACGCGCTGCAGCCGGGGCCCTATCGCGTCGATCGGACGCGCAGCGCGTTTTACATTCCGCGCACCAAGGCGTTCCCGAAGAACACCGAGATCGAGGTGACCCTCACGTTCACCAACGAAACCGTGGGCGGACGCGGCGGTGGCGGCGGACCGGCTCAGGGACCGCCGGCCATCCAGGTTCCGACTGGCGCGCCCGCAGGTGCGGCGGCAGCGGGTGGGCGAGGGGGACGGGGTGGAGGAGGCGGGTTTGGAGGCGGACTGTTCTCCGGGACGGTGGCCAGCGTCACTCCCACCGCCGAGGCAGTCACGTTGCGCGAACACTACTCGCTGGTGGAACTGCCCGATGACAAATACCAGCCGCGCTACGACGATCCGCGGGCAGGCTACGGAGGGTTGAGCTTCATGGATTACAGCGTGCCCATCGGCGAACCGATGGTGCAGCGCTACCTGCGGCGGCACCGTCTGGAGAAGAAAGACCCCAGTGCGGAAATGAGCGAGCCGGTGAAGCCCATCGAGTATTGGGTGGATCCGGGCGCCCCGGACGATGTTCGCAAAGCGCTGGTCGAGGGCGCGAGCTGGTGGAACCAGGCGTTTGAGGCGGCGGGTTATCGCAATGCCTTCAAGGTGGCGGTCCTGCCGGAGGGCGCCGACCCGATGGACATTCGCTACAACATGATCAACTGGGTGCACCGCTCCACGCGCGGGTGGAGCACAGGCGCCACGGTTTCGGATCCGCGCACGGGAGAAATCATCAAGGGGACGGTCACGCTGGGCTCTTTGCGCGACCGGCAGGATTACCTGATTTTCGAGGGGCTGCTCTCGCCTTACACCACCGGGAACGAAAAGCCCGACATTCTTTACCAGACGGCGCTGGCGCGGATCCGCCAACTGGCGGCCCACGAGGTGGGCCACACCCTGGGGCTGGGACACAACTACTACGACAGCACTGCCGGCTGGATTTCGGTGATGGACTACCCGCACCCGCAGGAGAAGCTGCGTGAGGACGGCACGATCGACGTGTCGGAGGCTTATCCGGCGCGGATCGGCGAGTGGGACAAAGTGGCGATTAACTACGGCTACCGGCAGCTTCCGCACGGCGACGAGCCGGCAGCGCTGGCCAAAATCCTGGACGATGCGTGGGCCAAGGATCTGCGTTACATGACCAACCAGGACACCGACAGCCATCCGCGCGTGGATCAATGGTCGAACGGGGTGAACCAGGCCGACGAGCTGAACCGTATCATGAAGGTCCGGCGCGCCGCCCTGGACCGCATCGGCGAACACACGATTCGAGCCGGCGCGCCCATGGCGACCATCGAAGAGCCGTTGGTGCCGATCTTCATGTATCACCGCTACTCGGTCGAATC
>DATJWB010000264.1:0-174537 GCA_035501495.1 Bryobacteraceae bacterium | reverse complement strand
AACGTGAATGCACTGCTTTCATTCGTCTACACACTGCTGACGCACGATATGACGGCGGCACTGGAGGGCGTGGGTTTGGATCCGGCGGTGGGGTATCTGCACCGCGACCGGCCGGGGCGTCCGAGTCTGGGCTTGGACCTGGTGGAGGAGTTACGGCCGGTGATCGCGGACCGGTTGGCGTTGTCGCTGGTGAATCGCCGGCAGGTGCAGGCGAGCGGATTCCGGCGCACCGAAGACGGGGGAGTGGTGATGGACGAAGGAACGCGCAAGGAGGTGCTGGTGGCCTATCAGAAGCGCAAGCAGGAGGAGATCCGGCACCCATTCCTGCAGGAACGCGTAGCCTTTGGCCTGGTGCCGCACGTTCAAGCGATGCTGATGGCGAGGTTCATTCGTGGCGATTTGGACGGGTATCCGAGTTTCATCTGGACGTGAATTGAGGCGAAGCGATGATGCTGGTGGTGGTGGCTTACGACGTGAGTACGGAGTCGGAGGAGGGCCGGAAACGGCTCAGGCGCGTGGCCCGCGTTTGCGAGAACTGCGGGCAGCGGGTACAGAACTCGGTGTTCGAGTGTTTGGTGGATATGGCGCACTGGGTCCGTTTTCCGGACGGAATTAGTGAGGGAGATCAGCCCAGCGGATGATAGCCTACGGTTTTACTTCCTCGGCGACAATTGGAAAGGCCGGGTAGAGCATGTAGGAGCGAAACCGGGCTACGACCCGCAGGGTACCTTGATCGTATGAGGTACGCGAACGTGAAGTGGACACCGCTCGCCGAGGGGCTTCGCGCTTCAGGGTTTGTCGTGTGGGGACTGCAATTTGCGGGAGATTATCGCACCGGGGTGCGTCGTTGGGTGACTACGGAAATGGCTGTTCGCGAAATTGGCAGTAAACGCCCTGGGTCCTGAAGAAGATAACGGACGGGCCGTCGTGCCCCGCGCGGGGTACTTGGGTTGAAACACGCCTGTTTTTCATGAACGCCGGTTCGCCAAGCCAAACCTGGTACGGACGGTTCGGGGACCAAGACCTCATGCGATCTCGGAAGAGAATTGCTTCCAGTTTGAATTGGCGGTCTAACGAGAACCCAGCCGCGGCCACTTAACGCTCGCTGCCGATGCCTGCCTCGGATCCGGCGCTCACCTGGCCCTGCCCGGCAGAGTGGCCGCGGCTTCGGCGCGAGTTTGCCGCCTCCGTGGTCCGCTGCGACTGATACTGCGCCATCCGGACCGCGGGGTATGCGTCCAGAAAAACGCCCGCCGGCCTGCTGGTCGGAGTGACGACATCGTCTCCGGTGATTTCCAGGATCTGCTTCACCTCGCGATGGGTCAGCGAAGGGTCGATCTCCAGAATCTGCGCGCACACCCCTCCAACCTTGCCGGCGGCTCCAGATGTCCCGCCGAAACCTGACCGGTAGGAAGCGTCGTTGGTGCTGTTGCAGGTGACGTCATGAGCGCCATCCCCCGGCGCCGAGACGGTCAGGCGGTCGCCGAAGTTGCTGGAACACGCGCGGACGTTGAGGTAAGGATGGTAATCGGTCGAACCCGCGAGGATCGAACCCGTGTAGGGAATCTTGTGGTTGTGATCGTCCAGACTGACATCCGCGCCCCCATTTCCCGCCGCCACGACAATCACCAGGCCGTGCGCGATGCCTTGCTGAATTGCCAGGTTCAACGCGTACTCCTGTTCGATGTTCCGGCCCCGCCCGGACTGGTTCTCGATAATCACCACCTTGCGCCGGGGGTCGCGAGAGGCAAGCACATAGTCGATGCCGCGCGCCCAGGCAGTCCCGGGCATGCGCTTATCGATTGAGGAACTGACCGCCTGGATGGGCCATAAAGCGGCATTCGGTGCGAATCCCACGATCCCGAGGTGATTGCGAGCAGCCCCCGCCTGACCCAGCACGGCCGTGCCATGGCTGACATGTTTGCCATGGGTCACATCGTTTGAGCCATCATGCGAGTTGTAAGCCTTCCGCGGCTCGATGTTGGTAAGGTCCTGGTGCGTGATGCGGCAGCCCCAATCGACATCGGCGATCACCACGCCACTGCCGGTGGCCAGTTCCCATGCCCGGGGAGCGCGGCAGCGGAAGAGGTACCATTGCTTATCCACGTCGTGGTCGCTGGTTCCCACCAGCGGATCGTCCGGCAGGTGAGGCGGGGAGTCCGCCGGGAGCGCCGCCGCCCGCGTCACCAGCTTATTGGATCTCAACAGGATCTCGCGTGACATCGACTTGAGATCCGTTCCGGGCGCAAACACCACGTGGAACAGCCGCCCCCGCGATACCTTTTCTTCTGCCGAAAGCACTTCGTCCAGGCCCAGCGGAGGCGGACCGAATGCGTTATAAATGTTCCGAGCACCGAGCGACGTGAGGAGGGTAAACACCTCGATCATCTGCGCCGAAACTCGCCCTTCGATGGCCGTCAGGGATTCGAAGGCCGCCGCGAAGTCACGCGGCATGGCGGCCAGGTCATTGACGCCCTGAGCTATCTCAATTTGAACGATAGGTTCGGGGGAGGGAATACGCGGGGCGCGTAAAGGGAAGCGCAACGGCTGTTGGTTCGGCTTACCTTGGACGTTCATCAGGTAACCTCGGCGGTGATTGAGTTCCCGCATGGTACCATACGGGATCTGACATGGACAACACGCCGGGCGAGATTACCCTGTTGCTAAAGAGGGTCGCCTGCGGTGATTCCAGGGCGGAGGACGCATTAGCCCAGGCGGTCTACTCCGAATTGCGGCGGATTGCGGGCCGCATGATGGCGCGTGAAGCACCCACACACACCCTCCAGCCAACCGCGATTGCCGACGAGGCGTTCCTCAAGCTCATCGATCAGCCAGACCGAAGTTGGCAGAACCGCGCTCATTTCTTCGCCGTGGCAGCCCAGTCGATGCGTCGGATTCTGGTGGACTACGGCCGTCAGAAACGCGCCTTGAAGCGCGGCCGCGATCTCCAGCGCCCGGCCGACGATCTGGACTGCATCGGAGCGTTTTCCTCGCTTGACAACGTACTGGCGATTGACGAGGCCTTGACCCGCCTGAGCGCCATCGATTCCCGGCAAGGCCGTATCGTCGAGCTGCGCTATTTCGCCGGCCTGACCGAAGATGAAACCGCCCAAGTGCTGGCGATCTCGCCCCGCACCGTGAAACGAGATTGGGCGGTCGCTCGGGCCTGGCTATACGCCGAGCTGAGCAGGCGGCCGGATCAGCGTCCGAAGTGACCTTCTACTGAGTCAGTCAGCACGATTGGCCGCCAATCGCGACTTACTCCTCCTCTGCATCAGGCGGCCAAGTCGAGGGAGGCATGGTGGATGGAGGCATCGTCGAAGGAGGCATCGTCGATGGCGGCATCGTGGAGGGGGTCATGGTGGATGGCGGCCAAGTCGAGGGAGGCATCGTGGACGGGGGCATGGTGGACGGCGGCATGGTGGAATACCCAGCCGTCGCCTCACTCGCCTTTCGTTCCGTCGCTTCGCGTTCTTCCCGGCGCTCAGGCCGCAGCACAATCTTGCGCGGTTCGCCTAACTCATCAGGTGGCAGGTTGTCGAATTGTGGGGTCATTGGCGTCATATTGTTTATCCTCAGCACTCCAGATTGAAGTTCCTGAAAAACCAATCGTCATCGAACTTGCGGCTCCGCTCTACGAGACTACGGCGGCCCCGCAGATCGCTCTCCACCGCCATGGAGAGTCCAGCCGGAAAGGCTTCGTAATGCCGCAGTGCGCCGATTACCCGTTCCCGGCGTTCCCGGCTGAAGTGCACAAAGGCCATCCGGAGCCTATTGTGCACCACCGCCGCCCAGGTAGCCTCATACGGCACGGAGGTTCGGAACAGGTGCGCCACCTCCAACTGCGGCAGCACCAGAAGGCGGTAGCCGAGCGTCCATAGGCGAAAGCTCAGCTCGTTGTCGTTGCCTCCCAACTGGCGCATCCCCGCATCGAAACCCCCGGTTGCCTCGAACACGTCGCGGCGCATGGCCAGAAAACATCCGGGCAGGATCGGCGCCGGTTCCGGGGCTTTCGACGTCTTCGGCCGCCAGCGGGCGTGCAACTCCGGACCGGCGAAATACAGCCCGAACCCGCGCCTCCGCGGTTCGGTAAGGCTGGAAATGCCGGGAGCGCAGGCCCCAGTTTCCGATCGCTCAAGCGCCTCTACAATTGGACCCGGCCAGTCTTTTGGCGCCCGAATGTGCGCGTCGCTGAAGACGATAATGGCGCCCCGTGCGTGGCACGCCCCCAGATTCCGCGCGTTCGCCACGCCAATGCCTTCCGACCGCAATACCCGGACATTCGGAAATTCGCTGAGAAATGCGGTTGACCCGTCGGTTGAACCGTCATCCACCACCACGATCTCCGGCTCTTCCGGGTGCGCGGTCTCGACGAGGTTGCGCACCGTGGCCTCCAGTTCCGCTCCCTCGTTGCGGGAGATAATGACAAGGCTGATCATGCTATTGGTTGTTCACCCAGCCGGTCTGCAGCCAGACGTTCCCGGTGGTGTCCGCCAGGGTGAAGAGGAGCCCGTCCCGGACGACGGAGAATCCGATTTCTCCACTGGTGGGGCGTATGGTTTGGATGCTCCGCCCGGCATGGTGAAAATGGAAAACGGCGTAAGCCGGCCCGGTGGGACGGGCGGTTGCCGGATTCAGCGGCCGCGCCCATATGCAGCGAAAGCCGTCGCGGCTGGAGAGAAAATAGATGCGCTTCCCATCCGGCGACCAGTAGGGTTCACGGTCGTCGGCATCGGCGCCGCTGACTGCGATCCATTCTTCGGCGGCAATGTCCCGCTGCGGCGCTTTCGGCACGATGACAATGTGGCGGGCCGCCGAATTGCGCGGGACGGCGCAGAACGCCACCCATTTGCCGTCGGGAGAAATCCGCCCCGCGAACTGCGACCGTCCCCGCGGATCGGTTGCCCGGAGCAGCGGCCGGAGCTCACCGCGGGTCCACAACTGCAGGCGTTCTTCGCCACCGGAAGACTCAAACAAAACTTCGCTTCCATCAACATTCACGTCGGTCGGCGGACCGCAACGAGAGCAAATCTGCTCGGGAATGCCCCCGCGAAGGCTCATCCGGTTGGCGATGGCGCCCGTCGCGAAGACGAGCATCGCCCCGTTTCGACTCAGAATCGGGCGCACGATGCGGGCGCTCCGCACCGTCATGACTACGCTCTGGGCAGAGGTCGGCAGATCCAAGGCGACGACCCGTCCCCCATCGTTCCGGCTGGACGAAAAAACCAGGGTCTTCCCGTCCGCGCTCATCGAGGGCGAGGCAATTCCCGGCAGGCCGGACACCAGGCGTTGCGGATCCCCTGCGGCTGAGCCGTCCGGTTTCAACGGCAGCTTCCAAACACCCACGTCGATTCCCAAGCTGGCAAATGCCATGACGATCTGATCTCCGCTCTCCGCGACTCGGGGTGCCGCGTCGAAGGAGGCGCCGATGGTCACCCTCTGGGGAGCGCCGGCGGCTTTTCCCGAAACGTCTATGGGCAACTGCCAGATATTGGTGGCGTCGCCGCGGGTGGCGGTGAACAGGATCGCTCGCCGCTTTTGCAGCACGCTTTCGGGCTTGATCCAGAACAGACTCGGTGGTTGCGACAGGCCGGCCTCCTTAAAGCGGGCGATCGCCCCAACCGGGACGGCATCGGATCCGTTCACCGATGCGACCCACCAATCCACTACCGCCTTCGAGTTGGCGGCCCCCTCCCTGCGTCCGAGGAACAGAAGGCTGCCGTCGCGCATCCACACGGGGAAGGCGGAGGTTTGAAAATCGGGGCGAAACAGCCGAGGCTCGCCGCCGAGGGTCGGCACGAGCAGAATCCGGGCCGAGCCGGAATACAAGCTGCCCCCGACGGATCCCGTCCAACACGCCACCCATTGGCCGTCAGGAGAGACCCCCGGGTCGCGGCACCCCTGCGCCAGCAACCGTTCGGCGCCACCCAGGGCAGGGATGGTATAGATTCCGCCGCCGTTGCGCTCCGAGCGGAAAACGACTCTGGTGCCATCCGGAGAAAAAGCAGCCTGGTAATCATCCGCCGGGTCGCTCGTCAGTCGAATCGGGTCGCCGCCGCCCACCTGCTGAAGCCACAGGTCCAGGTTGCCGCTGCCGCGGTCCGAGGAATATACCAGCAGTTTTCCGTCAGGGGAAATGGCGGGATAAGCGGTGAGGCCGGAGTCGCTGGTGAGCTTGGCGAGGTTGGCGTTGGCGGTCATTCCCGGCAGGCGGTTTCGCCACTCGGCGATCCACCGCGCCGCCAACAGGATGGCGGCGGCAGAAACTGCCAGCACGATCAACATCGCGGCCGCGGCCCCTAATGGTCTCCAGCGGATCCCTCCGAAAGGCGACTCCCGGACCTGTTCCAGCCGCGCGCGCACTTCGCCGATCGAGGCAAAGCGCTGCTCGGGTTCCTTGCGCAGACACCCGCTGACAATTTCGTCCAGCCGCCGGTCCACGCGCCGCAGCCTGGCGCTGGGCGGCTGGGGCTGCGTGTAGATGATGCTCGCCAGCACCGAGACCGTAGTGCCGCCCGTGAACGCGCGCTGGCCGGTGAGGAGCTCATAGAGCACCGATCCAAAAGAAAAGATATCAGACCGCACGCCGGCGGGTTTGCCTTGGGCGATCTCGGGAGAGGCATAAGCCGCGGTGCCCGCAAAACCTCCTTGGATCGTGTAAGGAGCCATGGTTCGGGTTGCGACATTGTCAAGCTGGTTGCCGGCCGAGGCCGTTGCCACTCGCTTGGCCAGCCCGAAATCGAGCAGTTTCACGAGTCCGCTTTCGGTGACCATGACGTTGCCCGGCTTCAGGTCGCGGTGCACCAGGCCCTCGGTGTGCGCCGCTTCGAGGGCCTTGGCAATTTGCACGGCGATGTCCAGCGCCTTCTCCAACGGCGGGAGCCCGTGGGCCAGGACCTGGGCCAGCGAATGGCCTCGAATGCACTCCATTGCGATGTAGTCGAGGTCGCCTTCCGAGCCGATTTCGTAAATGGTCACGATGTTGGGATGATTCAAGCTGGAGGCGGCCCGGGCCTCCCACAACAGGTCTTTGCGGGCATCCCGATCGGCGCCTTCGACCGGCCGGAGAATCTTGACGGCTGAGGGGCGTCCGAGCCGTTCGTCGATCGCTTCGAATACCACCCCCATGCCGCCGCGCCCGAGCTGCTTCACAATTCGGAAGGGTCCGACCGTTTCGAGGCGGGCCGATACGCCGAAGACATCGTAGGCGACGCCACGCTCCAGAAACGACGACTCGTGAGGCGCTTCGAGCAGGCGCAGCACTTCCACCCGAATCTTCTCGGAATCACAGTGCGCGACCAGCCATACTGCTCTTTCCTCCTTCGGCAGGGACTGACAATCCACGAAAAGCTCTTTGACGCAGTCCCATTCTTCGGGCCGGAAATCCGCACCGTCAGGCATCCGCGACCTCCGAGTGTCCCGGCAGGCCTTTGTAAAATGCCGCGTGCCGGACGCCTACGGTCTCCTCAAGGGACTTCGAAGACCGGCGGCGCCGAAAGTACTGCTCAACCGAATCGCAGCCTTTAATGCGAACCCAGGTATTCCGGCCGTGCCGGCAGACGATATACTGATCGGCGGCGCAGACCCGCTGAATAGCCGGCCGGTTGTCGCGCAGGAACCAGGAATCCGACGAGCGAAACACATCGCGAAAGGGATGCTGCCGCCAAAGCGCGCGAAAGAAACAGAACGTTCCCCCGGCGCTCCAGCCGTGGCCCGAGAAGAACAATTCGGCCTCGCCAGCGATCACGACTCCAAAGCAGCACCATGCAACCAGCGAGTTCGGGTCCTTTGATGCAATCAGGCGCCCAGCCGCTTTGGAAAGGAACTCGGGGCCGTAGTAATCGTCGTCGTCGATCTTCTGCAGGATCTCGCCCCGGCTGGCTTCGATTCCCAGGTTTAGTTTCGATCCCGTGGGAGTGCGTTGGGAAAGCCGGATGTAGGTAAGGTTGGGCAAATCCCGGCAGAGATCGGCAATGGTAACGTCTCCGTCATCGATCACAACGAGTTCGGAATTCGGATAGCTTTGTACCCGGTAGTATTCCAAGGCTTGCGCAAAGAACGGCCGCCGGTTGCGTGTTGCGAGAATACACGAAACGAGCGGCGCCATCGGTACGCTAGTATAACCCGGAAGACTGTCGCCGTTTCTGATCTTCGCATCTCAACAAGCGGGCGTGCCCGAGGATCGCTTGAGATTCAGCGGACCGTTTCACTGATATTTCGAATGGCAATCGCCGCCGCGGCATCCTGGTAAAACGAACGATACGGCCGGCAAAGACGGTCAGCATGCATTTCAGGTTCTTGATGTCACGCCTGGGTATGGTGTAGAGTGTCGCGATCCCAGCTCAGTCTCAGCCTCAGTCTCAGGGAGCGATCAATGAGAGGAGATCTCCCCGGACCGATTAAGCACCTGACGAGTACCCACCACCGCGCGCACCGGCATTGTCCATATCTCCATCTCAAGGACTTTCACTATTTCAAAACCTGCCTTCGCCACGAGCGCCTCGACATCGATCGGTTGACAGTCCACGATATGAGGAAAGTGCCGATGCATCCACACGTATGCTTTCTCGGCCGTACTGGTGTTCTGCCCTTCCTTTACGGTGGCCATGGAGACGACTGCCATACGTCCGCCGGGTCTCAATAAGCGTGCGCACTCCGCGAGTACACCTGGAATTTCCTCCAGCGGAAACAACTCAAGGGTGAAGCTCGTGTACACAGCGTCCACGGTCGACTCTGCCCACGGTAATCTTCGCCCATCCCCGACGCGCAGATCCAGCGGCGTCCGGATGTTCTTACCGGCGAGTTTGCGACGCGTGATCTCGAACATGCCGGACGAAATATCGATACCCAGAACAAGCCCTGTCTCGCCTACCAGTTCGGCGATGTCGATGATCTCATTGCCGGTGCCAAAGCCCAGTTCAAGGACATGCTCCCCTTTTTGGAGGGCAAGTGCATGCAGCCCCGCCAGCCTCGCAGTACGTTCGTTGGCATCAGCGATAAGGTCATAAGCTCTGCTGATGCGATCGTAGAACGCCTTGGTCGGTTCAGGATGAGACGGCGGTGTCATGGTAGCGACCGGCCCGGTCGAGGCACGACGTAATGAGCATTGTATCGTGTCACCCACCACCGGCCTTTGAGTCCCCTGTTAACGCCATGGGGTTTACGAACCCAGGCTAACGGCCCGGCGTGACGGCCACGAACACGAGGACGCCGTAAGTATCGAGAGGAATGGCCTTCAGCCCATGCCCACCTGGGCAACCACCAGAGAACCGTCATGTATTTGCGCTCAGTTTCCGAATCCCTGACACCCAAACCTGGACTCGCGAGCGAAGAGGGCCTACTATCTCCATATTATTGCGCTGGAACTGTTCCTCCCATATTCTTGAACAATCTCACAATTGTCAGGTCTCCGGCAGGAGGGGCTTTGAGGCGATTTTTCGTATCTCCGAAACTGGTAGTGTACCTGGCCGCGGTCACTCTGGGCATCATGACTCCGGTGCGTATGGCGTTCGCGCAGGGTTGAGTGATCTCACGCTCCGGTCTGGAGTCAGGGGGTGTGGAGAGCGGGGGCGGCTATTTGCGTCCAGGCGACTGGACCACGACGATCGGTGTGCGGCACGTCTTCTCACACGTACATTTCAGCGGCCCCGTCGAGAATTTCTCTCGCGCGCAGTTGGGCACCGAGGTGCAGTCGAAAACCAACCTCGATGACGTGATGCTGACGTACCAGCTCACACCGCGCCTCAGTCTGACGGGGACTGTTCCGTTTCTGTATGCCAGCCGCCGCCAGCAGTCGCAATACGCCACGCTGCACACGTCCGGGCTCGGCGATGTCAGTTTTGGGGGGCAGTACTGGGTGCGCAGTCCGCGCAGTGAGCGCGCCGGCAGCAACAATGCACAGATCGGACTGAGCCTGCTGGTTCCATCGGGCAACGACCGGCAGAGCAATGTGGTGGCGACCAGTTTTGGCGCCACGCCCACTACGCAGTACCCGGATTATTCCGTGCAGCCGGGCGCGGGCACGTTCGGGACGATCATGTCGTGGCAGGCGTTTCAGAACCTGGGGAGCAACACCATCGCTTTTGTGGATGGCAATTACGTGATGACGCAGGGCGGGTATCACAGTTTCTGGACATCCCACGGCGGCACGACCAACAGCGCGCCATCGCCCACGGCCGGCATGACGCAGTTCGATGCCATCCAGGACCAGTACATGCTCGAGATCGGGGCGTCGCATCCGGCGCCGCGGATCAAGGGCTTGGGCCTCACGCTCACGGTCCGCGATGAAGGCGTTCCCGCGCACAACCTGATCGGCAACGACCTGGGATTCCGCCGCCCGGGCTTCGGCATCGCCTTGACGCCGGGCTTCGTCTACACGCGCGGCAACCACATGCTGCAGTTCAGCGTGGGCAAAGTGCTGATCCGCGACCGTACCAAGAGTGTCGCGGAAGAGGTGAATGGCGTGCACGAGGGGGATGCCGCGTTTGCGAATTACGTGTGGATGGCTGGTTGGACGATCCGCATGCCGGGTAGGAAGAGCCGGGATGAAGCGGTGGCGCATAACGGCGCCGCGAGCGTGTCCGGCACGCGGCCCGTTGCGGCGGCGGCAGCCGACGCCACAGGCGATGCTTTCAAGCCTTTCAACCTGAAGACCTTGGAGGGGAAGCGGATGACCCTCAAGGATTTCGCGAACAAGCTGACGCTGGTGAATTTCTTCTACCCGCGCTGTCCCTATTGCAATATGGAGCTTCCCGAGATTCAGAAGATTTACGACCGGTACAAGGATAAGGGGCTCTCGGCGGTGTGGATCAACATCCTGCCGGAAGAGACGGGGCTGGTGGCCGGGTGGGAGATGGCCAAGAGCCTGACGGTTCCGGTGCTGGTCGGCGGGTCGCAGGAGGCGCTGCAGAGGGATTACCACATCAACTCGACGCCCACGACCTTCCTGCTCGATGAGCATGGCCGGATCGTTTTTCACGAAGACGGGTACAAGCCGGGGGACGAGAGGACACTCGAGGGAAGGATTAAGGCTGTATTGGATCCAACGCCTTCCGCCGCGCCCGCAGTGACGGCGCTCGCGGCTTGCCCGCTGCAGTAGCGCGCGGCAGCCAGGAGTGCCTGCGCCACGTCTGGGCTCTCACGCGTTCGTTCGCCTTATTTCGTCGTGGTGGTGCTGGCGGCGACTCCGGTCTCTTTGCTGCTGGCGGTTGCCGGTTCGGGGCCGTAGTTCTCGCGGATCACCATGGTCTGGTCGGAGTAAAAGGTCCGGGTACCGTCGCTGCCGTACACTACGGGATTGGCATTGATGGTGTACCCCCCGGGAATCGCCGCTACCGTGAACTTGTATCCCTGCTTGACGCCGTTCGCGAGGTCGTTGCCGATCAGGTCGGCGGACGCCGGGCTCGGTGCGCCGCTGGCGGGCGGTCCCAGTTCCGCGAGCGAGGTCGCGAAACGGCCATATTGCGACTGATATTGGACCTCCATCGTGTGAATCGTCTGGATCGCCTTCATGGCGGCCGTCTCGCGGACGAAGATCTGCGTCTTCTGGTACTTGGGTACCGCGATGGTGATGATCACCAGGATGATGGCGATCACGATCAGCAGTTCGATCAGGGAAAAGCCGCGGCGTTGTTTACGGTGGAGCATATGGTTCTACTCTCATTCTATGACGAGTCAAACGGCCCAGGTGTGCAGGCAATTCGCGGGAAACGAATGAGGGAGGGGCGTTCGACATCCGTTATCATGAGAGAAGCAAGCATGGACCTCGAAGAAGCCATCCTGGACAGGGTTCGCCGCCCGACGCCAGCGAAGCAGGAGGAAGTCCTTCGCTTCGCAGACGGACTCCAACACGAAATCCCGTGAAAATGGTCCCTTCTCGTAATCGGAGCCGCGAAATGCTCTGGATTCGGGAGAATCGTGCCACGTACGCGGGTCAATGGGTGGTTGTGGAGGGGATCGGTTGGTCGCTGCCGATTCAGACGGACACAAGGTGTTTGCCGCTGCCAAAGCCGCAGGCATTGAAGTTCCATTTCTGGTTCACGTGCTTCCCGAAGATCCGCTCCCCTTCATTCCGGGTTGGTAGACGCCGTTCTCTCTTAGCTTCGCTGTCTCACACCGAGCTTAGCGTTGGCGACCAGCGAATCGAGTTGATCACGAGGCTGGATTCATACGCTTGGTCTCGAGTTCGCATCCGCCGTCTTCTTCGCACAAGATCCGGCATTGAACCGGAATTTCGTCGGCCGTTCTGGTTGGCTTGACCGCGTTCGCGTCGGAATCATCGACTACGATCGCGTGCTCTTTCTCGGCAGCTACAGTTCATGAAGCCTGTCCTCCCGCCTCAGTACCGCATGAATCTTCTTCAACATCTGCCAGAAGCCGGCCAGCAGATCGAGCCGCAGAGCATTCGCCCCGTCCGACAGGGCGCGCTGGGGAGCATCGTGCACCTCTACGAACACACCGTCCACTCCGGCAGCCACTGCCGCGCGAGCCAATGGGGCGATGAATTGCGGCTGTCCGCCTGACATGGCACCCGCGCCTCCGGGCAATTGCACGCTGTGGGTGGCATCGAAAACCACCGGCCACCCGGAGTCGCGCATGATCTTGAGGCCGCGCATGTCCACCACCAGGTTGTTGTAGCCGAACGACGAGCCGCGCTCCGTCAGAACCACCTGGCGATTACCCGTGGAGGCCACCTTTTCCGCGGCGCGGTGGATATCGTGGGGCGCCACGAACTGCCCCTTCTTGATGTTGACGATTCTTCCGGTGCGGCCGGCGGCGAGCAGGAGATCGGTCTGGCGGCAGAGGAACGCGGGGATCTGGAGAATGTCCGCGACCTCGGCGGCGGGCCCGGCCTGCGCCGGTTCGTGGATGTCCGTAAGGATGGGAAATCCCTCCTGCTTGACTCCCTTCAGAATCCGCAGCCCCTCGCGAAGCCCCGGCCCGCGGTAGGCATCCAAGCTGGTGCGATTGGCCTTGTCGAACGACGCCTTGAAGACGAACTCGCCCACCGCTTCGCGGATTCCGTGAGCCATGCGGTGGACGTGCTCTTCGCTTTCGATCACGCACGGTCCGGCGATGAGCACCAGGCCGGCGCCGCCGAACGCGCTGAACTCAATCGGCACGCGAATATTGAGGCTCCTCCCGGAGGACCGCGACCTCCGGGTTATCGGCTTCCTGGACCAGGGGCGCCAGACGGCGACGGCGCTGCTCGTATGCCGCCCCGATGTACGCCTTGAACAGCGGGTGCGGCTCCATCGGCTTGGACTTGAACTCGGGGTGGAACTGGCAGCCGAGGAACCACGGATGGCCGGCGAGCTCGCAGATCTCCACGTATGTGTGGTCCGGCGTCTCGCCGGTGATGCGCAGCCCGGCGGAAGTCAGGCAGTCTTCGTACTCGCGATTGAACTCGTAACGATGCCGGTGCCGCTCGTGGATCTGGTGGGCGCCGTAGGCGCGGTACGCAAAGCTGTCGGTTGCCAGGTTGCAAGGCCAGCTGCCCAGCCGCATGGTGCCGCCCAACTCGTCCACGCCCTTCAACTCCCGGAGCTTGTAGATCACCCGATGGGGTGTCCCGAGATCGAACTCGGTGGAATCGGCATCTTCCAGGCCACAGACATTGCGTGCGTATTCGATCACCATGGTCTGCATGCCGAGGCAGATTCCGAAATAGGGCACGCGGCGCTCGCGGGCATAGCGGATGGCATTCAGCATCCCGGGGATGCCGCGCTTTCCGAAGCCGCCCGGCACCAGAATGGCATCGAACTCGTCGAGCTGGCGCTCCCAGTGGTCGCCCATCAGCCCCTCAGCCTCCACCCATTGAATATCGACCTTCAACTGGTGCGCCAGTCCGCCGTGCTGCAACGCTTCCTTCAGGCTCTTGTAGGAATCCTCGTATTCGACGTATTTGCCTACCACCGCGATGGAAACTTCGTCCTGGGGGTTCTCCAGGCGTTCGACCATGGCGCTCCAGCGGCTCAAGTCGCGCGGTTTGGCGTCCACACGCAGCAGCCGGAGGACGATCTCGTCCACGCCCTCGGCGGCGAACTCCATGGGCACCTGGTAGACCGATTTCACGTCGCGGGCGGTGACCACGGCTTCCACGTCCACGTCGCAGAAGAGCGCGATTTTTTCCTTCATGTCCTGCGGGATGAAGCGCTCCGAGCGGCAGATCAGGATGTCCGGCTGGATACCGATGGCGCGCAGTTCCTTGACGCTGTGCTGGGTGGGCTTGGTCTTCATCTCGTGCGCGGCGGCGATCCAGGGCACCAGGGTGACGTGCACAAAGATCGAGTTGCCGCGTCCCTGCTCGTGGCGCATCTGGCGGATGGCCTCGAGGAACGGCAGCGATTCGATGTCGCCCACGGTACCGCCGATCTCGGCGATGACCACGTCCACTTCCGGAGCGACGCGCTTCAGCGCCGCCTTGATTTCGTTGGTGACGTGCGGGATCACCTGCACGGTCTTGCCGAGGTAGTCGCCGCGGCGCTCGCGGGCGATGATCTGCTCGTAGATCCGGCCCGAGGTCAGGTTGTTGCTCTGGGTGAGCCTGGCGTGAGTGAAGCGCTCGTAGTGGCCGAGGTCGAGATCGGTCTCCGCTCCGTCGTCGGTGACGAACACCTCTCCGTGCTGGAACGGGCTCATGGTTCCCGGGTCCACGTTCAGGTACGGATCGAACTTCTGGCAGGTGACCTTCAGCCCGCGGCTCTCCAGCAGGCACCCGATGGAAGCGGCGGCAATCCCCTTGCCCAGCGAGGAAACCACGCCGCCCGTTACGAAGATGTATTTGGCCATATCAGCCAACCCCCCTCAGCATGGAAGCTTCAAACAAGCGCGACACTCTTTCCAGATCCTCCGGCGTATCCACACCCAGCGATTCGTATTCGGTCTCCACCACGCGGATCCGGTAACCGTTCTCCAGGGCGCGCAACTGTTCGAGCCGTTCGGCCTGCTCCAGCGGCCCGACCGGGAGTGTGGAGAATTCCATCAGAAAATCCCGCCGGTATGTATAAAGTCCGATATGTTTGAAGTGCAATCGCGGCTGGTGCGAATTTTCGAAGCTTCCCCGGAGAAACGGGATCGGGCAGCGCGAAAAGTAAATGGCATCGCCCCGGTGATCGGTGACTACCTTGACCACGTTCGGATCATGAATTTCGCGGGTATCTTCGATTCTCTTTTTCAAGGTACCCATGACGATGGCGGAGTCGTGAACCATCGGCAGAATCGCGGCATCGATCGCCTGGGGATCGATGAGGGGCTCGTCGCCCTGGATGTTTACCACGATCTCGGCGTTTTCGGAAGAGGCCACTTCGGCGACCCGGTCGGTACCGGAGGGGTGGTCGGGACGTGTCATTTTCACCCGTGCGCCAAAATTTCTTGCAACCTCGTAGACCGCTTCGTCGTCAGTGGCAATAATCGTGCTGCTCAGGTAGCGGGCCTGGGACGCACGTTCGTACACATGCTGGAGCATGGTTTTGGAGGAGATTTGAGCCAGGACCTTGCCAGGAAAACGGGAAGACGCCAGTCGCGCGGGGATTACACCCAAGATTTTACGCGGCACACGCGATCATACCACAAAAACGCTATGTTAGACTTTAGGGAGAAAGGCTGGCCTGCCGTGCTGCCCCCCTCCCGAAAACTGTGTCTGTCCGGCGCCATTCTCCTGATAGCTGGTTTTCCGGCCCTTGCTCAAGGGCCAGTCACCATAACACCGCGGTCTCAGCCGCAGCCTGTAACGAAGAACGAGGTTTTGCCCCGGGCGAACATCCGGGTAGACAGCAACCTGGTTCTGATTCCGGTGACCGTAACCGATCCGATGAACCGGTTCGTCACCGGCCTGGATAAAGAGAACTTCAAGGTTTTCGAGGACAAGAAGGAACAGCCCATCACGCAGTTCTCGAGCGACGATGCGCCCCTGTCGGTAGGGGTGGTCTTCGATTGCAGCGGCAGCATGGGCAAGAAGCTCGAAAAGTCACGGCTGGCGGTGGCGCAGTTTTTCAAGACTGCCAATCCGGAGGACGAATTCTTCCTGGTGCAATTCAGCGATTCCGCCGAGTTGGTTCAGCCATTCACCGCCAACCTCGAAGAGGTACAGAACCGTCTGACATTCACGCAGTCCAAGGGGCGGACGGCGCTGCTGGACGCGATCTACCTGGCGCTCCACCAGATGAAGAAGGCCAAGAACCCCCGCAAGGCGCTGCTGGTGATCTCCGATGGCGGCGACAATAACAGCCGTTACACCGAGGCGGAGATCAAGAACCTGGTAAAGGAAGCGGACGTACAAATTTATGCCATTGGAATCTATGAAGCGATGGCGGCGCGCGGGCGGACGCCCGAGGAGGCGGCGGGCCAGGGGCTGCTGACGGAAATCGCCGAGCAGACCGGCGGCCGGCAGTATCCGGTGGATAACCTCAACGAATTGCCGGATATCGCCTCGAAGATCGGAGTCGAGCTGCGGAACCAATATGTCCTCGGGTATGCGCCAACCAATCAGACTCACGATGGAAAATACCGGCACGTAACGGTGAAACTGGTTCAGCCGCGCGGATTGCCGACGCTTCGCCCTTTTTGGAAACAGGGCTACTATGCTCCTGCACAATAAACGACTTCTACTGAGTATGACGTGCGCGGCCGCGGCGGCCGCCTTTGCTCTACACGGGCAACAAACCAAGCCTCCCGCGCCGCAACGCCAGGACGAGATCCCGACGTTCAGTTCCACCACCCGCGTCGTTGTCCTGCCCACCACCGTGGTCGATAAGACGGGGCATCTGGTGACCGACCTCAACAAGCAGCAGTTCACGGTTTACGAGAACAACGTAGTGCAGCCCATCACCAAGTTCAAGCGCGAAGATGTGCCGGTTTCGCTCGGGCTGATCATCGATAACAGCGGGAGCATGCGGGACAAGCGCGCCAAGGTGGAGGCGGCTGCGGTGGCGTTGGCGAAAGCCTCCAACCCGGAGGACGAAAGCTTCGTCGTGAACTTCAACGACGAACCGTATCTGGACCTTCCCCATGGCAAGGAATTTACCAGCGACATCAAAGAACTGGAAGAGGCCTTGACGCGCATCGATTCGCGCGGCGGAACGGCGATGCGCGACGCGATCCGCGTTTCCATCGACCACGTGAAGGAGAAGGGACACAAAGACAAGAAAGTGCTGGTGGTGGTCACCGACGGCAACGACAATTCCAGCATCATCACCCTGGAGAAGCTGATCAAGGATTCGCAGCAGAGCGGAGTGCTGATCTATTCCGTGGGGCTGCTCAGCGAAGAGGAACGCCGCGAAGCGCAACGCGCCGAACGGGCGCTCAAGGATCTGGCCACAGCCACCGGCGGCGAGGCATTCTTCCCCAGGGACCTGGGCGAGGTGGAGCGGATTGCGGTGAAGGTGGCGCACGACATCCGCAACCAGTACACGATTCAGTATTCCCCTACCAATATGGCGATGGACGGCACATACCGGGTGATTAAGGTGGCGGTGAATGCTTCCGGCAAGCCCACGGCTCGCACCCGAAGCGGCTACTATGCCACTCCGGACCAGGCGGCTTCCGCGGCCTCCGCCCAGAGCTTTAAATAGCGAATGATTCGGATTCTTTGGCGGCTGACTCGCGGCTACCGCGTGTGTCCGTGGCGGAGTCCGTATCTGCGATGGCGCATCGAGACCTATTGGGGCCTGCACGCCGAGCGCATCACATTTTCGGAATTCTGGGGTTTTGCGTGGCGGCGCCGGCGGGAGTTGTGGCGGTACCTGAGGTGGGCTGACACCATGGAGCGGAACCGGGGCGTATCTACGGTGCGAGGAGTTTCCAGCGCTCCTTGAAATAAACGGCGTTGGCAAAAGCATAGACGGCGAATGCGCCGAGCAGTATAGAGAAGCCTGTCGTGGAGAGGGGCTGATATCGGGGATTGGACGGGAATATGCCTTGGGCGTCAAGGAACCGCGCGGCCGCGAGCAGTACTGCATAAGCAACTGCCAGTGCCATGATCCCGAATTTTCTGCGGAGGAGGAGCCCGACGCTCCCCAGGGCAGCCAAGGCCGCTATCAGGATCACCAGCAACTCCGCTATCCCCTGGGTCCGATCGCCCATAGCTGCCACCGCGTACAAAATCAGGCGGAGAGCCAGCAGGGCCGCGCTCCCGCCCATGTAGACTCCCCAACGATACGGGACGTTGCCGAGCGGTTTGGCCTTCAAGGCAACCACAATCACCAGCAAATCCAGAACAGAAAAAACCAGATTCACGGGCCGATTCTATCGCTGCCGGCGAGGAGAGGCAAAGGATGGGGTACTAGCTGGCCCGGACTTGCAGGATCATCGAGGTAGTAATGGGAAGGTACGTGGGGTGTCCGAATTCGAGGTGCATCCCGCGGCCGATATAGTCGGCCTTGATCATGGAACCACCCCAGGTGGATCCGTGGATCGTCACCAGAGTAGGCTCGGGACAAAACACCGGATGACCGGATATGAACGCGCGGCCTGACCCTTCGTAGCGGATGGTATAAGCGCGGTTTTCGGTCTCCACTTCGATCACGGTACCCGGCAGCACGTCGCGCAGGTGAACCCCACCTTCGATTTCGGATTGCACGATGTTGCTGTTTACCGCATCGCTGAAGTGGGGGCTCGGCTGGTACAGCCGGGGATGCGGAATGTTCGCTGCCGTGTTCATACCCTTGTAACTCCAGATTACGCCAAATTTTGGCTCAGTGGGGCCCCCCCTGTGGGGTATTCCGGACCGAAATCTTGGGGGTAGCGTAAAATTCCACAGAACCTGTGGAAATCCCGCTATTTGCAAGTGCCGATCGCCACCTCCACGCGCCGGTTCTTCTGCCTGCCTTCCGGGTTGTCGGAGCCATCCGGTTTTGTATTGGGCTCCGCCGGCCTGGCTTTGCCGAAGCCCTGGACTTGGACCGAGGCACCGTCCAGATAATGCTGTTCCAACAGCCAGGCGCGCACGGCCCTGGCACGCCGCTCACTCAAATCCTGGTTATACGATTCCGTCCCCACGGCGTCCGTGTGGCCTTCAATCAGGATGGGATGTTTTCCGGCTTTCTGGACCATCGGCCCGAGGATGCTCAGAGTCTCCCTGGCGTCTGGACCGAGAGTGGCTCGATCGAAATCAAAGAGCGCATCCGCGGCGACGACCAGGCGGTGCTCGCAGGGGTCGTCTTGCGCCCGGATCGCCTGGATGCCCTTGGGGACCTGGATCGGGCGGGGCTTCTGCCAGGACCCCTTCGGCGGCTGGATCTCCCCCGGCTTCTGCCAGGCGCCCTTCGGCTGTTGAATCTGCCCATTCTGCGCGATGGCGGCCGCTGCAGTGACGAAGAGGAGCAGTAGAAAGCGCACTCCCCGGAGATTACCATCACCGGTGCCGGCAGAAGTACTGACCCTTTGGACTACTTCGTTGTCTTTGCCAACGTTAATGGAGAGCAACCGGCAGGTTTTGGGTGCGGGGGTGTGCAGCCCTGCACCGCGAGATAAGATTAGAGCTGAAATGCGCGCATTGCTGTTCTTCTGGGCGGCGGCCATGGCATTTGGCCAAAGCGTGGTGAAGTCGCCGGATGGGGCGATCGAGATGACCATCTCGGCCGATAGCGGTGGGTTGACGTACGCCGTCTCGTTTCACGGCAAGCCGGTGCTTGCCAGGTCGGCGCTCGTATTGGACATCCAGGACCAGCCGAATCTCGGCCCTGGTGTACGTGTCATACGGGCCACGCCCGGGTCGATCGACGAGAGTTATTCCCTGCTCCACGGGAAGACCAGCACGGTGCGCAACGTGTGCCGGACGTTGTCCGTCGAGGTGGAGGAGACGAGGGCCCCGAGCCGCAGATTCACACTCGAAGCGCGCGCGTATGACGACGGCGTGGCGTTCCGATACGTGCTGCCCAACCAGCCGAACCTCACCGAACTGCGGCTCGCGGGCGAGAAGACCGAGTTCCAATTTGCCAAGGACGCCACCACGTACCCCCTGCTGCTGGAAGGATTCCGCACTCCGTACGAGGATGGGTACCACAGCATGCCGCTCAGCGGCATTCACCGCGATTCCCTCATCGGGCTGCCGCTCCTGCTCGAGCTGCCGGGCGTCGCGTGGGTGGCGGTGACGGAGGCCGATATCGACAATTACGCCGGCATGTACCTGACCCACTCCGGCACGCAGGCCCGATCCTTATTTGCGCGCCTCGCGCCATCCGCGGAGGAGCCCGGCATCGCGGTCAGCGCGGCCACGCCCGTACGGTCTCCGTGGCGCATCCTCATGATCGGGGCACAGCCGGGCCGCCTGGTGGAATCGAACCTGGTGACCAGTCTGAATCCGCCTTCCGCGATTGCCGATCCATCGTGGATAAAACCCGGCAAAACGTCGTGGGACTGGTGGTCGGGGAGCTTCGCCGAAGGGGTCGGCTTCCAACCCGGCATGAACACCGCGACCATGAACCACTACATCGACTTCTCCGCCGATGCCCACCTGGAGTACATGCTCATCGACGCCGGATGGGCCAAGCGCGGGACCGGCGCCAACGATTCCGGCTCCGACCTGACCCTCACCAATCCCAACATCGATATGCCCGCCATCCTGGAGCATGCCCGGCAGAAGAAAGTCCGTGTGTGGCTGTGGGCCCACTGGACGGATATCGCGAGGCAGATGGACGAGGCGTTTCCGTTGTTCGAAAAGTGGGGAATCGCCGGCGTGAAGATCGATTTCATGAACCGTGACGATCAGTGGATGGTGAACTTCTACCGCCGGGTGGTGAAGAAGGCGGCGGAGCATCACCTGATGATCGATTTCCACGGCGCATTCAAGCCCGACGGGCTGGAACGCACCTGGCCGAACCTGATGACCCGGGAAGGAGTGATGGGCGCCGAGTACAACAAGTGGAGCGCGCGTGTGACCCCCGACCACAACGTCATGCTGGCGTTCACCCGAATGCTGGCCGGGCCCATGGATTACACACCGGGCGGATTTAACAACGCGACCCGCGAACAGTTCGAGCCCCGCAACACGCAGCCCATGGTGATGGGCACGCGGGCGCATGCACTGGCGCTGTACGCGGTCTTCGAGAGCGCGTTCCAGATGGTTTCGGACTACCCGGAGGCGTATGCCGGGCAGACGGGTCTCGAGTACATCCGCGAAGTCCCGGCCACGTGGGACCAGACCCAGGTGGTGGGCGGGCGGCCGGGCGAGTACATCACGGTGGCGCGGCGGCACGGGCGCGAGTGGTACGTCGGCAGCATCACCGGGTGGCACGCCAACGAGCCGGACATTCCGCTGGAGTTTCTCGGGCGTGGAGAATTCATCGCCGAGATCTATTCGGATGCCGCCGACGCGAACGAGAATCCCAAGCACGTCGTCCGCGAGGAAAAGCGGGTGAATGCCGCCACCCTGCTGCACGTGAAGATGGCATCGGGGGGCGGACAGGCGATCCGCATCCGGCCCGTGCCATAATACCCGAGATTCATGACTCGTCCCAACCGAAGGACCATGCTCAAAGGGATTGCCTTGGCCGCGGCGCCAGCCGTCCTGCGCGGGCGGTTTCGCCTGTTTGCGCAATCGCGAACTGAGTATTCCGCGCGTGCGATTCAATTGCTGGCGGAATCGACCGTGGTCGATCTGCTCAATCAATTCCTCTTCCCCGACTTTTCGCAGAAGCCGCCCAAGAGCGAACTCTGGCTGCGGCAACCGCACACGTTTACGGAGGCCGAGGCTGGGGTGTACCGATCGTCCGGCATCCACGTGTTTGCGCTCGGCTCATCCGCTCCGGATTACCAGAACGGCCTGCGATTCTTCGCGTTGTGGAACGGGTTCCTGGCTGCGCGCAGCAGTCTGGTGATGCGGATCGACAGCGCCGGAGACTTCGCCCGTGCTCGCGCCGAACGGAAGATCGGGGTGATGCTGACGATGCAGGACTCCACGCACTTCCGCAGTCCCGACGACGTCGGCGAGTTCTTCGAGCTCGGGCAGCGGGTGTCGCAACTGACCTACAACTTCAACAACCGGATCGGCAGCGGATTCCTCGAACAGCGTGACGGCGGATTATCGGTGTTCGGTTTGTCCATTATGAAGCGTATGGAGCAGATCGGCATGGCGGTGGACGTGTCGCATTGCGCCGACCAGACCACGCTCGATGCTCTAGAGGCGGCGACGAAGCCCGTTCTGTTCACGCACGCCACCTGCCGCACTTTGATTCCAGGGCACGGCCGCGCCAAGACCGACGAGGCTATCCGTAAGCTGGCCAAAACAGGCGGCGCCATGGGGATCACCTTCCTTCGCTTTATGGTGCGGGATCGGGAGCCGGTCAATGTTGGCCACGTCCTGGATCACTTCGACTACGTGCGCAAGCTGGTGGGCGTGCAGCACCTCGCGGTGGGCAGCGATATGGATGTGCTGGGAGTGGCCAATCCGCTGAACGGGGGCTTTCGTCCGGAAACTCAGCCCAACTTCGACCGCTACCACTTCCACGTGGACAAGCCGGAACACCTCGGCGCCGATGGTTTGGACCATCCCAAGCGCATGTTCGACCTCGCGGAGGGGCTGATCTCGCGCGGTTACAGCGACCCCGACATCAAGCTGATACTCGGTGGAAATGCGGTGCGCGTCTTGACGGAGATCTGGCCCTGAAGGCAGGAGTCAAATTGCGTCCACCATCCAGATGTCCGAGTGGAAATCGTCGAAACTGACGGGCAACCGCCGACTCGCCAGGGAGAGGCGCATCGAGGGGCGCACGACCGAAATAACGAAAGGCAGCGAACGTTGCGCACCATGGTAGTGGCGAACCACCACAGGTTCGCTTTGCACTCGCATGGTTTTGGCCGTGCGCGAGGGCGGGCTACCAAGGCATTCACCAGACTCGAATTCCTCTGCAAACTCCCGCAGCGCGACCGTCAGGTCGGCCATCGTCTGGAAGCGCCGCGCCGGATCTTTGCGCAGACACGTGACACGATTCGATCCGATTCGCGAGGCAAGCCACCTACGTATTCTTGCAGTGGTTTCGGTTCCGACTGCAGGTATGCTGCGAGAGTCGACATGGTCGAATCGCCCCGAAATGCCTGCCGCCCCGAGATCATTTCATAGAACATCGCGCCGTGAAGACATCGCTGCGCGTGTCGAGCTGACGGTGCCTTCGCCCGCCACGATCAGATTTGCCGGGCTTCAGGTCCCAATGAAGGATTCCGGCGGAATGCGCCTTGGCCATCGCTTCAGTTACCTGAATCGCGATCCGCAGAGCTTCGCGCAGCCGCACTCCCCTTGCCGGAATCAGGCGATCGAGCGTCGTACTCGCAACGTACTCAATGGCGATGGACCACGTGCCCTCGAACGCGTCAATATCGTGGATGGTAACGATCGCCGGACGGCGCAGCGCCGAAGCCGCTTTCGCCTCCTGTACAAATCTCCTCCGGCGGTCTGGATCCGAGAGAGCTTCGGGGGGCAGCAGCTTCAGCGCCACGAAACGATCCAGGTGTGTATCCAGCGCTTTGTAGACAACACCCATTCCACCCGCCGATCTTCTCGACCAGCTTGTCATGCAAGATGGGTTCGGGCGCCATGATAGGAAGGCCTGCCCCAAAAGTCTATCCATCCGACATTCCGCCGGAGTTTCTCGGGCGTGGAGAATTCATCGCCGAGATCGATTCGGATGCCGCTGACGCGAACGAGAATCCCAAGCACGTCGTCCGCGAGGAGAAGCGCGTGAATGCCGCCGCCCTGCTGCACGTGAAGATGGCACCGGGAGGCGGACGGGCATCCGCATCCGGCCCGTGCCATGATGCCGGAGTTCAGGGCTCTTCCAACCGAAGGAGAAAGGTGCAACTGCTCGCGGAATCGACGGTGGTCGATCTGCTCAAGCAGTTTCTCTTTCCCGACGATTCGCAGAAGCCGCCCAAAAGCGAACTCCGGCTGCGGCAGACGCCGGTCAGCGGGCATCGCAGCTGACCTGCAACCTCAACAATCGGATCGACAGCGGATTCCTGGAACAGCGTGACCGCCCGACCACGGCCGCGCGAAGACCGACGAGGCCATCCGCAAACAGACCGGCGGGGTGAGGGGGGTTCACCTTTCTTCGCCTCTTGGTCCGGGATCGGGAGCGGGTGGGATCTCGTCTGTCTGAATCATTTCCGCCCGGAGAGCCAGCCCCACTTCGACCGGTACCATTTTCGCGAGGACCAGTCGCGCATCTGCCGGCGGCGGATTTTCCGTATATAGAAAGAGGCTTGGGAGATGAGCATCTCAACAATGACCCTGACGCCTGCGATGATCGCCACGATCCTGAGCAGGTACCCGAATCAAAAAGGAGAGCGGATAATCCTCGATCCACGCGGAATTCACCACACCAACGTGGGCGCCTCGGGAAACTTCGCCCAGGAAGTAAGGATTCACAGGGATCACAGTAATCTCGACGTCGCCGAGTCGCTGTATATTGTCGATAAGCTGCGAGACATGCGGGTGGTGGACCGTCACACCTACGTCGGCGCCCAGGGAGCCGTGGTGCAGGCGTTCCAGGGTACCAGAGACGGGCACCAGGGATGCCACACCATGCCTTGCCAGTTGATTCTGGGCGCCAGGTTTCCGTTCCAGCTGCTGCAGAACAATCTATTCCTGCAGCGGACGATCCAGGTGTTCGCCCGCTGCACCTGGTCGTCGGAGTCGATTAATGCCATGGACCAGATACTGGACTGGAGCGAGGCCTCGGACTTTGTGGAAATGTACAAGGGCGCGGTTCGGGAGGTGTTGAGGGGCCAGGACCCGACCGAGGCCTATGAGGATTTCGCCGGTAAACGGGCGGAGGTTATGAACCAGCTTGTGAAGCAGGTAAACGGGGCGCCGCTGACCAACTATGAGGCCGTGATGCTGCTCGGTGCGTTGTCCGTGGAACCTGGCGGCGAGATCCCTATGTCACCGCGGGAAGTGGAGCACCGGCTGGCGGACCGGCGCGAGATGGAAGGGCTCAACCAGGAGCGTGTAGCGATCATCGAAGGATATGCGGAAAGCGACCGGATCATTCCGAATGCAGTGCGCAGCGGAGAGCTGGAACACACGGTTCAGAGCGAAGACTGGACTTCAGGTCAGCAGCAATCCAGCGCGGGTTCAGCCGGCTCAGGCGCCTGAATTCGCGGAAACGCGTCGGGCGTCTCTCCCGCCTCGATGCGGGCGAGGTGCTCGCGAGCTTGCGCGTACAGCCGTGCGGTGTCGATGCCTTCGCAGGAAGGCAGGTACGGAGCGAGCTTGCGCAGCGCCTTGCGGAGCTGCCGGGAAGCGCCCAAGGGATTGCCGCGCTGGCAGTGATAGAAACCCACCGCGACGTGAATCAGCGATTGGAGGAACAGGCGGCGAGGACCGCGCTCGGGAGTCCAGGCCTCTTCCAGCACTTCGTGGCATTCGAAGAATGCGCAGTGGTTGAAGAGGTGGATTCCTTGGCGCAGCAGGGGGTCCATGTTTATAGTAAACCGCATCCCATGCGGAGAAATGCCGCTTGAAGCCGGGAGTGCCGCTGCATGAATTTGAGGTAGTCGGCCTCGGAGCCCTTCTCCTTCGCACGGAGGATCTTGACGGCGCGGCCTTTCTCTTCGGCGGTCCACTTCGCGAGGTCGGGAATGAGGGAAAGCGCCAGGGCGAGGGGGCCGGACGCTTCGACTCCAAGGGCGCGACGCACGTATACCCCTGCGGCGCGACTCATGGACTCGGGATCACCGTGAAACCGGGAGGCAATTTCGCGCTCGACGGCCAGGCCGATGTTGCGGACGCGGAAGCGGTCCCAGGCGCGGCCTTCGTCGGGCTCGGGGGAATACAAGAGATAGCCTTCGGCCAGCTTCTGGAGGGTGGTCTTCGAGCTGCGGTATCCCGGGGACCGGCGGATGCGGTGCTCTTCCCGCTCCACCAGGGAGGCGACCGCGGCATCGGTGGGCCGAAAGCCGAGCTTGCGGTAAAACCAGAAGGCGCCGGAGTCCACGGCCTCGGGGTTCAGGTGTCCGATCTGGTAGGGATCGATGGAAAAGCAAGTCACGCCGAGGATCTGGCGGAAGAGGCATAAGATGCGGGCATACAGCCAGGCGGATTCGCCTTCGCGGAAGGTGTAGTAGAGGTTGAAGCCGACTTCGGCCCGTTCGAACAGCGACAGCAACTCCACGTAACCCGCGGGGACGCCGTTCTTGAAGAACATGCCGGCATGATAGGCACGCAGCGGCAGACGCCAGGCGGGCGGCACGCCGCAGAAGTAGATCTCGACGCCGCGTCCCAGGCCGGCATGGAACACAGCGGTTTCGTCGGGGTGGGTGAAACCGTAGAGTTCGCGGAAGCGCATGGCCGAGGTTTCCAGGATCAAGTCCAGGATTTTGTGCGCGTCGTTGCGGTTGAGACGGCGGACCGGCACCGGAGCGGCCTCCAGTTCGCGGGCCAGCGAGACATCGCTGCGGCGCAGCAGGGGCTCGCGGTGAACGTACAACTTCCGCACGGGGAGACGCAGGCGGGATCGAGAGGTTGCGAGATTCGCGATTCGCCAAAGCAAGGGCACCTCGAGCGATTCGTACCAAGCGGCGCGCTCGCGGGGGGCGGTGGGGAGTGACGCGACACGATCGAGCAGCCAGGCGAGGTCGCTGGTTCCGGACCGGTGAGCATTGGCGATCCACTGGCGGAAGGGAACGTGGGCTTCCACGGGCCAGTCTTCGGTTAACAGGGGCATGAAGCGCGAGAGCGCTCCCAGCTTATCGGAATTGTCATAACGGTCCCAGGCGATTTCAAGATTGCGTGGATGCCGGGCGGCGAGCCGTTGTGCCACTTCGTAGTCGAAGACGGCGGCGAGCGAGGTGCCGGCGATTCCGGAGACCTCGGGAGACTCAAAGGCATCGAGGTCCTCGCCCGCGGCCTGCAGTCCGGCTACGCGCTTTTCGAAGGCGAAGAGAATCGCATCGGCGGCCTTGGCGGCGTTCAGGCTGGGCGGGTAGGCGCGCAGAAACAGGAGGGTCTCATGCAGGCGGATGAGGGAGGCAGCGTCCGGGAAGCGCTCAATGGCGATGGCCGACAGCAATTGCTCGATCGGCCGCGTGTCGGGCGAGCCGAAGCGGCCCTTCCACTCATCGAGCCGGTCGAGTAACTCCGTGGACATTGCTCTTGAGCTTAACGCATGGCAAGGTGGCGGGTGCCAGACGTGGCGTGGACACCAGCCTTGTCTGCCGTGCGCCCCACAGGCGTCGGCAGAAGTGCCGACGCGGCAGCCTCGAAAACCCCTTCGCCACATCGCCGACACAGGTTTTCATGGATTTTTGTGGACCTGCTGGGGGCCGTGAGTACAGGCAGGATCGAGCGCCGCGCTCACCACCCGTATGTTAGCGGAAACCTCCGCTAGAATGGAAAAAGTGCCCTACGATCTGATTGTTATCGGGAGTGGCCCCGGCGGCTACTCCGCAGCGATTCGCGCCGGCCAGTACGGATTGAAGACCGCTCTCGTGGAAAGACAGGCGAGGCTTGGCGGCACCTGTCTACTGGTAGGTTGCATCCCCACCAAGAGCCTGCTGCAGACGGCGGACGTCTGGCAGCGCTTCGTGCATGCGGACGAAGAAGGCATTCGCTGTGACAATCCGCAGCTCGACTATCCCAAAGTGAAAGCGCGTAAGGACGGCATTGTTGACAAGCATTCCAAGGGCGTCGGTATGCTCCTGAAGCGCGCCAAAGTGGAGCGGATTTCGGGATACGCCACGCTGAAGGGTGGGGGAAAGGTGGAGGTGAAATCCGAGTCGGGAACCCAGACTCTGGAAGCGACGAATATCATCATCGCTACCGGGTCGGAGGCGCGCATGCTGCCCGGACTCACGCCCGATCCCAGTCTTATCCTGACCAACATCGAGATCCTGGATCTCAACTCGGTGCCCAGGAGCCTCATCATCATCGGCGCGGGGGCCGTGGGGGTGGAGTTCGCGTCGATCTTCAAACGATTCGGGACCGACGTGACGGTGATCGAGATGCTGCCTCGCATCGTTCCGGTGGAGGACGAAGACATCTCCAAGGAACTGGAGCGCAACTTCCGGAAGCAGAAGATCCGGGTCGAGACCGGGGCGCGCGCGGAGAACATTCAGAAGGCCGCGAACGGTGTGACGCTTACGCTCACGACCAAGGAAGGCAAGCAGGAGACACTCGAGGCGGAGAAACTGCTCGTGGCGGTGGGCCGCAAACCGAACACCGATCACATCGGGCTGGAGAATACCAGGGTGGAGCTGGACCGCGGTTTCATCAAGGTGGACGAGCATCAGCGGACGGCCGAGCCGGGCGTGTACGCCATCGGCGACGTGGTGGCGGGAACCCCGCAACTGGCGCACGTGGCAACGCGGGAAGGGATGATCGCGGTCGCCCACATGGCGGGCAAGCCCGCGATTCCGATCCATAAGAATCGCATCCCGGGCTGCACGTACACGGAACCGGGCATCGGCAGCGTAGGGCTGACCGAGGTCCAGGCACGCTCTCAGGGCTACCGGGTCAAGATCGGCAAATTCCCGTTCGCGGGCGATAGCCGCGCCACGATCCTGGGACATCACGAAGGCTTCATCAAGGTGGTGGCCGACGAGCAGTATGGCGAGATCCTGGGGGTCCACATCATCGGGCCGGAGGCCTTCGAACTGATCGGTGAAGCGGTGGCGGCGATGGAAGCGGAAGCGACCGTGGATGTGATGATGCAGACCATTCACGCGCATCCCACGCTGTACGAAGCCATGGGAGAGGCATTTAACGCGGTCTACGGTCTATCGATCAATGCGTAACTGTTGCCTTCGGGAGCTCGGACGCATGGATTACGGAACGGCCCTGGAGCTGCAGCAGAAGCTCGTGGCTTCGCGCAAGCGGGGCGACATTCCGGATCAGCTTCTGTTGCTGGAGCATCCGCACGTGATCACGTTGGGCCGCAACGGACACCTGGAGAACCTGCTGGCGGACGACCAGGTGATGGAACGGGCCGGCATTACGTTCTATCCCACGGACCGCGGCGGTGACATCACGTATCACGGGCCGGGCCAGCTGGTGGGCTACCCGATTCTCGATCTGAGGGATTGGAAGCGCGACGTAGGCGCCTACGTTCGCGCCATCGAGGAGGTTATCGTCAATACGCTGGCGGACTATGGTATCGATGCCGGGCGCATTGCCGGGTTGACCGGAGTGTGGGTGGATGGACGTAAGATTGCCGCGATTGGTGTGCACATCAGCCGGTGGGTGACTTCGCATGGCTTCGCGTTGAATGTCAACACGGACCTGACGTACTTCCAGTACATCGTGCCGTGCGGGTTGACCAGGCCGGTGACCTCGATGGCGCAACTCGGCGTCCACGCGACATTGGAAGGCGTTTCCCGGAGAGCCGCGGCGCATTTCGCCCGCGTTTTCGATTGCGAGATGACCGGCAGCAGCGACATTCCAGACAGTTTGAGTGGCACAAGCATTCCTGCCTGTGTAGTGACGGAGGACTGACATGACCGACGTAGTGATGCCCCAGATGGGCGAAAGCATAGTGGAAGGCACGCTCACCAAGTGGCTGAAGAAGCCCGGCGATCGTGTGGAGCGCGATGAGCCGCTATTCGAGATTTCGACTGACAAGGTGGACACGGAAATCCCATCGCCCGCCGCGGGGACACTCTCGGACGTCCTGGTGGAAGAAGGCAAGACCGTCGGGATCAACACCGTGGTAGCGCACATCGACGAGACCGGGGGCGCAGCGAAGCCCAAGGCAGAAGCTCCTGGGGCTCCAAAGCCCGAGCCACCCAAGGCCGCGGCGCCCGCTCCGCAAGCCGCACCCCAGGCGGCGCCGCCGGCAGCGCCGCCCGCACCGCCGGCTGCCGAAGAAGCACCCGCCGAGCCTGCTGGTCCACTTTCGCCGCTCGTGCGGAAACTGGCTCGGGAACATAACATCGATCTGGCGCGCGTCAAGGGGACGGGCGCCGGCGGACGCATTACGAAGTACGATGTGGAAACGTACGTCGCGCAGCTGGGCGCGCAGCCCGCCGCGCCTCCTCCCGCACCTCCGCAGCCCGCGGCACAGCCCTCCGCTCCGCCGCCAACTCCGCCACAGCCTGCCGCTCCGCCGCCGCCTCCCGCGGCGGCGACGGCAACTGAATCCGCACCCCTTCCGCCCGCCGGCATCGCCAAGACCCGCATCGAGCCGATGAGCACCATGCGCATCAAGATCGCCGAGCACATGGTCATGTCGAAGCGCACGTCGCCCCATGTCACCACGATTCATCGCGTGGATATGACCAAAGTGGCCCGCATGCGCGATCGTCACAAGGACCAGTTCCAGGCGAATTACGGATTCTCGCTTACCTATCTGCCATTCATCATTCGCGCCTCGGTTGCGGCACTCCGCCAGTTCCCGCTGCTGAACTCGTCGCTCGATGGAAACAACATCGTGTACCACAACGAAATCCACATCGGGATCGCGGTGGCGCTGGAGAACGGTCTGATTGTGCCGGTGATTCGCGCGGCTGACGAGAAGAACGTACTCGGCTTGCAGCGCTCGGTGGTGGACCTGGCAGCGCGCGCCCGATCGCGGCAGCTCAAGCCCGACGAGGTGCAGGGAGGCACCTTCTCGATCACGAATTTCGGCAGCTTCGGGAGCGTGATGGCCACCCCGGTGATCAATCAGCCGCAGGTCGCGATCATGGGAGTCGGTACGGTGGATAAGACTCCCGTGGTGATCGACGATGCGATCGCGATCCGCTCGATCTGTTATCTCTCGCTGAGCTTCGACCATCGGCTGATCGATGGCGCGCTGGCAGACCGGTTCATGACGAAGGCGAAGCAGGTGCTGGAGAGTTGGTCGGAAGAGGTGCTGTAGCGACTGGCCACGTGATCACGCAGGAAATATTGCGGACGGAGAAGAAAACACAAATCCTAGAACTCGCCGAAACGTCATGGCGCGCGCAGTATTCGGGTATTTGGATCGGTAGCCCGTGGGGATAACACCGCGGAGAGCGACGTCGACTCCCTGGTAGATATGGACAAAGGGCGATCGCTGTTCGACCTCGCAGGATTGGTCGCCGACTTTGGGGGACCTTTTAGGTGTGCACGTTGATGTTTTGACCCGGGTAGCCTCCGCTATATCCGGGACCGGGTGATGGCAGAGGCTATCTCTCTGTAGGATGGCGAGGCGGCTACCATGCTGGTGGGCGTACCGCGGTTCGTAGCCCGCGCCTCCCGGACGGGAGCCAATCGTCGGCAGGAGTGCCGGCGCGGCAGCCACATCGACGGCGCAAGGGTTTTCATAAACTTCGGTGGGCCGGGGGGACCGACGTCGGCTGACGACAAATAAACTCTGTCCTATGCGCTACCATGTCGCCATGGCTACCTTTTCCCGGCGTCATGTGCTCGCAGCCCTCGCGTCGGCGCCCGCGTTGATTCTGGATCGCAAATCCGGCGCCCAGGATGCCCTCCCGGAGATCGCCAAGGGACCGTTCGATGGCTCTGCCGAAGCGTTGAAGTCCTACCAGGTCCCCGAGTGGTTCCGCGACGCCAAGTTCGGCATCTGGGCGCACTGGGGGCCGCAATCCGGTGTGGAAGCGGGCGACTGGTACGCCCGCAACATGTACATCGAGACCCAGGCGCAGTACAAGTATCACCTGCAGTTTTACGGACACCCGTCCAAGGTGGGCTATAAGGACCTTTGTCCCATGTGGAAGGGCGACCGATTCGATCCCGACCACCTGATGTCCCTCTACAAAAAGGCTGGCGCGAAGTACTTCATGAGCATGGGGGTGCACCACGACAACTTCGATCTGTGGAACTCCAAATTCCAGCCGCGATGGAATGCCGTCGCCACGGGTCCGAAGAAAGATGTGGTGGGCCTCTGGCGGAAGGCGGCGCAGAAGCAGGGACTGCGGTTCGCCGTCAGCGAACACCTCTCCAACAGCTATAACTGGCTGGCGGTGTCGCACGGCGCCGACAAGACCGGTCCGATGGCGGGCGTTCCGTACGACGGCACCGATCCCGCGTACGCGGACCTGTACCATCCATTTCCCAAAGACAAGCCTATTCCTACGCAGGCCATGAGCCGCGAAGCGCCCGATTCGTGGAAGCTACTCTGGTTCCGGCGCATCAAGGATCTCATCGACAACTACCAGCCCGACCTGCTCTACACGGACGGCGGAATTCCTTTCGGCGACTACGGCTACAAGCTGGTGTCGCACTACTACAACGCCAATGCCGAGCAGCATAAAGGCAAAGTGGAAGGCGTCTTCACCAGCAAGACGCGGCAGGATTGCGATCGCGGAACCTGCGTGCTGGATATCGAGCGCGGCGTGGCCAACGATATCCTGCCGAACCCGTGGCAGACCGATACGTGCATCGGGAACTGGCACTACAAACGCGATCTCAAATACAAAACGCCGAAGACCGTGATCGATATGCTGTGCGACATTGTCAGCCGCAACGGGAACCTCATGCTCAATATCCCGCTGCCCAACAGCGGTCAGCCCGATGGCGACGAACTTGCGGTTCTCGACGGCATCACACGATGGATGGCCGTGAACAGCGAGGGCATCTATGGAACGCGGCCGTGGAAGGTCTCCGGCAACCTGCCGGCGCCCAGCACTCAGGAGCAGGGCTTCAACGAACGCAATCGTAAAGACCTCACGGCCGGCGACGTGCGATTCACCACCAAGGGCCCTGCACTCTACGCCTTTGTGATGGGCTGGCCGGAGCGCGAAGCCGCCGTTCCCACACTCGCCCTGGGCGGCAAACTGGGGGTTGGTAAGATCCGCAATGTCGAACTGCTGGGACACAAGGGCAAGCTGACTTTCACCCAGGACGAGACGTCCCTGAGAGTGCAACTGCCTCCCCAAAAGCCCAGTGATTACGCGGTTACCTTGCGGATCACCGGGGCATAACCGGAGCCACGATGCGAGTGACGCTTCTGCTCCTCATCCTGGTGAACTTCGAGTGTGCCGCGGGCATACATCCGTTGACTCCTCTATCGGCGCCCGAGATTCAGAACGCGGTTGCGATTTTCCGGCGCTCCGGCCGGATGCCGTCCAGCGGCGGCTTCAGTTTGATTGCGCTCGACGAACCGCCCAAGGAACTGGTGTTGCGCGGCGCCGAATTGCCCCGGCGCGCTTTCGCCGTGATCTACGACCGCGCGGCGAACCGGACCTTCGAAGGGATTGCCGACCTGTCCTCGGGCCAGGTCGCGTCCTGGAAAGAAGTTCCCGGCGCGCAGCCGCCGGTGGGAGAGGTCGATTCCGGCATCGCCGACCGTATCGTGCGGGCCGATCCGCGGTGGCGCGAGTGTCTGCGCGTTCGCGGGATCCGCGACCCCAACACGGTGGTGACGGTCGCGTGGCCGGCCGGATATTTCGGGCTGCCCGGTGACGACGACGGCCGCATCGTGCGGGTGACGCCCTACCTCATCAGCGGCCAGAATTACTACGCGCACCCGGTGGAGGGTGTCGCGGTACATGTCAATCTGACCACCGGCAAAGTGGTGGACTTTCTGGATATCGACCGGAACGCGCCCATCTCGCGCGAGAACGCCGACCTGCATCCGGGCGCGACCGGGCCGTTTCGCCAGGCACCCGCGCCGCTGCAGATTACTCAGCCCAACGGACCGGGCTTCCAGATCGAAGACGGCGAAGTGCGCTGGCAGAAGTGGCGCTTCCGCTACGCGCTCCACCCGCGCGAGGGACTGGTGCTGTACACCGTCGGGTACGAGGACGGCGGGCGCGTGCGCTCCATCCTGTACCGCGGGTCTCTCTCGGAGATGGTGGTCCCCTATGGCGATCCGGGAGGCGCGTGGTTTTTCCGCAACAGCTTCGATGCCGGCGAGCTCGGTCTGGGCATCCTGGCCAGTTCGCTGCGGGCGGGAGTGGATTGCCCGCAGAACTGCACGCTCTTCGATGCGGTGGTGGCGGACGAATCGGGGCAGCCGCGCACGATTCCGCATGCCGTGGCGCTGTTCGAGCGCGATGCCGGCGTCGCCTGGAAACACGGCGACAACGCCCGCCGCGCGCGCGACCTGGTGCTGTCGTTCCAAAGCGAAGCCGGCAACTACGAGTACGGCTTCGAGTGGATCTTTCACCAGGACGGCAGCCTGGAGATGCAGGTATTGCTCTCGGGCATCATGTCGGTGAAAGGCGTTCCCGACGGTGCTTCGGAGCCCTACAGTCACCTGGTGGCGAAGAACATTGCCGCGGTTCACCACCAGCACTTTTTCTCGTTCCGTCTCGATCTGGACGTGGATGGCGGCGCGAATCGCGTGATGGAAATGAACAGCGTGCCAGTGCCGGCGGGTCAGCGCAATCCGTATGGGGGAGCGTTCACTATGGAAATGACGACGCTCGATACCGAGCGTAAGGCGCAGCGCCGGATGAATCTCGAGTCCAGCCGCCGATGGATTGTGGAGAACCCTGCTGTGAAGAACGCGCTCGGCCAGCCTACCGGCTACGCGCTCCTGCCTGGAGAGAACGCGGTGCCGTTCCTGCTGCCCGACTCTTGGGTGCGGAAGCGCGCCGGGTTTCTGAATGCCCACGTCTGGGTTACACCCTACAACGCCGCGGAAATGCATGCGGCCGGCGAGTACCCCTACCAGAGCAAAGGCGGCGACGGGCTCCTGAAATGGACCGCCGCCGACCGTCCGATCGACAATCGCGACGTGGTGCTGTGGTACACGATGGGGATCACCCACAATCCGCGCCCCGAAGATTGGCCGGTGATGCCGACTCTGGCCGCGGGGTTCAAATTGGTTCCGTGGGGATTCTTCGTACGGAATCCGGCGCTGGATATTCCACCCGGCCGGTAGATTTGGCAGGCGCGTGATTTTTCGCGCCCTCGCACGAGTTGAAGGACCTATAGCAGGTCGTGGCGGTTGCGCGCTTCCAGCAACTTCAGGACCTCGCCCACCTGTTGGGCTTTGTCGCGGCCGGCGACCAGAAGCGCATCGGGCGTGTCCACCACAATCAGATCGTTCACACCGAGCAGCGCCACTACCTTGCCGCGAGCGTCCACAAAATTGTTATGCGCCTCCAGGCAGACCGCGTCCGGCGCGGTCACGTTGCCCGATTCGTCGCGCGGCAGCAGTTCGTACACCGCGTTCCAACTCCCCACGTCGTTCCAGCCGAAGTCGGCTGCCGGGATGCCGGAAACGTTGGAGGCCTTCTCCAGCACGGCGTAGTCGATGGAGATGTTGTCGCAGAGGGGAAAGGCGTGTTTCAGCTTGGCTGCAAAATCGCGTGCCCCGAACCGCGGGAGCGCGGAAATTGCGGCGAAGGTTTTGGGCAGGTGCTCACGGAGGTTCTCCAGCAGCACGTCCGCCCGCCAAAAGAACATGCCCGAGTTCCAGTAGAAGTTCCCCGCCGCGAGGTACTCCGTAGCGACCGGCAGTTTCGGCTTCTCGTGAAATCGCTCGACCGGAACCGGCCCGGTTTGGGCGCCTGCCTGCGTACCGGCGGGGAACTCGATGTAGCCATAGCCGGTTTCAGGCCAGCGGGGAGCAATCCCCACGACCATCAAGCTGCGGCCGGCGGCGCCTTTCAGAGCGGCGTCGATGACCGCCCGATACGCCGAGGGCTTGCTCACCACGTGATCGGAGGGGAACACCCCCATCACCGCTTCCGGGTCCAGCGAGTGCAGGATGTGAGCTGCCAGCCCGATGGCGGGCGCGGTGTTGCGCTGTTCCGGTTCGGCCAGGACCTGCTTCCGCGGAATTTCCGGAAGCTGCCGCAGGATGGTGGCGCGCAGATGCTCGTTGGTGAGGATCCAAAGACGTTCCGGCGGGATTACGGGCGCCAGACGATCGACCGTTGCCTGAATCAGTGAACGGTCGCCCAGGACATTCAGCACCTGTTTGGCAGATCGTTTGCGGCTCCGCGGCCAGAAACGCGTTCCACGCCCTCCCGCGAGGATCAGGCCGTAATAGTGCGGGTTCATCTAGTTCAGCGGGTAGCCGTGAATCAGATTGAAGGTGCGCTTCCAACGCGTCTTGGTCGGAAAGTGCATCACGAGGTCCACCAGATGCGTCACGTTAATCGATGGGTCGGCGAGATCTTCGGTGGGAGCGTCGTACGACCAGTAGATAATCAGGGGCTTGCCGATGATATTGTCGCGCGGCACAAAGCCCCAGTAGCGGCTGTCCAACGAATAGTCGCGGTTGTCGCCCATCGCAAAGACGCAGTTTGGCGGTACCACCACCTCTCCGCCCTGCACATGGTTCATGAGCATATCCAGGGCGGAGGGAGCGAGATGGACATTCGGCTCGCCGGGAAAATCGTCGCGGTAGGAATCGATGTATTCGGTCTTATGGTAGACGTACGGCTCCTGAACTTTCCTGCCATTCAGGACTAGCTGCTTGTCCACGAGCTTGATGCGGTCTCCCGGTATGCCGATGGCGCGCTTCACAAAAGTCTGGCGGATGTCCACGGGATAACGGAATACGATAATGTCTCCACGCTTCACGTCCGTATAGGGCAGGATGTGGTGGGAGACAGGTCCGTAAGGCGAGTATGCCAGTTTATCGACCAGAAGGTGATCGCCGATGAGCAGGGTATCTTCCATGGAGCCGGTGGGAATGACGAACGCCTGCACCAGCGAGGTTGTTCCGAACAGCAGCAGGATGATGGTAACCGTCCACTCGGCGATGAAGCCGCGCTGGGGTTCCGGCCTGTGAGGTTCGGGCGTCTCCCGCGGTTCTGCATCCTCTAGTACTACATTTTCTTGATCTTGATCCACAGATACTCATTTTAACGGAATCCTTGCTATCCTGTTTGATTGCCGAGGCCTGATTGAGTTCTGTTGCGACCCAGCCGATGCCTGCAGGGATCCCGGCTGCCAGGCGAAAATCCGTATTGCTGGTGTTTTCCTGCACCGTGCTGGGTGCCGCGGCCCAGATCCTGATGAAAACCGGGATGGCGCACTTCGACCCCCACCTCCCGGCGCTCCTGACCAACTTCCCCCTGATCGCCGGCTACTTCCTGTACGGTGTCAACACCCTGATGCTGGTGCTGGCATTGCGCGAGGGCGAGCTATCGATGCTCTACCCGATTATCGCGTTGACCTATGTGTGGGTCACGCTGCTGTCCTATTGGCTTCTCCACGAGCCGCCCAATCTCTACAAGAACCTCGGAATCGCGATCATCGTCATCGGCGTGGCTGTTTTGGGCCGGGGAGGACGGAAGTGACGCCGGGGCTGTTGACGTCCATGCTGCTGGTGTTCGCGGCGTCGGTGGTGGGTTCGTTCGGCGCGGTGTTTTTGAAGCTGGGGGCTCACAACCTGACGAAGTCGCTGCTCAGCTTCCTCAATCCGAAACTGGTGTTTGGGGTGGCGCTGTTCCTCGGGTCTTCGGTTTTCTATGCCCTGGGTATCAGGGGCGGACAGTTATCCGTGCTGTATCCGATGGTTTCGCTGGGATACATCTGGACCCTGCTGTGGTCGCGCCTGTTCTTCCAGGAGCCTTTGACCCGCCAGAAGTTCCTGGGCTTGGGACTGATTCTCGTGGGGGTGTTCTTCGTCGGGCTTGGAAGTTCCTAGCGGCTCAACGGGCATTGGCCAGGCGGCCGGACCGAAAGTAGTCCGGCAAACCCGTTTTCGTCTCCCGCAAAATCTCCACCACAGCTTTCCGGTCGGATGCAGACAGCTTCGCATACGCACCGCTTCGATTCCGGCCGGACAAAACCTGCCACAGTTGCCGGTAGATCGCGTCTTTCCCCGCCTCCGGTAATCCATCGAAGGCCGGTGCGTAGATCATGTAGCTGCACGGATATCGCATGAGGCGGTGCTCCAAATCGAGGTCCCGGAGAGAGCGGCCCTGGTGGTCGCGGATGCCTGACCGGGCGAAGGCTTCAGCGAACCCCGAGGTGCCGCGCATCCGTCCCGCAAAGGGAGCCTCATCGACGAACAGCAGGTAGCCGGCGATCTCTTTCGCCGGCGGCTCGACGTCGAAAGCCGACTTCTCGTGGGCGGCCACGCGAATCTGCCAGCCGAAGCGCGTCAGCAGATTCATCAATCGCATCTGGTGGTCGAACACCATCAACGCAACCACGTCGCTGAAAGGGGTGAGGTAGGCTGCGCCGTCCCATTTGGGATCGATTCGAATGTTCCTGGCGGGATCGCGGGCGTCCAGGTAGACGGTGTTACCCATGTGCGCCGTAGTTCCCGGGTCGCCCGTGACATACCAGCCTCCCCAAAGCTCGGCAAACGGGCTGCCATGGTTCGGTTCGTAGTCGCCGAGCGTTCGTAACGGTACACCCTTCGAGTCGGGGTAAACACTGCGCAGCAGCATCCCCGGGACATTCAGGCTCGCGTAAGAAACATGGCACGTCAGACAATCATTGTCGCGGACGAACTGGGGCTGGCTCGCCGGCCACTGCACGAGCTTGTAGAAGAGTACGCCTTGTTGCGGGTCTTGGGACGCGGCTTCGACGAAGGGCTCGCCCGGGACCCACGCCACCACCACCGAGTCGTTGAAGAATACCGTTCGGGGATGGCTAGGGCCGATGATCGGGGCCTGCAGGCTGGTTTTGGAGAAGACCGCCATCTGCGATTCGACCGGCACTCCCAGCGCAGACAGGACCGCCCGCAGATACCCGTCGGGCCATGCGAATGTGAGCTGAGTCCTGCCGCCGCGGATGGCGGCATTCAGTGAGGCGATGGGATCGTGCACCGGACGCGCGTAGTAGTCGATCGCCGGGTGCTCCGGCGGCTCCGTAAAAGCCCCGGGCTGCGCGCCCGCAATGCCCAGGGCGGCGATCCAAAACCCGGCCTGCAGGCGACACAGCAGCATTCAGGCCTTCCGTGCCCGCATGGTGGCGCTCATGAATCTGCCTTGCAACCTGTACTTCTCCTTAACGGAATTCCTTCAAGTCCATGATTGATTATCGCCCTACCGGACTTCTACCCAGTTGGGCATCACGCGCAGGTAGCCGCCCTTCATCCACGCATGGAACGGTACCCGGCCAAACACGGACCGGAGCTTGGATTCCAGGGCGTCGTCCTGAGATCGCCTCATGATCACATCGATGATGTTGCGGCGCGGCGGGTACGTCAGGACGGTCACCGGTTCGGACGCCGGGATGTTCGCCTTGGACTTTACCAGGTTGAAGGCGGTATCCAGCCCGCCCAGTTCATCCACCAGCCCGCGCGACTTCGCCTGCGAGCCCAGCCACACGCGCCCTTGGGCCACGGCATCGATCTCACTGGTAGACTTGTGGCGCGCGGTTGCCACCTTGGACAGGAATTCCTGGTAGCTCTCGTCGATTCCCTGCCGCAGCTTGTCGCGTTCGTCGGGGCTCAGCGACGTGTAGTCGGAATCGATATCGGCATGCTTGCCGCGCTGGATCGCATCTTTGGTGACGCCGAGCTTGTCGTAGAGACCGTGAAGATCGGGTTTGCCGAAGACCACGCCAATGGAGCCGGTAAGAGTGCCGGGCTCGGCCACAATGGGGTCGCCGGTCATAGCCATGTAGTAGCCACCGGAAGCCGCCACGTCGGACATCGAGATGACGACCGGCTTCTTCTTGCTGAGGAGACTCATCTGGCGCCAGATGTCGTCCGAGGCGGTGACCTCGCCGCCCGGTGAGTCGATGCGCACCACCACTCCCTTAATCGTGGAGTCGCCGGCCACCTGGGACAGCAGTTTGTCGAAACCGTAAGAGGTCAGGCTGCTCTCGTCGGAGCCGTTGTCGTCGGCTCCGCCGCGCACGATGTCGCCTTCCCCGACCACCAGCGCGATACGGCTCTTTCCCTGTATACCCGCGCTCTCCGGCGGCACCTTCACGTACTTGTCGGCGGACAGCTTTACCAGGTCGCCCGAATGCAGCTTGTCCTTCAGGGCGGTCCATAACTCGTCTTCAAAGCAGAGCTGGTCGATGAGTCCCGCCTTCTGCGCCTCCTTGGCGGTGTAGGGACCCTGGTCGATGATCGACTGCACCTCCTGGGGAGACTTCTTGCGCGCCGCGGCGATCTTCGCTACCAGGTTGCCGTACAGGTCGTCCACCACGCTGTTGAGGACCTCGCGAGTCTCCGGGCTCATGTCGCTGCGTGTGAACATATCGCCGAAGTCCTTGTACTTGCCGGCATGCTCCACGTCCACCGTAACGCCGATCTTGTCGAGCGTCTTCTTGAAGTACATGGCCTCGGCACGGAGTCCCTTGAGCATCAGGGGCTCTTCCGGGCCGCTGAAAATGCGGTCCGCGGCGAGCGCCACATAGTAGTCCCGGGCGTTCGGAGTGTGCAGGTACGCAAACACCGGCTTGCCCGATTTCCGGAACTGTTCCAAGTCAGCGCGGATTTCCTCCAGCTTGGCCCACCCCGCCGACAGACCTTCGGGCTCGAGCACGACGGCTTTAATGTGGGAATCGGCGGCAGCCATCCGCAGGACCATCCAGACGTTGCTGACCGAAAGCCCGGGGCGTCCGCCGCCCAGGAATTCCGGCACTTCGACCGGAGTTTTTTCCGGGATGTCGCCCTCCAGCCGAAGGACCACGGCCGAATTGTCCGCCACCGTCGGAGGTTTCTCGCGAAAGCGCAGAAGCGCGGCAAACAGCAAAATGAACGAGAGGAAGACCAGCACGACGCCCGTGACCAGTCCGATGAAGAACTTCGCCATACCTAATACCTATTCCGAAAGTAGCATGGCTTGAACTCGCGGGCGTCTCGACGCTGGTTGGGATCGCACCAATTGGCCGGAGTTCTCACTTCGGAGGCTGGCGCGGGCGGTCATGGCAGTCCGCGCCGCTTGTTCAATATCCGCGGCGCCGGGCCTCGAATTTGAACAGCGGATTGTTCCGCCCGCTCGAAGGTCTGCCGATCGAGTTCGCCGGAAACCGGCGCCCCAGGAGCGGGCGATCCGGGAAGGGCAGCTGGCCGGCGGGGTTCCTTCATGTAACCGGCATCGAGAACAGGTCCGCCGGGGTCTTTTCCCACAAGCGCAGATCTTGCGGCCCCCGGTACAAGACAGCATCGAAGAGTTCTTCGACTGGTTTGCGAAGAGGGTTTGCGGGCGGGATGGCATCAAGGAGAATTGGATCCGCATCCGGAGGCTGCCCACGAACTTCGGCGTCTCCTTCAGAAGCCTGGCTACCTGCTCCAGCGGAAGGATCTCCGCCGGAAACTCTATTGACACGAAAACGCGATTGGCCTAGACTCTAAAACGAACGATCGTTTTTTATTATATGCCGAAGCTCAAGGACGGTGTCGTTCAGAAGAACCAGGCCGCGATCGAGGAAGCCGCGCTGCGCCTCTTCATCCGCCAGGGCTACTTCGGGACCTCGATCCGCGACATCGCCGCCGAAGCCGGCGTCTCGATCGGAAATATCTACAATTACTACGCCAACAAGGAGGCCCTGTACGTCAGCCTGGTGCGGCGCTACACCGGGCGGATGGCCAAACTCCAGCAGCAGCTCCAGCCGCTGCTGGGGAAGTTCGACGCCGCGAGCCTCCGCGAACTGGCGCGCAAGACCCGCGAAATCGTCTACTCCCACCCCGATTACTGGCGCCTGATGTACATCGATGTGACGGAATTCGGCAACCGCCACTTCGCGCACAGCTTCCGCCGCCTCTCGGCGACGCTGGAAAAACTGGCCGGCGGGTACGGCCCGTCCACTCTGCGGCAAGGCATCGACCCCGCCTTGGCGTATGGAGCGATTTACCTGCAATTTTTCACGTATTTTCTGGTCGAAAAGCTGTTCGGCGGCAAGCAGCACCTGGGCCTCAGCGAGGATTCCGCCATCGAACAACTGATCGAAATCTTCCGAAATGGGACTGCCGCCGCGGAAGCCTCGTCGCGCTCCCGGGCGATTGGAGGAAAGGAATGAAACCGATTTCGTGTCGGATCGCACTTTGCGTGCTCGTCCTGGTCCTGGCGCCGGTCCTGCCGGCGCAGACACCCACCACCGGAATGCTGGCCGGCACCGTCAAGGATCCTAGCGGCGCCGTGGTCGCCAACGCCAAATTGGTCGTTACCAGCGCATCCGGCGAAGAGCGTGCCGGCAATTCCGGGCCGGACGGCAGCTATCGATTCCCCGGACTGCCGGCAGGAACCTACAGCCTGACCGTCAATGCCTCGGGATTCCAAACGTACCAGGCGAGCGGCGTCGAGATCCGGATCACCGAAACCACCGACCTGTCACCGGAACTCGCCGTGGCCGGAACCGCCACATCGGTGGGAGTCAGCGCGCAGGCACCGCTGGTGCAGGCATCCTCCGCCACCACCGGGCGCGTCATCGGCGACTCGCAGATCCGCGAGCTGCCCCTGCCCACGCGCAATTTCCAGCAGTTGCTGACGCTCTCTCCGGGCACCGTTTCGAACCTCTCCAACAACACCGAGATGGGCCGGGGCGATGTGAACATCGATGTCAACGGGCAGCGCTCCACCAGCAACAACGTGGTGGTGGATGGCACCCAGGTGAACAGCCCCGGCACGAATTCCACGCCGAACATCTCGGTGCCCGCGCCCGACGCCATCCAGGAATTCATCGTGCAGACGTCGCTCTACGACGCTACGCAGGGACGCAATGCCGGCGGCAACGTCGCGGTGATTACGAAGTCGGGAACCAACACCGTGCACGGCAGCGCGTGGGAGTTTCTGCGCAACCGCGAACTGGACGCCAACGATTTCTTCCTCAACGCGGCGGGGCGTCCCAGGCCCGTGCTCAACCGCAATCAGTTCGGCGGTACGCTGGGCGGGCCGGTGGTGAAGGATAAGACGTTCTTTTTCGTGTCCTACCAGGGCACGCGCGAGCGCAATGGCGCGTCGCTGACCAGCAGTCTCTCGTTCCCCTTCATCCCCGCCGGCCTTACCAATGACCGCAGCCTTGCCGCGATCACGGCGCTGCAGGGATCGTTCTACGCCCCCGGGGCGACCATCCCGGCGCTCAGCCCCATCAGCGTGAAACTGCTCCAGGCGAAACTCCCGGACGGCGGTTGGGCGATTCCCAGCGCGGCCGGCGCCGCGGCGTCCGGAGCCATTCCGATCAGCACGCCGATGAGCGGGGTCTCCACGTTTCGGGAGGACCAGTTCACCGCCAACGCGGAACAGGCCATCGGGACACGGAATCGTTTGCAGTTCAAAATGTTTTATTCGGACACGCCGCAGTTCCAGGCGCTGTTCAACTTCGTGGGCAGCAACCCGCAGCAGATTCCCGGCTACGGCGGCAACATCGAGTTCCACAACCGCGTCGCGAGCCTGGCCGATACCCACATCCTCTCGGCCAACCTGATCAACCAGGCGCATTTCGGCTACAGCCGCATCAATGGGCCATCCACTCCGCAGGAGCCGTTCCGGAATTCCGACTTCGGCATCAGCAACCCGCTGTGCCCGACGAACCCCGGTTTCTGCGGCCTGGCCACGATCGGCGTCCTGGGATACTTCACCATCGGTTCCACTACGCTGGCCGACCAGAAGTCCACCACGCAGACCTTCGAAGGCACCGACATGCTCACCTGGACGCATGGCAGGCACGTGGTGCGGGCGGGCTTCGAGGTACGCCGCTACCGCGTGGACTTCTTCTTCAATTTCTTCTCGCGCGGCCAGATCAGCTTCAATACCTTCCAGGATTTCCTCAGCGGGAACATTGCCTACGGCCTGTTGGGCAATGGCATCCACGACCGCGGCATGCGCGCCACCGATGCCGCCGGCTACGTGCAGGATGACTACAAAGTGAGCGACTCGCTGACCTTGAATGTCGGCATGCGCCTGCAATACCAGGGCGGCATCAGCGAGATCCGCGGGCGGCTGGCGAATTTCGATCCTGCCGCGTTTCAGGACTACGCCTGTACGGTGGCGGCTCCGTGCAGCAGCGGGACGGGTTTCAGCATTTTGAAGCCCGGCGAGCCGCTCAATCCCAACACCTACGGCGCCGCGCCGCGATTCGGTTTCGCCTGGAAGCCGCTGCATGCCCGGAACGTGGTGGTCCGCGGCGGCTACGGTGTCTACTTCGACCGCTTCTCCACGCGCGTGGCGAACCTGCAGATCTTCAACTACCCCTTCGACATCGTGGGGCTCGCGTTGGGATCGTTCTCGAACCCCTTCCCCGACTTGTCGAAGGTATCGTTCCCCGTCAATCCGGTATCGGTTCCTTCACCGGTGCCGTTCTATTACGCCGGCGTGCCGCTCGCCACATCTCCGACGCCCATCAGCGGCATCTACGTGAGCAGGAACTTCCGCACACCTTACGTGCAGCAGTACAGCGTGGGGGTGCAGTGGGAGCCGTGGAAGAACTGGATGGCCGAAGTCGGTTATGTCGGCTCGAAGGGCACCAAGCTGATCAATGTCTACACCCTCAATCAGGGGACCGCTCTTTCGACGGCGCCTTACACGGCGGCGGGCTTCTCCAACAACAAGGCGCTGAACGGATTCCAGTTGGCCACTACGGACGCGGACTCGCTCTACAACTCGCTGCAGGCCAGCCTCACCAAGCGCTTCTCGAGCGGCCTGCAGTTCCTGGCATCGTACACCTTCTCGAAGGCCATCGACGACGCCTCGGGGGCGCCTACCAACGAATTCGCGGCTGTGCCGGGCAACCAGCAAGTGCGCTCGTCGAATCGATCGGTCTCCGATTTCGACCGCGCCAACCGGTTCGTGCTCAGCGGAACCTACGACCTGCCTTCGTTCTACCGCGGCAAGTCCGCCACATCCTCCAGCCTGATCAACAACTGGCGGCTGGGCGCCATCGTTACAATGCAATCGGGCCTGCCGTATTCCGTGGTGTGCGTCTCCGGTTCGGCGCTCTACAACCGCGCCGACCTCATCGCGACCAACGCCGCCGGCAGCGGATCGGTGGAGAGCCGCCTGGGGCGCTACTTCAATACCGGCGCGTTCGCCCCCACCTGCACCAACACCGCGCCGTTCGGCACTTCGGGACGGAATATCCTATTCGGACCGGGCCAACAGAACTTCGACCTCTCGCTGGTGAAGGCATTCACGGTAGCCGACAAGGGCCGGGTGGAATTCCGCTCGGAGTTCTTCAATGCCTTCAATCGCGTGAACTTCGCCAACCCGAACAACAACGTCCTGGTGCCCGCCACGGTGGGCACCATCACCTCGGCAGCCAGCGGTCCGAGAGTCATTCAATTCGCACTGAAGGCGAGCTTTTAGTTTTGTGGCGCGGAGACTCGTGTCTGCCGCGTCCCCACTCATGGGGACGCTTTTTGCAGGGACAGCCTCGAAAAAGAGTCGGCCAACATGGGCTTGCCGGCGAGCCTGAAGGCGTCGGCATGAGTACCGTGCTCGCACGGCGAGACGCGGCAGGCAGGAGTGCCCGCGCCACGTGTCATCATAGACAGTCATGATCGAAACTGGACTTCACGACAAAGTGGTCATCGTCACCGGCGCCGCAGCCGGTATCGGCAACGCCACCGCGCGGCGCTTCGCGCAGGAGGGCTGCAAGGTAGCCTCGTGGGATGTTCGGGAAGGCGACCCCACACCCGGCGGCCTCTTCCGCAAGGTCGACGTGACGAACGCTTCCGAGGTGGAAGCCGCGGTGGAAGAAGTCGTGTCTCACTGGGGCGCCATCCATGTATTGGTGAACAACGCCGGCATTCTGCGCGACGGCCAGCTCGTGAAACTCAAGGAAGGCGCGCTCGCCGGGATGATGAGCGACGAGCAGTTCGACTCCGTCATCGGAGTGAACCTGAAGGGCGTCTTCGTCTGCACGCGGGCCGTGACTCCGCGCATGATCGCGAGCGGCGGCGGCGTGATCCTGAACGCCTCGAGCGTGGTAGGCCTTTACGGGAATTTCGGACAGACCAACTACGTCGCCTCCAAAGCCGGCGTGATCGGCATGACCCGCGTGTGGGCCCGCGAACTGGGCAAGTACCACATCCGCGTGAACGCCGTGGCGCCCGGCTTCATCGCCACCGACATGACTAAAGCGATGCCCGAAAAAGTGCTGCAGACCATGGTCAGCCACACCCCGGCGGGCCGTCTGGGCCAACCCGAAGACATTGCCAATGCCTACCTCTGGCTGGCCTCCGACGCCGCGTCGTTCGTCACGGGCACGGTCCTGAGCGTCGATGGCGGTGTGGTCACCGGAACCTGATATCCATGTCCCGATACGCCACCATTCGTTCGACGGGCCGTTATCTGCCCGAGATCGAGGTCCCGAACAGCGTCCTCCGACAACAACTGGCCCACGTGCCCGATTTTGTAGACAAGATGGAAGCGGGCACCGGCATCCGAACGCGGTGGTACGCGCGCGATGGTTGTGCCACCTCCGACCTGGCGGTGCCTGCCGCAAGACAGGCGCTGGAACGCGCGGGCCGCAAGCCCGAAGAGGTTGACCTCATCATCCTGGGCACCGATTCGCCCGACTACATCACGCCCGCTACCTCAGTGGTGGTGCAGCACAAGCTCGGCGCGATCAACGCCGGCACGTTCGACGTCGGCTGCGCCTGTGCCTCCTACTGCACCGGACTGGCCGCCGCCGCCGGAATGATCGCCACCAATCCCGGCATCCGCACGGTGGTGGTGGTGGGCGTTTATCTCATGCACCGCCTGGCCAGTGCGCAGGATCCCATGATCTTCTTCTACGGGGATGGCGCCGGCGCCGCCGTCCTGGAACCTTCGGACGAACCCGGATTCGTCGGCTCCGCCTTTCAGGCGGACGGCTCGTATCACAAGTTCTGGGGCATCTATTCCGGTGGCACGTTTGAACCGGCCAGCGCCGAGTCGGTGGCCGCGGGCCGCACCCAGGTGCGCATGAACGACCGCTACCCGCCCGAGATCAACGATCAGGGCTGGCCCAGACTGGTGCGGCGGCTGGCCGCGGAAAACGGCTTCGCCATATCCGACATCGGCCTGCTGATCTTCACCCAGGTTCGCAAGCCGACCATCGAACTGGTGATGCGCGAACTGGGACTGCCCATGGAGCGCACCCACACCATCATGGAAGAGTGGGGCTACACCGGGTCGGCGTGCGTGGCCATGGCGCTCGACAGCGCGTTCGAGCAGGGAAAGATACAGCCCGGCAGCCTGCTGGTGATGGTGGGATCGGGCGTCGGCTATAACCAGGCGGCCGCGGCATTCCGGATGCCGTCGAAAGGTTGAATCGTGGCCACCCTCTTCGATCCCGGCCTGAATGTGATCGACCAGATGAACCGGCGTGCTCTGCCGGCGGCGGGCCTGGTGGAGCACGTGGCCGAGTCGCCGGCCGGGCCGCAGACCTACTTCGCGGGCGGATCGGGCCGGGATCTCTGGCTGCTGCATGGTGCGGGCGATCACGCCGGTGCCTGGTCGCGGATCGTCCCGCCGCTCATGGCCGCCGGCCGCTATCGGCTGGTGATCCCCGATCTCGCGGGGCACGGAGCCAGCGCGCCGTTCGGCGGTCCGCTCCAAATGGAGAGCTTGCTCTCCGCCATCGATGCCGTCGCGGCGGGTTGCGGCAGTGCTCGCGCGATTTTCGCCGGCAACTCCTTCGGCGCGTGGCTTGCATTCCTGCAGGTTGCTCGCGACCCTGCCCGCGTCGAGCGAGTGATCGCGATCAACGGCGGTCCCATCACCGGCATTCGTCCCGACCTGAGCCTTACCCCCGCCGATCGCGCCGAGGCCCGCCGCACCTGGGAGGCCCTGGTGGACCGTTCGCATTGGGCTGTCCCCGACATGATCCTCGACGAGGTGATCCGCAAAGGGCGCGAAGGCGCTCTCTCGCGCCTCTGCATCGCGAACATGCGGGACTACCTGCTCGACGGCCGGATCGGCGAGATCCAGACACCCGTCGATCTGATCTGGGGCGAATCCGACGCATTGGTGCCGCTCGACTATGCACGCGGCCTGGCCGCCGGGCTCCCCAATTCCCGGCTCACCACCGTCGCCGCCTGCGGCCACGTTCCGCAGATGGAATGTCCGGAGCGCTTCGCGAGCGTATTGTTGGGCGTGTTGGCTGCGCCGCCTCCCGAAGGACGCGAGCCATGATCGCGGGCGACCTGCTGGGAGAGCGCGCCCGACTGACTCCCGGCAAACTGGCGCTCGTCGAAGTCCACACCGGCCGCCGATTCACCTATGCGGCTCTCGATCGCCGTGCTTGCGCCATGGCCCGCGTCTGGACCCGCGACTTTGGCCTGGCGAAAGGCGACCGAGTCGGAATCCTGTCGGGCAACCGCGTGGAGTATGTGGACGCCTTCTTCGCGGCAGGCAAGACCGGCATCGTCCTGGTGCCCCTCAGCACCCGCCTCACACCGGACGAGCGCGAGGCGCAGATCGCCGATGCGGGAGTCCGCACGGTCCTCGATAGCGGGACGTTGGACGCGATGGATCTGGATGCGGGAGCCGCCTTTGACCCGGTCCCTTGCGCGCCCGAAGATCTCTGGTGCCTGTTGTACACCTCAGGCACCACCGGCAAGCCCAAAGGCGTCATGCTGCCGCACCGCATGATCCTGTGGAACGCCTGCAACACGGTGCTGAGCTGGCAACTCCGCGAGAACGACATCGCGCCGATCTTCACGCCCATGTATCACGCCGGCGGCCTGGCGGTCTTTCTGACGCCGATCTTCGCGATTGGCGGCACCATCGTATTGCACGATCGCTTCGATGCGCCGGAGGTGTGGCGCGCCGTCGAGCGCGAGCGCGCCACCGTCATCTTCGGCGTACCCACCATCTTCAAACTACTCAGCGAGACGGCGGAATTTGCCCGCGCCGAACTGTCGAGTGTCCGCTGGTCGATCAGCGGCGGCGCGCCGCTGCCGCGTTACCTGATCGACCTCTACCAGTCGCGTGGCATCGTCTTCAAACAAGGCTACGGGCTGACCGAAGCCGGAGTGAATTGCTTCGCCATGACAGAGGAGGACGCGCGTTTGCATGCGGGATCGATCGGCAAACCTATGCTGTTCGCGCAGGTCCGCGTCTGCGATTCCACCGGATCGGAAGTCGCCGCCGGCCAGACCGGCGAACTGTGGCTGCGCGGTCCGCACGTCTCCGCCGGCTTCTGGAATCAACCCGAGGCCACCGCCGCGGCGTTTACGCCCGATGGCTGGCTGCGCACCGGCGACCTGGCCCATTGCGATGCCGAAGGGTTCTATTATATCGATGGCCGCATCAAAGACATGTTTATCTCAGGCGGCGTCAACGTGTATCCCGCTGAGATCGAAGCGCTGCTCGTGCAGCACCCGGACGTCGAGGAAGCGGCAGTGATAGGGGTGCCCGACGCCACCTGGGGCGAGGTGGGCGCCGCCTTCGTGGTGGTGCGGGCGGATGCCGACCGCTCCGCCGAGGACCTCGCGCGGTTCCTGGAACCTCGCATCGCGAGATACAAGCTGCCCAAACGCTACCACTTCGTCAAGGAGCTGCCCAAGACGCCCTACGGCAAAGTGGTCAAACCCGAGTTATTAAAGCGCGGGGCAGCGACTCCCTGAATCTACTTCGCCGCTTCCACGTACTCGATTCCCACCAGCGCACCCTGATGCGCCAGCAAGGTCTTCTGATCCGAGCCATCCAGCCGCGCGCTGTAGACGCTGCCTCCCAGGTCCGTGAAGTACATGCGATCGCGCGCAACGTCAAGCGAGATGCCGATTCCTTCGTGCAGGCCCCGAACCAGGATCGCGGGGCCCTGCCGCGAGCCCTTAGGGGCATCCATGGCCGCGCGATTCACCGTATTTCCATCCGGCGGGTCGCCGCGGTCGGCCCAATAGATCATCCGGTGGACGAGGTCCAGATCCACGTCGATCGGCTCCGGCAGGTCGCGGAACAGCACTTCGATGTCCGTGCGATGCGCGGCATTTTCCCCTTTCGGGATTTCGATGTGAGCGCGGAGAAGGCTGCCCTGCCCCGCATTCGAGCCGCCCTTCTGCGTCCAGTACAGAAAGCCGCGATCCGGGTCGATCGCGATGCCAACGCACCATCGGCCAGCGTCCTTGCGGTCCGCATCACCATCTCCGGTCTGCACCAGCGTCTCGACGCGGCTGCCATCCGGGTTGGAGCGCATGACGCGCATTCCCTCGCGGTCGGACCAGTAGAGCTTGCCGCTCTTCTGGTCGATGCGAAGCTGTTTGGGAGTGAACGTGCCGCCCGCAGGGACGATCGTCACCACGTTCGTGCCGTCCAGGTTGGCGCGTTGAACGGACCCGTCATCGACGCCGGCCTTGCCCATGTTGGTCCAGTAGACATAGCCTCGCCGGGCGTCAACGGCCACCCCGTCGGGTCCGCTGTTGAGGCCTTCGACCAGCACCTTCAACCCGGAGCCGTCGGTGTTGGCCGAAAGCAGCCGGCCTTTGCCGGCGCTGATGTCCAGGAAGAAGATCCGCCCTGTGGAAGGCTGCGGCTGCCCCGTGTGATCATCCCCCGCAGCCAGAGGCCACACTCCTACGACTCCGCAGCATAAAACGGCGGGAATCCATCTCCGCGTCATGGCAACCTCCCAGTCATCCGAATTCTATAACAACGCGATCGGGTCGATACTAATCGGATGAAGCCAGATTCCTCAGATTCGAAGCTCCACACCAAGGCCGTTTGGGCGGGCGAGGAACACCGCCAGGCCGAGGGCGCCACCCAGGTCGCGATCGCCCAGAGCGTCGCGTTCGCTTACGACAGCCTGGACGATTGGGAAGCCGTGGCCCGCCAACACAAGCCCGGCCACATTTACAGCCGAAACACCAACCCCACCGTCCGGGTGTTCGAACAGAAGGTCCGCGCTCTGGAGGGCACCGAGGCAGCCACCAGCTTCGCGTCGGGAATGGCGGCCATCAGCAACACGCTGTTCAGTCTGCTCCGCCCGGGTGATCGCGTCGTTACGGTGAAGGACACCTACGGCGGCACCAACCAGCTCTTTCGCGAATTTCTTCCCGCGATCCAGGTCGAGGTGTGCCTGTGCGACACCGCCGATCACGAGCAGATCGAGTCCGAAATCCGCAAGGGTTGTCGCGCACTGTACCTGGAGACGCCCACCAATCCGACTTTAAAGGTGGTGGATATCGAGCGCCTGGCCCGGGCGGGTCATGCCGCCGGTGCCGTCGTAATCACCGATAACACATTCGCCACTCCAGTCAACCAGCGGCCGCTCGAACTCGGATCCGACCTGGTGTTGCACAGCGCTTCCAAATTCCTGGGCGGCCACGCGGACGCCTTGGGGGGAGTGGTGTGCGGACCGGCGGAGCTGATCCGGACCATCTACCATTACCGCGAAATCACCGGCGCCGCCCTCGATCCGTTCGCCGCTTACCTGCTGCTCCGCGGTCTGAAGACTCTCGGCATTCGCATCGAGCGCCAGAATGCCAATGCCATGAGGATCGCGCAATACCTCGAAGGCCACCACCTGGTCGAGCGTGTCTACTATCCCGGGCTCGAATCCCACCCGCAGCACGACATCGCCAGGCGGCAGATGCCCGGAGGGTTCGGGGGCGTCATGAGCTTCGCGCTTCGCGGCGGTTACGACCGCGTCAAGCGATTCCTGCCGGCCTTGCGATTTGCACATCGAGCCGCCAATCTGGGTGCGGTCGAAACGACGGTGGGCCCTCCGGCCACCACCAGCCACGTGGAGGTAAGCCCGGAGGACCGCGCCGCGATGGGAATTCCGGAGGCGCTGGTGCGATACTCCACCGGGATCGAGGACGCCGCCGACCTGATCGACGATCTCAAGTACGCACTCCGAGCGGCCTCCGGCTTCACCGGCTAACCGCGGCTGCTATTGCCCGAATACCTGCACCTCCGCAAGGCTCAGATAATCGGTGTCCGAGAGTTGCACGCGGACGTAGCGTCCCTGCATGCCCACCGACACCGTAAGCGACGGATTCGGTGTGGAGGTTTGGTGGCTGGCAAATGTGCCGGCCCGGAACTGCAAGGTGGCGGGTGTGTCGGTAGCCTGGAACGGCGTGTCCGAGACAAACACCCAGAAGTCCGACAGCCTGGTGGCGCAGCAGTCGGTCCGATTCCAGACCACCACGGAACTGACCGTCACCGGTGAGCCCAGGTCTACCTGCCACCAGGCGTTGGGGTCGGCATTCGTGGCTGTTACCGATCCATCGAAGAACGAGCCGTCGGTGTTGCCGTCTGCCGCGGAGGACGACACCGCCGTGGGTGCGCCCGGAAGCGTGCTGCTTTGTGCCGTGGGCCTGCCGACCGCCAGATTGGTGGGTGACGCCATCCCGCCGGTGCCGAAGACTTGAACTTCGGCAAGGCTCAAATAGTTCGCACCGGAGAGTTGCACGCGGACGTAGCGTCCCTGCATGCCGACCATGATCGTGGTGGACGGGTTGGGCGCGGACGTCTGATGGCTGGCAAAGGTGCCCGCACGGAATTGCAGGGTAGCGGGAGTATCGGACGCGCTGAACGGCGTGTCGGAGACGAACACCCAGTAATCGCCCAGACGTGAACCACAGCAGTCCGTGCGGTTCCAGATCACGACGGCATTGACATTCGCGGGCGCGCCAAGATCCACCTGCCACCAGGCATTGGGATCCAGGTTCGTGGCAGTCACCGACCCGTCAAAGTAGGCACCGTCCGAATTGCCGTCTATCGCCGAAGAGGCCACCGATGTCGGGCTACCCGGCAGGTTGCTGCTTTGCGTGGCGGACTTACCAGGCGCTATATTCGTGCCGGTCACGGTTCCGCCGCCGCCCCCACCATTGCCGCCACCGCCGCCGCCACCGCCGCCACTACCGCCGCTACCCGGCATTCCGAACACCTGGACTTCAGCCAGGCTGAGATAGCCCGGGCCGCTCAGTTGCACGCGCACATACCGTCCTTGCGCGGATAGCGGAATGTTGGCGGAAGGGCTGGGCGCGGACGTTTGATGACTGCCGGCCGTGCCTGCCCGGAACTGCAACGTGGCCGGCGTGTCCGAGGCGCCGAATGGCGTGTCCGAAACAAATACCCAGTAATCGCTCAGGCGCGATCCGCAACAGTCGGTTCGATTCCAAATGGTGACGGACGTGACGGATGCAGGCGACCCCAAATCCACTTGCCACCAGGGGTCCGAATCCTGGTTCGTAGCCGTAACGGAACCATCGAAGAAGTTGCCGTCCGTGCTTCCGTCCACCGCGGAACCGGCGGCCGCGGACGGAACACCGGGAAGCGTGCTGCTCTGAGATGCCGCTTTACCCGAAGCGATGTTCACCAGTGTCCCCGATCCGGAGATCTTGCGAATGCGATTGTTGTTTCGGTCAGCCACGTACACCGCGCCGGACGCATCCACCGAGATCCCCCAGGGAAAGTTCAGCACCGCGCCGATCGCCGGTCCGCCATCGCCGCCGAACCCATTGTCGCCGGTGCCCGCGATTGTCATGATCGTTCCAGTAGTGGCGTCCACCCGGCGAACCCGATTGTTTCCGGAATCGCCGATGAAAAGATTGCCTGCGCCATCGACACCGATTCCGGACGGAATGTTGAGCAGCGCACCCGCGGCAGTCCCGCCGTCTCCGGAGAAGCCTGCCTGGCCACCAATGCCGGCCACGGTGGTGATGATGCCTAATGTATTGACTTTGCGGATAACGTTGTTGCCCGCGTCGGCGATGTACAGATTCCCTGCGTTATCGGCCGCCACACCGAGGGGGAACATCAGCGAGGCTCTTGCGGCCGGGCCGCCATCTCCGCCGAAGGCCGCGGTGCCGTTGCCGGCGTAAGTCGTGATGACACCCGAGCTGAGGTTGACGCGGCGGACGTCCTGATTGCCGCTGTCCGCAATATATAAGTTGCCGCTGCCATCGATAGCGAGGGCAATGGGCCGGCCCAGCATGGCACTCGTGGCTGGGCCACCATCCCCGGAGTAGCCTTGTACGCCGGTGCCGGCGAAGGTTGAGATAATCCCCGCGGGGGTCAGTTTCCGAACCCGGCGGTTGCTCGCATCGGCAATGTACAGGTTCCCGGCCGTGTCCAGCGCGACATCGGTAGTGTCGCTGATGCTCGCGGTGGTTGCCTGGCCGCCATCGCCCGCCGAGCCCAGCAGCCCATTCCCCGCAATCGTGATGATGATGTTTCCCGAGGTGACTTTCCGGACCCGGTAATTGGCAGTGTCGGCGATGTACACGTTTCCGGCGGAGTCGACCTTGACTCCCGCGGGAGAGTTTAAGGCCGCGCCCGTGGCCAGGCTCCCATCGCCGAAGAAGCCCATCTGCCCGCTCCCGGCGACGGTGGTGATGGTCCCTTGCGCCTGTCCCGGAGAAGGGTTCCATAGCAAACATGTCAGGGCAAACCAACCGACTTTCGATCGTACTGCGCCAGACAACACTTCCATACAGATGTCTGAAATTCGCCGCGCCATGGTTTTCCAGAGACCTCCTGATGTGGCCGGGAAACAAGTTCTTAGCACTATAAGGGCTAAGTGTCACAGTCATCCTGGCATGACTCGGGCAAGGCTCGCTGTATCGAATTGCTCATCGATCCGCGCGCCGGAGGGTTAGAGGGGTATTGCTCGTGCATGCTCCCGGACGGCGATGATACACTGCGAAGTCTGGTATGCCCCCTAGGCTCTGAGATTTCGAACCGCCCGGCGGGACCGGGCCATTAGCCGGGACAATCGAGCCCTAGACGGCAATCTTCGCGGATGCCGAGGGCCGTTTGGCCGGCAGAACGCGAGGAGAGATGAACACTACCGCAGGAACCTACGAATCTACGCTCGAGCGACTGTGCACGACGACAATCGGCCCTAACGCGGCCGCGGTCGATCGGAACGGCGCCTTCCCCACGGAGTCGCTCCAGGCCCTGGCTTCGGCCGGACTGTTGGGAGCGCTGAGCTGCGCGGAGTCGGGCGGGCTTGCACTCGGACTGGCCGGTGCCGCGGGCATTGTACGGCGGGTGGCGGAAGAGTGCGGGTCAACCGCCATGGTATTGGTGATGCACTACTGCGGGACCGCGGTTCTGGAGGCGCATGGATCGAAGGAGGAGCGGGCGGCTGCGGCTTCCGGCGCGCACCTCAGTACGCTGGCATTCAGTGAAGCGGGGTCGCGGAGCCACTTTTGGGCTCCTGTCGGGGCAGCCACCCGGCACAACGGGCACATCCGCCTGAAGGCGGACAAGAGTTGGGTCACGTCCGCCTCGCACGCCACGGCCTACGTATGGTCGTCGAAGCCGCTGGAAGCGGAGGGCGCGAGCACGATCTGGCTGGTTCCGGCGACGGCCCCGGGACTCACGGTGGCGGGCCCGTTCGAAGGGCTGGGGCTTCGAGGCAACGACTCGTCGCCCGTGTCGGCGTCGGATGTCGAGGTTCCTCCGTCGGCGATGCTGGGCGGCGACGGCCAGGGGTTCGAGGTCATGATGAACATCGTGCTGCCTGTGTTTGCGGTTTTGAGTGCGGCCTGTTCCAACGGACTGATGAGCGGTGCGATTCGCCGGACCGCAGCGCACGTCACCCGCACGCGCCACAGCGACACCGGGACGACCCTTTCGGACCTGCCCACGATCCGAAACTACGTGGCGCGCATGCGCGTCAAGGCGGATGTTTCGGATGCCCTGCTTGGCGACACGCTGGCGGCGATCGCCGCCAAACGTGCCGACATGATGTTACGGGTGCTGGAGTGCAAGGCGGCGGCCGGCGAATGCGCGAACGAAGTGCTCGATCTGGCGATGAGGGTCTGCGGCGGCGCCGCTTTCCGAAAAGAAGTCGGGGTGGAGAGGTTCTTTCGGGACGCGCGAGCGGCCGGCGTGATGGCGCCGACCACCGACATTCTCTACGACTTCATCGGAAAGGCCATTTGCGGGATGCCCCTCTTCTGATTCTGAAAGGAGCTGAACATGATGACCCAGAATACACTGGTGCTGGGAGCTGTGGCATACGACCCGAAGGTGGTGACCATTTGGGACGGCTTCCAAACGTATTTCGAACAGCACGGGCTCGAATTCGATTACGTTCTCTTTGCCAATTACGAACGGCAGGTCGAAGCGCTGGCCACGGGCTATATTCACGTGGCGTGGAACTCGCCGCTGGCCTGGCTGCAGACGCAGCGAATCGCAGACAGGCTCGAGCAACACGCCGAGGCGATTTGCATGCGCGACACGGATCGCGATCTCGTCTCGGTGGTGGTGACGCGCGAAGGCGGCGCGGTTCGCAGTGTCGGAGATCTCAGGGGTCGCCGCGTCGCGGTGGGCGCTAACGACTCGCCGCAGGCGACCCTGATTCCGCTCTATTTTCTGGCGCAGCAGGGACTGGAGCCCAACCGCGACTTCGAGGTCCTGCCGTTCGATCGTCTCGTAGGCAAGCATGGGGACCATATCGGTGGAGAACGCGACGCGGTTCGCGCGCTGCTCCGTGGGGATTGCGACGCGGCATGCCTGATTGATTCGAACCTGCTCGTGTTCGCGCAGGAAGGAACCCTCCCCGCAGGCTCGGTCCGCACGATCGCGACCACACCACCGTATGACCACTGCAACTTCACGGTGTTGCGGGGCGGAATGTCTGCTTCGGTGGAACGCTTCCGGGAACTTCTGCTGGGCATGTCTTATGAGGATCCCGATGTACGACGGCTGCTGGATCTGGAGGGGCTGAAGTGCTGGGTTCCGGGGCGAACCGAAGGCTACGGTCTCCTCTCGGGAGCGATAGACCGCTTCGGGTACGTCGAGGATTTCGTGGCAGCGGTGGCAGTGCGATGCGCGTAGACCTGGCGGACCTGGCGTTTGAGCGCGGCGGGGCGTTGCTGGTGAAGCGGGCCCTGCGGGCGGCGCCGCCGGCGGAAGGAGTCACAGTCTTCGGCCGCGCCCCGGATCTGGCGGTTCATCTGCGGGCCTGGTGCCGTGCCGAGGGGCACGAGTTCCGGTGGGTGGAGAACAACGGAACAGGTCACGCATGGATCATGCGCGGGCCTGCAGCGGGCCAGCGGTGGTCCGGAGCCGAGCGAGCGGGGCAGGCGGACCCGCATGTACGGGACGCGGTGTTGGAGCACCCTCCACAACGATGGGGTCTGGCCGGGCGGGGAGCGCTGGTTGAGGCGGGCTCGCCGGAGTTCCGGTTTCAACTCGACCGCAAGTCAGAGGTCTGGTCGGCGGACGTGGCGCGGATGTACGCACAAGCGGCCGCGGCACAGTGGGACCCGGCAACCGCGGTGCCATGGGATGCGGAATTCGATCTGCCGGCCGAAGTGGAAGATGCCATCGTGCAGGTGATGACCTATCTGATCGAGAACGAAACCGCAGCGTTGGTGGTGCCCGCCCGTTTCGTCGCCCAGTTGCATCCCCACTTCCGCGAAGTGATGCAGTTGCTTGCGATTCAGGCAGCCGACGAAGCGCGCCATATCGAGGTATTCACACGGCGGGCTTTGCTCAAGCGAAAAGAGCTTGGCCTGTCCACGGCGGGGGGCCAGGCATCTCTTCAGACGCTGGTGGACGAGCCCAACTTTGCGATTGCCTCTTTCTTGCTGTCCGTCCTGGGGGAAGGGACCTTTCTGAACCTGCTGTGGTTCCTCGAACGATCCGCGCCGGATCCGGTCACCTCCGCGGTGTGCCGGCTGGCTGCGCAGGACGAAGCCCGCCATGTCGCATTCGGGATGGCGCACCTCCGCGAGCACCTGCAAGCCCAACCCTGGATGCGAGAAACGCTCATGAACGCGGTGCGGCGCAGGCACGAAAGCCTTCGTCACACGGCGGGTTTGAATGCCGAGGTATTCGACGCGCTCGTGCTGCTTGCCGCGGGCTCGTGGGACTGCGCGGACATCGGAACGGGTCATGACGCGGTTTCCACTCTCGTTCAGGAGATGCACAACGGCCGCAAGAGGCGGCTGTTGCACCTGGGCTTCAGCGACGCCGGCGCGGAAGAAATGTCTGCGCTGCACACGCGGAATTTCATGTAGCGGTACGCAGCTACTTCAGCAGTTCCAGGATCTCCACGAGTTCCCGGCGAATGTTCGGCAGGGGATCATCGGAGAAAAGCTCCTGCTGGAGACGCCGGCCGCTGCGCGGTCTGTGTCCGCGGGTTTCCGCCTGCAAGGCCAGGCGCGCGCCTTCGATGGTGAACTTCTTCTCGTACAGCAGGTGCTTGATGCGCAGCAGCAGTTCCACGTCTTTACGGCGATAGAGGCGGTGGCCGGTGCCGGACTTCTTGGGCGAGAGAACCGTGAACTCGGTCTCCCAATACCGAAGGACGTACGGCTCCACGCCGAGCAGTTCGCTCACTTCGCCGATTTTGAAGTAGAGCTTATCAGGGATCTCCGGAACGCCAGCCTGTAACGCAACATCCATCATTACTATTATCCGTCAATCCTATCTCAGTCGGCGGCTAATGTCACGGAGTGGTGTCCGCGGGGAAGAAAAATCGTGGCCGGGCCGGCACGTTCGAGCGGCGATTCCACTCCATCCACCTGGATCCGGCGCGGGAGGCGATCCAGGACAGCGATTGTCCGGGCGCTGCTCCGATAGGAGAATTCCAGGGACGCCGGGCCAGCCGTGCGAGCGGCCTCCAACGCGGCATTCAGACGCAGGAGCCGCATGCCGGGCGGCTGCGTCCCCGGCTCTATCCGGTGAGGGCCCGGCGGCAGCCAGACTGTCGCATCGTCGGCGGCCGGCCAGGGCTGGCCGTCTACCAGCGCCGGCCCCTTCCAGGCCAAGCCCACTCCGATCGCGGAATCCACCATGATCTGCGAGCCCGACCGGTGCAGCGTGGCCGCCGGAGACGATGCCGAGGGCAGCAGGTCCAGGTCGGGAAGCAGGAGGGAACTTTCGAAATAGAGCGCGACCCGCTGGAAATTGAGGGCGGCGCTGTGCACCAGCTGAAACAGCTCGGTCCCCGTCTGCTGCCGGGTGGGATAGACATTCTGGTACCGGTTGACGATATTCAGGTCGATGGCCAGTTCCTCGCGGTGAGGGGTCAACGGGACGTACTGCTCCGCGATGTTGTGATAGCGCTGCGGGCCCAGATGCCAGACGGTGGCGGGGTCCTCGATCAGGAAGGTGACGTCGTGCCGGTCAAGAAGCGGCAGGACCCGGGCCGCGTCGGCGCCGATGGCATCGCGCATACCGCTGTCGTAGCGGTCGTCCACGTGAGTCAGGACGAGGTCGAGGTGAGGTTTCTCGTGGCGAATGGACTCCAGTTCGGCGATCCACTCTTCCTGCATGCGCCGGGCAAGCTCGCTGCGGAAATCCAGGAATGGGCGCGCCGGGACCCGCGGGTTGGGGGCGCGGAACAGATCCAGAGGGTCGAAACCGGCGGCCCGCCGGAATTCCGCGCGCACGTCGTCGTTCATGGGCGTAAATCGGGAGGGGTTCGAGATGCCCTGGAGCGATTCGAAATAAAGCTCGGCAAGGTTGATGCCATCCCAATCGAACCGGCCGGCCAACTGCCGCACGCCCGCCGATACGGCGCGGAAGCAGTCGCGGTTCGTCAGGTTCATCAGTTTGCGCCAGTCGAGTTGGGCGTCCTGGAGGAGGGCGGTTTTTTCCCGCCACTCGGGATGATCGGCCCAGAATTTCTCGCTGACGTGGGGCAGTTCGAGCCAGGCATACACCAGGATGCCTTCGCGGTGGCAGGCCTCGATCAGGCGGGCGAGGTACCGGTCGCGCCCGGTGTCCGGCTCGTAATAATGCCAGGCGGCGACGTGGAGCGCGGAGATGCCCGATTTGCGCCAGCGGGCGGCGAAGTATTCCAGGTCTACGCGCAAACGGTAGGAGGAATCGAAAAAAGCCCACAGGCGGGAAGAGCGGAAGGGGGCTTCGAGGCCCAGATCGTGGAGGGCCTGGAGGATGTAGGGGAAGCGCTCGTACCCCTGATCGCCGGGCGGAACCGCCAGCCACAGCACGGCGCCTGTTCCACGGCGAAAGCCGGCAAGCAGCGGTGCGCGGGTGCGACGGTCGCCGGTGAAGACACGGGTGGAAGGGGGCAGCTCAAAGACGGGCACCTCGAGAGGCTTCTCCCAGACAATGGACAGATCGGGTTGGTGGACGTCGGAGACGCTGGTTACCCGCGCCGTGGCCTTGCCAGGGTGGATGCCGAACTGGGCGGCGAGGGGAGATTCGCCCTGGAGGACCAGGATGGCTCCGCAATCCACGCGTACGGGCCACTCCGCGCCGCCGGGGGCGCCGGGTGGCGTGACAATAACCCTCGATTCTCCAGGAGCTTGCGGTTGAAGGCCGATGGCGGAGAGGATCTCGGGCCAGGGTCCGGGTGCCTCCGCATAGAAGCCGCCGATACGTGCTTCGGCGGCCTGGAGCGAGGGGGCCGCTTGTAATGCCACGGCCAGAAGAAGAGTGAAAAACTTGCTGCGGCGCATACCACCTTGGAGAGAGATAGTGCGCCGGAGGCGGAAATTCTCGCAAGTTCTTTGCGAGCACAGCAGCACGACGTGGCGCGGGCACTCGTGCCACGGCTTTAGAATTCGTAGCGGAGCGCGAACTGCATGACCCGGGCATTGCCGGCAGTCGAGGTGATTTCGCCGAAGGTCGTCGGGCTGGCCAGGCTGGGCGAGCTCGGGTTGGCGAAATTCTCGTGATTGAAGGCGTTGAACGCCTCGGCGCGGACCTGCACGCGGTGGCCTTCCCAAGGCAGGCGGAAGAATTTGGCGACCGCGAGATCGGTGTTGAAGAAGCCGGGTCCGCGCACGATGCCGCGGGTGCCGACCGCGCCGGGGTAGGAGCCGACGAAGGCATTCACCGCGTTGGTGGTGGTGAAGATGCTGGGATTGCCGTTATTGTCGAACGCGAAGTGATTTGCGGGCATGGCGGCGCCGGGCGCGAGGATGGAGTACGAGGACGTTTCGTAATTCACGTTGTAGACGCCGGAGTCGAGGACGTTGAGCGGGGTTCCGGTTCGGATGGAAATCAGGGTGGTAACCTGCCAGCCGCCGATCACGTAATCGAGCCATTTGGAGGCCGATCCGAAGAACGTCTTGCCCTTGCCGAACGGCAGTTCGACGACGGCATCGGCGGTGATGAGGTGGCGTATGTCGAAGTCGGACGGGCCGCGGAAGGCGTTGGGGTTGAAAGCGTCCTGCAGCGCGCCGGTGAGGCTGCCGTTCTGGCTGGCGGTCTCGGATTGCGAGCCGTTATCGATGGAGTGCGAAAGCGTGTAGTTGAAGTCGTAGCCCCATCCGTGGGTGACCGGGCGGCGCAGCACGATGGTCATGGCGTGGTACGCGGATTTGCCGGCATTGACGAACGCTTCGAGGCCGGAGTTCTGCAGGGGGAAGAAGGTATTGCAGCCGAAGACGGAGATGCAGCCGCCGTTCGACTGGCGGATGCGGTCCATGTCGTTCATGGTGTCGAGATAGCTGCCGGAGTAATTGCCGTAAGCGTCGTAAAAGAAGTTGGCGGTGGCGCTGCCGTTGATGTACAGGTTCTTGGCGCCGGGATAGATGTCCTCGTAGAACGGCTGGGCGGGCACCAGGTTGGGATTCGCCTTCACCTGAGCGGCTGTGAGGCCGGAGTTGTAGAGGTTGGCGAGCACGGTTCCGGCCTGCGCCCAGGTTTGTGCCGACTTGCTGTCCTTGAAGAGCGTCAGCGGCTGTCCGAAGTCCTGGATGACGATGCCGCGATGTCCGAGGCGGCCGACGTAGCCGATCTCGAGGGTCATCTGGTGGCTGATGGGGCGCGCATAGGCGGCGTTGAGCACGTACTCGTAGGGAGCCTTGAGGTCGCTCGCCACACCGCTGAAAGTGGTGAATCCGCCCTGGATCGTGGCGGGGGTGAACGGGAACGCGCCCGCGGCGACGGTGGGGAGCGTCGGCAAGGCGCCGCCGTTGTAGCGGAAGCCGGTGGTGAAATTGGTATTCACGGGCTGGGCCACAACGGTAGCCAGTCCAGGAGAGCCGGAGGAGGCGAAGGCAGCCGCCATGGCGCTGCCGTAGTGGTCGTAGATCATGCCGGCGCCGGCGCGAATCACGCTGCCTTTGCCGGCGAGTTTGGCGAGGAAGGAATCGCCTTCGGGACTGTAGGCCAGGGAGACGCGGGGCGCGAAATCGTGCTTGTCGAGAGGATAATATCCCTTTGAGTTGTTCACGGGCCCGCCCGCCTGATAGGTGATCAGGGCGTTCGACAGCGCGTATCCCGGGATCCCCAATGCCTGTCCGCCGACCCGCTCGGCAAAAAACTCGCTCAGGGAATTCTGCGGCACCACCTCGTTGCCGGTCTGCTCATACGGAACGCCGAACAACGAATAACGGAGGCCGTAAGTGAGGGTCAGGTTGCGTTTCCAGCGGAAGGTGTCCATCGCATATTCCTCGTACTCGCGGGAAGCGAAATTGGTCGTCACGGGGCTGCCGAAGGGAATGATCGTGCCCTGCACAGTGGAGTTGTAGGTAGCGCCGTATTGATTGATGAGGCCCAACAGCGCACCGAAGGCGTTGGTGACGTTGGTGCCGGACGACAGCGCGATATTGCTGCCGTAGAGGGGCTGGAGATAGGCGAGCACGTCGGCATCGATATCGGCGCCGAGGCCGAGGAGAGTATTGCGGGCGAAGCTGTAGTTCGCCACGTTGTTGAACGACTGGCGGTCGTTGGTGTTGATGCGGAAGTTGATGCCGAATTGCGCGTTATGGCGGCCCTTGGTCCAGTTGAAGTCGTCGGCGATATTGTGGACCGGAGCGATGCGCACCGAGGGCCGCGCGGTCGGGACCAGGTTCGCGATGTAGAAGCTGGGGACCACGGTTTCGTTGCCGGTGCTCTGCGAGCCCAGCCGCGTGTAGCCATAGGTGAGGACGTTCACGGCGTGTGGCGAGAGCACGCCGGTGTAGCGCCCCGAGAGGCCGCGCGAGTTATCGAGCACGCGTTGCGCGGCGGCCTGCCCGGGCATCTGGGCGAGGTTGGTGCTGGAGTCCTGCGCGGCGCCGTTGAGCGTGCCGCGCAGCATGAGGGTGTGCTTGCCGGCGGAGTCGAGATTGTAGTCCATGCGCCCGACCATGGCGTGGTTGTCGAGTTTTTGCGGAGCGTTGAATCGGAGGTTGCTGAAGTTGAGACCCTTGTCGGGACTGCTGAGCGGGTCGTTGCCCTCGGGATACTGCTTGAGGAGGTTCAGGATGTACGAGCTGGAGCCGAGGTGCAGGGGATCGATGGCGGCGACGTCTGAGGGGCTGAGGGTCACGACGCGGCCGTCCTTCAGTTGTACCTGCACGTTGCCCTGGCGGAAGCTGTCGGTCGGAACGGTGCGGGCGACCGCGACCGCGCTGCGGTCTTTGCGGCCTTCATAGTTGAAGAAGAAGAAGACGCGGTTTTTCAGAACGGGGCCGCCGAGAGATCCGCCGTACTGGTTGCGGATGAGGGCGCTGCGGGGCACGCCGGCTCGGTTGCTGAACCAATCGTTGGCCTCAGTGTAGGTGTTGCGATTGAACTCGTAGAGCGAGCCGTGGAAGCTGTTGGAGCCGCTCTTGGTGATCACGGAGACCTGGCCGCCGGAGGAGCGGCCCATATCGGCGCTGAAGCCGGTGATGGTGGTGCGGAATTCCTGGACGGAATCGAGCGGGACCGGGAGCACGGAGTTGAAGCCGTTGGCGCCCTGGTTGTCGTTGACATCCACGCCGTCGAGCAGGACGTTGTTCTGATCGGGACGCGCGCCGCTCACCTGTCCGGTGGGCGCGACGCCGGGCTGGATGCTGAGGAGGTCCACGACGTTGCGCGTCTGCAGAGGAATCTGTTTGACCTGGGTTTCGGTGAAGGGGCTTCCGACGGCGGCGTTCTCGGTGTTCACGGTAGAGATTTCGGCATTGACGTTCACTACGCCGGTCACCTGGCCGACTTCGAGTTCGACGTTGATGGTGGCGGGAGTGTTGACCTGGAGGACGATCTCGCCGCGGTGCGTCTTGAATCCCGGCTTTTCGACGGTAATGACGTAACTTCCGGGAGGCAATTGCAGGAGGCTGTATTCACCGACGGCGCTGGCCAGGGTTTTGCGCTCGGCGGACGTGCTGCCGTTCTTCGCCGTGACGATGGCGTCGGGCACCGCGGCCCCGGAAACATCGGTGATCAGGCCTTGCAGGGAACTGGTTTGCGCGGCAAGCGGCACAACAGACAGTACGAGCGTCAGGAATATTTTTTTCATTGAAACCCCTCCGGTCAGGTAGATGGACGATCGCGTCTACTGGGAAGCGCAGGTCTCGGCGGAGAGACGGAATGATAGCTACTCAGGTATTTGAAGCAGTGTACGGGATGCGGGAGTGTGAGTCAAATCAAAATTTGCTATGACGAGGAGGCAGGAATGCTTATGTGGCGGAGGCACTCATTGTCAAGTACCATGACATGCTCTGGGATCGCAGGGGCGACCCCGGGGAGCCTCGCGAGCCGGGTTGAGTGGATTTTCAGGAAGAAGAGTTCGGCGACAACTGGAACCTCCCGGCCGTTCATTGACGTGGGGGATCAGGTGCGGCAGCGGCCGCTTCAGCGACAGGCCGATCCGCACGCTGCAACCGGCGCATCAAGGTATGGCGGGCGATTGAAGGTCCGGCGCAGGAGGTGTGCTTTGGCCAACGTTGAAGCGGGCGCCAAGTGCCGGTACCGCAGCACTCATCCGGGCTGCGGGGTGTATCCTCAAGTACTTTCCGCTATTGCTGTTTCTCTGGCCGGTGCCACGCCCACCGCTAATATGGGGTATGCCCGTCATCAATCAACGCGCTTATCTGGTTGGTTTAATAGCGGCCGGCTTATACGCTTTAATCGGTTTCTGTTTGTTCGTGTGGCATCGTGTCCATCCGTTAGGGCGTGGCTATGCAATGATCGGTCCATATATTTTCACGGCGCCGTGGAGCGGCCTCATCAGGACAGACTTGGGAATGCTGGTCGGGTTAGGGCTGAATTCCACGATGATCTATTTCGTCGCAGCCGGAATGTACATGGCGATCAAGAATCCCGATTAGCGGATCCTCGAGTCCCGGCGTTCCGTGCGCCAGGTCAGGCAGGCGTTGGCCGGCTGTCTAGGGATTCTTGGTCAGATAAAACCAGAACACCTGCGCCTTGGGCCTGGCCGTCATAAAGAACGAAACAGTTCCGTACCGCTGGTGGGAGAGGTAATGCTGTTCCCGTTGAACGTACGCCGGCAGTGCCGCAGGGACCTGCTGCCCGATGACTCGGTATAGAGAGTCTATGCAGCTCAGCATCTGTTCTTTTGCTTTGGGTCTGGCTTCCGGCGTAGGAATGGTGATGGCTATCCGAAGGCTATCCGCCTGTCTCGGGCTGAGGCCCGAAACTTCCAGAGCCAAGCTCAAAGGAGCCGGTGGTTGGGCGGTCGCCAGCATTGCGTCAATCGCGGCAGGAGTGTCGGAAGTCCGCACTACGGGCGGATACACGCAAATGTGAACTGGTGACCCGCGGATCTGGCCCCAGCTTCCCGCATGATACCCGAGCGTCTGGAGGGCGCCACACAAGATCTCCGGATGATCGAACCAATTGTCTCCATGGGGAATGGTCACCAAGCCGTTCGACGGCTGACCCCAGGCGCTCAGGCCAGCCAAAACCGCCCAACCAAGACGGAATCCCCGGCACGATGCCATGGTCATGTGCCCTGCTCACTCCGAGTGTAGCCAATCGCGAAATGACATGGGGTTTCCCGGCGAGACCCGGCCCGCGACCGCGGCCAACCGGTCCACCGGCGGGCCGGCCATGGTTGCTGTCATAATGTCGGGATAGCCGAATCGAGGAGGCGAACATGAAACTCCGCATCTTCGCACTGTTGTGCCTGAACGTAACGGCGCTGGCGCAAGCCCCGCGCTATCTCGACAAAGAGACCTTCTTTCAGATGGAGACCATCACCGCGCCGGACATCGCGCCCGACGGGTCTCAGATCGTCTTCACCCGCGGATGGACCGACACGATGAAGGACCAGTCGCAGGCGAACCTCTGGCTGGTGGGCCAGGACGGGCAGCGCCCGCGCGAACTCACGCAAGGGGCGTGGCGCGACTCGGAGCCCGCATGGTCGCCCGACGGGAAGCGCATCGCGTTCCTTTCCACGCGCTCCGGCACCCCGCAGATTCATGTGATGTGGGCCGACACGCGCGAGGTCAGCCAGTTGACGCACCTCGATTACGCGCCATCGGCGCTGCGCTGGTCGCCGGACGGCAAGTGGATCGCCTTCAACATGACGATCCCCGATGAAACGCCGCTGCTGCCGATCAAGCTGCCTAAGACGCCTAAGGGCGCCCAGTTGGCCAAACCTGCGGTGATCGTGGATCGCCTCAGTTGGGGGCGGGATGGCGTGGGTCCGGTTGCCAAAGGCTACGCCCACGTGTTCGTGATCGATTCCGCCCTCGGCGGCACACCGCGGCAGATCACGCAGGGCAACTACGCGCACAGCGCGGCGGAGTGGTCTCCCGACGGCGCCACGATGTATGTATCCGCGATCCGCAAGCCGGATGCCGAGTATCTGAAGAACGATTCGGAAGTCTACGCCATCGACGTGAAATCGCTGGCCGTAAAGCAGCTCACCAGCCGCAAGGGCCCCGACAACAATCCCCACCCGTCGCCCGACGGCAGGTGGATCGCCTATACGGGCTTTGACGAGCAGGGACTCACCAACACGATTGCCAGCCTCTACGTGATGGATAAGGATGGCGCGCATCAGCGCCTCTGGGCGGGCAAGTTCCCGAGTTCTCCAACCGATCTGCGCTGGGCCGAAGACAGCTCGGGGGTCTACTACCTGATGCAGGAGCGCGGCGTCGAGAACCTGTATTACGCGCCGCTCAAGCTCGATTATCCCGACAAGCCGCGGCTGGTAACGTCGGGCAACCAGGTGCTCACCGGCGTCAGCATCGCGCGCAACGGCACGGCTGCGGCGGTGCGCTCCGGTCCGAAGGAGCCGGGCTCGCTGGTGGCGTTCCGTCTCGACCGCCCGAACGAGATCCGGAAGCTGGTGGACGTGAACGAAGACGTTCTCTCGGGCGTGAAACTCGGCGACACGGAGGAACTCAACTTCACCGCCCCGGACGGTCTCAAGGTGCAGGGCTGGCTCATCAAACCCGCGGAGTTCGACGCCTCCAGGAAGTATCCTCTGGTGCTGTACATCCATGGCGGTCCGTGGTCGATGTACACGGTGGGCTTCAGTTGGGACTTCCAGAACTTTGCCGCCAGCGGATATGGTGTCTTATTCCTGAATCCGCGAGGCTCGACGGGGTACGGGCAGGACTTCGTCAGCGGAATCCAGCACTCCTATCCGGGCAAGGATTTCGACGACCTGATGGCCGGTGTGGACGCGGCGCTCGCCAAGGGCTGGGTGGACAAGGACAACCTGTTCGTCTGCGGCGGATCGGGCGGCGGTGTGCTGACCGCGTGGATCGTGGGTCACACCAACCGTTTCCGCGCCGCGGTGTCGATGCGGCCGGTGATTGATTGGGGATCCTTCGTAGGCAACACCGACGGTGCCAGCTGGTACGACCAGTTCACCAAGTATCCTTGGGAAGATCCGGCGCAGTATGCCGAGCGCTCCCCCTTGCACTACGTCGCCAACGTCACCACGCCGACGATGGTCATGACCGGCGAGGCGGACTTGCGCACTCCCATCACGCAGAGTGAAGAGTTCTATCGGGCGCTGAAACTCCTGAAGAAGGACACGCTGCTCGTGAGAATGCCCGAAGAATTCCATGGCTGGCGGCGTCCGTCTCACCGCATCATGCAGCAGCTCTACCTGATGGCTTGGTTCGAGAAGTGGAAGAAGGCTTCTTAACCGGCCGAAGATTTCCGCACGGGTGGCGCAGGCTTGCGTTATGCTGATCTTCCATGAAAGCTACCCTCCTGGCCATCTGCTGGATTCTGCTCTCCGCCGTCCCGACGGACGCGCAGGCGCCCCCGCCGGTTTCCATGCCGGGCCTGCACCTCAGCCTCGACGAATTACAGGCGCAGTACACGCACATGGGCTTCGGCCGGCGGCTGAAGCCGAAGTCGTGGCCGAACGGCGCGCGCGTGGCGGTTGCCCTGAGTTTCGACATCGACAATGCGACCGTCCCCTTATCGCGCGGACAACTCGGCTCAGAAGACCTGTCGCGCGGCATGTACGGCGCCATCGACGGGTTGCCGCGCATCCTGCGGGTCCTCGACCGTCAGAATGTTCCCGCTTCGTTCTTCATCCCGGCGGTTAGCGCCTCGCTCAATCCGGAGATGGTGCCGTCGATTCTCGCCAAGAAACGGCACGAGATCGGCGTGCACGGCTGGATTCACGAGCATCTCGGTGCCCTGAACAACGAAGCCGAGGAACAGAAGCTCCTGAACCAGTCGATCGAGACGCTCACGAAGGCCATGGGAAAGCGGCCCGTGGGCTACCGCGCGCCATCTTGGGCGATGAGTAACTACACCATGGGCCAGGTCGAGAAGGCGGGCTTCCTCTACGACAGCAGTCTCATGGCGAGCGACGACGCCTACGAAGTAACGCTGGACGGCCGCCCGACCGGCGTCATCGAGCTGCCCATTGAGCGGATACTCGACGACGCGCCGTATTACGGCGCCGCCAACGGGTCGCTGCCCTCGCCAGAACTGATCGACCAGATCTACCGGGCCGAGTTCGACGTGGCCTACGAGGAAGGAGGGCTCTACGTCCTCACCATGCATCCGCACTATACCGGGCACCGCTCGCGGGCCCTGTGGCTCGAGAAGCTGATCGCCTACATGAAATCGAAACCAGGAGTCTGGTTTGCTACGCACGAGGAAGTCGCCCAGTATCTGAAAACCAGCATGATGAGGCAGCGGTAACAGCGAGCCGGGGAGTCTCACAGGGCACCCGGCGGAAGGCTCATTCGCCGCGCGCTTCGAGACGGTCCAGACGGGTCCTCAATTCGGCAATCTCGCGGTTCTTCTCTTCGAGAGCGGCATCGACCTTTTCGGCCCAGTCATTCATGCGCGCGGTCCAGCGGTTGCCTAACTGCAACAGGGCGGCCTGGCGATCGAGGCGCATGGCCTGGGTGTCGAACCCCGTCTGATCTGCGCGAAACCGCCGCGCATTTCGTCCTTCAACCCGTGGATCTCCCACTCGAGGCTTTTCTTCAGGTCCATGATCAAATGTTCGAGGTTATCCACTCCAGTTATCCTGGGACCGCTATCAGCGATCATACAATGACCCCTGAACTCGGGCGAGTCAGTATTTAAGCCCCGCAATGCGCTACCATGCGCTGTTTGGAGAACGCTCATGTACTCTCTGGCGGTCCTTCGATGAAGCTCACGTTCTGGGGTGCGGCCGGCACCGTCACCGGGTCGATGCACCTGGTCGAAAGCGACGGCAAACGCTTCCTCCTCGATTGCGGCCTCTATCAGGGACGTCGCAAGGAGGCCGACCAGAAGAACCGCCACCTGCCGTTCCCGGCGTCGTCGATCGAGGCCGTGATTCTCTCCCACGCTCATACCGACCATTCGGGCAACCTCCCGACCCTGGTGAAGAACGGTTTCTCCGGGCCGATCTACACCACTCCGGCCACCATCGACCTGTGCAACTGGATGCTTCGCGATACAGCACACATTCAGGAGAAAGACGCCGAGTTTCTTAACAAGCGCCTCGAAAAGCGTAAGGCCATGGGCCAGGAGAACGGGCTGGTGGAGCCGCTCTACGATATGGAGGACGCCGAGCGGACGATCCCGCTGTTCCATCCGGTCCCGTACCACACGCCTTTCGAGTTCGCTCCCGGGCTGACCTACGAATGCTACGACGCAGGCCACATTCTGGGCTCTTCGTCGGTCCTGTTGAGCGCTCAGAACGGCGGGTCCCCGGTGCGGCTGGCCTTTTCGGGCGATGTGGGCCGGCCGAACCTTCCCATCATCCGCGACCCGGAGCCGATGCCTCCCGCGGATTATCTCATCCTGGAAAGCACCTATGGCGGCCGCCTTCACAAGAGCCCGGGACACGTAAAGGAGAAGCTCGCGGCGGTGGTCAATCGCACGGCGGCTCGCGGGGGACGAATCATCGTGCCGGCGTTCGCCGTGGGGCGCACGCAGCAGCTCGTCATCCTGCTTCACCAACTGGCCAATGAGAGGCGCATTCCGAATATCCCGATCTTCGTAGACAGTCCTCTGGCGGTCAACATTACGGCAGTATACCGCGACCATCCGGAGTGCTTCGACGAGGAGGCCCGCGAGTACGTCCTGCACGGCGAAGATCCCTTCGGATTCCGCCGCCTGCAGTACATCCGGGATGCCGAGGACTCCAAGAAGCTCAACGAGTTACACGGCCCGTTCGTGGTCATCTCGGCTTCCGGGATGGCGGAGCAGGGGCGTATTCTGCACCATCTGCGGAACAATATCGAAGACGGGCGTAACACGGTACTGATCACGGGTTATCAGGCGCAGGACACCCTGGGCCGCAAACTGATCGAAAAATGGCCCGAGGTCAGGATCTTCGGCGAGCCGATGCGGGTCCGGGCCGAGATATCGAGCCTGGACGAATTGAGCGGCCACGCCGACCAGCGGGAACTGCTGGAATGGGTTCGCCCCCTGGCGCCGCATCTGAAGAAGGTCTTCCTGGTGCACGGAGAGCCGCAACAGGCAGCCACGTTTGCCAGGCTGCTGCAGTCCACCTACAACCTGGAGGTACTCACCCCCGGGCCGGGCGAGTCCTTCGGGCTCGTTTAGACGTAACCGAAACCGGCCCTAAGTCCATCTATACTGAAAGGAAGTAGAAGGAGTATCGCTCTCGTGAGTCCAACACCGTCTTATGCGCCGGAACCCCAGCGTTCCGGATTAGTGGTGGCCCTGGTGGCCGCCGCGATTATTGTGCTGGTTGCCGCCAACATTTACCTGTACGTTCAGATCGATCGCGTGCGAACGGACATGGCCAAGGTCAAAGATTCCCTGATGACGGAGATCAGCAATCTGCGGGACGCGTCTTCCGTCACCACCAATTCACAGGTCCGGCGTTTGGAGACATTGAAGGAAGAACTGGCGGCCGCGCAGGCTGCCCAGCGGACCATGTCGAGCCAGGCGAAGCAGGAGGCGATCGCGCGTGCCGAACAGATCGGGCGCCAGATCGAGGCCGAACAGGCAAAGGTACAGCAGCAGGTCAGCTCCGACATCAACGAAGTGAAGCAGTCTGCGACCGCCGCCAACGCCAAGATCGCGGATGTTTCCACCGATGTCGGAGGAGTGAAAACGCAGGTGGCCAACACCCAGTCCGAGTTGCAGAAGACCATCGCCGAGCTCAAGAGTACGAAAGGGGATTTGGGCGTCCAGAGCGGCCTGATCGCCACCAACGCGCAGGAACTGGCGGCCCTCAAGCGGTTGGGCGAGCGCAATTACTTCGAATTCAAGGTCGGCAAGGCGAAGACCGCGCAGCGTGTCGGCGACATCACCTTGAAACTCAAGTCGGCGGACCCCAAGCGGAACAAGTACACGGTCGAAGTATCGGCGGACGACAAGATCACCGAGAAGAAAGACAAGAGTATCAACGAGCCGGTGCAGTTCTATACCAGCAAGGCGAAGCAGCCTTACGAGATCGTCGTGAACCAAGTCCAGAAAGACATGATCATTGGCTATCTCACCACTCCCAAGGAACAGAACACGCGGTAAGACCGGCGTTTTTCAGACCGCGACGCGCGCCCGGTCCGCTCCCAGCAGCCTGCTCTTCACCGCGAAATCCTCCAGATCCTCGCGGTACCTGGGGTCGGCCACCCGGATGAGCGCCTCGGCGCGCTGCCGCAGGGTCTTGCCGTGCAGATACGCCACCCCGTGCTCCGTGATGACGTAATGCACGTCGCCGCGCGAAGTCACCACGCCGGCGCCGGGCTGGAGCCTGGGAACAATCCGCGAGATCGCGCCGTTCTTGGCGGTGGAGGGCAGCGTGATGATGGGCATCCCACCCTTGGAACGCGCCGCGCCCCGCAGGAAATCGACCTGGCCGCCGATCCCGCTGTACAGCGTGGGACCGAGTGAGTCCGCGCACACCTGGCCGGTCAGGTCTACTTCGATCGCCGAATTGAGCGCCACCATGCGGTCGTTCTGAGAGATCACAAACGGGTCGTTGGCGTAAGCCGTCCGGTGAAACTCGAAGCTCGGGTTGTTATCGATGAAATCGAACAGCATCCGCGTCCCCAGCACAAAGCCGGCGATCACCTTATGCCGATGGATCGTCTTGCGGTCGTTGTTGATCACGCCCGACTGCATGAGCGCGACGGCGCTGTCGGGAACCATTTCGGAATGGATGCCCAGGTCTTTGTGGTCGTGAAGCAGGCCGAGGACCGCCTCGGGGATGCCGCCGATGCCGGTCTGGATGGTCGCGCCATCGGGAATCAGGGGAGCCACCTGCCGCGCGATGTCGCGGTGCAGGTCGGATATCGGCTGCTTGGGATACTCCGAGAGAGGGTGCGAGGTCTCCACGAACGCGTCGATGCGGCTCACGTGCAGGAAGGTGTCGCCCAGCGTGCGCGGCATCAGCGGATTGATCTCGGCGATGACGTGCTTTGCGCACTGGGCCGCGGTGAGGGACGCATCCGTGCTCACGCCCAGGCTGACGTAACCGTAATGATCGGGCGGCGTGACCTGGAGCAGGCAAACGTCGATGGGCAGCGCTCCCGAGGTGAATAGCCCTTCGATCTCGCTCAGGAAGATGGGCGTATAGTCGGCACGGCCTTCCTGCACCGCCTGGCGCACATTCCCGCCGATGAACAGCGCACTGGTGCGGAAGTGGCCCTCATACTGGGGCAGGCTGTAGTCGGCGACCCCCATAGTCGCCATGTGCAGCATCTCCACGTCGTGAAGTCCGGTGCCTCGCCTGGTGAGCGCCTTCACCAGGTCCACCGGCTCGGCGCAGCCGTTGTGGATGTAGACCCGCTGCCCCGATCGGACCTCGGCGATCGCCACATCGGCCGGCATGATGCGCGCACGATAGTCGTTCGTCATAGGATCCTCCCGTTGATGGGCACCCCGCGCAGAGTGTAAACGCCGCGTCTCAATTCAGCGCACGATTCCACTGCCGATGCGACGCCGGATTGTGCCGCTGCCAGAAGGTATGGAAGGGTCGCCTGGGCGATAGCCACGCTGCTCGAGCGGCCCAGGTCGGCCGTGAAATTTGGAACGCAGAAGTGGGTCACCGACTTGTAGACAAATGTCGGCTCCGCAAGCGTCGTGGGCCGGCTGGTTTCGATGCAGCCGCCCTGATCGATGGAAACGTCGATGATCGCCGAGCCCGGTTTCATGGTCTCCACCATGGCGCGCGTCACCACGTGCGGCGTGCGGGTACCGGCGATCAGGATCGCGCCGATCACCACATCGGCGGCGGCCACTGCTTCGGCGATGGCGTCCGTGTCGGCGAGGCAGGTTTCGACTCCCCGCACATGGTCCATCACGCGGCGCAGTTTGCGCGGCTCCAGGTCGAAGGCCAACACCCGGGCCCCCGTCGCGACAGCGGTCCGTGCGGCTGCCGAGCCGACTGTCCCCGCGCCCAGAATGACGACTCGCGCGGGCGGCACTCCCGGCGTTCCTCCGAGCAGGATGCCGCGGCCGCCGGAACTCGACCGGAGCAGGTGCGCCGCGATGGGGATGGCCATCTGGCCGGCAATCTCGCTGATGGCCGCGAGCACCGGCAGCCTGCCGGTATCCTGCTGAATGACCTCGCAACCGATGGCGGTCAGCTCGCGCTCCGCCAGCGCGTCCACCAGTTTGCGGTCGGCCACCGCCAGGTGATAGAAGGCCATCATCGCGGTGCCCGGCCGGCAAAACGACAATTCGTCGGTGGTGGGCCGCCCGATCTTGGCCACGATTTCGGCGCGATGCAGAACCTCGGCGGGCGAGTAGGCGATGTGGCCGCCGGCCCGGATGTACTCGGTATCGTAGAACATGGCGCCGTCTCCGGCCCCCGTTTCCACCCACACGGTGTGTCCGGCTCCGGCCAGTCTCCGGACCACCGGAGGGGTCAGCGCGACGCGGCGGTCAAACGCGCCGCGCTCGCGAATCATCCCAATATCCATAGTTCCTTTCGGCGACCGCCTCCTAGACCGGCGTGTAGACGTCCAGCAATTGCGCCCGGATGGCGTGCAACCGCTCCGCCATCACGCTCAGGATCGCGCGCATGAACCAGAAGCCCAATGCGTAGTCCTCCTGGCAGGCATGCCCCAGGCGAGCACCATCGAACGCCAGGGCGTGGACTTCTTCGAGCGCTCGCGCCTGAAACTGTTTGCCGTTGTCTCCGGTGACCGACGACCAGCCCAGAACCTCGCCGCCGTACAGAGTGGCAATCCGAACGGGCCGTCCCGGCGACAGGACTTCCAGCGCGACATTGCCGGAGACCAGCAGATAGAACAGGCTGGAGTGGTCCCCCTCATGGAAGATCAACTCCCCGGGAGAAAAGCGAACTTCGCTGGCCATGGCGGCCAGGCGAGCGACGTGCTCCGGCCAGAAGCCCTTGGTGAAAGGATGTTCGGACAGCAGGTTGGCGATCTCGGTACTCATCGACCCCCTCCAAGGTGGTGGTGTGCAACATTCCTACAATTCTATATTCGGACCTTTTGTGCTGAAAATCAAGATCGCGCCGAGACTCATCTCAGCGCTTTTTGGCCGCCAGCGAGGCATGCCGGGGGAAGCGGTTTTCGCCGTGTCTCTGCCAGTTCGAAAAGCGCCCCGATGAGTGGGGCGCGGCAGCCAAGAGTGGCCGCGCCACGTCTCTCTCTCCATGGACATCGGGCTACCGCGAAGTCTGATGTATCCTATCGCCATGCACTTCGCACACGCTCCGGGCCACCTGCTGGCGATCTTGGCGGTACTAGGAGGTGCGCTACTCTGCCTGGCGGCGGATTTGCCGCCCATTCCGCCGACGCCCAAAAAGCCGGTCACCGACGACTATAACGGCGTCAAGGTGGTGGATGACTACCGCTGGCTGGAGCCACCGGCCGATCCCGAGGTCCGGAAGTGGAGTAGCAGCCAGAATTCCCGCACACGTGCTTACCTGGATTCCCTGCCGATGCGGCCCGCCCTGGTGGAGCGCCTCACCGCCCTCGTCGGAACCCAGTCGGTGCGCTTCTTCGCTCTCCAGTCGCGCGGCGGTGTGCTCTTCGCTCTCAAGTCGCAACCTCCCAAACTGCAACCCTTCCTGGTGACGCTCGCCTCCGCGGAGGACGCAGCTTCGGCACGGGTGGTGGTCGATCCGAATGCCCTCGACCCAAGCGGGTCCACCACCATCGATTTCTACGTGCCGTCGCTCGACGGCAAACTGGTGGCGGTGTCGCTCTCCAAGGGCGGCAGCGAAGAAGGATCGGTTTCGATTTTCGAAGTGGCCACGGGCAAGCCGCTCGCGGACGCCATTCCGCGCGTCAACGGCGCCACCGCGGGAGGCAGCGTGGCATGGAACAGCGATGCCGGCGGCTTCTGGTATACGCGGTATCCGCGCGCGGGCGAACGCCCCCCGGCCGACCTGAGCTTCTACCAGCAGGTCTACTTTCACCGCCTGGGCACACCCAGCGAGCAGGACGAGTATGCCCTCGGCAAGAATTTCCCGCGCATCGCGGAAATCCATCTCGAGTCGTCCGACGACGGCCGATTCGTCCTGGCACGCATGGCGAACGGCGATGGCGGCGAATATCTGTACTACCTGCACGGGCCGGAAGGGCGTTGGTCCCAGATCACGCGCCTCTCGGACCGCATCTCGGAGGCCGCGTTCGGTCCCGACAATTCGCTGTATCTGCTCTCCCGCAAGGACGCGCCGTTAGGCCAGGTGCTTGCGATTCAAGGGCCTTCGTACGCGCTCGACAAGGCCAAGGTCGTGGTGACACCCGGACGCTCCTCGATCGACGGGTTCCTGCCGGCTGCCGGTGTGCTCTTCGTGCGGTACATGGCGGGCGGCCCGTCGCGTCTGCTGGCCAAGGAATCCGGGAAGGCGGATAAGACGATCCCCATCGGGGAGATCACTTCGGTAGGCCAGATGGTGCGGGTGAAGGGCAGCCAACTCCTGTTCGAGACCGAAAGCTACCTCGAGCCTTCGTCGTGGCATCTCTACGACCCGGCGACCGGCGCGGTGAAAAAGACCGCCCTGTTTACCACGTCGCCCGCCAACTTCAGCGACGCGGAAGTCACTCGCCAGTTCGCCGTCTCCAAGGACAACACCCGCGTGCCCATGAACATTCTGCGGCGCAAAGGCACCAAACTGGATGGCAACAACCCGGTGCTGCTGTACGGGTACGGCGGATACAACATCAGCCTGTCGCCGGCGTTTTCGGCGCGGCTGCGCGAGTGGCTGGATCACGGCGGTATCTGGGTGGTGGCCAACCTGCGCGGCGGTGGTGAATTTGGAGAGACCTGGCACGAGCAGGGGAGCCTGACCAAGAAGCAGAACGTCTTCGACGACTTCATCGCCTGCGCCGAGTACCTGATCAAGGCCAAGTACACCAGCCCGGACAAGTTGGCCATCGAGGGCGGCAGCAATGGTGGCCTGCTGATGGGCGCGGCCTTGACGCAGCGGCCCGACCTGTTCCGCGCGGTGGTGAGCCACGTCGGCATCTACGACATGCTGCGCGTGGAGACGTTTCCCAACGGGGCGTTCAACGTGACGGAGTTCGGCACCGTGAAGGAAGCGGACCAGTTTCGCGCGCTGTACGCCTATTCGCCATACCACCACGTCAAGGATGGCACCGACTATCCGGCCGTGCTTTTCCTGACCGGGGACAACGACGGACGGGTGGACCCCATGAATTCGCGCAAGATGACCGCGAGGCTGCAGGCGGCCACGCACTCCGGCCGGCCCATCTTTCTGCGAACCAGTTCGGGTACCGGCCACGGCATGGGAACGGCCCTGAACGAGCGCATTCAACAGGACGCGGACGTCTTCGCGTTTCTTTACGATCAGTTGAAGTGAAGGCCGCTTACATACCCACTTTCCGCAAGGCCGCCGTCCAGGTGTCTGACGTGGCCACCGGAATCGCTACTGACTTGGACTCGCTCTCGTGTAACTCCAGCTCGTACGATTTTTCCGTTAAGGCGGCGGCCAGTTCCAGGCTACCCCAAGAACCTTCCTCGAAGCCTTCGATGGCAAATAAGCGGTACTTTCCGGGCGCCAGAGATTGTAGTTGAAATGTGCCGCTGTGATCGGCAACTACGGTATCGCCCAACACCTCGACCCGCGACTTCTCCTCGTCCATCACGACAACCGTAACAGCGAGCGGTGGCACCGTGGACTCCGGGCGATCCAGCTTCCCGTGGATGGAAGCGACATTTCGACTCAAAATCGCTTCGATCGTGCCGGGTGCGCCTTTGCGAAGGTCGAGTTGCTTGTCGGGCTTAGGTTGGCGATCGATCATCAGGCCCTTCACAAAAGCGGAGCCGCCCGATTCCAGACCATATAGGCCCAAGGGAACCCGAAAAACAAACTCATCGCCGCTCCCCGCGAAGGGTTGGTGCAGGAAGCCCCTCTCCAGGTCTCGCAGACGCAACTGAATGGGGTTGTTTGAGTCCCCGCCTTCCACGCGAACGATGATTCGGAGGTCCAGGATCTGCTTGGGCTCGAGCACCAGGCCATCCGCATCACCTGCGGTGAGGTTCACCTCCGAACTGACGTCGGCATCGGCGCCGGCTACATAGGCTCTGTATTTGGCGGCAAGAACGTCGAGAGAGAAAGACCCGTCTCTGCCGAGCTGCATTTCGATGCTGGGCGCAGTTTCGGAGTTCAGATAGAGCCGAGCATTTTCGAGGTGTACGGAAGGACTGACCTTACCTGACAAATGACGGGTTGCCACACTTTCCATCGTGATGACCAGGTTCGCGATCTCCTGGCCGGGCTGGAGCGGGACCGCTGTGGCGTGGGCAAATGTGAGGCTGCCGCCATAGAAGGTCTTCGCTTCGGCGGTTTGGATTGGCTGCCCTTTCTCGTCCAGGAGCTTCCGGCCGTCACCGGCGCGAGGAGCCGCCGCCAGGTAATAGGTGCCCGGCGGCAGCATGGGGAATCGGAAACCGCCGCGGTCATCCGTCTCCACGAAGGCGATCGCGTCGGCATTCCAACCCTTGTTCCAGGTCTTGTGGTCCAGCTCCACGCGGACGCCTTCCCACGGTTCGCCGCTTGCATCCAAGACGACGCCGGCAATGGAGGTGGCAGGCAGCAGTTTCACGGTGATGGGCGGCGGTTCGGCCTGGTCGTCCACGGTCAGCGGCAGACCCTTCTCGCCGCCAGGCTTGGCGCCGTAGAGGGCGTGCAAATAGCCGGAGCGCTCGGCGGCGACCTGGTATTGGCCGGGATCCAGCCGCTCGAAGCAGAATGCGCCGCGCTCGTCGGCAACCCGGAGAATCGCAGCCTGAGAATCCTTATCCGGCTTGGCGAATACCCTGGTCCTGGGAAGCGGCTTGCCGGACGCGGCATCGACAACAACGCCGCCGATTGCGCACGAGGAAACGGGGCGTGCGAACCCAACCGCCAGGAGTACCGGCGTGGCACACAGGATCGACCGGGACGTCATCGCGGGACCCTGGCGCGGGCTCGCTCGATATCGCCGTAGACCAGGATCGGCGCCTCCACGCTCGCTTCCCCTTTCGCCCGCACCTCTATCGAGGCCCCGCGCCCGCTGATTGCCCGGACGAATTCGATGTTCTGCCAGAGGCCTTCGTCAAACCGGGGGCTGATAAATGCAAAATAGCGCCCAGGAGGGACGAAGTGAAACTGGAAGCTGCCGGACAGATCGATGGAAGCACTGCGGGCGCCGGTATTGCCGGTCACGCCGTCGGCCCAGACCAGCACCGCCGTTGCACCCGGCGGAAGAGGAGGTGGCGCTGCGCCGGGAATGGCCTCGGGCCATTGCACCTTGCCTTTCACTTCCCCAGTGCCTGTCCCCAGCACGACTTCGACATCTCCGGCCAGCCCGTTCGTAAAGTCGATTCGGGCGCCTTCGGCGGAATGCTGGTTGTACACGACCGATTGAATGTACAGGTCGCGATCCGGAGCGAGGCTGATGACGTACTCGCCGGCTGGTTTGAGGCTAAAAGTGAACGCTCCGTCCGCGTCCGGCGCCGCCACCGACGCGAAAGGGAATTGAAACCAATCCAGCCAATCGATGTGAAGCCGCGCCGTCGCAAAAAGCTGCTCGGCGTCATCATCCTGCATTCGGACCCGGCCCTTAATGTCGAACTGCGGAATCGAGGGCAGCCGGACGCCGTTCAGGTCTCGGTCGGCGACGTCCAATTGTAGTCGGCCCGTGGGGCTATTTCGCAGGGGCATGATCTCCAGCCAATAGGCGCCGGGAAGCACGCCACTGAGATCGAAAGTGGCATCTCGGGACACCGAAGCGCCATGAAATGAGCCCGGGGACCGGTCGCCGTTGCGGCGCCGCAGAGTCACAAATGTCGAGTTCGATGGGACGGCGTCTAGTCTGACGGTTCCCCGTACATGGACGGTCTCGGATGCGGTCAACTTGAAATCGATCCCGGTGATTTGCTGGCCTGGACGAAGATCGAAGGGCGTTCCACCATCGACCACCGGCGAGTTCGGATAGACTACGTTGCCCAAGCTCATCTCCGGCTTTCCACGGCCCTCGGTGTAGACTCTCGGCACTACTTCGTCGAACACGCCATGGGCGCTCAAATAATAGCGGCCAGACACAATTTTGAGGCGATATTCCCCACGGTCTTTGGCTTGCGCGCTGGCGACTGCTCGGTAGGTGCGAAATCCGCGCTGCCACTGCTCGACAACGGCGAAGACCACAGCGCCTGAGGCAGGTTCCCCATCGGCGTCCGTGATCCGGCCCGTGATGACCGCCTCGGGATCGAGGTCGATCACCGCGCCGCCGACCGTTTGGCCTCTGATGAAATGGACACTCAACGCGCCTCGTTCGCCTTCGACGCCCACAACATGCCCCTCGGCATACCCTCGCGCACGGATCTGAAATCTGTAGTCTCCCGGCACAATCGACTCAAACCGGAACGCTCCGTTCGCATCTGAAGTGGCGGCATAACCCGGCTGTCCGGTGGCGGCCGGGATTATCTGCACTGCTGCTTTAGCGATTTTTGCCTTGGTGATCGAGTCTCGAACCGAGCCTTCGAAAACGGCCTTCTCTTTGTCGGACGCGGCTTGGGCGCCTGACGCTCGCGCCATTAGCGCAGCGGTGAGAATTGCGCGCCACACTGTAGCTGCCGAGCCTCGCACGCCCGGCCGCATCATAACCTGGGATCCGCGGCGTCCATCGCGCGGTAGTAGCTACGCAAAAACACCGAGCCGGGATCCTGGTCCGGAGCCAGATAGTCGCGGAACAGCCCGGTGTGTCCGAGGGCGGCCCTCTGCGCCTGCCAGAAGGCGCTCCACTCCAGCACCGGACCACCGTGCAGCAGACGGTCGTTGAGGGCTTTCAACATCGGATCGTTCACCTCGGTGGCGCCCACCCCGCGCGTGGCGATGACCTGCGCATCGTGCGAGATCTCCAGCACCTTGTGGATCTCTTCGGTACCTCCGCAACTGCCCAGGATCACCAGCCGGTCGGTGCTCGAAATGTACGACAACGTGTGCTCCACCCAGAAAGCGTGTCCCCGGTGCACAAGCACTCTGGGGACCAATCCGCGTTCGGCCAATGCCGCGGCAATCGTCTGCTGCCGCCGCTGGGACTCGTTTTCAAAGGCGCGGTTCGCGGGCAGGTGGGCATTCACCGGCACGTTGGCGAAGATCTCGATCTGCCGCTGGCTTCCGCGTCCCGTGAGGTGAAGATAGGCGCCGCGGTCTTCGATGGTCCACGCCGGGTCGTTGGCGTAGCTTCGGCGGAACGACTCGAAGGACGCGACGCCATCGTCGTCATCGTAGAAGAAGTAGCGTTGGACGGAGTGGCCGGAGCCATCGAAGACAGCGGACAGCGCCAGGTTGGCCGAGGACGTCAGGAACGGCAGGTACGGCGACCCGGCTTCGCGCAACGCGGCATCGGCGGCGGGACTTTCGATCAAGCGCGCCGCCAGAAGACCGTAGAGCATGCGGCCGCTGCGATTGCCCGCTTCCGCGCAGCGCCGGTACTCGGAGACCACGATCGCGGCCATCTGCCGCAGCAGTTCGCGGCTCGAGGTCGCGTCCAGGATCTGCGCCAGGCGAGTGGCTTCTTTGAGAGGGTCAGCCGCCTCGGCGATGTGTCCCGCCAGCTTGGCCAGGCCATCGGACCCGACAATCTGCAGAAACTCGTCGAAACGGTGCGCGCCGATGGCGCCGGCAGCGAAGTCGCGCAGTTCGAGGTCGCCCGACCGGCGAAGCATTTCGAGCAGGCTCTTCCCCCTGGGATTCTCGGCGCGCAATTTGGGAAGCAGGAGCCGGTCGAACACCGCTTCGAAGACTGCCGGAGGCGCCTCCGATTGGCCGTACGTCAGCAGCAAATAGAGATCGATGGCGCGGAAGCCGGCAAGGTCCGCCGAGATCGCCCTCCCGGGTGATTCCTGCGCTTCGCGGCACAGTTCCAGCGAAGCTTCTTCGAGCGCCCGGTCGTACGCGGCCCAGTCCGACCCGGGCTGCCGCACACGCAGATCGGCGACCGCCGCGAAGAACCGGGTCGAGTTGCTTGCCAGAAGGACCGCGGCATCCACCGAGAGGCGGCCTCGGGCGATCTGACCGGCCAGGGTTGCGGCGCGCGCACGGGTGGGCAGGTCGATACCGGGAGCTTCCGACAACCGGAGGATCACATTGGCGATGGGCGTATCGGCAGCCGTCAGGGCATCACGCATCGCCCGTGCCGGCTTGGAATCGCCATAGGCCAGGCGTTCGGCCTCGTCAGGAGCCGCGGTGACGAAGCGGACAAACGCAGAGCGGCCGAACGAAAGAGGCGCGTACCATTCCCTCTCGCGCAGCGCGAGGGCAGGATTCTTGAGTCCTGTCGCGAGCACCAGCTTCTCGCCCCCGCCGGGCGGCAGCGCGCTTTCCTCGCCGGCAGCAAGCTCGCAGGCATCGTGAAAGCTGAGTTCGGCCAGCCACGGCTTGTCGAGCACCGTTGGAAGAAACTCGGCGGCAACATCGGGATCCTGGCCTAACGCAGCGGCATAAGCCACCCGGAGAACCCGTTCCCGCTCGATTTCGCCGGAGAGCGAAGAGAGATGGCGCAATGCGTACTCCGGCTTCGACTCGGCCAGCTTCACGGTAAGCAGGGGCGCCTGCGCACGAGCCGAAACCGCTATCGTCCCTAACGTGATCAGAGCCGCGAGGGAATTTCGCATGTTTTCCAGGCCCCTCACCACCACGCCGCCAAGATACTGTATACCAAAATCGCCAGCACTGCCGCGGTAATCCCCAGGTAGACCCGGTCCCGCTCCAACGCGAAAGCCGCCAGCGAGAAGGCCACCCGCGCCACCGGAGTCGCAATCAGAATCGTCAGCCCGATCAGGATCACCAACTGAGGAGCGCTGACCGACCACAAGGAGCGCACGCCGTGAATCTCGTTGTGAAAATGACGATAGTCGGCAATCGCCTTCCCATCCGCCGACAGATACCAGATGCCTCCCGCCGCTACAACCGCGGCCGCCGCCACGACGCCCGCTCGCAGCAGATTCCCGATGATCAAATCCATCCGCTCGTCGGTCATTGGATCCCTCCGGAGACGCCGTTGTAGATCATCTCCACCGCCATTACGCCGACCACTCCGGCAAACAACCACCGCAGCACCCGCGTCCGCGCCCCGATCAGTTGGCGCGCTCCCGCGATGGAGCCCGCGAGGACCCCCAGCATCACCGGCATCGCCAGCCCCGGCTCCAGATACCCGTGGCGCAGATAAATGCCCGCGCTCGCCGCGGCGGTCACCCCAATCATGAAGTTGCTGGTGGTGGTTGAGACTTTGAAGGGAATCCGCATCACCTGGTCCATGGCGATCACCTTCATCGCCCCGGAGCCGATTCCCAGCAGCCCCGAAAGCAGCCCCGCGCCGAACATCAGGCTGAAGCCTCCCTTCACGCGCTGTACATGGTATGGCACCTTACCCTCTGGCGCAGGGTAACTGCCATCCAATCGCAGGCGCGCGGCTATCGAATCGGTGCTTGCGGCAAGGTGCTCGGTGTGGCTTTGAAACGAATGCCACGCCGAGTAGAGCAGCACGCCGCCAAAAATCACCGCCAGGGCGGAGCCCGGCACGACCGCAGTGAGGTGCGCCCCGGCCACGGCGCCCAATGTGGTGGCGATCTCCAGGAACATACCCACGCGGATGTTGGAGAAGCCCTCCTTTACGTATGCGGCCGCGGCACCTGACGAAGTGGCAATCACGGACACCAACGACGCCCCCATCGCGTAGTGCAGATCGACGCCCAGGAGCAACGTAAGGACCGGAGTGATCACCACGCCGCCGCCCAGCCCGGTCAGGGAGCCGAGAAAGCCGGCGACCGCCGACACCACAAACACCACCAGCGAGAACTCCAGGACGCTCATATGCAGGCTCTGCGGTTGGGACGGGCCCCCTCCAGGGCAGGCCGTCAATTTTCAGTTTACCGAACGCCCCGGCCGCGTCACCAAATCCGGCGTGCGTCGTCTAACCCGCATGTTCCTCGCTGACGCCCGGTACACGTGTCGTTCGCTCCTGAAGAATCCAGGATTTACCACGATTGCGGTCCTCTCGCTTGCGCTGGGAATCGGCGCCAATACGGCGGTGTTCAGCCTGCTTGATCGGGTGGTTTTACGCTCACTTCCGGTGCGGGCGCCGGAGCAACTGGTCCTGTTCACGGCCAATGGACCTCGCCGCGGCAGCGTTAACACCAGTTACGACGACACGTTTACCTTCTCGTATCCCATGTACCTCGATTTCCGCGACCGCGCTCCGGATCTGTCCGGGGCCATGGCATGGTTCCCGTTTGCGGCCAGTTTCTCGATGGGTTCCCAGACGGAGCGTGTTGACGCGAACCTCGTCTCGGGCAACTTCTTCGAACTCCTGGGGGCAGGGACCGCCATGGGACGGCCCATCGCGGCGGATGACGCGCAGCCGGCCGGCGGCAATCAGGTGGCGGTCCTCAGCTATGGATTCTGGCAGCAGCGATTCGCGGGTGACCCAGGAATTCTGAATCGGGATATTACCGTCAACGGCCAGCCCCTCAAGGTGGTCGGCGTGGCCGCGCGCGGGTTCGATGGCGTCGCCGTCGGCGAAGCGCCCGCGCTCTTCGTTCCCATCACCATGAAGCCGGAACTTCTGCCTCGCGGCGGCGATCTGAATGCGCGGCGCAGCATGTGGCTGAACATCATGGCGCGCGTGCGCCCCGGAGTGTCGCGCGCGAGCACTGAGGCGGCCCTGAATGTCTTCTGGAAGCCGCTCCTCGAAGACGAGGTGAACCAGATGTCCGGCGTCTCCGCCCAGTTCCGGCGCAATTTCCTCAATCGCCGGATCACCCTCCGTGACGCTTCCTCGGGCATCTCGATGCTGCGGGCCTTCTTCGGACAGCCGCTGACGTTGCTCATGGGGCTGGTCGGGCTGGTGCTGCTGATCGCTTGCGCCAACGTGGCGAATCTGATGGTCGCGCGTGCCACCGGACGGCAGCGGGAGATCGCGATTCGCCTCGCCGTGGGCGCGTCGCGTGGCGAGATCGTCCGCCAGGTGCTCGGCGAGGCGCTGATTCTCTCGGTGATGGGCGGCTTGCTGGGTGTGTTGTTCGCGATGTGGGGCGGACGGGTGCTGCTGGCGCTTCTCCCGTCTGCCAATTTCACCGCGAATGTCACGGCCGACCCGGACTGGCGAGTCCTGGCCTTTACGGCGGCGATCTCGGTGGCATGCGGCGCCATCTTCGGTCTGGCGCCGGCTTTCGAAACGACACGGCCTGACCTGGCTTCGACGATGAAGGAAAATGCCGGCGGCGTGATCTCGGGCGGCCCGCACCTGGTTCTCCGGCGAGGCCTGGTGGTCGCGCAGGTGGCGCTTTCGCTGCTGCTGCTCACCGGCGCGGGGCTCTTCTTGCGCAGCCTGGGGAATCTCAAACAGGTGGATCTCGGCTTCCGCACCAGCCACCTGATGTCCTTCGCGATTGCGCCTGCACTGAACGGCTACACCCCGCCGCGCACGATCGCTCTGCTCGAAGCCGTGGAGCAGCGCGTCGGCGCACTTCCGGGCGTGACTGCCGTCGCCGCGACGCAGACACCCATCCTGAGCAACGAGAATAACGATCGCGGCATCAACGTGCCTGGTTATCAACCGCCCGAGGGAGACACCGCGCCCAATGTGGATCCCGTGAGCGCAGGCTACTTCGCGGCCATGGGAATGCCACTGGCTGCCGGCCGCGATTTGCGCGCCTCCGACAACGAGGCTGCCCCGCGCGTAGCGGTGGTCAACGAAACGTTCGCCCTTACGTATTTCGGCGCGCAAAACCCCATCGGACGCCAGTTCTATTTCAAGGCCGATGCGTCGCAGACGCCCGTCGAAATCGTCGGCGTTGCCAGGGACGCCAAATACTCGGACGTACGGGAAGCGAAGCAGCGCTTCATCTTCTGCCCCTACGCCCAGCAGTACCGGCCCGAGGATGGCGGGATGACCTTCTACGTGAGGACGTCGCAGGACCCGGAGTCGATCGCCTCTGGTCTTCGCCAGGCGGTGCGCGAACTGGATGCCAGTTTGCCGGTGTTCGCCCTGAAGACGATGGATCGGCAGATCGACGAAGATTTGTTCGCCGACCGTACGGTCTCGTTGTTGGCGGCGTTCTTCGGGATTCTGGCGACGGCCCTCGCTGCGATCGGGATCTACGGCGTGATGTCGTACAGCGTGGCCCGGCGCACGCGCGAGATTGGCGTTCGGATTGCACTGGGCGCACGGCGAGGCGAGGTGCTCGTCTTGATGTTGAGAGAAGCGGCGCTGCTGGCCATGATCGGAATCGCGGTGGCAGCACCTCTGTCGATCCCGCTGGCCAATCTGGCGAAGGCACTGCTCTACGGCGTGGCGCCGACCGATTTCGGAGTGCTTGGCGCGGCGTCCGCGGTGCTTGGACTGACTGCCCTGCTGGCCGCAGGTCTGCCTGCTGCACGAGCGGCACGGGTAGATCCGCTGGTGGCGCTACGGGATAGTTAAGACGACTATTCGATCACGGGTACCAGGTCGGAGTCGATGATGCGCTGGTCGGATGTCAAGAGTTTGAGGCCGTGGGAGCGTGCCGTTGCGACAATCACGCAGTCTCCGGGATCGCGTAAGGCGCCGGCAAGCGCAGCAGCCTCCTGCGCTACCTCGGTCATGATCGGAAGGACGCAGCAGAATGGACTCTTGGCCGAGTTGATACAGCAACTCACTCACGCCCTTCATGAGCCTGCCACGACCCTCTCGGGCGAAGGCGATTTCCACCAGGCTCATGGCGCTGACGCCCAGAGGCGCCTCGTTCCGGACGGCAGCTTCCAGCACGCGCATCTGTTCTCGGGATAATCTGCGAGAGTCGGACAGTACGACAACGTGAGTGTCCAGGAGAAATTGCGGATTCAAGAGTAGTTGAGATCGTCCTCTTCTCCTGTGAGCATGGCCGAGTTCTCGAACACTGTGGCATTCACGATGTCGCCGAGAATCTTGACTTAGCCTTCCAGGATTCCTATGGGAGACTTCCATTTTTTTGGGCTCGTCCGGCCCGTCCAATCGTCGCGATCGGCCGCCCTCGCTTCGTCACCGTGATCGTGCTTCCCTGTTCCTGGATTTCATCGAGTAACGCCAGACACCTGGCCTTGAACTCGGTTGCACTGATGACGCGCGTCTTCACGTTCCTGTCGTAACTCTAGTCCTCCGCCAACCCCGCCCTGCCTGCCCACTTCGCCCGCAGAAAGTCGCGATTCATCAGGGCGATCGCTGAGAGCTTGATCTCCTTGGGGCAAACCGCTTCGCACTCGCCGATGTTGGTGCAGCTTCCGAATAACTCGTGCTGCGCCTGCGCCACCATCGCCAGGGCACGCTGATCACGCTCCGGCTGGCCCTGCGGCAGTAGTCCCAGGTGCGAAATCTTGGCGCCCATAAACAGCGACGCCGAGGCATTCGGGCACATTGCGACGCAGGCTCCGCAGCCGATGCAGGCGGCCGCATCCATGGACCGTTCGGCATTCTCTTTCGGCACCAGCACCGCATTGCCATCGGGCGCGCTGCCGGTGGACGCCGAGATGAAGCCACCCGCCGCGATCAGGCGGTCGAAGGCGCTACGGTCCACTACCAGGTCCTTCACCACTGGAAAGGCGCGTGCCCGCCATGGCTCCAGGTATAGCTCGTCGCCGTCCTTGAAATGGCGCATGTGGAGCTGGCAGAGCGTCGTGCCAGGAAGCGGTCCGTGCGCCACGCCGTTCACCATACAACCGCACATGCCGCAGATACCCTCGCGGCAATCGTGATCGAACGCCACCGGGTCTTCGCCCTTGACGATCAGGTCCTCGTTCAGGACGTCGAGCATCTCCAGGAACGACATCTCGTGGTTGACGTTGGGGACCTCGTAGCGCACCATGCGGCCCTTGTCATTCGCGTTCCGCTGCCGCCAGATGTGGAGAATGATTCGCATTTACTTGTAGCTCCGTTGCGCCGGGTGCACGTATTCGAAGCTGAGCGGCTCCTTGTGCAGATCAGGCCGGTTGCCCACGCCGCGGAACTCCCAGGCCGCCGCATAGGAATACTTGTCGTCGTCGCGCGCCGCCTCGCCTTCCGCGGTCTGGTACTCTTCGCGGAAGTGGCCGCCGCAGGATTCGTTGCGCTCCAGCGCGTCCAGGCACATCAGCTCGGCCAGTTCGAAGAAATCGGCCACGCGGCCCGCTTTTTCGAGCGACTGATTCAGTTCATCGCCGCTGCCGAGCACCTTCACGTCGCGCCAGAACTGCTCGCGCAGCTCGGGGATCTTCGCGAGCGCATGCTGCAGTCCTTCGGCGTTTCGGGACATGCCGCAGTAGTCCCACATCAGCTTGCCCAACTCGCGGTGAAAGGAATCCACCGAGCGTGTTCCTTTGATTTCGAGGAGGCGCTTGGTGATGCACGTCACCTGGGTCTCCGTCTCGCGGACTGCCGGGTGCGTGTTATCAGCCTTCGTCAGCCTGGCGCTCGCCAGGTAGTCGTTGATGGTGTTGGGGAGGACGAAGTAGCCATCGGCGAGTCCCTGCATCAGGGCGCTCGCGCCCAGCCGGTTGGCGCCGTGGTCGGAGAAGTTCGCCTCGCCGATCACGTACAGGCCGGGGATGGTGGACATCAGGTTGTAATCCACCCACAGCCCACCCATGGTGTAGTGGATCGCCGGGAAGATGCGCATGGGTGACTCGTAGGGGTCTTCGCCGGTGATGCGCTGGTACATGTCGAACAGGTTGCCGTAGCGCTCCTTGATGACGTGCTTGCCGAGGCGTTGAATGGCATCGCGGAAATCCAGGTAGACGGCCAGTCCCGATTCGCCCACGCCGCGGCCGTCGTCGCAGACTTCCTTGGCGTTGCGCGACGCCACGTCGCGGGGCACCAGGTTGCCGAAGCTGGGATACTTGCGCTCCAGGTAGTAATCGCGCTCCGCTTCCGGGATCTGGCCAGGCGCCCGCTTGTCGCCCTTCTGCCTGGGCACCCACACGCGGCCGTCATTGCGCAGCGACTCGCTCATGAGCGTGAGCTTCGACTGGTAATCGCCCGACACCGGGATGCAGGTCGGATGGATTTGGGTAAAGCAGGGGTTGGCAAACAGCGCGCCGCGCTTGTGGGCGCGCCAGATGGCCGTGGTGTTGGAGCCCTTCGCGTTGGTGGAGAGGTAGTAGACGTTGCCGTAACCGCCGGTGCCCAACACCACGGCATCGGCCAGAAACGACTCCATCTTCCCGGTCATCAGGTTACGCGTGACGATGCCGCGCGCGCGCCCGTCGATCACGATCAGGTCGAGCATCTCGGTGCGGGGGAACATCTTCACCTGTCCACGGCCGATCTGACGCTCGAGCGCCTGGTAGGCGCCCAACAGCAACTGCTGGCCGGTCTGGCCGCGAGCATAAAACGTGCGCGACACCTGTGCCCCGCCGAACGAGCGGTTGTCCAGGTAGCCCGAGTATTCACGGGCGAACGGCACTCCCTGGGCCACGCACTGGTCGATGATATTCAAGCTGATCTGTGCCAGACGATAGACGTTGGACTCCCGCGAGCGGAAGTCGCCGCCTTTCACCGTGTCGTAGAAAAGGCGATAGACGCTGTCACCGTCGTTGTGATAATTCTTGGCCGCGTTGATGCCGCCTTGCGCCGCGATGCTGTGGGCGCGGCGCGGCGAATCCTGAAAGCAGAAACACAGGACGTTGTAGCCCAACTCGGCGAGCGTGGCAGCCGCGGCTCCGCCCGCCAGTCCGGTGCCCACCACGATGATCGTATGCTTGCGCTTATTCGCCGGATTCACCAGCTTGAGATTGAAACAGTGGCGGTCCCAGCGCGTCTCAATGGGCCCAGTAGGGGATTTCGAATCGAGTTCCATTTCCGGCATTCCTCAAAGATGCAGCAGACCGGCCATCACGGCGATGGGGATCGAGCAGTTTCCGATCGCGATCAGGATAGCCACAATCGCCGCGCCCTTCTTGAGCAAGGGCGTGTAACGTGGGTGGTTGATGCCCATGGACTGGAACATACTCCACAGTCCGTGGTACAGGTGCATGCACAACAGGATCATGGCGATGATGTAGAAAGCCGAGACGCCGTAGTTCTGGAAGCCGGCGATGACGTTGTAGTGCACGTCGGGGGCGTTCTCGGCCACATCCTTGATCGGCAGCACGGCGCCCACCGTCAGGTGCAGTATGTGAAAGACGATGAACGCTCCGACGATCGGCCCGCTCCAGATCATGGTGCGCGCGGCGTAGGACGTTGGCACATCGCTCTTTTTTACGTAGCTGATCGGACGCGCCTTCCGATTCTGATTCCAAAGCTGGAAGGACGCGGTGATGTGCAGAACCACGGCCAACAGCAGGAACGCGCGGATAGCCCAGAGCGGGATGGCATTGGCCGGATTGTGCAGAAAAGCGGCGTAACGGTTGATCTGCTGTGGATCCGACGAGTAGATCTGGAGGTTGCCGAGCAGGTGTCCGACTACGTAGCCAAAGAGAATCAAGCCGGTAAGGGCCATGACGGCCTTCTTGCCGATAGGCGCTTCGTAGAAACGGACAGCCCGGTCGAGAGGACTGATCGCGATTGCACTCATGCTGTAATCCTGTTGAAGGCGAATGGTCTTCGCCGGCATAGTCTGGTAGCGCCCGCACACGGGGGCGTACAAAGCGGGTTTAAAGCTCTCAAAACTCCAGTATACCCGGGTAGGCGCAACTCGGGAAGCCTTGGGGCGCTCCCTAACGCTTCATCGTCATCCAAACCTCTACCAACAACAGCAACAGCACTCCCACGATGGCGAGGGGCAGCCCCCAGGACGTCCAGTTGCTGCGGCGTGAGGTACCAGGGGAGTGGACGGGCTCCGGAGTGCCTGGCTGTGGGATCACCGGCTTCGCGAACGTCTGTCCGGGAACCTGTGGCCCCGTCACGCGCACCGCTGGATCTACGCTCGACGGTGTCCCACCCTCCGAGGCGAAAGCGCCAGTCCGCTGTTGAGGAACCGGCGGGCGCCGAAACATTGTGAATTCGCTGGGGCCTTCCGGATTGAACGTTCCGGTTTCAGACGCGCCGAACATCCGCGTGAACTCGCCGGGTTTCGCGCGCTCGAGAGACCTCGGCGGCGCCGGAGGAGCGCTTGGCTCGGCCGTTTGGAACAATCGGGCGAACTCGCCTGCCGCCGCCTGTGCCGGTGCCGCGCGCACAACCACCCCCAACGGAATCGAGACCACCACCATGGACGCGTCCCACGGCCGTTCGGACGGCACCGCTTCTGTCTTCAGCGTGCGCGAGGCAACCAGCACATCGCGCCGCACTATTTCCACATTGATGCGGAGTTCCCCCAGATACTGCGGCGTGACGAGGAACGTGCAGATCTCCGAATCGCGGTCCGGCAGAAGCTCGATGCTCTTGAACGCAGCCTTAGGCTCGAAATCCGGGCATTCGATCCGCACTCCCAGTTCCAGAGGCATCGGGTTGCCCTGCGGTCCGACGGGAAACTCCAGTTGGAACGGCTTCGACCGGACATCCTCCTGCTTCACCGAGAAATCCCGATCCACTTCCAGCACCGCGGCCAGTCCTCCGGATTCGGTCCGCCGAATGAGGGCGACCACCTCGGCGGGCTTGCGGATCGGGACCTGTCTTTGGGCGGCTACATCCAGGACCCGCTGCTGGAGCGGCGCCGGCTGGGCCACAGTCGCCGGTTTCGCGCCCGTCAGCGCAAGGGCCAACTCCTCGCCCGCTTCGGCGGCATCCTGGTATCGGTCCGCGGCCCCAGGAGAAAGCATCTTGCGCAGCACGGCAAAGGTTTCTGGAGACACATCCGGACGGCGATCGTGAAGTCCCTCCCACCGCGCATCCATCCCCGGCACCTGCCCGGTGAGCATTTCCCACGCGATCACTCCCATAGCGTAGACATCCGATGCCGGCCGGGCTTCGCCCCGGAGCTGTTCGGGGGCCATGTAGGCAACCGTCCCGACCACTCGCGAGATCGTGGCGGTCGCATTCGCGCCGGCCGCCCCGGCGCGGGCCTCACTGATGACGGCAATCCCGAAATCGATCAGGCGCACAAATTCGCCCGAGGTGGAGGACTGCACCATCACGTTCTCCGGCTTCAGGTCCCGGTGCAGGATGCCGCGTGCGTGGGCCGCCGAGAGCGCCTGGCCGATCTGCCTCACGATCTGGGCGGTCCGCACCAGCGCCAACCCCTCGGGCCCGAGGATCGAGCGCAACGTGACGCCCTCCACGTACTGCATCACCAGGTACGGAACTCCGCGGGGCGTGCGGCCCGCATCGAAGACGCCCACCACGCCTGGGTGGTCGATCCGCGCGAGCGCCCTGGCCTCGTCCGCAAATCGCCGGATGGCCCAGTCGTCGCCGGCACCGGCCTCTTGTGTGCCGTAGCTCAGGAATTTCACCACGACAGGCTTGAGGTGCAGGCGTTCGTCACGCGCCAGCCAGACCACTCCGAAGCCGCCGCTGCCCAGTTCCCGCACCAGGCGGTACCGGTCACCCACCAGCCCTCCCCGCTGCTTTGCGAGAACGTCCAGGTTGGCGAACGGATTGGGTCCGAGAATCCACTCCTCGTCGGACTGGAACAGCAGCGACTCCACCTCCCGGCTCAATTCGGGATCGCTCTCCCGAAGGCCGCTCAGGACCGATTCCCACTCCGCGGGCGGCCGTTCGGCCACCGAATGGTACAAGTCCTTGACCTGCTGCCAGCGTTCCGGACTCATAGCAACGTCAAAGTGGCCCCGCCGGCGCTAATTCCCGGCGCAGCCAGGTCTGCCCCAGTTTCCACTCGCGATCCACGGTGCGCGGCGATACCCCCAGTGCCTCGGCGGTTTCGTCCACCGAGAGCCCGCCGAAGAATCGCAGTTCGATGATCTCCACCTGGCGGGCATCCAGTTTCTGCAGCCGTTGGAGGGCTTCCTCGAGGGCCAGCAGCGACTCCGAGCGCCCGCCGCTGAGCGCCAGCCCTTCGTCCAGCGGTATGGGCTGGATGCCCGCGCCGCGCTTCCCGGCACTGCCCTTTCGCGCATAATCCACCAGGATCCGGCGCATGATCCCCGCCGCGATTCCGAAGAAGTGTGCCCGATTCTGCCAGTTCATCTCGCGCTGCTCCACCAGTTTCAAATACGCTTCGTTGACCACCGCGGTGGTTTGCAGGATGTGCCCCGGCGACTCCCGCCTCATATAACGCGCCGCCAAGCGGTGAAGTTCCTCATGCACCAGGGGGACCAGACGGTCGAAGGCGGAGCGGTCGCCGCCACGCAATTCCATCAGAAGCCTGGTGACCTCTCCGGGCGCAGACAATAGCCGTGCCTCCCGGTACCGATTCTAACTCAGGGGTAAGCGCAGAAAAATCGTGACGCCCGCCGGCCGGAACTTGCGCGTTTGCAGGTAAAGGAGCAAGCGGACATGCAAACCAAAACAGGACAGGGACTGAAGCCCGGAGAATTTACGGCCATATTTGGACCCTTTTTCGAAAGGGAGACTCCCAGGGTGGCGCCTGACCTGGTCCGCCCCCGGACAGACGGTCCCCAGGTACCCGTGGCGGATTCGTATTCATTCCGGAAGCATTTGGAGACGAACTTTCCGGCGATCCTGGGCGGGACCTCCGCGGGCCGGCAGCCGGCCGATCTCAGCGCGACCGGCTTCGGCTGCCGGGTCGAGACGCAAAGCTACCCGGCCAACACCGAAAAGGCCGCAGTTGTGAACGACTATGACCGCATCGTTCGCACCGCAGCACCGCTGGATGCCGTGCAAGTGACTCCGGTTGCATCTGCGACACCTCCTGCGGCGGCCGAAAACCCGCAAGGCATCACCGCGGAGACGCTCGCTCTGGTACTGGCGGGGATGGTAATTTGGCTGCACCTCGAAGCGCTGCTGATTCTCATGCTGCTGCGCCACTGAGGTGGCCAATCACTCCTGCCTGTACCGATGGGCCCCGCCGGCCCGCCGAAATCTCATGAAACCCTTGCGCCGGACGATGTGGCGCAGGCACTCCTGCCTTGGCACTCCTGCCTGCCGCGTCCCGACTCATCGGGACGCTTGTCGAGCGTGCGCAATGTCGCTGGCGGCGTGCGCTCGCTACTGCACCTTCGAGATTCTCCATTTCATTCCCGCCACGAAATTGAGGCGCGGCGAGGGGAAGCCGAGGACCTCCTCGTAGTGCTGATTCAAGGCGTTCCGCAGATTGGCGTAGGCCGTCAGCCCGCGCGCCACCGCATAGTTCACGTTGACGCCGAAATTGGCGTAGCCCGGATTCCAGAAAAGGCCGTTGCTGGCGCCAAACGAGGGCTCCTCGAACAGTGCCCGTCCGCGGAAGTATCCCGTAACGTCGGCCGTCACCCGGCCGCGTGTGAAGGCCGCCACCAGGTTGCCGGAATCCCGGGGGCGGCGCGTCAAGGGCTGCCCCACCTGGAAGTATTGCGGTGCCAGGCTCGACCCGTCGAGCGACAGGATGCGGGTCTCGAGCAGCGTGTACGAGCCCCTCACGAACCACCAGCGCGCCGGACGCAGGCTGGCCGAGAATTCCGCTCCCTGCGCCCGGGAGTTCGCCAGGTTATCCGACTGATAGTGGCTCAGCGTCGCCAGCGATCCGCCCAAAGTCACGATTAAATCGTAATAGCGGTTGTAGAAGTATGTGCCATCCACCAGCAGCAGGTCGTGGAACGGCTTCAGCTCCAGTCCCGCATCCAGGCTGAACGTCCGCTCGGGCTTCAGAGCCGGATTGTTCGTGAATGCCAATTCGAATCCCGAGGGCGGCCGGATTCCGGTGCCGAGCGAGGCGTGCAGCCGGGTCCCGCGTGGCCAGGCATAGGCGCCCGCGACCTTGGGATTCACGCGCGAGATCGAGTTCTCCGGGAACGCCGGCCGCGAGAAGCCATCGGTCGGAATGGAAGGCGTACGGAAGAACTCCGCGCGGACGCCGGCATTCAAAAAGAACCTCCCGCCAAACTCGTAGCGGTTCTCCAGGTACACCGCAACATCGTCCCGGCGGATCGGGAAATCCTCAAAGCTGGCGTTCGTGATGAAAGTGTTCTTCACCTCCTCGCGGCCCACGGTGACGCCGAACGCGGCGGTGTAGCGGGGCGTGAGGCTTACGATGGTGCGCGCTTCCGCCTGCCCGCGAAGGTCCTTGTTGAAGCTGAATCCATAAGGACTGGTGAAGCCGTTGTTGTCGAGGAAGAAACTGCCGTAGACCTCCTGGCGCACCCGCGGGGAAAGATCGCCATCGTAGTGGATCGCCCAGTCCGAGAAGTTGTTCTTGGCGCGGCTCACCAGGTCGATGCCGGTGAAGGTGTGCTTCGGGTCGGAACCATACGGCCCCGGTTCGCCCACATCGTTGGAATCGAAGTCGCCGTGAAACGAGAACCTCTGCCGGCCGATGCGGCGCGTGATGTTGATCATCACGTCCTCATTGCGATAGTCGTTGTTGGCAACCAGACCGTTGTCGTCGATGCGCGACGCAGACGCCGCGATGCCGAATCCCGCCACCATCGCGGCGCCCGCGATACCGAATCTCCTTTCGTCGTAGGATCCGCCCTCCGCCACCAGTTCGAGCGACGGAGCCGCTTCGGGGGTGCGTGTCACAAAATCGATGACGCCGCTGTTGGCGTACGGTCCATAGATGGCCGATTGCGGCCCGCGGATCACGTCGATGTGGTCGAGCATTTCGCTCGGGATGTGCGCGAAATCGAAGCCCAGGCCGCCGCCGAACCCGACCACCGGTACGCCATCGATCTCCACCAGCGGAAAATTGGAGTTCCCGCCGCGCAGAAACAGGTTCGTAGCGCCGCCCGGCGCGCCGGTCTGGTTGAAGGTCATGCCCGGCAGGTAGCGCAGGAGGTCCATCGCGAACGGCTCGTTGCGCTGGCGGATTTCCTCTTCGGAAACCACGCTGACGCTGCCGCCCTGCCGGCTGGCAAGCACGTCGATCGTCGAGCCCGCCACCCGCACGGAATCGACCACCGGGGAGATTTCGAGCTGCAGGGTGGCCGCAGCTTCCAGCGGAGCGGTCCGGGTGGCAAACCCGGGAGCAGTCACAACAAGCCGGGTATCCGGTTCGTTCGCCGTGTGGAGTGCGAAGGTACCGTCCGGCGCCGACAGGGTCTGCGCCTCGACCCCGACGCGGCTCACCACGGAAATCTGAGCATACGGGATAGGCGCCCCCGATGGATCGACAACCTTGCCTTTCACCTCGGCGGCCGAAACGCAGGCGGAAAACAGCAGGCAACAGGCCAGCGGGCCTAAAACGTAGTCACGCATTCCGGGGCTCCTCCCTCGAGAGCCGTGCTGCATCCGCTGGCCGGTCTCCTGACTCGCGCCTCTTCGAACCGATCGGCCTTCCCATCCCGTTGCCGGAACAGTGGCGTGATCGATCGGCTCTCCGCGCTGACAGTGGCGGGGCCGTGCTGGACTTTCACCAGCTTCCCGTGCACCAGCGGAAACTGAAACTTCCCTCCGAGTCTATCAGATTACGCTTCGCCGCCAGAACGCCACCCTAACGCACGGACATGTCGCGGACGTAAATATCTTTGAACCGCATGTTGCCCTCGCCTCCGGAGTGCAACTGCAGAGCGATGTAGCCGTCGAACGACTTGGGGGTGGGATCCGTGAAATCCAGGATGGTGATGCCATTCAGAACAGCCACCATGTGATTGCCTTCCACTTTGAGCAGGAAGTCGTTCCAATCGCCGGGACGCATCACCTGCTCGTATTCGGGTGAGGGCCACGCAATCCAGTTACGTCCGTCGCCGTAGAGCCCGCCGGTGTGGTGATTCAAGGTGCGGTCGATTTCGAATTGCATGCCGCTCGCGACATCCACCGTCCCCGGTTTGAATTCCGTGTGGAAGTAAATGCCGCTGTTGCCGTCGTCCTCGCATTTGAAGCGGATCGACAGCCAGAAATCCTTGTACTTCTTTTCGGTCCGCAGATAGCCGTATTCCTTGGTGACCCCCTGGCCATGGATCGTCCCGTCTTCGACCGTCCATCGCTCGTGGCCCACCTCCACCCAATTCGTCAGGTCTTTTCCGTTGAAGAGACGCACCCATTGCTCGTTGGCATACGGAGCGCGGTTACGGGGCACCTGAGAAGTCATCAACGCCGGGACGATCAACGCCAGGAATGCGGCTCGCGGGGGTAGGAAAATGGGAAGCATGCAGGTGGACATGTCCCCCAGGGTACAACGCCGGGTCACACTTCCGGAATCCCCGTCACCATGCCTTCGAAAGGCTTGTAGCCGTTGCGCCGCATCAACTCGCGCGCGGCATCCACGGCAGCGGGCAGGACATAAAAAAATGCTCCCGTGCGAACGGAACGGAACACCACTCCGCCGCGATACTCGTCGGCCTCCACGCCATAATCCAGGCCCGACTCCGTCAGAAGCTTTTCCAGGCGCAGTGCGTCCCCCAGACGCTTGGCAATATAGATGAGCACCGGCTCCTGCCCTTCGAAAAACGACGCCTCTTGCTTCATTCCGTCAGCGATTATATCCGCCTGTTGGTGGGACGGCCGCAAGCGGGCGAAGTTACCGCCGAGCGTGAATCCGCTATTGTGCCAGAGCCGGAGCCTGGTCCAGCATCTCTCGAAGCCGGGTCAGCTTTCCGTCAAACCGGCGGCGCTCCGGTTGACTGAGTCGATAGATGACCGGAAGGAGCCTGACAATCTCGGAATAAGAATCTTCCGCGCGCATGCGGGACCGGTCATCCGCTTCCGAAGCGAGACGAAGCGCCAGGTTTAACGCATTCGTAATGTACGCGGCCAGCTCGAGGTCGGTTTTGGCGCGCAACTCCGCAAGTTTGGCTTCATGGGACATACTGCTTGATGCATCTCCTTGAAAATACACAAATTGATACGGCAGTACTGGTGAAGTCCGGTGTCGATCACATGCCTGAGTCCTAGTTTTAGATGATCGGGCTCGGGCTTTCGGTGCAACCAAATCCGCGGGAATAAACCGCTCGCCCCTCCGGTATACGAACGCGAAGGCAACTAACGAGCTAAACGAGGTCAACCTTGTCGAAACTGATTACGCACAACCACAACCGCGACGGCATTGACCGCCGCGGCTTCCTCCAATGTATGGCCTGGGCCGGAACCGGCGTCCTGTGGACTGCCGGCAGCGGCGTCATCTCCTCACGGGCATTCGGCCAGGATGTGAAGCATGAGGCCAGGGGAGAGCTGCATTTCGTTCAGATCAGCGACAGCCATATGGGTTTCAGCAAACCGGCCAATCCCGATGTCACCAGCACCCTGCAGGCGGCCATCGATAAGATCAACGCCCTGCCAAAACAGCCCGACTTCATCATTCACACCGGCGATCTGAGCCACACCTCGAAGGCCGCGGAATACGACACACTCGACCAGGTGCTCAAGGGGGCCAAAACAAAGCAGGTCTTCTTTGTTCCGGGCGAGCACGACACCTCGATCGACGACGGAAAGATGTACCTGGAGCGCTACGGCAAAAATGCCAAGGGACGCGGGTGGTACAGCTTCAACCACAAAGACGTGCACTTCGTCGGACTCTCCAACGTGGCGGCGCTCGAAGGCCTTGGAAAACTGGGGCCGGAACAGATCCAGTGGCTCGAAGCCGACCTCAAGGGCCAGCCCGCCAGCCGCCCCGTGGTGGTGTTTGCGCACATCCCGCTGTGGTCGGTCTACCCGGACTGGGGTTGGGGCTGCGAAGACAGCGGGCAGGCTCTCGGGCTTCTGAAACGCTTTGGATCGGTCACCGTTCTGAACGGGCACATTCACCAGGTGATGCGGAAGGAAGAAGGCAAGGTCACATTCCACACCGCCATGTCCACGGCGTTTCCGCAACCCGCGCCCGGAACCGCGAAGGGGCCCGGCCCCATGAAGGTGGAAGACGACAAATTGCGCACCGTCCTGGGAATCACCGAGGTGCAGTCTGTGATGGGGCAGCACACTCTCGCCGTTGTGGACTCCACGCTGAAAGAAGCATAGCCGCATGCTCCTTCCGAAACCTCTGTACCGCATCGGGCCGGTCGTCACCGGGCTTGTGTTGCTGCTGACCGGACTGAGCATCGCTGCCGCCACGAACGCGCAGTCCAAGCCGGATGGCAAAGCGTTGTTCGAACGGCGCTGCGGCGGATGCCACGCACTGGATCGCGATAAAGAGGGCCCGCGCCTCGGCGAAGTCTACGGGCGGATGTCCGGGTCCGTCGACTCCTTCCAGTATTCGGATGCGCTCAAGAAAGCTAACGTCCGGTGGGGAGACGAAACGCTCGACCGGTGGCTCACCGACCCCGAGAAACTGGTTCCCAATAACGACATGACGTTTCACGTCGAAAGCGCCGACGAGCGCAGCGCCATCATCGCCTTCCTGAAAGCGAACTCCGCCAAATAGCCAATCCCTTCAGGGGGTATGCTGGTAGATCCAAGGAATCAACCATGCGTATCCTTTTATTCTTCGCTGCCGGTGTGGCCTTCGCACAGCCCGCGGATCTCGTGCTGCGCAACGGAAAGATCGTCACCATGAACGCCGCGGCGCCGGTGGCCCAGGCGATCGCAGTGCGGGGCGACCGGATCGCGGCCCTGGGCAGCGACGCCGACGCATCCAAATGGATCGGCCCGCGGACCAGGGTGATGGATCTTCACGGCATGCTGGCGATCCCCGGTTTCATCGAAGGCCACGGGCACTTCACCGGCGTGGGCGAATTCCGGATGGGCCTCGACCTGCGCGAGGCCCGTACCTGGGACGATATCGTGGCGCAGGTGGCCCGCGCCGCCAAACAGGCCAAGCCCGGCGAGTGGATCGTCGGCCGGGGCTGGCATCAATCCAAGTGGGATCACGCTCCTGAGCCGAATGTCGAAGGCTTTCCGCTGCACGCTTCCCTCGACCAGGTATCGCCCAACAATCCGGTGCTCCTGACCCACGCCAGCGGCCACGCGGCGTTCGTCAACGGCAAAGCGTTGGAAGCGGCGGGCGTCACGCGCGACACCAAAGACCCCCAGGGCGGCGAGATCCTGAAGGATAAGTCGGGTAGTCCCACGGGCCTGCTTCGCGAACGCGCGCAACAACTGGCCGCCGGCGCGCATAGCGCCTGGGAAGCCCGGCGCACTTCGGAAGAGCGCGCCGCCCAGCGCCGCCGGGCGATCGACCTCGCGGTGGACGAGTCGCTGTCGAAAGGGATCACCACATTCGAAGACGCCGGATCGCCGTTCACTACCGTGGACACCCTCAAGCGCATGGCGGAGAACCACGAGCTGCGGCTTCGCATCTGGATGATGCTGCGCATGCCGAACGACGAACTGGCTCCCAGGCTCGATCAATACCGCATGCTGGGTGCGGGCGGCAACTTCCTGACCGTCCGCGCCATCAAGCGGCAGATCGACGGGGCGCTCGGATCGCGCGGCGCCTGGCTGCTGGAGCCCTACACCGACAAGCCGGAAAGCAGCGGTCTGAATACCGAAGATCCGGCGGACATCCGCAAGACCGCGGAGCTGGCCATCCAGCACGGTTACCAGCTCTGCGTACACGCGATCGGTGACCGCGCCAATCGTGAAGTGCTCGACATCTACGAGCAGACCTTCCGCGCCCATCCCGACAGGAAGGACTTGCGCTGGCGCATCGAGCACGCCCAACATCTCAACGCGGCCGATATCCCGCGGTTCGGCCAACTCGGCGTGATCGCTGCCATGCAGGGAGTGCATTGCACGTCGGACGCGCCCTACGTCCTGTTGCGCCTGGGCCCCAGGCGCGCCGAGGAAGGCGCGTACGTGTGGCAGAAGCTCATGAAATCGGGCGCGATTGTGGGCAATGGAACGGATGCGCCGGTGGAAGACGTAAGCCCGCTGGCATCGTTCTACGCGTCGGTGAGCCGCAAGCTGAAGGATGGATCGGTATTCTACCCGGACCAGCGCATGACACGCGAGGAGGCCCTGCGTTCGTACACGTGGAACAACGCCTACGCCGCCTTCGAGGAGAAAGAGAAAGGATCCTTGGAAACAGGAAAATTAGCCGACATCACCGTGCTGTCGCGCGACATCATGACCATTCCGGAAGACCAGATCCTCTCGACGGACGTGGTGTATACGATCGTGGGCGGGAAAGTGGCGTACGAACAACGGCGGTGAAAAATCGAGGCACGCAGGCGCTGGACCACCGCCGGCACTCTCGAGATCGCGCCAAGCCGGGCTCAATATGGGCTACAGTGCGGCCGATTTGGCTCTGCTGACGGATGTAATGATCGTAAGACACGTCCTGCCAAAACGGTTGTCTCGTTCTGATCCAAAGCGCGGTCGTAAGGCAACAAAGGCTTGGCCTCGCGTGCGGTATATGGAAGAGCGGTCCACAGTGGAGGGCAGTGATCCCCAGAGACGCCAGGTCAGGAAGAGACAAGCGTTGTCGGGTTGGAAATGAGGCAATCTTCTGCGGTATTCAGGCATGAAAATCTTGGCAGGCGGGTATGCGGCGCCGAACTTTACGGGTGCAGGTCCAGGGTCGCCTTGCCCGCCGCGCCGGAGTAAACCAGCTCGATTGTGCGAATGCCTTTCTCCTTGCCGCCGTAACGGAAGAAGATCAATCCCGCTTGCGGCAGAGGGCGGTCGCCTTCCAGCAGCGCCGCTTTGCGAACCCGCTGCGCCATTGCCCGCTGTACTTCGATCGGAATGTGGACCACCGGCGGCGGAGCGCCGGGCTCGGGCTTATCGCTTTGTCCGCCGCCCCCCAGGCTCGTCTTGGATTTGGCTTCCTTCTTCTCAGGCGGCTCCCACTCGGGATCTTTCACGTTGCCGATCACCAATCCATACGGCACGCTGGAAAGGGAGTTCTTCTTGCCATTGATGCGCAGTGTAAAATCGTCGGCGGAAATCTTGAGCTTGGCGTCCGGCGGGCCGAACAGCCCGATCTCCACGGAAAGATAATCCTCGGTAGTGAGGGGCCCCTGCGGATTGGGGACGGTGTGGCCCGCAAATTCGGCAGCAATGGTAAAGGTGCCGGCCTGGGCGTGGCTTTGATAGTCCCCGGGTGTCGCTCTGGGCGGCAGTCCTTTCGCTTCGTCTTTCGCGAGCGCCTCTTTGGCCAATGCCTCCTTGTCCGGCTGGGTGGTTGAGGCGCCTTGCCCATACGCACACAGACTGATCGCGGCAGTGCAGGCCGCGATCTTCAACACTTCTGAAAATCGCATTGCAGCTACGAAGTTAGCACAGTTCGAAACGTGGGTCCCGATTGCTTTCCGCCCCCTGGCCCCCGGCGGATGCAGTCAGTTCTCGGTGGGCTTGGCGTTGGCGCGATCGACTACCAGCAGTTCGACCGGAAGCCTCTTCTCTTCCAGGCGCAGTCCGAGTTGCTTCTCGACAGCCGCAAAAATCGTTATCGCAAAGCCCGGCAAGACCGGAGCGCTGCCCATCTCAATCTCGTCCGGGGGCGGTCCGTTTCGCGGCACCACTCCACCAGCGCTCTCGACCGCCCACGACAGCGTGAAATCATATTCGCCCTTGAGCCCGGTTGCGTCGATCACCGGCCGGCCTAACTGTGCGTACAGGCGGTCCGCGAGTTCAGCCATCGTCTCCCGACGTCCCCAGACTTTGTACAGGAGCCCGTCCGGGCCGCCGAGCACCACCGCGTACGTGCGCGGAACATCGCCTCCCGGCCTGAGTTCGGGGAGCCCGTCCGCGCCCTTTACGAACTTCGGGCTGGTGGGAGTGTCTGCACGATCCTCCCTCACCTCGCTCTTGGTCGAAGGCGTCAGCTTCGGCCCGCCCTTCGCCGGCGTCAGTTCATAGGCCGCAAGCTGCCGCGTCTCCCGATGCGCCTCCAGCCCGAACCGCTCTGCCAGCAATGACCGCAGCATCACTCTCAACTGCGCCGCGTCCGCGCCATCCGGAAGCCTGGCCTGGATTTCATAGCGCGCCGATTCGATCCATCCCGGCCCTGCAATCTGGAACTCCCGCAGATCGTACGCCCGCATCAGCAGCAGCTTCAGTGTGGCGGCGCCGGTGAGCCGGCCCGGCGAACTGGTTCCCGGCCCACCGCGCAAAGATCCCAGGCCGCTGCGCCCGCCTTCCATCACTTTGATCGAAGCGGCGTCGAACTGGGACCGGACGCCGGTGCCTTGCCCCGTTGCCGCGTTCAGAGAAAGCAGCACCCACGCAATTCGACTCCAACACTTCATACGAAGACTTTACTACGAAATATTACGTATTTCCAGCGCCATCCGTAGGCTAGCCAAACTCGCCTTACCTTGGATAGCATTTTCCCGAGCGGCACGTCCGGGCTATCCTGCACAGGATGGGACTGATTCAATTGGTGGTGCAGATTATCAGAGCTTTCCTGAACCTCCGCAAAGCCATGAGCGGAGTCGACCGCGCCCGCGTGATGATGCAGGACCCCGTGATGGCCGCCTACATTCGAGGCGACTACCGGACGGCGAAGTCGCTGGCCGGCGATCCATTCCTTCGCGCGGACATGGCCAGGAATCTCGGCCAGTTCGAGGAAGCTGAGCAGGGCCTTCGAACGTTCGCTCAAAGCGAGAAGAATCCGAAACTCGCCGCTCTCATCCAGAGTTCGCTCGGAGAAGTCCTCCTGGAGCAGAAGCGCTACCAGGAGGCCATGGATTGCTTTCAGGCTTCCCTGCGCTTGTGGCCGGAGCGCGGCGCCACCTACCGCGATGTTGCCGAAGTCTGGCTGCGTCGCGGCGACAATCCCCAGGAAGCTTTGCGATGGGCCCGGCTCGCCGTGGAAAAAGAAAAGGCCGGACCCGGCGTTACGGAAGACACCAAGATGCTCAACCTTGGCGAGGATTTGGCTACCCTGGCGTGGGCGGTCGCGGTGCATACCCATGATGCCACCGAAGTGGACCGCCTCTCCGAAGAGGTTGCCCTCCCTGGTATTACGCCCGCGTGTGCCAAGGCTCAAGTGGATTATCACTTTGGCAAAGCCTGGGTCGAACTGGGCGATTCGCGCAAGAGCTCGTTGTATTTCGAGCTCGCCGCACGCACTGACCCTAATGGCATTTGGGGCCGGGCGGCTGCCGCCGAGGCCGTCCCGAAAGCATGACACCAGCCGGCGCCGCCGACGTATCCTGGTGGGAGCTGCACCACGCCTTCGGCCTCGCTTCCGATATGGCGGAACTGCTGGCCGAGCTTTCCACGGCACGCGGCCGTAAGCTGCGTGGCCGGATGACCGATCTGTGCAACCGGGTGCTGCATCAGGGAACCATCTACAGCGCCTCGCCGCCCGCCGTGCACCGGCTGATCCCCATGGCCGCGCGGGCCGACGGAAGGGACCGCGTGCTGTTTTACGAGGTGCTGGCCGGGTTCGCGGCCGCCTCCCGAAAGGCCATCCGCGACGGCTGTGCCATCGCATGCTGCGCCGGCGGCGATCCCAAGCACGGGAGTGCCATTCTCGCCGAACTGCTCGCCGCGCACGATGTGTTCTCGCCGGACCTGTCAAGCCCCAACCGTGTGCTCCGCCGCTACGCCGCCGAGTTACTCTGCTGTTCTTCCGATGCCGGAAGCGAGGCGGCCCGGATGGTCCGCAACTGCTACCGGAGCGAGCCGGATCCCGCCACCAGGCAGGAACTGCTGAATGCACTCATCCGCGTCCGCGAACGTTTCGCCGATTGGGCCGGTTTCCTCTCCGAAGCGATCCAACGCGAATCCGATCCGAACGTTCGCTTCACGCTGCGTCAGAAGCAGATTGGCGAGTTACAGGGCAACGCCGACAGCACCGCCGCGGCCGATTTGATTTCCACGTTCCTGGCTGCCTCCGAGACGGAAATCGGCGCGGATTGCGGCTCCTTCTTGGAAGCGCTCCAGCAGCTCGGCCGGGAGCGCCATTTGGCGGGCCTTCTCGAAGCCCTGCAGGCGTGCCGCAAACGTGACGTCGCACTCGCCATTGCCGAAAGATTGCTGCGGCTGGTGTTTGACGATAGCCGGTCCGGATGGGAAGCCACCACCTATTCCATCGTCGCGAAACGGGCCGGCGGCCGGCCAGAGGCCGGTTTCCGATCGCGAGATGAAATGGAGAAGTCGATGATCATCGGCCTCTTCAAGATCGTTTTCTTCGCGCTGCTGTGGTCTGTGTTCCCCGTCCTGCTGCGGCGGAAACTGCGCAAACAATCGAATGAGCGGCACAAACTGGAGTATGGTCAGGTGGAGGGCCCTCGCCCGGATCTTCCCAAGCCGCTTACCCCGGATCAGCAGACCGCGCTTGCTGCCCTTTCCGGCAAGCCGGAAGTCTGGGTGGACCAAACCAATCTCTGGTCGCTCTTCGGCCTCCCGGATAATGCCGCGAATCTGCAAGCCTTCCTCGCCGCCCGCATCTAAATCAGCACATAGGGCAAGCTTCAGCTAAAAGCGGCTTTAGATGCCAGCAGCGAAGTCTGAGAATCGGTCCCTCAGAATCAGCCAACGTAAGAGTGAACGCTTCAGGGAATGGCGGTCAGCCTGGCGGCTTGGCTTGCCCGCATCGGTGGCGGCCAAAAAGAGCGTTCCGCTGAGTCGGGACGCGGCAGGAGTGCCGCGCCACAGCATGTTCGACCATAGATTTTTGTGTGCCGCGGAGTCCATGGGTACAGTGTTCGAATGTGCCACCCATCGGCCTTCCACTTTCGGGTCAAATCGTAGTATGCGTCGCGCAGAGTGGATTCACGTGGTGGTGTTCTGCTTTTTCGGCTCGCTGTCCTGGATACGCCGCCTGCCCGGCGGGCGGCGCGCAAGAGTGACCGGCCTGAGCGCAGCGGGGCTGGGCGTCACCCTTACCGGTGCGTTCCTCCTGCCCCGCCTGTTGCCGGCGCTTGCCGCATCCGTGGTGCGGGACTGGCTTCCCGCGGCACTGATTCTGATCGTTTACCGCCAGGCGGGAGAATTTTTTCTACGCGTCGACCAGCCGCTCCAGAATTGGTTGGAACGGTTCGACGAGAGGCTGGTGGGGCCGCTGCTGCGCTGGATCTCGCGCCGGCGCCTCCGGAAGTGGATCGGCGTTTACCTCGAACTCGCCTATCTCCTCTGCTACCCGATGGTACCGATGAGCGTCGGCGCGCTCTATCTCCTTAGGCTGGGCAGCGAATCCGACCACTTCTGGTCGGTTGTGTTGATTGCGACTTACCTGTCGTACGGCGCGTTGCCGTTCCTGCAGACCATGCCTCCCCGCACGCGGGTTGAACCCTGGCTCGAGCCGCTCCCTCCCAATCCGGTCCGCAGATTCAATCTCTGGATCCTGAACGGCGCCAGCATCCATGCGAACACCTTCCCGAGCGCCCACGTAGCGGCCTCGGCCGCCGCGGCAATGGTGTTTTTTCAGGTGGCGCCGTTACCCGTAGCATTGTTGTTCGGCGCAATCGCTGCAGGAATTGCCCTGGGCACCTTCACCGGGCGCTATCATTTCGCCGCCGACTCCATTGCCGGAATCCTCGTCGCGGTGACTGTATTCCTGATCGTCAACGGTGTCGAGCCCCGGTCTAACCCCAATACTGTTCCCATAATCGCGGTTAATGGCGATCGTGGCGCTCGCCTCTCGGATCGTTTATCCCGGCTGCATTGAGCAGAAGTCAGGAACGGGGACACGGCCGGGTGCAGAAGAAAACCCGCGGATCGACTGGCCGTATGCTGTGGTACAGGATATGGAAATGCAGCTAAATGAGCGGGAGGCCTTGTTGGTGGATGCCTTCCGAAGCTTGTCTCCGGACGTGGCAACGGAGCTATCCGCGCTCGCGGAGCGATTAGCGGAACTCGCGCCGAACCACAGGATCGACTGGTCCGAATCCTGGCCCGATGAAGACCTGAACGATTTCAGGGCCGCATCCCTGCATCGCCTCGACGCTGAGGAATCAGAGGATCGGGATTGAAGCCTGGCGATGTGGTGGTCGGCATCCTGGTCGGTGCTCAGGAAACCAAGGTCCGGCCGGCCGTAGTCATCGCCAGCGCGACGTATCTCGCCGAGCGTCCGGATGCAGTGGTGGGCATTCTCACCACGAAGTAGCCCAGAACCCCGGGCACGACTGATTATGTCCTCCACAACTGGCCATCTGCCGGACTCCGAGCAGAGCCCTGCTTCCGAGCGTACGTCTTGACGGCCCATCGCTCCGAATTGACGGTGATCGGCCACCTCAGCGGCCGCGATTGGGAGTCGGTGAAGGCACGGGTTCGTACGGCCTTCGCCATTTGACGAGGCGGCGCTCGCCGGCAGCACCGCGGATTCATTTGTTGGGGCATGGAGGCCCCAACAATGAAACGTGGCAACCCGGTCACGTCAAGAAGTCGTCCTTCCAGACCTCGATCAGGCACGATCGGCGGTTCTCAATAGCTGCGCTCGAGAGAATCCCGGCGAGGGTACCGGCACGCCATCGACGAGTTCATCACCTGGTATGCTCCGAACCCAGGCTGTCGTTCAACCAGGCCGTTGTCACCCCCTATCGAATCCATTTGGAGTCACGTCAGCGTGCACCGGGCACAATCAACGGCAGGCTCGCGGCCGTCAGACGTCCCGCGGCAATGGTGTTCTTTCAGGTGGCGCCGTTGCCCGTAGCATTGTTGTTCGGCGCAAACGCTGCACGAATTGCCCTGGGCACTATCATTTCGCCGCCGGCTCCATTGCCGGAATCCTCGTCGCGGTGACTGTATTCCTGATCGTCAACGGTGTCGAGCCCTGGTCTAACCCAGGTCTAACCCAGGTCTAACCCCAATACTGTTTTCATAATCGCGGTTAATGGCGATCGTGGCGCTCGCCTCTCGGATCGTTTGTCTCGGCCGCATTGAGCAGAAGTCAGGAACGGCGACTACACGGCCGAAGGGGTTTTGACGCACTACTCGGGGTCCTATCACCTCTAATACATCCGACCGGCACAGAACATGGTATAGTCGCTCAAGCAAGGCGATTCAACCATGGCGAGACCGGGTGATGTCATCGAAGACCCGCGTGACGGCGCGCGCATCGTCTTCCTGCGAACCGGTGCAGAGACCAACGGTCAACTGCTGGAGCTCGATCTCTTCCTCCGGCCTGGCGGCAAGGCGCCCCCAAAGCACGTTCATCCCAACCACGAAGAGCGCTTCCGCGTCGTAAATGGTTCGCTCACAGCGTGGGTCTCCGGACAACTATCCACCCTGGTAGCTGGGGATGAGTGTGTGGTCCCTAAAGGGTGCGTGCACACGTGCTGGAACTCGGGCAACGGCGAAGCCCGGGTGCATGGGGAATTTCGCCCAGCCGCGCGGACAGAAAGATGGGAAGCGATTTTTGCCTTCGCTCAGGATCGCGTCCGGAATCCGCTCCAATACGCCGTCACGCTTTGGGGATTCCGCCAGGATGTTACTTTTCCGGGTTTGGCGCCCAAAATTCTGTTGCCGTGTCTTGCGGCTCTTGGAAGGTTGTTGAGATACAAGGCAGACTATCCATACTCTTACGGCAAAGCAAAAAGCCAGGCGGGACAGAACTAACGTTCATATCCACAGCGCAGAAGTTGGGGAAACCGGTTTCATCGTTCCAATTCGGTTGGCCGAGAAACGCCCATTGCTCTCTTCTTCCAGCGTCGCTGCCAATGAACGGAACGGAGACGATAGGTCAACATGGATTCATAAACCCTCCGGCACGCGAGGATCAAATCTCTTATATGCCAGGCATCGGCGTCAGCGCGGTGCGTGATCGCCGGCCTACGAGGTGCCAATGGAACGTGAGCGAACCGCGCCAGCTTCATCCGGCTGGGAAGCCCATCCTCTGCACCAGCGCGCCGAAGCGCGGGTCGGATCGAAGAGGGTCGAACCATGGAACCGAACGAAGCCACCACAGGAACCCGTCGCGACGCTCGAATTGCTGTTCCATGATGTCGAACGCGCGATCAAACTGGCCCAACCCGATATAGATCCATAACAGGCTTCGGGCTATGACATAGTGAACCTGGCCTTTTGCGAGCAGGATATCGAGTAATTTCTCGGCCTCAGCCCGATTGCCGGCTCGAGCGTAGGTGTGCCCCACATAGCTGAGCGTGATCGGGTCTTCTGAGATGGTAGCTGCCTTTTGAAAGAACGCCAGCGCCTCGGGAAACCGTTGTCTGGCCAATTCGCACTGACCGAGCACATACCAGGCATGCAGAGCATCGGGCCCAAGCCGGATGGAAGCAACCGCGGCGGCTGGGAGTTCATCCGTCTGGTCAACGGCCTCGCCTCGGACGCTTTCTGGAGTACCGATCCCATGTGGAAATACCTGGGATTCCTCATGCAAATGGCTTTTGCCACCGAGAGTCTCTCGGGGAGCCAGTACTGGGCCTCCGGGCCGGTCGCGCAGAATCTCGATCACCGCTACTCGCTGACGCCCGACGAAAAGACCTATCTCGCCGGGCTGGGCATCCAGGCCGATGATCTGCTGGTGAAGATGAACGCCCGAACGAACATCTACGCGGATCCCCGCGCCCGCGATTATGTCGAGCGCTTGGCGAGGTCCACGGAACATTGACGAAGCCCGTGATTACCCTCCACACCACCCTGGACACGCTCGCCGACATTCGCCATGAAAGCGCCTATCGTCAGACGGTGGCCGGCGAGGGTTGCCTGGCAAAGCTAGTGCAGGCCTACGTCAGCGGCGTTGGCCACTGTGCGTTCACGGCCCAACAACTGCTCGCCGGTCTCGCTGCCATGGAAAGCTGGCTCGATACCGGGAAGCCGCCGACCGCTTCGGCATTCCCGGCGGGGCTTGGATTCGACAACACTTTCGTGCCGCCGCCGTGGCCGTATTGAGCCGGGGACACGCGCGCGAGCGAAATCGATGTGTGAGACGATACTGAAACGATGAAGCTCCGATGAGCTTTCCCAGATTCGAACGCCAAGACAGGCGTTTGTGACGGATCTGGACGGGTGTGGTGCAGAATGAGCCTGACCGACGTACTGTATGCCATTACCACTGGCCCAGATCGTCGAAGACGGCGGCTGGCTGCGGTTGGGCTGACCATCTTCTTCGGTATGATCGCCGCAGTTGTGGCCGGAAGCATTGCCACAGACAGAGCGCTCGCCTTGCGACCGCTGCTCGCTGGCGCGAGTGGTACAGGCATTGGGATCGTCGTATTGACCGGCGGCGCGGCACTCTGGATCTGGTGTTTGATCCAGTTCAAGGGACATGCCGTTCCGGCAAACCCTCCTCGCGAGCTTGTTACGACGGGGCCATACGCTTGGGTGCGTAATCCAATGCTGATCGGGGTGGGTGCCACCCTGTTGGGGCTGGGGACCCTTCTGCACTCCGCCTCGATGGTTTTCGTATGGATTCCGGTATTCATGGCGATCCAAGTGGCGTCCTTGAAATTCCTGGAGGAGCCGGAGTTGGAGCGGCGGCTTGGCTGGCCATATCAGGAATACCGGCGCAGGGTACCGATGTTTTTTCCGAGGTGGCCGAAATCTCGGCCAGCGGTCCGCTAAGGTGGCGGGAAGTGAAACGGCTACACGACCCCGCGTCTCAGTTGACGAAAAACGCCCTAACCGCGGAATTGCCTGCAAATTGGCCGGACTGCTTGCCCGAAAACGGGCGACGAGGTCCCGGAAACTGCTGCCGATTCGGAATCGCTTCGAGGCGGCCCGGATGTTGGCTGGCCCTAACGCTCGGCCGTTCTGTGAACAATATTGCTCTACCCCCCACCCTTCTTCGGCAATCGCAGCAGAACATTCTCGTGCGAAGTGGAGACCACCGTCACTTTGCCCGCCACCCCATCGTGGCATTCCCAAAGCTGCTCCAATGGCGCGCCGGCCGGTCGTTCGACGGCGAACAGCCAGTACTCTGCCGGGCGGATATGAGCAAAATGAAAGCGGCCATCCTGGTCGGTTCGCACCGTCTTGAAACGGTCGAAGCGCGGCGGATCGGTAAGCAGATGGACGTTGCGATTGGTCATCGGCAGGCCGCCGGCGTCCTGCAAGGCGCCGCGGATCTCGCCGCCATCGAACGCGATCAGGACTTCCAGCCGCGCGGTAGCCAGGTCATCGCCGATCTCGATCGGGTCATTCCTCACGTCCCGCCCGCCGTAGGTAACCGACTTCACATACCCTCGCTCCGGCACCAGGAACACCGCGGGGCAATAGCGGCCCGGCGGAATATCGGACAGCCGGATCGTCCCGGAGGCGTCCGCCGGCCCTCCGCCGATCTGCATCCCGCCCTCCGGGGGAACCAGCGAGACGTAGACACTGGCGGGATGGAAGTCCGCCGAAGGCCCGTCACTGGCCTGCACCGTGCCTTCGATCGTGGCGCCCGCCGGGAACGTCACCACCAGGCCGTCGATATCCTGGTCGTTCACCTCGACCGGCATCGTGGCCTTGTGCAGACGCTGCGGCCCGCCGCACTGCGCGATCAGATGATAGGACCCCGGCAACAGGCCGCCGAATTCGAACTCCGTCCCCTGGTGCTGGAAGCCGGCCCTTCCTCCTCCGCCAAATCCGCCCCGCACCTGGTGCTGCCCGAGGTTTAAGAACAACGTCCGGGGGTCGGCATCCTTCGGCAATTCCACGCGGCCCCGCACGCGAAAGGCGCGGACTTTCTTCATCTGGAGGTCGAAGCCAAACAATTCTTCGCCCGCCGTGACCTCGATGGGCGCCGCCTTTTCGTAATCCGCGACGCCTGGATAGTACAGCGGCGGATACACCTCCTCCTCCGGCGGCCCGATTTGAATTCCCATACCCATGTGGTGATGACGAGCCTGGTCCCAGTTCGCGCACAGAAGGTAGGTGCCCGGGTGCAGGCCCGGGATCCGGAACTCCCCAAGGTCGTTGGTAAAGCGCACCGGGCCAGGTACCGGCACCAGCGGAGGGCCCTCTCGGACCGTGGGTTGTTGCAGCAGTGTCACTGGGGTATCGGCCAAGGGTTCGCCATCCTCGTCAGAGATCCTTCCCGAGATCACGGCCTGCGGGGCCATCGTGACCAGGATGTCATCGACTGTTTTGCCCGGCGCCAGCGTCAGGAGAACCGCACCTTGAAACCAGTCGCGGCTGCCTGCGGCGTTGACGTACCCATTGCGTTGCACAGCCAGGCGATACTGGCCAGGATCAACCTGGTCCAGACGAAATCGGCCATCGGCCTCGGAAACCGCGAGGTAGCTCAGTTGCGACATCGGCTCGTTCCGCTCCAGGATGACCCGAGCCTTGCCGAGGGGCTCGCCAGAAGTTCGGATAACACGCCCCTGGACACTGCTGGTAGCGCTCATGAGGGCTATCCTACCGCCGTAGCCGTACGCCGTGAGCGTGGCTGACGGCCGGCAGGTCTCGCATCTCATCGCGCTATTCGCGCTGCTGGCGGCGTTCTGGGCATCGACCTGTCGGTCGGCTCGATCGCCGGTCGTGCCGGGATGATTGCCGGCGCGCTCACCGATCACGGCGTCGTGCCCGGTGCTCTTCGGCGTAATTCTGTATTTCGGCACAACACGGGCTTTCCCAGCCTCTTGTTAGGATCGTTCCCGCACGTACCGGCCCCAATCTGGCTGATGCTGTGGTTCGCCGGCTATGGCGCGTTTGCGGCCGCCCGCACTCCATCGCGCTTTTCGTCGAATCGGCGCCTGACTCTGCCGCTACAGGTTCCGGGCTGCGTAGCGGCACATCGCCAGGCCGTCTATCAGGTTGAAGGGGAACTGGCCGGTGGTGTAGTGCCCACACGGCAGGGCGAAGATTTCGTGGCGCAGGCCAAGTTCGCGGAAATTGCGGAGCACTTCCTGCGAATACTCCGGCAGAAACGTGCTGTCGTGGCGAGCCCAGATGAGCAGGCTCTTGAGCTCTCGCCCCTGCAGCCGCTGGAGATATCCGGCAGGGCTGATCACCTTCCAATAATTGCGAAGTTCCTCGAGTGTGATCCGGTCCGCGAAGCCTTCCCGCACGTTCCGGGTCGAGAGCCCATTCCATACCACGTCCGAGAAATTCATCGAAACGTGATTGAAGATACCTGTCTTGATACGCGGATCGTGCGCCGTGGCAATGAAGGCGACACAGGAGCCCAGGCTCGTGCCGAGGATCCCGATGCGCCGGTAGCCTTGCTGCTCGAGCCAGTCGAGGCACGCGCGCGTGTCGATCACCGACTGGCGGTTGGCGTGAATGGTGCGGCCCACGTTGCTCGAGACGTGATAGTCGGCACGCTGCGTCTCCGGCGGACGGCGTTCGGCATGGTACGCCATGGTCATGCGGAGAGCGCTGATGCCGAAACGGTTGAGCAGTTTCGCCAGCCCCACATGGCCGTCGGGTCCGGAATTCCACTGGGGCAGCACCACGAGGGCGCGCCCCTGGTCCTTGGGCGCCGGAAACCAGAGCGCCGGAACGGTATTGTTCTCCCCGTAGCGGGTCGGAACCGGGCTGGTGAAGGTCAATTGGCCGTCCTGGAGGCGGAAATCCGTGGGCGGCTGGTAAGCAAAAAACCGGTCGGACTGGTCGAGCGCTTCCGCCACGAAGCGCGCGACACAGTCCCGGGCGTTCCCGTTGGCATCCGGAGGGCACCAGGGATACCCGACCGAGTGCAGCCAATCGGTGCCCCAGTCGAACGGCCTGACGACGCGGTTTGTGTCACGCGTGGCGAGTTTACGCTCCCAGCGGTCGATCCAACGAGCGTAGAGTCCCGTCATTCTGTGAGATTTTTTAGTGTAGCAGACTGAAAAAAGCCCCGCGCCAGCAGATGGACTGACGCGGGGCGGTTGAAGTAGCCCAGAGGAGGCAACGCACCGAAGCCTATACCCTCATCAAAGAACCCACTCCCCGATTTTGCAAATTCCGTGCCACTGCTAAATAATTGATTCCAAAGTCCAACGCTCGGTGGATCTACAGGATTCCGTAGGCCCGGCTACGGATTTCGGAAATTCAACGGGTCGGTTCACCCCGGAAGGCGCGATACAATCGGCTCAATGAGCGTCGCGCCAGCCCAAGCGGGCCAGGGACCAGGGGGTGGGCCGGCAGGGGTTGGAAAGGCGCTGGCCGGATTTCTGTTGTCCGGGTTTCTTCAGGCGTTGCTCGGCGCGGTACTGCTCGCCTGGGGATATCATCGCGATCCGCCCCACTTTACCGAGGCCGGCAATTATTTCCTCAGCCTGGCGGCGGGAATTGTGGCCGCTTCCGCAGTGGCGAAGCGGCTGATGGGGCGGCGCGGGCTTTCGTTTCTCCTGGTGTTCGCCTGCGCGCTCTCGACCCTGGCACTCTCCTATCTGGCCTTGGTCGGACCGCCCGTGTCGGAGTGGTGGCGGGTGGGTGGGTTTCTGGTGCTGGGAATTGGCGCGGGACTGTTGAACATGGCCCTGTTTCATGCGATTTCGCCCGGCTACCAGGCGGATCCGGCGGGAACCACGAACAAGGGCGGTATCTGGTACGGGCTGGGCTGTCTCACGGCCACTTTGCTGGTGGCCGGCACCTTCAATGCGTATAGCGTACCGACAATCCTGCTCTGCATGGCCCTGGTGCCCGGGATCTACTCGGCGATCTATGTCAGGAGCCGTTATGTGGCGCCTCCGGAGGCCAGCCAGCCCACTCTCCGGCAGGCGCTCCACGATTTTCGGAGCCCCGGGGCCATCCTGTTCGCCTTGCTCCTGTTCTTGCAGTTCGGTAATGAGTGGTCGATCGGAGGCTGGCTGCCGATTCTGCTGTGCCGGCGCGTGGGACTCAGCCCCGAGGCGGCGCTCCGGACGCTGGCCCTCTACTGGGCCTGCCTGGCGGGAGGGCGCCTGGGAGCGGTCGCCATCCTGCCGCGCGTGCGGCATCGACGGTTGCTGATGGGCAGCGGATTGGCGGCGGCATTCGGCTGCCTGATTCTGTATGCCACCGGGGATGCCTTCGGCGCAGCCAGTGGGGCGTTCTTTCTCGGGACCGGATTCGCCAGCGTGTATCCTCTGGTAGCCGAAGCGATTGGGCGACGGTTTCCTCACTACCACCCGGGCTTCTTCAATGGGATCTTCTCACTGGCATTAATGGGCGGGCTTCTCGCCCCGGCCACACTGGGTTACCTGGCCGCGGCCCTGGGGGTGGGGGTGGTGATCGGCATCCCGCTGGTGGGAACCTTTATGGTAATGCTGCTGATCCTGCTAATCTGGCTGGAATCGAAGGTGACTGGAAGATGAGGAAGGCAGGGGTCGGGGTTTGGGGCTTGGGGATTGGGGGATTCGCCCGGCTCGCTTGCGTGTTCCCGTTCGCCGTGTTTGGAGCCTCGCTTCCGCAGAACATCGAGCGGGTCCTGGGCACCGAGCCTGCGGCGCGGACTGCCTATTGGGGGATCCAGATTGTGGATCTGGCGAGCGGGAAGACGTTGTTTGAACGGAATGCCGATCACTTTTTCATTCCCGCCTCGAATACCAAGCTGCTGACCACGGCCCTGGCGCTCGCGCGGCTGGGGCCCGATTTTACGTTTCAGACTCGCGTGCTGGCCGACGGATTGCCCGATTCCCTCGGGACCATCCACGGCGGTTTGCGGCTGGTGGGCGGCGGCGATCCGAATCTGTCGTCGCGACCCATTCCCTACCGCAAGGGGGCGGTCACCGGCAATCCGCTGACCGCCATCGAAGATCTGGCCGACCAGATCGTGGCGCATGGGGTGAAACGGGTCGAAGGGGGCATTGTCGGCGACGATACCTGGTATGTCTGGCAGCCTTATGCCACGGGCTGGGCAATCGAAGATCCGGAGTCGGACGATGGTCCGCCGGTGTCGGCTCTGACGGTCCACGACAACGCCTTCACACTCAATGTCCGGCCCGGAGCGCGTGAGGGCGATGTTGCGGTGCTGTCTCTAACTCCGCCGATCGAGTTTTACGGGTTCGACAATCGCGTTCGCACGGTGTCGGCCGCAGGGGAGCGGCGAATCGAATTTTCGCGCATTCCCGGCAGTTTGGAGGCGCATCTTTGGGGCACAATTCCGTTGCGCGATGCGGGCCAGGACCTGGTGCTCGGCATCGAAGACCCGGCCCGGTATGCGGCCATTGCCCTGAGCCGCGCGCTGGAGGATCGCGGGGTTGTGGTCACCGGTCCCGCGGCTGCGCGCCACCAGTTTCCCGGCGAAGTCGCGGATCTGACTCGCGCCGCGGAGGGGACCACATTCTCCGGGACGGAACTGGCGCGGCGCATCTCGGCGCCCCTGCTGGAGGATCTGCGGATCACCAATAAGGTCAGCCAGAACCTGCACGCCGAACTGGCGCTGCGCGCGGTGGCGCGGGCGCGGCGGAACATCGGAAGCTTCGAGGCCGGGTTTGAGGAGTTGAAGGCGTTCCTGGCGGAGGCGGGGATCGAGCCGGATGCCTACTCGATTCACGATGGATCGGGACTGGCGCGGCTCAATCTCGTGACCCCGGCGGCGGTGGTTCAACTGTTGCGGTACATGTACACGTCGCAGGCCCGCGAGAACTGGATTTCGCTGCTGCCGGTGGGGGGACAGGACGGAACGCTCAGCCTGCGATTCGGGAACGGGCCGGTCTCCGGGCGCATCCACGCCAAAACGGGATCGCTCTCGCACGTCAGCGCTCTCTCCGGTTACGTGCACCGGATCAACGGGGAGTGGGTGGCGTTTGCAATCCTGGTGAACAACTACAACAACCGGTCGGCCGAAGTGCGTGGCGTAATGGACCGGATTTGTAATCTAATATTGGAATAGGGGGAGCGGCGGCTCTCCATCATCGAAGATTATGCCGATTTACGAATACAGTTGCCAGGATTGCGGGACCAGGTTTGAGAAGCTGGTAAGGCGCGCGTCGGACGTGCCCGAGATCGAATGCCCGTCTTGCGGAAAGAAGCATTTGCAGCAGGAGCTGTCCACCTTTGCGGCGCATGCCAACGGCGGCACGAAGGCGCAGGAGATGCCAGCCTGTCCCAGCGGAAGGTGCAGCAATCCCGGGATGTGCGGCATGAATTAACTGAGTCCGCCGCCCAAAATCGTCTCCACAAACGCACGGTCCACCGGCCAATAGCCGATGACCGTGGTGCCTTGGCTTCGAAAGGTTCCCGAAACCAGGACACCCGAGAGGTCGGAGGGGCTGGGTTTCTGGTGCTCCCGCTCGATCATTTGGCGGAGCGTAAGGGTCGCGCTGGAGAGTTGGGAGGCCACCATCACGGCGTCTTCATTCGTCCGGCAGCGAACTTCGAGCTTGGCGGCGAGATGACTGCCTTCCGGCGCGAAGGACAGCGTCAGGCGATCGGCCTTGTCCATGCCGCGGGCGAACATCTTGGTCCCGCTGGGCAGATTCTCCTCCGATTTCAGGAGCGTTCCCGGTATGAGAAGCCAGATCGGCGCGTTGGGCACATCCGCCGGAGGGCCCGAAGGGTTGACTGTCAGGTCGGTCACGGCGGCGTCGTCCCGGCTGACCGCCAGGGCCATCAAGCCGGATTGCAGCGGGAAGAACGAGATCCGCCGCTCCGGAGTGCTGCCGGCCATCCGGCAGACCGCGCGGAGACAATTTCCCCCGCCCTCGATCGCGTAGGTGCGCAGGCTCTTCCAGTCGAAGCGCCCTTTGACCATCATGTACTTGCCCGCCGGCGCGAACGATACCAGGGCCGAATCGAGGTCCTCGCGGTAATCGAAGTTGATTTTCTGGGCAAAATTCTGGTAATCCGGATCCTCGCCGGCTTTGGTGCCTTCCAGCATCTGGAGAATGCCGGCGCTGCGCAGTTCGGCGAAATCGATGTAAAGAATGACCGAGTCCTGCTGAGGCATGCGCTTGAGGAGCATGCCGGTGGTGATGGGCCGGGCCCGATACCAGGCCGCAGCCCATATCGACGTGCCGCACACCGCAACCACAATCAGAAGCAGGAGCCAGCCGCGGTACCTCGGGTTCACACTCCGAGTATCACACAGCTACCGGCACGGCGGCGCTGGCCCCCATCCGCTCGAGCCGCGATTCCGTCCAGAGCCGCAGATATGGCTCGAGATCGCGCATCGTTTGCCGGAAACCGTCCAGGGTGAGGGACTGAGCGCCATCGCTGACGGCCTTCTCGGGGCAGGGGTGGACCTCGAGGATCAGCCCATCGGCGCCGATCGCGACTCCGGCCCGCGAGACGGCGGGAACCAGGCTGCGTTTTCCGGTCGCATGGCTGGGATCCAGAATGACCGGCAGGTGCGTCAACTCATCCAGCACCGGGATCGCGGCAATATCGCAGGTATTCCGCGTCGCGGTCTCAAAGGTGCGGATACCGCGTTCGCAGAGGATCACATTCGGATTCCCGTGGGCCACGATGTATTCCGCGGACATGAGCAACTCCTTGATGGTGGAACTCATGCCGCGCTTCAGGAGCACCGGGCGGCCGCATCCGCCCAAGGATTTCAATAGCGCGAAGTTCTGCATGTTCCGCGCGCCCACCTGCATGCAGTCGGCATACTCGGCCACCAGGTCGACATCGCGATCGCTCATGATCTCGGTCACGATGGCGAGCCCGGTTGCCTGGCGCGCTTTGCGAAGCAGTTTGAGGCCTTCGAGTTCGAGGCCCTGGAAGTCGTAGGGAGACGTGCGGGGCTTGAAGGCGCCGCCGCGCAGGGCGCGGGCTCCGGCGATGGCTACGGCTTCAGCCGTCTCCATGATCTGTTTTTCACTCTCCACCGAACATGGGCCGGCCATCACGACGAACTCCGAGCCGCCGATTTCGATGCCGTTCACCTTGATGACGGAGTGCTCCTTTTTGAACTCGCGGCTGACGAATTTGTACGGCGCCGAAATGCGCACCGCCCGTTCTACTCCCGGCGTGGCTTCGAGCGATTCCAGGCACGCCGTGACATCACCCACGCCGACAACTCCGATGACTACCCGCTCCTCGCCCTCGATGGAATGGACCTTATACCCGAATTCGCGGATGCGCTCGCAGACGTGCTCGATCTCCTCGCGTGTCGCGTGCGGCCGCATCGAAATGATCATTGCGAAATCCCTCCAGAAAATAAAAAAGCCCACTCTCGCGAGTGGGTTGGTCGAACTGACTTACGAATGCCCGTTTGCGCCAACGCCACTCACCGGAACCGGCAATCCAGCCGGAACCGGTACGTAAACGAATTCGCAAACGCCAACAGCATCCTGCTAAACAGTGTACACCAAAGCCCCTCGGAAATTCAATCAATGTTCTGTAAATATCGAGGTTTCAGCCCACCACCTATAATAGGTGTATCTGCCCTCGTCAGGGGGAGGAGCATCCGGCACCTGCGGCTTGCGTCAGAACGCCTTTCCCGGCGCCAAGCATCCAGCGCCAGCATCGCGAGCCCTGATTTCCGGTTTATAATCGGGTTTCGGGATCCCCATTTCATCTCCTTCGGAGGAGACATGCCGCGACGCATCCTGGCAATTGCCGTACTGTTTACCGGCTGGGCGGGAGCTCAGGAATTCCGGTCCACCCTGACGGGAAAAGTGACTGACCCTTCCGGAGCCGTGGTGCCCAACGTGGAAGTGATCGCTACCAAGGTTGACACCAACAGCCGCTTCGAGACGAAGACCAACGCCGATGGACTCTACACGATCCCGTTTCTGCAGCCCGGCGAATATCAGCTCACCGCCGAAGCCAACGGCTTCAAGAAGTTCGTCCAGTCCGGCATTCAAATCGGCAGCGACCTGCGAGTGGCGCAAGACGTGGTGCTCCAGATCGGCGCCAGCACGGAATCCGTGACCGTAACCGCCGACGTTGCGCAACTGGAAAGCGTATCGGCATCCGCCGGACAGGTGATCACCACCCGCGAAGTGGAGAGCCTGCCGGTGAACGGCCGCGCACCGATGGACCTGGCGGTACTCGGTTATGGCGTGGTGAACACCGGAACGCGCGACCAGAACCGCCCCTTCGAAAACAGCGGATTCTCCACCTTCGCGATGGGCGGCGCAGCCACCGGCGCCAACGCGGCGCTGCTCGATGGCGTACCGAATGTCGGCACGCTGGGAGAGGCTTCGACCCGCATCTCCTTCAGCCCGCCGGTGGATTCCGTGGTGGACGTGAAGGTGGAGGCATTTAACGTGGACGCCTCCTACGGCGGGTTCGGCGGCGGCACGGTCGAAGTGACCACCAAGGGCGGCACCAACGAACTGCACGGATCGGCTTCGGAGTTCAACCAGATTTCGAACCTCGCGGGGACCCCGTTCTTCACCAACGCGGCTGGCGGAAAGAAACCACCATACCGCCAGAATTTGTGGGGCATGACGGTGGGAGGGCCGATCTGGATTCCAAAGGTGATCAACGGCAAGGACAAGCTGTTCTTCTTTTTCGCGTATGAGGGATTTGCCGATGCGTATGCCACTCCCACCTATTTCACCGTGCCTACCGCGGCCGAGATCGGAGGCGATTTCTCGCACCTGCTCTCGCTGAACAGCAGTTCCAAGAATTACACGTTGTATGATCCCAACAGCGCGGTCTTAAACGGCAGCACCATCACGCGGACGCCGTTCCCCGGCAACATTGTTCCTTCCAACCGCCTGAACCCCATCGCCACGACCTTCCTGAAGGATTACATGCCCGCGCCCAACGCCCCGGGCGTCTACGACGACACCAATAACTTCTATTCGCCGGAAAATACCATCGACCGCTACCATTCGTTTTCCGGCCGCGGCGATGTGAACCTCAGCACCCGGAACAAACTCAGCGTCATCGGCCGCCAGAGCTACTGGTGCCAGACCGGCCCGAACGACATCGTGGAAAATCTGGCGTACGAGCAGCATCCCATCTGCCGCGACCTCTGGGGCGGCATGATCGACGACGTGCACTCGTTCTCGCCGACCTTCTTCGGAGACTTGCGGCTGGGCTTCAACCGCTACGACCAATACTCCTTCCAGCCGAGCGCCGGCTACGATGCCACCAAGCTCGGATTTCCCTCCTACATCAACACCTATTCCGTCCACCAGATGTTCCCGCTGTTCACCTTCTCCGACGGCTATGCCGGAAACGCGGCGACATCGTCTTATTACATCAATCAGCCCTACTCCACATATCAGATCTTCAACAGCTTCACCAAGGTGATCGGCGCCCACACCTTCAAGTTCGGCGGGCAGGCGCTGCTGCAGGACTTCACCAATCTCAACTGGTTGAATTCCTCCGGCGGATTTACCTTCGACACGGGATCGTGGGTAAAGGCGTCCAGCACCGCGACCAGCCCCACGCTGGGCGGCTCCATGGCCCAGTTCCTGCTCGGTCTTCCCACCAGCGGCTCGCTCGATATCTATTCCCCGGCCAAGGACGATTCCTGGTACATCGATTTCTTCGCTAATGACGACTGGCATGTGAGGCCCAACGTGACCATCAACGTGGGCCTGCGCTGGGAGCACGATGGTCCGACCGTGGAGAGCCACAACCGCCAGATCGTGGGCTTCGATCCGACAGCAGCCAACCAGGTCTCGGCCGCCGCGGCAGCGGCGTATGCCAAGAATCCGCAGAGCCTGCTGCCGGTCAGTTCCTATTCGGCGACCGGCGGAGTGATCTTCGCCACACCGGGCCAGCGGGGTTCGTACCATACCTCGAACACCGAATTTGCGCCGCGCGTGGGAATCAGCTGGACGCCGGCTGCCCTCCACAACAAGACCGTTATCCGGGGCGGGATGGGCTTTTTCTACTACAACCTCGGCGTCCTGACCAGCCAGCAGCCCGGATTCAGCATCCAGAATCAGTACGTCGCTACCACGAACAGCTACCTGACACCGGCGACCACGCTGAGCAACCCCTTTCCGAACGGCATTCAGCAGCCCGCTGGATCGGCCGCCGGAGTGAACACCTATCTGGGTAACAGCATCACCTTTTACAACCCGCAGATGGCGAATCAATACAGCCTCCGCTGGACCTTTGACGTGCAGCAGCAGTTGACGCCCAACACGGTGCTGGAGGTGGGCTACATCGGCAACCACTCCGTCCACCTTCCCAGCAGCTACAGCCTGACGTCGCTGCCGGTTCAGTACCTGAGCACGTCGCCGTTCCGCGACAATGCCACCATCAATGCGCTCGCGGCAGTGGTGCCGAACCCCCTCTCCGGGCTGCTTCCGGGCACCAGTTTGAGTGGCAGCACGGCCGCGCTTTCGACCGTGATCCGCCCCTTACCCGAGTTCTCAGGTGTCACCGAATCCACGCTCACCAATGGCGGCTCGTATTACGACTCCTTGAATGTCAAACTGCAGAAGCGCTTTTCGAAGGGCCTGGTGCTGGTGCTGAATTACGATCATTCGCGCCTGATGGAGCGGGTGAGCTATCTGAATGGCGGCTCCTATGCGTTAGAAAAGCGCGTCTCTACTTACGACCGGCCGAACAGCCTGGTGATCAGCGAGACCTACGAACTTCCGGTCGGCAGGGGAAAGGCTCTCGGAAACAGGATGAATCCGGTGCTCGACGCGGTGGTAGGCGGCTGGTCACTCTCCACGATCTATTCGTTCCACAGCGGAGCTCCGCTCTCCTGGGGTAATCTGATTTACCTGGGCGCGCCGTTGAACTACAACGCGGAAAACGTGAGCCACTCGTTCGATACCGCAGCCTTCAATACGGTGTCGAGCCAGCAGCTCTCGCAGAATTTCCGCTATTTTCCGTCGCAGTTCAATAATCTGCGTGTGGACCACACGAACAACGTCGACCTGACGCTGACCAAGACCTTCAAGATTCGCGAACGGGTGCGGATCCAGTTCCGCGCCGAGTCGTTCAACCTGTGCAACAAGCCGCTGTTTGGCGCGGCCAACCTTACCGCGACCAGCTCCAGCTTCAGCGCCATCACCACCCAGACCAACAACCCGCGCTACATCCAGTTCGGATTGCGGGTGACGTTCTAAAGCGCGGTATCGCGGTACTACCGGTCCCGATCCGATAACATTCGATTCTTCGTATCCATAATCGAGTAACGTCTTTTACAGGACGTTAGGGCAGGCAGGGTGAACCTGATTGGAACGATCAGGCACGAGCGTCCGCTCTTCGAGACTTCATGAACTGCCGGCTGCTGCAGGTCCCGCCCTGCGACTCAGAAGAATCGGAAGAGGATCGAACCATGCCGGCACACCTTCACGCCGCCCCGGGCTGCAACCAGAAGAGCGGTTGCCCCTGCAGCACCACCACCTGCGCTCACCCGGCCTGCCTCAAAGGCGGACCTCTGCTGGATTGCCAGGAGATGCTCGACGGCCGATTTTACTGTTTCCACCGCGACTACGACGGCACCGACGTCCTGCCGGACGATTTCAAGCCCTCCGCCAGTCCCAAAACCGAGACCTATGAGAAATGGGTGGCGCGGTTCACGGGACGTAATCCAAACACGCTGATGGCCGCCCGCTGGAACGCCATCAAACTGATCCACGCGTTTGCCAGGCGCACGAACGCGCCCGCAATGCCGAAGATCAGGCGCCGAGATGTCGAGTTAGGGCTGCGGTTGCGCGTCGAAAGTCCCGGCGATATCTGCCAGGGCGACCGCAACCTGTGCGCTCCGGCGGCGCTCTTAACCAGTTATTGTTCGGCGGATCCGGTCGGATATGTCAAATACGTCATCGGCGTTTACGAATATGGGTACGGCTTTATAGGCAAGATCAAAGTCGCGCCATGCAGCGATTTTCTTCAGGAGGCGCCCCCGAAGTCCAGTGGCATGATCCCGCCGGTCGATTGGATCGCGCTGGGCGGCCTTCGGAACTCTGAAAACAAGCTCCTCGACTACCGGGCAGACTCCTGGTTCGAAGGCTTTCGCGGGGGGACCAGTTTTGAGCAACTGAAAGACTGGTTCGATCGCGCCGGGTTTACCAAAGTCAAGGCGGAGGAGTTTAAGTCCCCCTCCATCATCGAGGTCGCCCGCGTAAACGACCTTCTGGAGGCGCGGTATCAGGTGATTCTCTCGGTGTCCAATAATCTGGTCACCGAAAATTTCGCCTCGGAAGGAAAACAGGACCACGCCGTCGTGCTCCGCTCCCGGATTGAAGTTGGAAACGATGCTCCCAACTATTCCGTAAAGTTCACGGTGAGCAGCGGCGGGCAATGGAATACCCCGGTTCCTTCGTCTGAAGGTAAAGGGGTCCTGAGCTTCACGGCGTTTCGCCGCAACTTTTTCGGCTACATAGCCGGCAAATTCTGAGAACGCGCTCTTCCAATGGGTCTCTCCGCAGGGAGAGGCCTACCTCATGTGACAGTTAAGCATTCGATGCTACAAGAAAGGAACTGATTGTATGGTCATTCAGATACTGATCATCGGCTCCGTGGTGATCATCATCGTTATTATTGGCGACGTCATTTACGGCTGGATACAGAGACTGCTGGCTCCCGGATGCGGGCTAATCCGGCATCTCGTCCTGCCGGACAAATGCACCGGCTCCTGTCCGCCGGGTTCGACCTGCGTCGCGACACGCGTAAGGCCTTATTTCCGGGGCTTCTTCGGGGTGCAGGATGCAGCCTGTTCCTGCAGTTTGCCGGGTTCCGGAGCTCCAGGCGGTACGGGCGGCCCCGGCTCCGGCAGTGGAGAGTGAGCGGTCAGCCGGGCGCTCGAACGCGCCGCGGCGCCGTGGGGCAGCGGACTCGAACTCCGATAACTCCATGCCTGCCGCGGCGCTCAGCGGACGCTGATCAGCGGCGTGTTGCTTACCGCTCCTCCGGCCGTTATCTGCAACGGGTAGTCGCCGGAAGCCAACTTCGGAACCGCGAAATTCACCTGGTCAAGGCCCGCATAACCTGGCGCGAGACCGGCAAACAACACCGTGGCCGGTTGACCGCCCACCGTCGCCGTCACCTTGGCGACGACCACCGAAGGTGGGAACGCCACCGCCTGCGCGCCCGTCGAAGCCGGCGGGCTTACCGCTCCTAATCCTGTCGCAAAGACGACCACGACCTCGCCCACCGCGGCGGGATGGTCCGCACCGTTGATGGAGCCATCCTGATTGAGTATGGCGGCACGGCCTGACGAGAGTTGGAATACGCCCGGCGCCGTGTCGTGCAGGGCAGCGGTGGCAGAGGCTTGACCACCGGCCGTCACGTTCAGGATGGCAGCCCCGGACACCTCGTAGGGGACCTGGAAATTCAACTGATTGGGCCCCGCGTAGAGCAGCGGTGCAGCGATGCCGTTTACCGAAATGGCAGCTCCGCCCAGCGTTGACGGCAGAGGAAAGGTGGCGGCACTCGCGATCGATGGCGCGAGTCCGGATCCGTAAATCGAGGCGAGCGATCCCGGTGCCAGAGCTGTGGCGTCTCCGCTCGCGGCGTTGACCAACGAAGTGGCGATGCCGGAGAGCAGCCCGTAGACCACCAGCGCGGCCTGCGTCCCGGCATACACCTTGCCGTTCACCACCGTCGGGACCGAGAACTTCACCGTCGCGCCGAGCGCATCCCTGGCCTGGTTCTGGTTGCTGTTGTACAACTCGTTGCCGAGGTTCGAGGCGTCGAATGCGTGGAGTGTTCCCGCCGGGTCTAAGGCCCACACAATCCCATTGGCGGCGCCGTTTGCCGAGATGGTCGGTACACAACCCGGGAAGTCGAAGCGCGCGGAGGATTGAGACACCGGGCTGGCCGACATCCGGGCATTCGTGATGGAAAATGCCTTCAGCGTGTCGCCGGACCCGCAGAAGTAGACCGCCTGGTTGAAGTAGGCGGGGTTGCCGAACAGTTCGCCCACCGCTCCGGGTAACGACTGCACGATCTGGCTGTCCGATCCCACTTGTACCTTGCCCATGTTGTCGCGGTCCAGGAGGTAGATGCGCCCTTCCTTTCCGGCGCCGACCATCAGGTGAGGCCGCTGGCTCGAACCTGCCTCGTCGGGCAACAGAGCGACACCCGCCGAGCCGACGTCGAGGTCCCCCTCATTCAGTGCGGCGTAATTGAAGGGCGTGAAATAATCGGCCAGCGTCAGACCTTGGCTCGTGGAAAGCTTCAAATAACTTTCGCCGGTGTTCCGGGAGCCTGCGGTGAACGATCCGTTGCCGCCCACCACGTACAAGTTTCCTGAGTTGTCCACCGCCGGTGCGGCGCCGCCATCCCACAACGAGGCCTGATTGCCGTCGGGAGTATTGTTGTAAACGGCGGTCTGCGTGAGTGTCTTGGCATCGTAGGCGATCAGCCAGCCGTGATACTGGCCGATGTCGCAGTGCGAAGCCCACGCGGTGTACACGGTGCCGTTCCACAACACCAGCCCGGCGCGCTGCTTGTAGTCTTTGGCGCGGAAAACCACCGTGGCGCCGCCCTCGCCTGTGCCGGGCACCGCTGCCTGGATCGCCACCGGACTTCCCGGACGCTCGGCGCCGGTGGCGACATCCAGCGCGTGGAGCCGGTGTACATACGAGGTGGTGGAGCCGGAAGTCTCCTTCGTCATGGCGACCACGTAGATGGTGCCGCTTTGCGCGTCGATCACGGGAGTGCTGGTGATTCCCAACTCGGGGGTGATCTGGGAGCAGCCTGTGTCCTGGTAGGGTACGGCGGTCACACCGGCGGCAGGATTGAGGAAATTAACTTGCCACAAGGGCCCGCTGTTGGAGCCGGAGTTGGTGTCGGCATCGAACGCGTAGACGGAGTCGTTCTCCGTGGCGACATACACGACGTCGTGAACGCCTTTTTGAGGAATCGTCACGTTGGGAAGGTACAGTGGCTGTCCGTAGATGTAGCCGTCCACGGGGTAGGAGAACAGCTTGCCGAACTGACTCACCGTGACATTCGACTTAATAAGAACAGATTCCTGGACATTCTGCCCGGCCCGGGAATTGTCGTACTGGTACGTGAGGACATTTACCTGCGCGGAAAGCGGGAATAACAGGACGCAAATCCAGAAGCTGCGGATACAAGACATCTGAGGCCCCCCCGCACACTGATTGTAGCTTAGTCAGGAGCGGTGCCAGGATAACATTTCCAATTACCTGGACTCTACTGGACAGATGGAATAAGTCCCCCCTCGCTCATCAAGCGACGTGGGCAGACACACCTGTCTGCCTCGAAAACCCTTCGCCGCCGTGCAACACAGTACACGCCCGACAAGCGTCCCCATGAGTGGGGACGCGGCAGGCACGAGCGCCCGCGCCACATCTTCCGGGGAGCGAGTTTGGTGAGTTTCGGTGGGCGACAGGCAGCGGGGCTTTGTCCGAGGACGTAGCGCGCGAAACGGTGTCTTTGCTAGCGGCGATCATCAGAGCTTTCGGGTGACGGAAACGGATGGGTACAGAAAACCGGTCGTCTTGCCGGACTGCCGCAGGTATTCGCCCGGGAACAGAGTCCCCAGCCCTACTCCCAGCGAAGTCCCTTTCCAGATTGCCATGGTGATTTGGACATCCGGGCCGAAGCCCACATGGGCATTGGTCGCTTTCGGATTCCATACGGTTCGGCTACCGGATGCGTTGTAGAGCCCGTCCTGCACGTTTGAAATCGCGAAGTTTCGGAGGTCGAGATTAGCCTTTAGCTTCGGTATGGGACGAAATTCGACACCGACGCGCAGTTCCGTCAGGTTGCGCCAGCCGAACTGCCCCGTGAGACTGTTGGTGGGCTGGTTGAAGCCGTACATGTTATCGAAGGTCTCTCGATGGCGGTCCTGGCGGCCATTGTCGCCCGAACTGTAGACGTATTCGGCCACCACCCGGGGGCCGTTGGACGTCGCGATCCTCCAGCCGATCGAACTGACGAACCCGAAGGCCTGCAGGATGTCGTTTGCATAGTTGCCCGTTTCCCGCACCGCCTCCAGGCTGTAGTCCAGCCGGCGAGGAGCGGCTCCGACGATTCGCCCCCCCAACGCGTAGGTGTCGGCGCCGCCCGCCACTCCGTCCTTCCCTTTGACGCTCAGTTGCGTCTTCACGATGGCATAGGGTTCGATGCTGCCGGCGGGCAGCACGCTGGGGAGGGCCAGGTAGCCGGCGTAGAAATGCTCGCCCGGCTTGTGCCGGTCTACCCGGTCCGGATCGATCTGCACGATCGAGCCGGCCACCAGGTCCAGCTTGGCGCTCTTGGTGTTGAGACGAGCCCTCGCCACATCGTAGAGCCGGGCCGTGTTGCTCCAGTCGAGGCTGGCAATCAAACGCCCGGACCCCAACGTCAACTCCTGCCGTCCTACCCGTGCCATCAGAGTGCTCTCGGATGCACCCAACTCCAGGTAGGCCTGGCGCAGGTCAAACGGGTCCTGCACGGAACCGGAGGGCTTCACCCGATAGAAGATGGCGCGAGCGTCCTGTGCTTCGGCTGCGAAATTGAGCCACCAGAGCGGCCGGAACGCGGCGCCAAAACGGGCCCTGGTCAACACATACCAAGGTGCAGGCGTGACCCGGAAATCGCTCCCCTGTCCGGATTCCCATCTGAGGCGGAGCGAGCCGCTGAGTTTCACGGTCCGGAAGAGGTAGTCGGCGATCCGGCCTCGGCTGGCCGTATCGGCAGTGTCTCCCGTATCCTGTTGTTGAGCGACGGCAGGCGCCACGAGAAAAAGAACTGCCGCCGAATATCCGCATGACTTGCAGCCAAAATGCAGCCTCATAACTTCCATTTCGGCTGCATGGAGGAAAACGTGAACCGTGGCTCGCTCTAGCCTTCCAGAAGGCACGGGCACGCGTCTGCAGGCAGGTCTTGATGGCTGCCGGCCATGGCCGCCGCCATTTCGGACAGCAGATCGTCCTTGCTGAGCGGTTTCGAGACGTACCGGTCCATGCCGGCCGCGATGCAACGGTCTCGGTCTCCGGCCATCGCGTGCGCCGTCATGGCCACAATCGGCAGGTGCCGCCCGGTTTGGATCTCCCGTCTTCGAATCTCGCGGGTGGCTTGCAGGCCGTCCATACCCGGCATCTGAACGTCCATCAGAACGAGATCCCACTCCTCGGCATCCAACCGATACAGCACTTCCTCTCCGTTCGCCGCCACGGCGGCCGTGTGGCCGTGCTTCTCCAGGATTCGCACGGCAAGTTTCTGATTCACCGGATTATCTTCGGCTACCAGCACGCGCAGCCGCGGGAGGCTCTCGGGTGGCGCAGGCTTTGAAGATGATTTTCCGGCCGGCGATTCCGGCTCTGGTTGCGCCGGGGGTTGGAACCGGGCCGAGAAGTGAAAGGTGCTGCCGACCCCGGGCTCGCTTTCGACGCAGATCTCTCCACCCATCATCGCCACCAGGCGCGAGGAGATCGCCAGGCCAAGGCCCGTGCCTCCGTATTTTCTACTCATCGAGCTGTCTGCCTGCGTGAAGGCACCGAAAATGGCCTTCTGCTTGTCGTGGCTGATGCCGATACCGCTGTCTGCGACCCGGAAATGGAGTACGTGGACGCCGTCCGCTTGTCCGGCAACCGCAACTCCAAGCCTGACTTCCCCATGCTCGGTGAATTTGATGGCGTTGCCCACCAGGTTCAGGATCACCTGCCGCAGCCTTGCCGGGTCTCCCCGAAGCCTGTCGGGGACATCCGGCTCAATCCTGCTCCTCACCTGGAGCCCCTTCCGGCGCGCCGCAAACGTCAGCACCTCCAAGGTGTCGTCAAGCGTGCGCTTCAAGTCGAAGTCGATGGATTCGAATTCCAGCCGGCCCGCCTCGATCTTGGAAAAGTCGAGGATGTCATTCAGCAGGCCCAGAAGATAATCGGCCGAACTCTTGACGACTTCCAGGCAACTGCGCTGGTCGGCCGTCAGGTTGCTGTCCAGGACGAGTTCCGCCATTCCGATGATGCCATTCATCGGGGTACGGATCTCGTGACTCATATTGGCGAGGAAGTCGCTTTTGGCGCGGCTCGCCGCTTCTGCCACGCGCTCGGCCCTGCTCCGTTCTTCCACCTCCAATTGCAAAGCCCGGTTCGCGGCGCCCAGGTCCGCCGTGCGTTCCTTCACACGGGCTTCCAGTTCGTCGCGGGCGATGCGCAACTCGGTCTCGGCCCGCTTTCGCTCCAGGACTTCCCGCGCCAGGGTCAGGTTGGCTTCGCGCAGGTGCTCCGCATGCTCCACTTCCGTCCGGAACGCCGAAGACATGTTGGCTAACAGGCCATTCAGGATGCATCCATAGCTGAACACCTTCAAAATGTGCGCCGAGATGTGCAGCACATCGCCAGGTTTCACGTAGATCGAGAGAAACAGCAGATGTCCGGCGGCTGCCGGGATCATCGAAAGGAGCAGCCAGAATTCGAAGGCGTCGAACTTCCACGCTCCTTTCCGGTAATAACCCACTAAAGCTGTGAGGAAGAGCCCGGCTGGAACGAGTTCGGCCGGGCGGTGCACGATCAGATCCGGGTAAAACGCCGGGCGCATCGGCACAACGAGGAAGAACACAAAGGCGACGAGGGTCCAGGACCCGACCGCCGCATAGACTGTCCGCTCAGCCGAGCGAGAGGCGATTGGCCGGTTCTTCCACACCCACAGGGTGGCGCAGAGAAAGACCGAGAGGAAGACCCGAGATACTGCCCCGCTCCAATGGGTGAGCGCAGAGAAGGCGGAGGGCATTCTGCCGGCCAGAAACGAAGATGTGATCAGGCCATGATACCCGTCGAGCAGAGCCGCGCCGAGCAGGGCCGTCCCCAGGAGCAGGAAAACACTGCTCCGCCTGGCATAGTAACGCGCCAGCGAGATCGCCCCGGCCATGAGCGCAAGCTGGGTGCTGATTGCCTCGAGCAGAGTATGCAGTTCGGCGCCGGCATGCCATTTCAAACCAAGGACCACCGGAAAACAGGCGATCTGGACCACACTCACGCCGATCACCCAGCGCGTGTTTCGCAGAGCTTGCCGGTCTCCCCGCGCGAATGCCATCAGTTCTAAATATCGGCCGATGCCCGGCTTTGCTTTAGGGGTTCGGGGAAAAAACCCAGCGGCGCCGCTCACTTCGCCCGCGCGCCACGACAGAAGGGCGAATCCCTACGGACTCTCGTGAAACCGTCCTTGGCCGCTTCGCCCGAAGTCAACTTCCCGATCCAGGAGTCCCGTGGTTCCCGCGTCCCGATTTCACAATCCAGTTCCGGAACATCAAGGTGTAACCGCGAGCTTCCGATTCCGACCGCAAGTCTTCCACGGTAAAGCGCATTTTGCGGCTCCAATTCGGGTACTGCCAGGTAGTTCCCGGCAAATTCTGCTGGTACCGTTCCTTGGTGAGATCCTCCTGGTTGATCGCCAGCAGTTGCGAGGGCGTTCTCGCCAGAAAGCCTACGATCGCGTTGTGCAGTTCGCCGGTCAGTTCGGGATAAGCATCCTCTTGCCGGGGCAAGTGAGGGGGCATCAGCTCGAGGCGAAACAAAAGATCCAGCATCTTCTGCTTCTCCTCCCTGCGCCCCGCCACCTGCGATCGAAACCCTGCGTCATCCAGCATGCCGGCCGCCCGCCGCGCCTCCACATCCGCCAGACCCCAAAATCCCGACAGTGTGGGAAGATCGTGAGTGGTCGATGAGACGACCGCCTGCTTCGGATACTCGCTGTCACGCCGAAACTCCCCCCGCTCGTTCTTCTCGAAGTAGAACAGCCGGTAGCTCAGAATCCCGAAACGCGCCAGCGTCTCACGCACTGCCGGCTCCACGGTTCCCAAGTCCTCACCGACCACCATCACCTGGTTGCGCACGCTCTCCAAAGCGAGAATCCGCAACAAGTCCAGCGATCGCTCCCGCACATACGCACCCCCGGTCGCATCGCTGCCGGTGGGAATCCAGTACAGGCGAAAGAGACGCATCACGTGGTCGATCCGCAACGCGCCGCCATGCCGGCAATTCTTGCGGATCGATTCGGCAAACAGCCGGTATCCGTCCTCGCGGTGGCGCTCGGCGTTCGGCGGGGGGAACCCCCAATCCTGGCCTTTGGGCGCAAAGTCGTCCGGAGGCGATCCCACCCGGCAGCCCGCGATGAAGAACGCCCGGTGCGCCCACAAATCCGACCCGAAAGAGTCCGTGGCCAGTGCGAGATCGTGATAGAGGCCGATGGGAAGATGGCGGTCGCGCGCTCTTTGCTGGGCACGGCCGAGTTGGATGTCGATCTGCCACTGCAGATACTGGTAAAACATCACGCGCCGCCAGTAGCGCTTGCGAAACGCCAGGGTCTTCTCCGATGAGGGGTCCTGATACGGCAGCGGCCACTCCTTCCAGTGCCAGACATTCGGATCGCGCTGGTGCAGGTGCTCATCTAGGGCGCAGTATGTAGCGAACTTTTCCAGCAGATCGCCCTCTCGCGCGCAGAAGTCCTCGAATTCCGCGGCCCGTGCCGACCCCGCCCGCCGCTCCCGCAGGAATTGCAGAAACAGCAGCTTCAGAAACCGGAGCTTCAAAGCCGCCACCCGTTCGTACTCCACCAGCGGCGACCGGCGCAGCGCCTCGATCTCCGCCGCGACGTCAGCCGATTGGCGCAGGCACCGCGCCCGCCGGCAGCCCGCGAATTCGTCCATGCCTTCCACATCCAGGTACAGGAAGTTCTGGTAGAAAATGCAGTTCGGCAGATAGGGGCTGGTATTGAAGGGTTGCCGGTTGTGGATCGCGTGCAGCGGGTTCAACGCCACGAAGCCAGCCTCCAGATGCTCCGAGACCCAGTCGACTACGTCCAGAAGGTCCCGAAAATCGCCGCACCCCCAGTTCCGTTCCGAGCGAACCCCATAGAGACTGATGGCAATTCCCGCCGACCGGCTGCTGCCTTCAGGCGCGCTCCAGGCCCGGTCCGGCGTCACGATGTACCGGCACGTGGCGCGGGTCGGGCCCACCTCAACCGAGACGTCGTGATACCCGAGCGGCAGCTCCCCTGGAATCGGCACCGCTTTCCGCACCCATTGGCGGCCATCGAGTTCGGTCGATTCGGCCGGCGGCAGCTCCTGCAGGTGAATCTCCTGTTGGAACAGCGCCCCGTCCTCGCGGCGGACCAAGATTCGCGCGCGTTCCCCGGACCATTCACCTGGCACGCTCAACACGATCTCTCTCGCCTGGGACTCGCTGACTACCAACGTCGGCGGGAGCAGCCGTTCCCACTCACGCCGCGTGCGAGCCTCGAGCGACGCCGAAAGACTCCCTTCGTCTGCTGACGCGACTCCCATGGCCTGCAATATGATCTGTTTCGCCTCCGGCGTGGTGACATGGTGGCGGCCCCAGATGTCCCAGAACTCCGGTTCGATTCCAGACACAGCGGCGGCGCGCTCGAGCAACTCGAGGAAGGTATCGGTTGGCATGAAAAGGAAGACTGGCTCATCTCAATTTTACTAGAGCACCCTATCCCATGCGAAGATAAGGGTATGAATACGCCCCTTGCCAGCGATCCGGATCTCTTTAAACGGCTGGACGATTATGCTGTGGATAATGCCGCCGCGGCGGCAGCGGAGGGGTTCCTGTTCACCACCCTGGACAGCGCCGTGAACTGGGCACGCAAGAACTCCATCTGGCCCATGACGTTCGGCCTGGCCTGCTGCGCGATCGAAATGATGTCGATGAGCGCGTCGCGGTTCGACATCGCCCGTTTCGGCGCGGAGGTCTTCCGCGGCTCGCCCCGGCAATCCGATCTCATGATCATCGCCGGCCGCGTCTCGCAGAAAATGGCCCCCGTCATCCGCCATCTGTACCAGCAGATGCCGGAGCCCAAGTGGGCGATATCCATGGGCGCCTGCGCCACCTCCACCGGCGTCTTCAATAACTACGCGCTCATTCCCGTCAACCAGGTGATTCCGATCGACGTGTTCGTGCCCGGCTGCCCGCCGCGTCCCGAGCAGCTGATTTACGCCCTGATGCTGCTGCAGAAGAAGATCGAGGAGCAGAGCGGCACCGTGAAGCAAGTCCTCAACCTGGCGTAATTCGCGGCGGCGAAGCGGTCGTCGCCGTTGCCATCCACCCTCGTCTTATAATCAACAACAGGTCAACCGCACATGAAAGTCACTTGGAGGGGAGTATTCCCCGCGATCACCACACAGTTTCGCCAGGATCAGTCGCTCGACCTGGCCGCCACTGCCAGGCACCTGGAAACCCTCATCCAGGCCGGCATCCACGGGGTGGTTCTCCTGGGAACGGTCGGGGAGAATACCGCGCTCGAACCCCACGAGAAGCTGGAAGTCCTCCGCGAAATGAAGCAGACTGTTCGCGGCCGCATTCCAGTCCTGACCGGAGTTGCCGAGTACACCACCGCGCTCGGCTGCCGTTTCGCGCGCGAAGCTGAAGCGATCGGCATTGACGGCCTGATGGTACTGCCCGCCATGGTGTACAAATCCGACGAGCGTGAGACCATCCAGCACTTCCGCACCGTCACGCGCGCCACCGGGCTCCCCGTGATGGTCTACAACAACCCGGTGTCTTACAGCGTGGACGTGTCGCCCGAAATGTTCGCCGAGCTGGCCGACGAGCCCGGCATCGTGGCCATCAAGGAGTCCTCTGAAAATGTGCGCCGCATCACCGACCTGGTGAACATCGTAGGCGACCGCTATATCCTGTTCGGAGGCGTGGACGACCTCGTGTTGGAGAGCATTCTGCTCGGCGCGCAAGGCTGGATTTCCGGCCTGGTGAATGCCTTCCCTGACGAGAACCGCGCCCTATGGGATCTCGCCACGGCCGGCAAGTGGGACGAAGCGCGCGAGCTCTACCGCTGGTACACCCCGCTGCTGCACCTCGACACCAAGGTGAAGCTGGTGCAGTACATCAAGCTCGCGATGGCCGAAGCCGGGCTCGGATCGGAAATGGTGCGCGCGCCTCGCCTGCCCATCGCCGGCGCCGAGCGCGACGAGATTCTGGGCGTCATCCGCCGTGCCATCGCCACCCGTCCCGCCTCGGCGGCAGTGCGATGAACGGACGCGTCCGCGTGGTGGACTCGCACACCGGCGGCGAACCCACCAGGGTGGTAGTCTCGGGAGGGCCGGACCTGGGCTCCGGCCCGATTACCACGCGCCTGGAGCGCTTTCGCTCGGAGTTCGACGTCTTCCGATCCGCTATGGTGAATGAGCCGCGCGGCAACGACGCCATCGTGGGCGCGCTTCTGTGCGAGCCCTTGGACCCCTCCTGCGATGCCGGCGTCATCTTCTTCAATAATGTCGGCTACCTCGGAATGTGCGGCCACGGCACCATCGGGCTGGCGGTGACGCTGGATTATCTCGGCCGCGTCCGCGGCGGCGTGTGCCGCCTGGAAACGCCTCCCGGCATCGTGGAAGCTCACCTGCGCGGCGACGGGCGCGTCACCATCCGCAATGTGGCCAGCTATCGGCACGCCATGCACGTTCCGGTCGAAGCCCCGGGCATCGGGCGGGTCTACGGCGACATCGCGTGGGGCGGCAACTGGTTTTTCCTGTGCAGCGGCCATGGCCAGGAGCTGAGCTTGAGCCGCCTCGACGAACTCACCGATTTTTCCTGGCGCATCCGTCAGGGACTCGCGGCCCACGGCATCACCGGCGCGAATGGCGGCGAGATCGATCACATCGAGCTGTTCGGGCACCCCACCAATCCCATCGCCGACAGCAAAAACTTCGTGCTCTGCCCCGGCAAGGCCTACGACCGCTCGCCCTGCGGCACCGGCACCAGCGCCAAGCTGGCCTGCCTCTACGCCGATGGGAAGCTGCGCCCCGGCCAGATCTGGCGCCAGGAGAGCATCGTCGGCAGCATCTTCGAAGGGACGGTCTCGTTGGTGGACGGCAAACTCTATCCCGAAATCACCGGCTCGGCCTTTGTGAATGCCGACGCGGAGTTGATTCTGGACCAGCGCGATCCCTTCTGCTACGGAATCCGCGAAGCATGCGCGCCAGCTACGACGTAGCCATCGCCGGCGGCGGCATTGTGGGCGCTGCCTGCGCCGCCGAGTGTGCCGCCGCGGGGCTCTCGGTGATCGTGATCGAGCCGGGGCCGATCGGAGGTGGCGCCACCGCGGCAGGCATGGGCCACATTGTGGTGATGGACGACTCGCCCGCGCAGATCGCCCTCACGCTGTACTCCCGCACCTTGTGGATCGAGCTTCAGCGCGAGCTTCCCGCCGGCGTCGAGTATCTGCCCTGCGGCACTCTCTGGGTGGCCGCAGACGAGGAAGAGATGGCCGAGGTGCGCCGCAAAAAGACACTGCTGGATGGCATCGGCGTGCGCTCCGAGGTGCTCGATTCCCAGCAACTCGCCGAGGCTGAACCGCATCTTCGCCCGGGACTCGCGGGCGCGCTGCTCGTGCCGGACGATTCCGTACTCTACCCTCCCTGCGCGGCGCGCTTCCTGCTGGAGCGCGCGCGTGATCACGGGGCCGAAGTGCGTCTGGCCGCGCGGGTTGCCGAACTCACCGCGGGCAGCATGAAGCTGGGCGATGGCACCTCGGTTTCGGCCGGGATCACCGTCAATGCCGCCGGTGCGTGGGCGCCGGAGTTGACGCCGGGAATCCCGGTTCGCAAGCGTAAAGGCCACCTTCTGATCACCGACCGCTATCCCGGATTTGTGCGCGCCGTGCTCATCGAACTGGGCTATTTGAAAAGCGCCCACTCGACTACCGCCGATTCGGTTGCGTTCAACGCCCAGCCGCGGCGCACCGGCCAGGTGCTGATCGGCTCCTCGCGTCAGTTTGGCGCGGAGAGCCCTTCTATCGATACCTACATGCTGCGGCGGATGCTCCAGCGCGCCGAAGAATACATGCCGGAGATCGCCGATCTCGTCGCCATCCGCACCTGGACGGGATTCCGCGCCGCGACCCCCGACAAGCTTCCGCTCATCGGCCCGGTGCCGGGAAACGAAAAACTCTACCTCGCCACGGGCCACGAAGGACTCGGCATCACCACTTCGCTGGCCACGGGAAAACTCGTGGCGGACCAGATCGTGGGCCGCCCATCCGCGATCCCGTCGGCGCCCTATCTTCCCGGCCGCAAGCAGGAGGAGCACGCGCATGGCTGACACCGTCATGCTGTCGGTGAACGGCGCGCCCGTGACGGTCCCCGCCGGCGCGATGGTGTCGGCGGCCGTAGCACTGTCGGGCGTGAGCGGCTTCCGCAGGTCGGTGACGGGCGAACCCCGCGGCCCTCTCTGCGGCATGGGGATCTGCTTCGAATGCCGCGTGACGATCAACGGCCGACCGCACTGCCGCAGTTGCCAGATCCCTTGCGCGGCCGGCATGGAGGTCGCCACCGATGAGTAAAGCGCTCTATACTGCTTGACGTCACCGAGGAATTCATGATGAATCTGCAGACTGCTTAGGATCTGGAGGTCACAGATCGTGATTCCGGGGCCCTCATCGAGAGCGATGTTCACCCCTGCAGTCCCACCGCCTGACCGAAGGAGGAGCACCTGTTTGGGAGAGGCAAGGGTGGAAAGGAAACGGTTTCCTGAGTCCTTCTCGCCAGTGCCGGACAAGGTCAGGCGGTCTTGTCTTTGGCGTAGCAGACAGAATTCAGGGTGCACTCCGCGCACTTTGGATTGCGCGCCTGGCACAGCGCCCGGCCGTGCAGAATCACCTGGTGGGAAAAGAGCACCCACTTGTCCTTGGGGATGATCTTCATCAGATCCTGTTCGATCTTTACCGGGTCGGTCTGCTTCGTCAGATCCAGGCGCCGGGAAATCCGCTGGACGTGCGTGTCCACCACGACGCCGGACGCGATGCCGTACGCCGTGCCCAACACGACATTGGCGGTTTTGCGGGCCGCGCCGGGAATCGTGAGCATCTCCTCGATGGTCCGCGGGACCTGACCGCCGAAATCGGCAATCACTTTCCTGGCGGCGCCCACGATCGATTTCGCCTTGTTGTTGAAAAACCCGGTGCTGCGGATGTCGTCGGCCAGCACCTCCGGGCGGACCGCCGCGAAATCCCGGGGGGTCGGGTATTTGGCAAACAGGCCCGGCGTCACTTCATTGACGCGTTTGTCGGTGCACTGCGCGGACAGGATGGTCGCCACCAGCAGTTCCCACGGATTGTGATGATGGAGGGCGCAGGTGGCCCCGGGGTACATTTCGTCGAGGTGGCGCAGGATCTCCGTCACGCGCTCCTTGCGCTCGGCTGCGGTCTTGGGGCGTTTCACGTAAGCTCGTAAGAGGTCATGCGGGCTCGCCTTCTTCTGCTTGCCGGTGCGTTGGCGGCTTTCGGCGCTTCGCTCGGTTCGGGTTTTCACTTTGACGATTATGCCATCTTTCAGGATGCGGCCCTGACTTCGGCGCGCGGCTGGCTGGACGTGTGGACGCTGCGGCAGACGCGGCCACTCACGTACCTCAGCTTCTGGTTGAACTACCAGATCGGCGGGCGCGACCCTGTGGGGTATCATCTGCTGAATCTGGCACTGCACGCCGGCTGCGTCCTCCTGGGGTACGAGTGTCTGCGGAGGCTGCTCCCGAAACGGGCCGCGCTCCTCGCGGCGGCGATCTTCGCGGTCCATCCGATCCAGGCGGAAGCGGTGAATTATGTTTGGGGGCGGAGCATCGTGCTGGCTACGCTGCTGGCCTTGGCCGCGTGGTTGTGCTGGATTACGGGAAGGTGGTGGGCGGCGGTGGCGTGCTTCGCAGCAGCGCTGCTGGCGAAGGAGGAAGTGGCGGCGTTTCCGCTGGTTCTGGTGGTGATGGGGATGGAAGTGGTGGGCGAAACAGAAAAGCGGCCCGATGAGACGGGGCGCGGCCGGCAGGAGGGCCCGCTCCACGTCACGATTGCGATGCTGCTGCTGTCGCTGGCGGCGGGCGCGCGGGTGATCTATGCGACGGCGGTGACTCCGGGTGCGCCGGCTGGATTGCAGGCGCCCATCTCCGCATCGCGGTACCTGCTGACTCAAGGACCGGTGATTCTCCGGTATCTTCGACTGCTGCTGATTCCTTACGGATTCACGATCGATCCGGAGATCCGCGTGCCGGCCGTTTGGGAGGGCGTCGCCGCCTGGCTGGCGATCGTGGGCGCGATCGTGCTCGCGCTGCGGCGGAGGACGGCGTGGTCGTGTTGGCTGCTGGCCGGATTCATTTTGCTGATTCCGAGTTCCTCGCTCTTTCCGGCCGCCGACCTGGCCGCCGATCGGAGGATGTATTTTCCTTTGCTCGCATTCGCGGCGGCGATCGGGATTCTGCTGGAGCGTGTCAGGCGTCCGGCGATCGCGATTTGCGCGGCGACAGCGCTGACGCTCGCCAGCGTGGCGCGGACCCAGGTGTGGATGACCGAGGAATCGCTATGGCAGGAGGCAGTCGAACGGGCGCCGGAAAAGGTGCGTCCGAAAATTCAACTGGCGCGGGCATTGCCCGCACCGCATGCGCTGGAGGTGCTGGCTCAGGCGCGCACTCTCGCGCCAGGTGACCCCGCGGTGGCTGCCGAGACCGGGAAGACGCTGCTCGCCGCCGGACGTCCGGAAGCGGCTCTCCAGGAATTCGGACGGGCGCTGGCACTGGATCCGCGAGATCCGCGCAACCTGAATAACCGCGGGGTGGCTTTGGCTGCGATGGGGCAAACGGAGGCGGCGCGCGCCGATTTCGAGCGCGCCCTCAGCCTGGATCCGAGCCTCGCGGAGGCGCGGGCTAACCTCCAGAAGCTGGCTCGGTGATCTGAACGTCGGTGCTCACGTTCTGCCAGTCCGGCAGCTCGTAGATTTTTTTCTTGGTTTCCAGGGGCGAAGTCACATCTTTAGCCTCATTCGGCTTGAGGCTGGTTTTGAAGGTGAAAGTTCCGTACGCGTCCTCCTCCGAGCTGCGCGTCCGGCCCCAGATGGTGACGTTGCCCGCCAGAGTATCGATGGCGGCGTTCGAGTGGTTCACAATGACGAACCTGACGATCGGTTTCTTCCGGGCATCTTCGTCGAAGCGGACGCCGGTGATTTCGACGATCTTCAGATAGGGGCTGAGCTTGGCGCCGGGCTTGGCCGCGGGGTTCTCCACGTTCGCGGAGGGTGACTGCGCGGACGATCCGTGAGACGAGTTCACGAACCAGTACGCGCCACCCACCACTCCGAACAGGATCACCACGAAGATGATGGTCAGGAGCCAGGTGGGCAAGCCACCGCGGGCAGGCGGGGCGGGCTCGGAAAAGGCCGATGGCAGATCGCGCGGGCTGACCGGAGAGATCGCGGCCGGGGAAGGAGGAGGTCCCGGGGCGTCTTTCGCAGGCGGCGGGGCCGTGGTGATGAGTGGTCCGCCGGAAAGCCCCAGAAAGGAAGCCGGCCGCGGCGGACGCGAAGACTGGGTGTCGGCCGCAGGCGGTGCGGGTTCGGCTGGAGGCCTCGCCGGCGGAGGCGGATACGCAGGCTGCGATGACGGTGGAGGCGGGTACGCCGGTTGCGGAGGCGGGTACGTTTGAGACGGCGGCGCGTAGCCCTGCTGGGGCGGAGCATAAGCTTGCGGATAAGAGGGCTGCGGCGGGTAGGGCGGCTGTTGTGGCGGATACCCCTGCTGTGGGTAGCCCTGCGGCGGCGGATAGGGAGGATAGCCCTGCTGCGGTGGATAATTCGGGGGGTACCCGGCTTGCGGCGGCGGATAGTAACCCGCCTGCGGCTGCGTGTATACCTGCGACGGAGGGCCCGCCGGCGAGGGATACGCGGGAGCGGGCTGCGCGGGCGGCTGCGGCGGATATGCCGGAGGAGGGTAGTCCGCCGGCTGATAAGCAGGCGGAGCCGCCACCGGTTGTTCGGCCGCCGGCTGCCCCGCGAGGTTCCCGGCCTGGTCGGCGGGTTTCGCGCAGTCGGGACACTCATTGTAGGATGGGGGCACTTCGCGCCCGCATTGCGGGCAAATCCACGTGAACATTGACTCCCTCAGTTCTAATGTACCGCCAGTTGACAGGGACGTAGTGCATCAGGGATTCGGAAACCGTGGAAATTGGGTGCCTCATCGGAGCCATCGGTCGCGATTCTGCAACACGAATTCGTCGTCGGCCAGTTCCGGATAGGCGCGGCAAACCCGGTCGATCTCCGCGAGTTGGCCGGGAGAGAGGCTTTCCTCGGGATCCAGGCACCAGATGCCCTCGAAGAGTCCCTGGCGCCGGAGGATCTCGTGAATTCCGGCGATCGAGCCGCGGAACCCGTTGGCCACATCGAAGAGGGCGGCGTTGGCGTCGGTCAGTCGCCAGGCGCAGTCGTGCCAGGCGGGAGCGGTGGGGTCGCCGTGGATCGCTTCGAGCATCTCGACAGCGCGGCGCGTCCAGACGGCCCATTGGCCGAGCAGACCGCCGGCCATGCGAAGGCCACGATAGCTGCCGATCAGGTCGAGAACGATGTGGTCGTCGTTTCCGGTATAGAGGGCGATCTCGGCGGAACGGCCGGATTCCGCCACGCCGCGGAGGACATCGAGCGTGTGGTAGCGATTGAAGGGCGCGATTTTGATGGCCACTACCGATTCGAGCGCCGCGAAACGGCGCCAGAATTCCGCGTCGAGCAGGCGCCCGCCCACCGCCGGCTGCAGATAGAAGCCCACCAGCGGCATGACTTCGCCGACCGCGCGGGCGTGCTCGATCAGCTCATCGACGGAGGCGCCGTCGAGCGCGCCCATGCTCAGGAGCACTGCATGGTAGCCCAGCCCGCGAGCGGCGCGAGCCTCCCACAGCGCCTGGCTCCGGCCGCCGCAGACACCGGCGATCTTTACTATGGCCCGCTCGCGGGTCTCTTCGGCAGCCAGCGCCAGCACGGGCTCATACAGGCCCCGCTGGCGAATCGCGAACTGGGTGGTGTGGACGCCCACCGCGACACCGCCTGCGCCGGCCTCGAGATAGTAGCGGGTGAGCGCGCGCTGGCGCCGCTCATCGAGCTGCCGCGAGGCTGTGAGGGCCAAGGGGTGCGCCGGAATCACCAGCCCTTCGCGCAGGCGCGCGAACCAATCAAAAGGCGCCATCGCGCACCTCGAAGTGAGTGGGCTTGGTCAGGGTGGGACGGCCGGCGCGGATCCACGCGGCGGTCATGACGATCATCTGCTCCGCACCGATCGTGGGCGGGCCAAGGAGCCGGCCGCAGAGAGAAGAGTCGCTTAACAACGCTGTCTCCGACTCGGCGCCCGCAAAATGTGGATCGACGCCGAAGATCTCCGCGAAGCGTGTGGCGATCCACCGCACGGAAAGGCGCTCGGGCCCGGTGAGGTTCAACACCAGGGGCGGCGAAGAGGCCAGAGCCAGGGCGCGCAGGCAGGCGGAGTTGGCGTCGCGCTGCCAGATGACGTTGACCGAGCCCATGGCGAGCGACACCGGGCGCCGCTCCCACACGCGCTGCCCAATATCGAGCAGGACGCCGTAGCGCAGGTCGTTCGCATAGTTGAGGCGCAGCAGCGCGACGGGAGTTCGGTCGCGGGTGGAGTGATATTCGAAAACACGTTCGCGGGCGAGGACGGACTGCGCGTACTCCCCGACGGGAGCGGGCGGCGTCTGTTCGGTGGCGCCGGCGGCGGTGAGCGGGTAGACATTGCCGCTGGAGAGGGCGACGATGCGCGAGCCGCGGTAGCGTTCGGCGACCATGGCGGGAAGCAGGACGTTGGTCGCCCACGTGAGCGGCAGGTTGCCGGTGGATCCGAACTTGCGGCCGGCGAGGAAGAGGATGTTGGGAGAATCGGGCAGGCCGGCGATTTGAGCGCGGTCGAGAAGGTCGCAGGAGAGGGGCTCGATACCCCAGGCGTCGAGCTGCTCTTTCAGGCGGGCATCGGGGAATCGCGAGACGGCCAGAATGCGGCGCGACACACCGGCCGCTTCCGTGGCGCGGCGGGCGAGGTGGGCGAGCGATGGTCCCATCTTTCCGCCTGCGCCCAGCACCAGGATGTCGCCCGGGACTTGCTGCATCGCGGCGCGGTCCGCTTCGGCAGGCCTGGAGAGCTCGTCCTCCAACGCCTCGATGGTGGTGATCTGGATGTGCCGCAGAGTCAGGCCGCTAACCTCCGGCGATCGCTCCTACGATGAGCAACGGCTCTTTTCCCGAGGCGACGGCCTCGGGCAGCGGAGTATCCGGAGGATCGTGGGAAATGTCTTCTTCGCACGCGAAATACCGAACGAACGGCCGGCGCTGCCCGCTGACGTGGTCTCGAATGGTGCCGCACAGCATGGGATAGCGGGTCTCCAGGGAATCGAGCACCGAACGCAGCGTCACCCGGCCTTCGACCTCCACTTCGACTTCGCTGCCGGTGCCGGCCAACGTCCGCAAATGAGCCGGGAGCATGACACGGATCACGGCAGCGTCTGGACCTCAACCGAAAGCACCGCCGGCAGATCCCGGACAATTGGCGCCCAGGTATCGCCCGCGTCCCGGGACGCGTACACCTGGCCGCCGGTGGTGCCGAAGTAGATGCCGCACTGGTCGAGCGAGTCTACCGCCATCGCATCGCGCAATACATTCACGTAACAATCCTTTTCGGGCAGGCCCTGGCTCAGCTCCTCCCACTCGTTTCCGCCGGAGCGGCTTCGGTACACGCGAAGCTTGCCGTCGGGCGGAAAGTGTTCCGAATCGCTCTTGATGGGGACAACGTAGACGGTTTCGGGTTCATGGGCGTGGACGTCGATGACAAAACCGAAGTCGGTCGGCAGGTTGCCGCTCACTTCGTGCCAGGATTCGCCGGCATCGTCAGTGCGCATCACGTCCCAGTGTTTCTGCATGAACAGCACAGCGGGGCGCGACTGGTGCATGGCCACGTGATGCACACAGTGGCCGACCTCGGCGCCGGGGTCGGGGAGAAACGGAGACTTCAGGCCGTGGTTGATGGGCTTCCACGTTGTGCCCCCATCGTCGGTGCGGAAGGCACCCGCGGCGGAGATGGCGATAAACATCCGCTGCGAATTGCCGGGATCGAGGATGACAGTATGGAGGCACATGCCGCCGGCACCGGGCTGCCAGTGAGGCCCTGAACCGTGGCCGCGCAGGCCCGGGAGTTCCTGCCAGGTGTTGCCGCCGTCCACGGTCCGGAACAGGGCCGCATCCTCGACACCTGCGTAGACCATGTCCGGGTCGTTGAAGGAAGGCTCCAGGTGCCACACCCGCTTGAATTCCCAGGGATGCGGTGTCCCGTCGTACCACTGGTGTGTGCCGGGTACGCCGTCATAAACGAACTTGTTCCCCACCGGGGCCCACGTCTTGCCACCATCGTCGGAACGTTGTACCACCTGGCCATGCCACCCCGTCGATTGGGAGGCATACAGCCGATTTGGATCGGCGGGCGAACCCTTCAGGTGATAAATCTCCCAGCCGGCAAATAACGGGCCGCTGATGTCCCAGTGTTCGCGTTTGCCATCGGAAGTCAGCACAAACGCCCCCTTGCGCGTGCCGACCAATACCCGTACTTTACTCATCCACTGCTCCTTCCTGAGCTATGTAAAAAAGGTTCGATTTGCGGGGCCTCACCGTATTGTCGTTCCAGGCCCACCCGAATCGACACTGCCACCGGGAAAATTCTCAGTAGACACAAAAATCGATTTCACCCGGAGGTCGGGCGCACCAGGATTCTTTAGCCAGGATACACGCGTTTGCCGCGGCGCGGGATGCACGGGACGATGGTACCGCTGATTCCCAGTACAACACCGGCCTGTGGGGCTCCAGAGCCCGATGAATCGTCATTGACAAAACCGCGCGGCGGGTTATCATTTGAATTACTCCCCCGATTAAATCCGAAGGCATCGTGACCTCCATCAGCAATCCAGTGATTCTCGAAACCGATCTGGCCGGTGTCGAGCGCCATGCTCGCGGCAAAGTACGCGATGTGTACCGTATCGACGATCGCCTGTTGATCGTGGCTACAGATCGAATCTCTGCATTCGACTACGTATTGGGCACGGGCATTCCCGACAAAGGACGCGTGCTCACGCAACTTTCGATTTTCTGGTTCGACTTCCTGAAAGATCTCACGCCGAATCATTTCCTCAGTGGGAGGATCGCGGATTACCCGTCTCCCCTGCTGCGGTATCGGGACCAGCTCGAGGGACGCTCGATGCTGGTGAAGCGCGCGCGGATGATCGAGATCGAATGCGTTGCCCGCGGTTATATCTCGGGCTCCGGCTGGAAGGAGTACCGGGAACAGGGAACGGTGTGCGGAATCCCGCTGCCGCGAGGGCTGCGCGAAAGCGAACGGCTTCCCGAGCCGATCTTCACTCCTGCCACCAAGGCGCAAACCGGCCACGACGAGAACATCTCCTTCCAGCAGGCAAGCTCGCTGATCGGTGAAGATCTCGCAAACAAGGTACGGGACCTCACCCTCGCGCTGTACACGCGGGCTGCCGAGTATGCGCTCACCCGCGGCATCATCATCGCGGATACCAAGTTCGAATTCGGGTTCGCCGGAGACGAGCTGGTGTTGGGCGATGAGGTTCTGACCCCGGATTCCTCGCGCTTCTGGCCGGCGGAGTCGTACAGTCCCGGCGGACCGCAGGTCTCCTACGACAAGCAGTTCGTGCGCGACTATCTGGAGTCGATCCACTGGAACAAGCAGCCGCCGGCGCCGGGATTGCCGGCGGAGGTGGCCGAGAAGACCGGCGAAAAATACCGTCAGGCATACCGCGCACTCACCGGCCATGAATTATGAACGGGCTTGACGCGGTCCTGCTGCTGGTCATCGCGGTGTCGGTATTGACCAGCTTTCGCAAAGGCCTGTCACGCGAGGTGATCGGCCTGGTTGCGGTAGTTGCCGCTCTGATTCTCGGAATCTGGTTTTATGGCGCCGCGGGCACACTGGTGCTACCCTATGTGAGTTCCCCGGCGGTTGCAAACCTGGCCGGGTTTTTTCTGGTGTTTTTCGGGGTGATTCTGCTCGGCAGCATCGTGAGCCACGTGGTCGGGAGGTTTCTGCGGGTAACCGGTCTTTCGTTTGTAGACCACGTTCTGGGCGCGGCTTTCGGATTGGTGCGGGGAACCCTGGTGGCGGTAGCGCTGTTGATGGGGATCATGGCGTTCTCGCCGGGGGATCGTCCTCCGGACTCGGTGGTGAATTCGCGAATCGCACCCTATGCCGTGGAGGGAGCGCGTTTTTTCGTGGCGATGGCTCCGTACGAATTGCGCGAAGGCTACCGGAAGACGTACGCCCAAGTCAAGGCGGCGTGGCAAAATGCCCTGCAGAAGGGGCTTCCAGGTGCGCCGAAAGGGGAAGGAGATGGGCATGAAAGAGCCATTTGATCTCCTGGTGGAGCAGCTTCTCAAAGGAAACATCTTTCTGCCGGAGGCCATCGAGATTCTGGAAAAGAGCATGATCCGGCTCTCCCTGGAAAAGAACGACGGCAATCAGTGCATGTCCAGTAAGCAGTTGGGCATCCATCGCAATACGCTGCAGAGGAAGATGGTGGAGTACGGAATCGGAAACGGCCGGGCGCGCCCACGTCCCAAGCCCGCGGGCCGCGAGCGCCGCGCGCGGAAGCCGAAGTCCGGCGCGGCCTGACGATGGATCTGCTGATCTTTGATCTCGACGGCACCCTGATCGATTCAAGGCTGGACCTCGCCAACGCGGTTAACGCCACCCGCACCCACATGGGCATGACCACCCTCGACAACGAGCGCGTGTATTCCTACGTCGGCAACGGCGCGCCGGTGTTGATCCGCCGGGCACTGGGCGAACAGGCGACGGAAGCGGAAGTCCAGGAGGCGCTGGAGTATTTTCTGGAGTATTATCGCGATCACGCCCTGGATTGCACGGTGCTCTACCCGGGCGTGAGAGAGGCGCTGGACCGGCTGCGGGCGGCCGGCAGGCGCCTGGCGGTATTGACGAACAAGCCGGTGCGTGTGAGCCGCGCCATCCTCACCGGCCTGGGCGTTGGCGACCGGTTTTTCCAGGTCTACGGCGGCAACAGCTTCGAGTTCAAGAAACCGCACCCGATCGGGGTTGAGACGCTACGGAACGAGGCGGGCGCGCGGCGCGAAGACAGCATGATGGTGGGGGACAGCTCCGTGGACGTCAACACGGCGCGCAACGCGGGCATCGCATGCTGCGGCGTGACGTACGGTTTTCAGCCCGAGACCCTGAAGGATCCCGCTCCGGACCTGCTCGTGGACCGGATGGAAGACCTGGCTGATTGGGTGCTAAGGCCGCAGGCGGGCAGCCAGAAACTCTGAAGGATCCCACCTCAAGCCAACGGCGAACCACCGCCGGTCACGTATTAGGCAGTGAACCTTCCGGTCGATAATCGGGTGGAGAGTGAATAAACCAGGGGCGGAGGGAATGCAATGGCCTGGAGACGATTCTTCCGGCGGGCGGAAGTTGTGCTTGTCAAGTTCTGCAAAATGGGCCAATGATGTTTCCGAGCTCCTGGGGTCGCCCTTCAGGCGGGCAAACCTTTCCTCCATGCATCGGCGCGACCTTGTGCCGCGCCACTGTCTGAGTGAGGGCTTTAGAGATTCAGCAGTTCTTCGATTCCCCTCCTTCCTTCGTCAGGATCTGCCGGATGGCCTGCTCGGAGAGTTGGCCCGGCTGTAGCCCAGCGGCGAGCTCGATGACCCTCACCAGAGAGCAGCCGGCCAAGCGGGCGGCGACGGTCGCACTGGCCCGGCGGCCGGTTGGATCGCCGTCCAGCATCAGGACGATCTTTCGAAAACGTTCGCTCAGCAGCCATCGCTGCCGCTCGTATAATGCTGACCCCATTAGAGCGACCACGGCGGAGAAGCCCGCTTGATGCACTCTGAGGCAGTCGAAAAATCCTTCGACCACAATCACCGTTTCTGTTCCGCCGGCCGCTGCACGATGCAGATTGAACAGCACCTGCGATTTGGGAAACCCCGCGGGGAATTTATAGCGCGGCTCCGCTCCGCCCGGCGATCGACCGCAGTAGGCCACCAATTCGCCAGCCTCGTCGTGAATGGGAATCACCAGACGCCAGTCCCGGTCCAGCATAGAAACCGATCCCGTATTCGGTCGCGGTTTGCGCCGAGATCCCCCTGGCGGTGAGATACGGATGCGCGCCATCCACGCCGCGCTGGCGAAAGCCCAACGGCCGCAGGCTCTTGCTTTTTTCCGTAACCGTTGGCTGCCTGCAGGAGGCGCGCCGGTTGTTCGTCTGGCGCGAATCCATGGCCGCCGGATTCCAACCAGTCACCAGTTTCTGCGCCGCCTCACGCACCCCGCAGCGTTCCATGGCGGCCACCAAGTCCAGCACCGTGCCGCCAGCGTCGCAGCTGAAGCAGTGAAACCACTGCCGGGCCGCATTGACAACGTATCCTGTCCCTCGCCGCCATGCAGTAGGCAACGCCCACGCTATTGATCTTTCCCACTGCGTCGCAGACCGCCAATCCGATACCGCTCCAGCACCCTCATCAGCGGCACAGCCTGCTTGATGGAGGCGAACTCAATCCAACTCGCCAGGAACTTCGTCAGGCTGCTTGAGCCCGCCTCCCGCAACTGTTCCGCTGATGCTCTTCCAGCAGATCCATGTTCAAGTAGCGTGTGCCCTGGATCCACTCCTCATGGATCTCCGCGGCCAATGCCCGTACCAGCCGCAGACAACTGGCCGCGTTCGGAAATATCCGCACCACCAAAGTCCGCCGCTTGATCTCCTCGTTGATCCGCTCCAGCATGTTGGTGGATTTCAGGTGTTTGTGGTGCTCCGACGGCAGCCGGTAAAACGTGAACGTCTCTTCGATGTTGGCTTCTACCCAATCGCATAACTTCGCGTATTTCCCCTGCCACTTGTTCAGCCACTTGCCCAAATCCTCGCGCGCCTGTTCGATATCGTGACGGTCATACAGCCAGCGCAATTCCACCAGGCAATCGTCATTGGCTTTCCGCGGCAGATGGTCCAGCGCATTGCGCAGAAAGTGCACGTAAACACCGCTGCCACGCCGCTTCCGGCAGCACCTCCCGGATCGCGTTCTTCAGACCCTCGTGATCGTCGCTGACCACCAACTCCACACCGCGCAACCCACGCTGCTTGAGGGCCAACAAGAACTCCCGCCAACTGGTCGTGCTCTCGCGGTTCCCCAATCCCACCGCCAGCACGCACCGACGCCCCTCCCGGTTAATCCCGATCGCCACCTGTACCGCCTGGCTTCGGATGACCCCGTCTCCCCGCACCTTCTCGTAACGCGCATCCAGCACCAGATACGGATACTCCTCCTCCAGCCGGCGTTCCGCAAACTTCGCCAACTCCCCTTCCAGACTCTCCTTGATGCGGCTTACCGTGGCCGAGGAAAACTCGTGCCCGCACAACTCCTCGGTGATGGCCTTGACCTTGCGCGTCGATGCCCCGTGCACGTACATCTCGGCCAGTGCCCCCACCAAAGCCTTTTCGGTCCGCTGATACCGCTCGAACACCTCTGTGCGAAAGTGTCCCTGCCGATCCTGCGGCACCCGCAACTCCAGTTTTCCTACCCGCGTCACCAGCGTCCGCGAGTAATGCCCGCTCCGGTATCCCCGCCGGTTCGCTGCCCGATGGCAATTGCTGGGTGGTGACGAGACGCTTCGCCAGAAACATACAGCCATCCCGTATGCGCGGCGGATCCCCAAAAAAGAAAATGCAACTCTCGGGAACGAAGGCCATCAGAGATGCGGAGAAAGCAAAACGGAAATCCCGGACTGGAAGACGTGTAGCCTGCTGCATGGGTGCAGCAACCCGGGGAGGGCTACGGTTTCCGAATTGCATCTATCCGACTCGACTCAGTCGAGGCAGTGGAGGTTACTCGTGGTGGCTGTGGCGCTGATTGCATGTCTTGTTCTCGCGTGCTTCGTGCTATCCGGAATCAGTCCGCAAGATCGCCGGAGGAACTAGCGGCGCAGCCGCACCTTTCAGGCCGGCTGGGAGACACTTATGATGCCCGCATTCAAGAGATTTAGACGAATCCTGGAAAGGAAACGTCGAGAGTTGTATGCTGAAGCGTTCAGCTACGACTACATACACGCAATCCGCACTGCCGACGAGATCGATGACTGCAGGCTGGCCTTGGACCGCGAGATGGCGACGGCGGACTTGGAGAGACGCTCCACTCTGATACGGCAGATAGCCGACGCCCTGACACGGATCGACCATGACGAGTACGGCGTGTGTGTTCGCTGTGGCGCGGAAATCGCAGTGGTCCGTCTGGACTCCGTCCCGTGGACGCCGCATTGTATTCGGTGCCAGGAGATCGCCGAGATCGAACACCATGCTCTAACTTCCAAGTGGACCGGGCACCCGAGGCTAACGGCGGGTTCGGGGGATTGACTCCGTGTCGATTCGCCCGGTATGAAGGCCCGCACCTGATTGACATCAATGGAAATGTACCAGCACGATAGCGCCACGATGTTCCGGTTTGTGCTCCGGGGAAGCCTGAGCGGCATGTCTGTTCAGGATCTCGAACAGTCGTGGAACACCTCGTCATCCGTCGCTTCCCAAAAAGAGATTGTCGTGGATATCTCCGGGGTCACGGACGCGGATGCGGCGGGTGTGGAATTGCTGTCTCGCATGCGCGAGTCAGGGGCACGGCTGATAGCGGCACTGCCTCCGAAGTCCGAGGCGTTACTACGCTCCATCGGGATCCCGGCGCCGGAGCCTGAGACTCACCGCATGGGCAGATGGGCTGCACGGCTGCTGCAACATTAGCACACCCTCGCGGCGAATCGGGCGCTGGGTCTGCCGGCCGGGACGGGTGCGGCGGCCTCTCAGAAAAAAAGTGAGACTCGCGCGATCCACACGCATCGTAAGCCGTGGCCGGAGGCTCGGGTGGAAGTTCCGGCCAGATACGAGACCGGGGAACACCAAAGTGAATGGACCACGTATGGTTCAAAGCCACCGACGAAGGTCTCCAGCGGTTTCGCGATTATGCTTGGGAGAAACGACAATGACAACGATGAGATTTGTGATGTTCCTGGCGTGCGCCGCTTGCATCAACGCGCAAACGCCGGTCGACAAAGCCTGGACTATCCTGTCCGAAGCCGCCAAGGGTAAGAGCGATGATAATCGAGGGAAGGCCATCCACGCGCTGGGTCTGATCACGGGCAACGCTCGGGCCCGAACGCTGGCGGAAACCGCCCTCTCCGACGACGAGGAAGAGGTGCGTGCCACCGCGGCCAGGGTCCTGGGCATCATGGGCGCCAAAGAGTCAGCGCCGAAACTGAAGGCCGCGCTCAAGGATAAGGAGACTAGCGTGGTCTTTGCCGCAGCCAATGCGCTCTTTGTACTGGGGGATCCGACCGCCTACGACGTGTACTACGCGGTCCTCACGGGCCAGAGGAAGAGTGGTGACAACCTGGTGGATTCGCAGTTAAAGATGCTCAAAGACCCCAAAGCCCTCGGCCAGATGGGCGTGGAGTTCGGCATCGGTTTCATCCCGTTCGGTGGCATCAGCTACGGTGTCGTGAAGATGCTCAAGGCGGATAACGTCTCGCCGGTGCGGGCCGCCGCTGCGACAAAACTGATCGGCGATCCGGACCCCAAGTCACGCAAGGCACTGATGGATGCCACGAAGGACGAGAAGTGGCTCGTCCGCGCGGCGGTGATTGGCGCCCTTGCACGCCAGAACGACCCGGCTGCTCTCAAAGTGATCACACCGCTTCTCGATGACGACGAGGAGGTGGTGCGTTTCAACGCGGCGGCGGCCGTAATTCAACTCAGCGCTGCGGCCCCGGCGTCGGCTGGAAACGAGTAATCCACTGGACTGACGCTGTTTTACCAGCGATCGGTTGCGTGGCGGAGAAGTCGATCAGAACTGGAGAAAACTTGTGTCACTAGAATGGAAACTGGATCCCAAAGAAAAAGTCACTATTAAGGTTGGTGATAAAGAGAAGATCGAATTCCGGCTCAAGGAGATTATGGCCGAGCCGGGAAGCAAAATCTCCCTCAAGAAGGACTTCGACCCCGCCTTCACCGGCGGCTATGAAAACAAGGCAGGCGCCACAGGTACGGTAAGTGCCAACATCGAACGCTTGTGCGACCTTCAGGAGAGGCTGTACGCCCAGAACGAGTACGCGCTGCTCATCATCCTGCAGGCGATGGATGCCGCGGGCAAAGACGGGGCCATCCGCCACGTGATGTCGGGTGTGAATCCGCAGGGTTGTCACGTGTCGAGCTTTAAGGCGCCTTCCGCCGAAGAGTTGAGCCACGATTACCTCTGGCGCGCGACAAAAGCGCTGCCGGAGCGAGGCATGATCGGGATCTTCAATCGCTCTTACTACGAAGAGATGCTTGTGGTCCGTGTTCATCCGGAGATCCTGGCTAAGCAGAGGATCCCTTCCGCCGTCGCCGACGGGGACGTGTGGAAGCAGCGATTCCGCGAAGTCAACCATTTCGAAGAGCACTTGTTCCACAACGGTATCGTCCCGGTGAAGATCTTCCTCAACGTCTCGAAGGAGGAGCAGCGGAAACGGTTTTTGGCGCGCATTGATGACCCGGATAAGAACTGGAAGTTTTCCATGTCCGACTGCCAGGAGCGCGCGCACTGGGACGAGTACCAGGCGGCCTTCGAGGAGGTGCTCAATCACACCAGCACCGAAGTCGCACCGTGGTTCGTCATCCCGGCAGACCACAAGTGGTTTGCCCGCCTGGCTGTTTCCGAAGCGGTCTGCCGAGTATTGGAACGGCTTAAGTTGAAATACCCCACCGTGACTCCGGAACGGCACGCCGAGTTGCTGCAGATCCGGGAAACACTGGCCAACGGGAAGTCCCACAAATCGTCGTCTTCAGCAGGATGATCGAGGTCGCGGAGCTGTGTCCAAGGACCGGGACCACAGTCCTTTGAGCAAATGGAAGATTTCCTGTGGGGTGGACTTAGTCTGCGGCGGACTTCAGTCGCCATAGAACCAGGGGGGACTAAAGTCCCGAAGCCCTACCCACCCGGTTTCACATCGATTCCTGCGGTCAGGGCTCTCGCCCTGGAGCCTCGTCCGTGGCTGGCGGCGCGAAGAACGTCAAGCCGATGGCTCCCACCGGCGGTGAGCTCTACCGCGGTGTTGGCTATGTAACACGAGTTCGAGAGGACCTTCATGCTGAGTAAACGAGAGTTGACTGCCGTCGTGTTGGCGCTGACGCTGGCGATGTTCGCCGCAGGCTGTAAGAAGAAGGTCGCGCCTCCCACACCCCCTTCCCTGCCAGCCCAGGCGCCTCCTCCGGTTCCGCCGCCGCCTCCCGCGGCTCCCTCCGTGTCGCAGTTTACGGCGGAGCCCACCAGCATCCAACGCGGCCAGTCCTCGACGCTGCGCTGGGTGGTCACCGGCAACGTGACCAGCGTGTCCATCGATCAAGGCATCGGAAGCGTACAGGCCGTCGGCAACAGCCGCGTCAGCCCAAGCGATTCCATCACATACACGCTGACCGCTACCGGCCCCGGCGGCACCGGCACCACCACCGCTGTCATCAACGTTTCTTCGCCGCCGCCACCTCCTCCTCCGCCGCTGCCAGCCCGCACCGACGCGCTCGATGAGCGGCTCTCCGCCGAAGTCCAGGACACCTACTTTGATTACGACAAGGTGGACCTCAGCTCGGACGCCATCGACGTTCTCACCAGGGACGCCGCCGCGCTCAAGGCGATCCTCAACGATTTCCCCAACGCGTCCATCGTGCTCGAAGGACATTGCGACGAACGCGGCAGCGCGGAGTACAACTTGGGCCTGGGCGACCGCCGCGCCAATTCAGCCAAAAACTTCGTGCAGCAGCTAGGCGTCTCCGCCGGTCGGGTAACGATTGTCAGCTACGGCAAAGAGCGTCCCCAGTGCACCGAAGAGAACGAGGCCTGCTGGCAGAAGAACCGGCGCGTCCATTTCGCTCCGGGGCAGTAGGGCAGAACCACAGACTCGTTGGGAGCGGATCCAGGTCACGTCGTGCTGCCAAGGCGCGATTTCTATGCGCTGAGCCAGTCGATCATCTCGACGCTTTCGTTGAGGTGATAGTCGGTGGCGAGAGATTCCACCCCGGCCGTACTCGTCAGTGGGATTCCCAGGGTTCTTACCCTCTGGAACCTTGGCCTTGGGTAAGGTGGGCTTCTCATCTCGCGCGTCGCGGGCGAATGCGTTTCTACTCCACAAAAGCCAGGCAGTAACGGGCTGGAAGTCACTGGCCATCACGCGCGAGAGGGGTGTGCGGCCGCGGCCAGCCGCCCGCCGTGCGCATGTTCGGCGCGAGCCGGCCCCAAAAGAAAATGAGACTTACAGGGCCGAAAGGCATCCTCAATCGCCGCAGCACGGAATTTACCGGCTGAACAGGAGTCGAAAATGATATCGTCGAGAATTTCGAGGTGTTGTTTGGCGGTGCTCGCCGCCTTTTCAACGGCGCTCGTGCTGGTCGCGCAGGAGCCAGTAGCAAAAGCGCCCGCCGCCGACTCAGCCGCAGCCGGGACGCCTTCAGCTGCAGCCGGGTCGCCAGCAGTCGAGCCAGTAAAGCCGGCCCCCCCCGCATCCGGGGCGGTTTCCGCAGCGGATGTGGCGCGGTTAAACAATCCGCTGGCTGACGTGACCGCTGTGACTTTCGAGAACTACTACGACCCGACCCTCTACGGTGTTTCGGGCGTAAATGCGAACACCCTGGATCTGCGCGCGGTGATTGTCTCCGGGCGGCAGATCATCCGGGCAACCTTACCCGTTCAGACCACGCCTGTGTCGGGGGGGCAATACAAATCGGGGCTGGGAGATTTCGCTATCTTTGACGCGATCATAATCTCGAAGGAGGGGTCGCGGAATGAATACGCCGTAGGTCCTCTTTTCGTGGCCCCGACGGCTACCAACACTGCGCTCGGTTCAGGCAAGTGGCAGGGAGGCGCCGCCGCCGTGGGGATCTTCCCGCTCGGTGGCGGGTCCATAGCAGGTGTGCTCGCGACCTGGCAGCACTCATTTGCCGGCAACCAAGACCGGACAAAGACCCAGGTGTCTACCATGCAGCCTTTCGCCACTTACAGTATCGGCGGCGGTTTCTACGTCAGGTCGAGTGGAGTCATGGTGTTCGACTTCCAGAACAACCGGTATCTGGTTCCTTTTGGAGCCGGGTTCGGCAGAGCGTTCAGGGCCGGGAACCACATGGTCAACGCATTCATCGAGCCGCAATTCACGGTCTATCACAAAGGAGCGGGACAACCCGTTCTTCAGTTGTATATGGGCATTAAGTGGCAATGGCCGAAAAAGGCTTAGTCTCGCGACTTGGCTCACGAAGGGTCGGGGAAGCCTCGGGACGGCGGCTCGTCGACCCCGGATCAAGGGTGGCCAGATATCAGTTCTACAGGAGTATACGAATGAGAATGCAAACCAGACGCGCCGCATTAGGTCTTCTGCTAAGCATAGCCGCCGCGCTGCCGGCAGCAGGCCAACAACAAACTGCCGGGGCAGGGGGCGACAAGATCATCGCGATTGACGTGCTTTTGCAACCGGATCAGACCGGCGTGGCGCGCGCCAACGCGATCAATGCCCGGCTGCGGGCCAACTACCCCGAGGGCTATTCCCTGGACGCCACCCACGCACCGCACGTCACGCTGGTACAGCGCTTCGTGCGGGAGAAAGACTTCGATGCGGTGACTGCTGCAATCACGAAAGTTCTCGCCGCGGAACCTCTCGGCTCAATGCAATTGACGGCGAAATCCCTGGCATCCGAACTTTGGGACGGCGTCGCCCTCAACGCCGTGATCATCGAACGCACGCCTCAGTTGGTGCGCCTGGAACAGAAGGTTGTGGACGCGGTGTCGCCCTTCTCGGTGAGCGGAGGAACGGCGGCAGCCTTTATCGATACGCCGCCCAATGCCGACATTGTGGGTTATGTCGCGGCATTCGTGCCCAAATCGACCGGGGCGAACTACATGCCGCACATCACCGTGGGAGTCACCACGGAAGCCTTCGGCAAACAATTGAAGGCCGAGCCATTCGAGGCCTTTTCATTCACGCCGAAAGATGTTGCGATCTTCCAGTTGGGGAACTTCGGCACCGCCTCAAAGGAGCTCTGGCGGAGCCCGGCGACGGAGCCCCTGGCTTCCTGGAACGATGGTGGGGCGAAAAAGTCCATAGTCAGTTTCGTGCAGCGCGTAACCACCGAAGGCGGCCCCGACTTTGTGCCGGTCGCCGAAAGGATCGCGGTTTTCGACAACGACGGAACTCTCTGGTCGGAACAGCCCCTCTATAACCAGGTGCAGTTTGTCTTTGACCAGGTCCGCGCGCTGGCGCCTCAGCATCCTGAGTGGAAGAGCAGACAGCCGTTCCGGGCCGTGCTGGAGAACGACATGGAGACTCTGGCCGCGGCCGGCGACGCTGGCATCATGGAGATGGCGATGGCCGCACACGCAGGCATCACTACGGAAGAATTCGACCGGATCGCGAAAGACTGGCTTGCCACGGCCCGGCATCCGAAATTCAACCGGCCCTATACCGATCTGGTGTATCAACCGATGGTGGAACTGCTGGACTTTCTCCGGGCGAACGGGTTCAAGACCTATATCGTCTCAGGAGGCGGTGTGGAGTTTGTGCGTGCCTTCAGCGAAAAAAGCTACCGTGTTCCTCCCGAACAAGTGGTGGGCAGCAGCATCGTGACGAAATTCGAAATTCAGGAAGGTCAGCCCGTGTTGGTCCGACAGCCCAAGCTGGACTTCATTGACGATCGCGAAGGCAAGCCAGTAGGCATCCAGAAGTACATCGGGCGCCGTCCCATCGCCGCATTCGGCAACTCGGATGGCGATTTTGCGATGCTCCAGTGGGTCACAGCGGGCCCAGGGCCGCGTTTCGGCCTGATCGTCCACCACGACGACGCCGAGCGCGAGTTCTCCTACGACCGCAAGTCCTCCTCCGGCAAACTGGACCGCGGCCTGGATGAAGCTCCAAAGCGTGGCTGGACACTCGTCAGCATGAAGAGCGATTGGAATTGTGTGTTCGCCTTCGAGAAAAACTGACACGCATCAAAAGTGCTTCGTAGCCGGCTCGAACTGCCGGAGTCGCAAGAGACTGCCATCGGGCCGGCACCGATGCTGCGCCTTGCGAAGTAGTTAATCGTTTTTCTTGAGGCCCGTGCGGTCAGGTCGAGTGGAGTTATGGTGTTCGACTTCCAGAACAACCGGTATCTGGTTCCCTTCGGAGGGGGTTCGGAAGAGCGTTCAGGGCCGGCAATCACCTGGCGAAACGCAGTCATCGAGCCGCGATTGGCGGTCTACCACAAAGACACCGAATAACTATTAGATTGGGGTTGTTGCTGCGATGAACGACAAAAATCCAAGATCGATCCGGTTTATTGAATTCCTGGACCGTGGTTCCGAAAAAGCTTGGACCCTAGCTGCCTGCTTCGGCGTAGTGATGGGATTTGCAGTTGAGGCCTGGCTTCGCCTTACTGGCTTCTGATAACAACAAGTGTATCTAATTCGCCACCTCACTCAATATCTGAGCATCGAGTTTGAGTGGGCTGAATCAGCCAATCGATCCTATTACTCGGGAAAACCACCGGGATACATTCCAATTCTGATCCGCTGTTGCGAATCGGTCACGGTGATCGACCCGTTCTGATGCTCAACATATGCTCCAGACGCTCACCGTGACAAAGGCACGGAGTAAGTTGGATCCGGTGCCAACAGGCGCTCCGAAATAGGGCGACTTTCTTCACGCAAAATCATGAGCCGCGGATACGAGCTTTCTCATCAGGAGTACACGCAAAGGAGCCCTATGACACTTAGCAAGGTCTCATGCCTAATGTTGTTTGGTTTCAGTTTGGCGCCCGGCCAGCTTCTGATGCGACCTTCGCGTCCAGGCGAACCCATACGATTACTACCCTCCGACGCCGCCATTCTCGAAGGCCGCCAGCCGCGAACAGACCTGCCATGTGAGGTGAAACCGACAAGCCCCACACTCGAATACGATCTTAGCTATCATGCGGGGTACCAGATTACAATCCCGTTCCAGGCGTTGGCGGGTAGCGGGGACACTCTGACTTCGATCCTTCAGGTGACGCCAGAGGGTAGAGAGGATTCAGTCTATTTCTCCCAAAAGTGGACCGTTCCACCCATAGAAGACAGTGCGCGAGGCGACGTATCCATGCAGGGAACGATTGTCTTGGGTGAGGGCATTTACCAGATCGCATGGCTGATGCGGGATCGGGCGGAACACTTTTGCGCCTCTTTCTGGCAAGTCTCCACTCTAAGACGAGGCAAGGACCGGGACGTCACTCTGCATGCCGCCCCTGGCACGGTCGGGCCGCTTACCAAGGATCTCTTCCGGGAAGAAGGGCGGGTACAACGAAACGGCGAGCGGCCTCTCACCGTTCAGGTGCTGCTCCATGCGACTTCGCAATCAGTTGGAGCCGCGGCGATGGGGCCCGCCGAAACGGAGGCGATCGTTGCTATTCTGCGGCACATTGCCCGTGAACCACGGTTCGCAAGATTCTCCATCACGGTCTTCAATATCGACAGGCGAGCTGTGATATTCCGCGAAAAAGACGCTGATGGCATCCCATTTCCTGCCCTTGGCACTGCACTCAAGGATCTGCATCTCGGTACCATGCCCATCCAGGCTCTGGCCGACAAACAAGGTGGAACCCGCTTCCTGACCAATCTGTTGACCGAAGAAATGGACGGCCAGAAACCGGATCTTTTGCTGATTGTTGGACCCCGGAGCGAGCCTGATGAAAGCTCACTGCGAGGTTTCCTGAAGCAGCTACCGGATCCAGCTTGCCCCGTATTCTACCTGAACTACAGCCTCGATGCCCAAACCAATCCCTGGCGCGACCTGCTGAGTTCCGTCGTTCGGTTCTGGCATGGGATCGAATACACCATCTGCACGCCGCGGGACCTCTTTCTGGCGTGGTCCGGTGTGATGTCCCGATTCGCTCCGAAGCCTGCGAAGGATTCCCGCAGCACCACTGCGTCGCGATGATTGCCTCAGTGATGATTTGCCGCGTCCATCAGTTCAACCCCTGCGTGTCATCGATCTTGTCGCGGCCCAGCCGGTCTTCAATGGACAAACTGCAGGCGCGTCTGTAGGATGGAGGTCAGGCCGTTGAGGCCGCTCCGGTTGAGATCGGCAAGACCGCCGTCCACCCCCATTTTCCAATAACGATTCAGGTACCAGTTCACCCCAAGAACACCTTTGTCCAGCAGCCCGCCGTGAACGGACTTGTCGTCCAGGTCCAGGTGCGAGTATCGGGCGATCAGTTCCACGGCGCCCGCGTGATGTTGTGGGATCGGCCGGCGGGCGAAGCCGACGTTACGATCGTATGGCCGGTGCTCGCCCGTAATCATCCAGGAGCCCGTGATATAGAATCCATAGAACGAGGGGTTGGCCACATGGGTTGCATTTACCCACGAGCGAACGTACTCGGCCAGAACCGCATAGCCGTCACGGGTCCACAGAGTTTCAAGCGCCAGTTCCTTCTGATTCGACGCTGCAATTTTGCCTGTATCGACGTAATAGGTGGACACAGCCGATTCGGGCCTGCCCTTGAGCTCGATCGCTCCGTTGACCGCTCCGGTGTACCGTCCACTCACACCCGCGTGCAGATACCGGGAGCCCTCCTGGTTAGTCGAAATCAGTCCGGTAAGCCGGCTTGTGTAGTGGTTGCTGGAGCCATCGAAATTCTGCCCCGTGATCCACCAGTCGTTGGCCCAACCGCCGGAATAAGTCATCCGTTTGTCGAAAGCCTGATTGCTGAGAGTGACGCCCATATTCCGCGTTGTGAAGAACGGGTTGAGGACACGCTCCAGTGAAGGGAGAAACGCGGCGTCGCCGGCCATTTCGTAGACAAATGACTCCTTGTTCTTGCCGACCGTAACCGCGCCCAGCTTCCAGGCGGGGAAAGTCACATTCAGATCGGAAAAGTCCCAGGTTTTCTTCTTGTTCTCCGGAGCGTCAAAGCCATTCCAGGCATAAGATGCAAAATAATGCACCTTGTACGAACTCGGCCCCATATCTCCAGAAAGCATAAAGCGCACGGAGCGGTCATCCCATTGATCGATCTGTCGTCCCACCTGTTTCTTGCTGTCCGCATCCTGAAAGAAGGCGTTGTAGTCAGCAATCACGGCGAGGCCAAACCGGATCGAGAAGTATTCTCCCTTGTAACTGGTGAATCTCTCCAGAGTTTGCGGGACGCCGGGCGTCGTGAACTGGCGGTGTTTCACCTCTTCCGAATCCTGCGCGGTGAATTGTGGGCCGCCCGAGAGAGCGTCCGCCCGAGACTCGGGCTGCGGGAGGCGGGGGTCCGTACCTCCGGCATGGATTGAGTCGGGGCCTTGCCCGGCTGCGTGAAGCGCACACAGCAGGACGAGCCAGACTGTTCGGCGTGTCATGAGGAATACCGTTCAGGATCAAACCTGATGCTTCACTCCACCAGCGGGCTCAAAACATTCCTCTCCCCCCACGTCCGAAATGCCTAAAGAGTGGCGGCGCGGAGCCGTCCTGGAAATCCAGCCGAACTCCTGTCAGCGGCATCACGGGGAAAGAAGTGTACCGAGACTGGCGTCCGATGCCCTTTGGCACTTTGGAGCCGCCATGACACCTGGGCGTGAGCCTCCGAAGATATTTTGAGTCTCCTGCCAGGAGTCTTCATCGTTTGCCCCGGCAGATTTCAATGAGAAGGGGCGCTTTCTTCCGATCGCCGGGAGTCGGCTTGGCCCCGCGATTGAAGTTCACGGCAGGATCGGCCCGGCGGTTCGGAGCGTCCATGGGGTGCAGATGAAGAACAAGATCGTTGCAGCGGCAGTCGTAGTCGTCGCCGTATTCCTCATTGGATTCGTCCCGCAGTTTCTGAAAGTGAACCGGCTGGAAGATGAACTGCGACAATCGCTGCAGGAGAAATCCGGATCCCAACTTCGCGAACTGATCAGCATGGCCTATTTTCAGGCGATCCAAAAGAACTTCGGCCTCGCGGCCGAGACCAGCAGCCAGTTCTTTGGCCGTGCGCGCGAAATGACAAACCAAGCGCAAGACGCGACCAACAGAAAGGCCCTGGAGGGTCTCCTAGCGTCTCGTGACAAGGTGACTGCGGCGCTGGCGAAGGGCGATGCGGCGGCGCTGGACGACCTGCAGGACCTCTTCGTGAAAACACGGCAGGCGACGGGGAATCCGAGCCATCCGTAGGTTGGTTCGAAGCGCTGGAGTTCCGGCCGTTATAAGCTCTAGAGACGCTATACCACCACACTTAAAGAGTTAATCCCCTAAAGCTGCCGTCACGCGCTTGACCCCACGCGATCATCAGGGAGATCCGCAAGCGTCCACCCTGCCCATCCGCGGGAATTGTGTTCGTTTTCTGCGTTTGTAGAGCCGCGGCGGCGGTGAGGCTGGCAGGAGAGATCGCCATTTGACCGGAGCGAAAGCGGATTCCTCAAGAAAAATTGAGTCTCGCTGGCCCGAAAGACATCGTCAACCCCGGTAGGAGGCCCCGAATGGAAATCCCAGTTTGGTGAACCCCCTGGTTCTCAATGGGGGGCTCTGCCACTGACGGGCGTTTTCACGAAGGCCGGAATCAAATTACGGAAACACTGGCGCCGCTTGCCGCTCGGCCTTCGTCTGACGAGCGATTCAGGGCAATCGTCAAGTTCGTTTGTTGGTCTCCGCGGCAAAAGAAACGTCAATCAGGTTCTTTAAAGAAACTGCTGCAGCTCGCCGTCTGACGGGAGGCTGAATATCGGCAGGAAAGCATCACGATGGGGAAGAGTGAAGCGAACCACGACGCAATGTAAAGAGGATAGCCATGATAATCACGAAAACGATGACTAACTTCCGGATGCCTGTTTTGCTCGTCATGCTGGCGACGGCAGTGGTAACCGCCTACGCCCAAGGACCCGAACCAGACTACTCCGCCATTTTCCTGAAGCGGGCGACGATGACCGGCGACTGGGGAGGATTGCGTACTGACCTTGCCAAGAAGGGAATGACCTTCGATTTCTCTGTGACCCAGACTGAGGTGGGGGTGGTTAGAGGGGGTCTGAACTCAGCGTCTGAATATGGCGGCCGCGGCGACTTCTATTTTAATTTGGACACGGGCAAGGCTGGGCTCTGGCCTGGCGGTTTCTTCACGATCGAGGGAGAAACGAATTGGGGCAATGGGGCCAACCTGAATACCGGCGCCCTCCTTCCGGTGAACACGAACCAGGTCTTCCCGGTACCCGGTAAGGTTGGCAGCGGCGCTATTCCTGCGGTGACGTTCACCCAATTCCTCTCACCCTACTTTGGTGTAACGATGGGCAAGTACAATGTCACGGCAGCCGATGACAACGAGTTCGCCCACGGCAAATACGCTAAAGGCGATACCCAATTCATGAACACTGGGCTCAATCTCGTTCCTTCCGCCTTGTTCACCACCCCTTATACACCGGTTGGCGCCGGTTTGGTGGTCCTGCCTACCAAGAACCCTGCGGACGTCATAGTGAAAGCCCTTGTATACGCGTCGTCAGGTTCGGCCTACAAGGCTGATTTTTCCACCTTTTCGCACGACGACCTGTCCGTTTACATCGAGGCCCGCCGGCGGAGCCATTTTTCAAAAAAGACCGGTCACCAGGACGTTATCTTCTTGCACTCCAACGAGCAAAAGACTTCAATCGATCAGAGACTGAGTCTCGATCCGGGAACTCAACAGCTCGCGACGAAGGGGGGGTCCTGGATGATTTCCTTCAACTTCGACCAGTATCTGTGGGAGCCCACGGAAGGCAAGGGGTTTGGTCTCTTCGGCCGCTTCGCAGCCTCGGACGGCAATCCCAACTTCATCCACTATTTCTACAGTCTGGGTGTTGGCGGCAAGGGCGTCGGCGCGAAACGGCCCAATGACTCGTACGGCTTCGGAGGCTACTACATCGATGTCAGCCACCCCACACTGACGACACCGGCGGGCGCTCAGCAATTCCTCCGGAACGAAAAGACCCTTGAGGCATATTACAGCCTCGCGCTCACGCCATGGGCCCACCTGTCGCCTGACCTTCAAATCGTCCATGGAGCTCAGACGCAGAACCTGATTGCCGCCCTCCAGGGAGGGGTTGCCCCCAAGCCGATCAACAATGCCGTCGTCCTCGGTCTGAGGCTGGGGCTCGTGTTCTGATCGACTGAAAACAGGGTACTGCATCCCGATGAATCCTGCACGAGGCAAGAGGAGACCACAACAGTGAACGGAGCACAAGCGTTATTCAAGGCACTGACCGACGCAGGACTCGATACGTGTTTCGCCAATCCCGGCACATCCGAGATGCAACTTGTTTATGAGATGGGGCGGACCAAAGACACACGCGCCATTCTCTGTCTCGAAGAGAAAACGGTGACCGGCGCGGCCGACGGATATGCCCGCATGGCGGGCAAGCCCGCATTTACACTGCTGCATGTGGGCAGCGGCTTCGCCAATGGCATCGCCAATCTCCACAATGCGGGTCGGGCCAACACGCCGGTCGTCAACGTGGTGGGCGCCAACGCGACCTACCACCAGCCCAATTTCCCGGAGCATGAGCTGATCAACGGTAACCTCGTAGACTTGGCACGCGTCGTCTCGCACTGGGTTCACCAGGCTAAATCGGCCAGCGACCTGGCTGTCATGGGCGCTCTGGCTGCACGGTATTCGCGGATCGGCGCCGGGAAGGTTTGCACCGTCATTGCTCCCACCAATTGCCACTGGGATCCGGCTGTCGCACCGCCGGTGCCGGCCCCGCCGATGGAGACACCCAAAGTCTCGCCACAGACCATTCAGGAAGTGGTTGCGCTGCTGAGCAACGGCAAGAAGACGGCAATCCTGCTGGGCAGCCATGCGACGTATGGCGACGGGTTGGAGTTCGCCGGGTGCATCGCCGCAAAGACCGGGGCTGACTTGCTATGCGAAACCACTCCGTCCCGCCTCGCGCGGGGAGAGGGCCGTGTTCCGGTGGAAAAGGTTCCCTATCTGCCCGAGCAAGCGGTCCCGTTCTTTCAAAAGTATGCGCAGCTCATCCTCGTAGGCGCGCTTCTGCCGGTGACCACCTTCGCCTACAAGGGCAAGCCAGTCATCAAAGTTCCTCCAGACTGCCTGGTGACAGCGCTTGCGACCGTGGACCACGATATATGGTCCGCGCTGGGCGATCTCGCCGAGGCGGTCAGGACCCCACCCCAACCTGCCGCACGCCGGATGCGAGCGGAAGTCGCGCCGCCGTCAGGTGTTCTGACGGACGATACGGTTGGACAGAGCATCGGCCTGTTGCTGCCGGAGAACGCAATCTTAGTAACCGATTCGCCCACGACGGAAGCGGCACTTTATCATTGGACCGAAGGAGCCCGGGCACACGACTATTTGTTCGGGGAATGCGGCGGGGCCATCGGCGGGGGATTGCCAGTGGGATTGGGAGCCGCAGTGGCGTGCCCGGATCGGAAGACCGTTGTGTTCGAGGGCGACGGTAGCGGCATGTATTCGGTCCAAGCGCTCTGGAGCATGGCTCGGGAGAAAGCCGATATCACCGTCGTCCTGGTCAAGAACGAAAGTTACGGGATCCTGAATATCGAATTGGCACGAGTCCGCGAGGGCGACCCCAACCAAAAAATGCTCTCGATGATGCACCTCGACAATCCCTCGCTGGACTGGGTCAAGATTGCCGAGGGACAGGGCATGCCGGCCACCCGGGCAAGCACGGCAGAGGAGTTCCATCAGCAGTTTGCAGCCGCGATGAGCACCAAGGGTCCTCATCTGATCGAAGCCCAAATCGTCCAAAACCTGCAACCGGCAATCGACGCAGTTCATAAGACAAGGGTGCCGTAAGGCCAAGACGGTTCGCCAGACGCCGTTGCGAAATAGATCGTGGTTCCGGACCCAAAACGTAACCGACGGTGTCGGCCAGCGTCGCTGTCGCCATGATCGAACGCGCCGGAAAGAGCTTTGGCGATGGCCACACGTGAGAAACGCCGGAGCGCGGCTCTGTTGTATACTCCCAAAAGACCGTCAGCACGGATCTGGAGGATATCGCTGGACGCTGTACCCGGCAGTTGGAGGGATTGCTGTTGAATTCGCCTGCGCCAAGGCGAGCAGCCTTGGTCGTCGTTGCTAGCGGTCTCGCCTCCATCCTGACGTTTTGGTACTTCGCGATCCGCACACCACCAATCCCCCAACGCACTTTGCGCATCGGTTTCGAGGATGTTCCACCGGTCCAGATCCGGACCGACAACGGCCCCTCCGGGCTCGCGGTGGAGACCGTAAACGAAGCAGCGAAGCGCGCCGGCCTGTCGCTGCAGTGGGTCGAGACGGGGACGAGTTCCGATGAGGCGTTTCAGCGCGGCCTGGTGGACCTTTGGCCCATCATGGCCGACCTGCCCGAGCGCCGGAAACGAGTTCACATCAGCCGCCCATGGCTGCACACCAGCCACTCGCTGCTGATGCGAGCCGATTCTGAGCCCTTGGGCCGCAGCTTTACTGGCCGAATCGCAATTTTCAAGATACCGCTTCACGTTCGCCTGGTGGGCCAGGAATTTCCGACAGCTCAGTTGGTTCAGTTGCCGGAAATGAGGCTTGTCGTAAAGGAATTGTGCAAGGGCACTGTTTCCGCGGGGTTCATGGAGGACCGCGCGGCGCTGACCGAATTACGGGACAAACCTGCCGAGTGTGCTTCGGTGCCACTCCGCTCCAGGGTGCTCCCCGAGTTGACCGTCCAGCTTGGAATCGGTTCCACCTTCGAGGCCGCGGGCGCTGCCGATAAGCTCCGCGCGGAAATCGGCAATCTGTTTCGAGACGGGACGCTGGCCTCCACGATGGCCAAGTACTCGTATTACGGACTGGACAATTCGTGGATGAGCTACGAGTTGATGGAGACCGCGGAGCGTGAACGCTGGGTTGCATGGGGCGTCGGCGCTCTAGGGATAGTTCTAGCTTTGACCCTCTGGCAATGGTCCTTTCTGCGCCAGCGCAAGCGGTCGGAGGCCGCGCTGCGCGTAAGCGAAGAACGTTTCCGTGCAATCTTTCAGCAAGCGGCGGTAGGCGTAGCCCAAGTCAGCCTCGACGGGAAATTAACCATGGTGAACGACCGGTACTGCGAAGTGCTTGGCTACCCGCGGGACGAGTTACTGGGAACCGAATTGGTGGCGAAGGCGCACCCGGACGACTGCGCGGCGATGCTGGCCAAAGGGCTCCTGTTGCTCTCCGGAGAGATCCCATCGTATTCCTTGGAGATGCGGTGGGTTCGCAAAGACGGCGATGTCGCTTGGGCGACACTCTACAAGTCGGCGGTGCGCGGATCGGACAGCGCTCCGAAATACCTGGTTGCCGTGGTCGAGGACATCACGCAGCGCAAGCGGGACGAAGCCGCTCTGCGGGAAAGCGAAGCGCGTTTTCGGAGTATGGCCGACACGGTCCCGGCGATGATCTGGGTTGCCGGTCCCGACAAGCTCTGCACTTTTTTCAACCAGGGATGGCTGAACTTCGCGGGCGTTACCATGGAGCAGGCCTTGGGCAACGGTTGGTCCGAGAGGGTACATCCGGAGGATCGGGAGCGTTGCCGGAGAAACTACGAGGCGGCGTTCGACGCCCGCCGCAGCTTTCAAACCGAGTGCCGTCTGCAGCGGGCGGACGGAGAGTATCGATGGGTGCTGGCGGTGGGCTCGCCCCGGTTCGAATCGGGCGGCGTGTTCGCCGGTTTTGTGGGATCGTGTACCGACACTACGGAAGTGAAGCAGGCCCAGGAAGAAGCGCTCGCCAGCCAAAAGCTGGAAAGTCTGGGCGTAGTGTCCCGTGGCATCGCTCATGACTTCAATAATCTGCTGGGCAGTATCGTGACGACTTCGGAACTCGTGCTGTCGGAGCTTCCCGATGCTTCACCTGCTTCCGGCGGGGTCGAGTCTATCAGGAATGTGGCGGACCGCGCCGCCGGGATTGTGCGCCAGATGTTGTCCTACGCGGGACAGGAAGATGCGGCATTCGAGCCGCTCGATCTTTCCCGCCTGGTCACCGAGATGCTCGAGTTACTCAAGGTCTCGATATCCAAACGCGCCCAACTGACGGTTGATCTGCCCGATTCCCTGCCCCCCATTCTGGGAAACGCTGGACAGATCCGGCAGGTCGTCATGAACCTGATCACCAACGCCTCCGAGGCGCTTGGTGAAGAAGGAGGAGTGATCTCAATCGTGCTGGCGCGCGTCAAGGCAGGCCCTGGGCCGTTTGCCGACGGGACGCCCAAGGTGATCCAAAACGATCACCTCCAGTTTAGTGTCAGCGATTCCGGCAGCGGTATGACCCAGGAGATTCAGGCGAAGATCTTCGACCCGTTCTTCACTACCAAATTCACCGGGCGCGGCTTAGGGTTGGCCGCCGTGCAGGGAATCGTTCGCGTCCACGGCGGCACCATCAACGTCACCACCGCGCCCGGCATGGGATCGCAATTTGAAATTCTGCTGCCGTGCATCACTCAGCCGGCGACCACGACTGCCGCCATCCCGGCACCCGGCTCCGTGAATCATGCCGGAAGCGTCGATGGAACGATTCTGGTTGTAGAGGATGAAGCCGATCTCCGTATTTCCGTCTGCAAGATGCTCCGCAAGGCGGGCTTTTCCGTTGTGGAGTCGGGCGATGGATCCGAAGGGGTGGAGTTGTTTCGGGCCAGGCAGCGCGAGTTCGACGTCGTTTTGCTGGATCTGACCCTGCCCGGAATGACGGGCCGGGAGGTATTGAACGAAGTGCGAAGAATGCGGCCCGACGTGAACGTCATCATCACGACAGCCTACAGCCACGATACGGCTCTGGAATCCCTGGGCGGACAGGAGCCTTGGCTCTATGTCCGGAAACCGTATCGAATCGGTGAAATCACGGCTCTGATTCGGAATGCCTGTTCGCAGGCGCGGCACCGGGACTAAGTTCGCAACTCGGCTAGAACGCCTGCCCAATGCTGAAGAAGAATCCGCCGAAGCTCTCGCCGGGTCGGCGGCCTATCTTCGCTCCAAAGTCGAAGCGCAGAATCACAAACGGATTCCTCACTCGCAGACCGAAGCCGGCTGACTTGCGCAGTTCCGACAGGCGGAAGTCCGAGATCGTCGGGTACACATTGCCCATATCGACGAATGCGACACCATCGAAAAACTTGAAAAGCGGGAAACGCAATTCGTTGTTCAAAACGATCATGGCGCTGCCTCCCAGCGGCTCGCCGCTTGCGGTTTGCGGTCCCACACCGTCCTGGGGATATCCGCGAATGGTAGTCCCGCCTCCGGTGAAGAACCGGTCGGTCAGCACGAGGCCTTCGGGGTTAAGGGCGGACTCCAAACCCATGCGGATCTGGGTTGCGAATACCAAGCGCGATTTCCGGGGTTCCTCGCCGAAGGGCACAGGCGCGGGCTTCATCAGCGGGAAGTATTTTGAAAACTGGCCGGTCCAACGGATGTAGCCGTACTCGCTGCCAAGCCATCCTGGCGCATACTCCAGACCGAGTGTGGCGAACGATCCGTGGGTAGCGTCGAGGAACGAGTCGCGCGAATCGCGGGAGCCCGTGAAATAGACAGGCGCGGTTACCACCTGATCGGGTGGTAAAGACCGGGTGTCCGCCAGTTGTTCTTTCAGGCGCACCTGTTCGTATCGATATCCGTAGGAAAACAGATACATGGGACGGAACGGCCAGTCCTGCTGAAGGCTGGCTCCCAGTTTGGTCTGCTGGACTCCTTCCGCGATGGTCTGCCGCGTGCCGTACGTTGCGAAGGTTGTCGAGAGGGGTAGGCGCCCCCAGACAGGTTGGGTGAGATAGAGACGAACCTCCTGCAGGTCGCCGTCATACCGCGTGCGCAGGCCCACAATGCGCGCGCTGCCGAGTGAGTTGCGGTTCTCGACGTCGGCGATGAAGCCCACCCCGCTCGATGTGCTGTAGAGGCCGCCATACAGCACCCGGAAGGGTTGAGCCTCCCGGACCTTGACCAGCAGGTCGGCGCCGTTGGCGTTCGGGAGGCTGTCCCCACCCGAGGGATGGCTCTCGATATCGACAGTCGCAAATGCGCCGGTGCGCGAGAGGTTCTGAATGGACTGGCTTTCCTGGGAGACCGCCTCCGGCTGGCCCTCCGATACGGTCAACTGACTGCGCACGAACTTATCGCTGGTCTGGCGGTTACCTTCGATCCGGACCGACTGAACGATGCGCTGATCCTTCTCCTGAATGTGAAAGGACACGTCCAGCACGCCCTTGGCGGCGTCCTGTTTCAGGCCGTAATCGATCACTACGTCAAGGTAGCCTTGCGACTCGTACTTTCTTCGCAGCGTCGTGACCGCGGCGCTCAAACGGGCCGGTTCAAATTGCGCACCGGCATCCAATTGGAGGTTCGCAAGCAGCGCCTCTTTTGCGAGAGCCCGATTGCCGGTGAACTCGACCTCACCCACCCGGAAGGCCGGCCCCTCCGTCACGCTGATGACGATTCGGCCGGTAGCCGCCCGCTCGTCGATCACCGGTCGCGGCAGTCCGACTTCCGCCGCCAGGTAACCCCGCTGCTGGTAATACCGGACAATCGCATCGCTCACCCGGCGCGGCTCGGAATAGACCGCTTCCTCCAGTTGGGCTGTGCGAATCAAGGCGAGAATCTCCTGAGCGTGTTGTCGGGAAACTCCATCGAGAGCCAGGTGAACGCCGGAATAGCGCCTGCCGCGTTGCAGATCGAAGGCAACACTCTTGTGGCCGGCGGCCGACACGTCGATCCGGCTGACCGTCGCAGCATGAAGAAAACCGGCCTGCCCAAAATGCCCTTGTAGCACCTGGCTGGCGGCCTCACTACGCTGCTTATCGGTGTACCCATTCTGCCAAACCTGACGAATCCGCTTCTGCAGTTGCCGCGGAACGGAGTCCCCTGTGAACCGAAGCGACACCTGAGGTCCGAGGTTGATCTCAGCTGTAAGCGCGACGAGGTCGCCACCCTCATCGCGATTCAGATGGACCCGGGACTCCAGGTACCCCTGCTGCTGAAAGAAGCCCTGCAAGCGTTCGGCGGCGGCGCGGACGGTGATCGGCCGGTAGATCTGTTCGGGCTTGATCCCGAACTGCCGGGCCAATTCCCTCTCACCAAACGGGTCTCCGCCTACGAAGCGCACCTGACCGATTTTGCGCTTCACGGTTGGGGATCCAAGCGTGCCGGTCGTGCCCACCCCCCCGAAGCGGATCTCGTGGCGCACCTCGGCGCGGTATGAGTTATCGCTCTCTTTGACCGCGCGGGTATGGAGGCGCCGGGTCAGGTCATACTCAACAACCCAGATCTGGTCTCCGCTATCGGAGAGATTCATCGAGTAGACCAGGCGCAGAGCCCGGGTGAAATCTTCGGTAATGCTCAACCGCGTCTGGGCATCGGATTCGGCGGCGATCATACTTGGCTGAACCGAGACCTGGCTGATGCCGAGCTTCCGGCCCATGGAGCCGCCCACGGTTGCGTTCAGCGCGCCCGAGAGCAGTGAGTACGCCTCCAACTTGCGTATGTCGACTCCGCGATTCTCCGCGACCGTTTTGCCGCTCAGCAGGACCGAGATGATGTCGTTCCTGGAGAGGGGCGGATCTGATGTGAACGTGGTGGTCAGATTTCTTGCGGTGCCGGACAGAGCAAGGCGGATTTCGAAACTGCTGACGTTGGTGATGGCTAGCAGGTTAACCTGTGGATCTGACGGGTTTGCGGGGTCAAGACGGATACTGCCGCGCTCGAGGTCGTACCTTCGGTCGCCGAAGTACAGCCGCCCTCCTTCCTCCAGCCTGATCTCGCCGCTCAGAATCGGGTTGTCCACGTCGCCGCGCACGCGCAGGCTGCCTGCGGCCGCGAGACGGCCGATGTTGTTGTCCATCTCCACGGGCTGCGATGTGGCGACCGCGATATCGAGAGCGATGGGGTTCGAAGTAAGCTTGGAGCCTCCAGGCACGGCCGAGATAGCCGTGTTGTTCAGGCGAGGATCGAGTGCGGCGCGGAAGATGCCCTCGCGCACATCGACCTGACCGCCCAGGATGAGGCCTCGTTCGTCCGAACGAAGCAGGAGATGCAGGTTGTTGTTGGATTCCAGGCCGGTTGGGTAGTTCAGGAACACATTTTCGGCCTCGAGTCTGACCGCAACGTCGGTCGGCTTTCCATCGCGCAGTCCGGCTTGTCCGTCGCCGCTGAATTTGCCGCCGTTGAGCATCCCGGTAAGGCTTCGCAGGACGAGTCGGTTGTCGACCAGATCCAGGCGGCCGGTGACTTCCTCCGCGCGAACCGGCATATCGCGGAGAGTCAGACTGGCATGGTTCAAACTGACAGACCCGGAGCCCGCCGGATTTTGCAGGCTTCCCTTGAGGCGCAGATCCAACGTGACCTCGCCCGCCGCTTCGAGGTTCTTGCCCACCAGCGCCAAGACCGAGGCATCCGTCTCGCCGGTAACCTGAATGTCCATGGCCGGGTTGGCGCTGATGGTGGACCTGCCGGAGATTCGCAAGGTGGAATCGGTGCCGCGCAATTCCAGGGGCTCAAGTTGCGCCGCGGAGCTGTCGATCGTGATTCGAGCAGGCTGCGCCTGTTTCAGGTCGGCGCGTTCTGCGTGCACACTGAGGTCACTCAGTTCGACGGTACTCTTCACGTCCGCCAGGGAAAGCCGAGCCGCCTCGCCGGCAGCCCGGAGGTTGAAGGTCACGCCGGCGTCCTCCTGGGCACTTCGCTGAAGGTGAATCCGCTCGGTTTCAACGGACCATCGGATCGGCTGGCTAGGGTTCTCGGCCGGTGGGTCGAACTGGGCTGCGAGCAGATGCAGCGGCGCCGTGGCCGAGGCGCGCAGGTCGCCGCCCGCGAGTTTCCCCTGGAGCTTTTCCACACGTAGAACACCGTCTGCCACGTGCGCTTCCGCCGTAACCTGCTCGACCGCGACCGGCGCCGACGCCGCTGACAACCGTCCGTTCGCAAGAGTCAGTTTCAGCGATGGCTGCCATTTCCCCAGGCTTCCGACGATCGCGGCGTCCAGTTTGACTTCGCCGCCGCCCTCCACTCCAAGGCTCTTCAGAGCTTCATCCAGTTGAACCGTTCCGGCGACGGACAGTCTTCCCTCCGGCTGAGCAGCGTCCACTGGCAACTCACCTGCAATTTGGATTCTTGTGGAAGGCGCCGTCAGGGAAATCGGTGAGATGTTGAGCCGCCCTTGCCGATAGTCCGCCTCGATCGCTCCATCAGACTGAACTTTGTAGCCTTCGACCTCGATTTCCAGGTTTCGCAGCTTGAGCGATGCAGTCTGCAATTCCGGCGTGCCCAGTTGCGCGCTTCCACTGACCGTACCTTCCAGTGCGCCGGAGAAGGTACGATCGGAGTACCTGAAGGAACTTGCCTGTGTTCCTGTGGAGACGATTTCAAAGGTAGCGGGATAGCCTCCAGAAGCTTGAACCTCGACGTGTGCCGAGGCGTTCAGTTCAGGGGCTGTCAGGACGGCGGTCGCCTGGGCACCGTCATATTTGACTTCGGCGTTGAGGCCGCCAATCGGAAACGTGCCCGTCACCACTTGGCTGGCTTCGGCGACGAGCTTCACTTCGGGATGGTCGAACGACCCATTGCCCTCCGCTGTCACACTCACTGCGCCGCGCAATGCAGATTGTTCGACGTGCAGATCGGCACCCTTCGCGCTGAACTGAAAGCGGTGCGTTGTGAAATCGACGGCGCCGGATGCCTCCACTTCTCCCGTGACTCCGCCTTCAGGTTGCCTCAGTTGAAGCCGTTCCACGGAGAGCGTGTCGTCATGGAAGTCGACGCGCGCGTCCAGCCTACCCAATTGTTGACCGTAAGCTTGCAACCCGCTAACGCCCACGCGGGCATTGATTTGCGGCTGCGACGGAGTGCCGCGCAACGTGAAGTTGCCGGACGCACTGCCGCCCGCACCCCGGAAACCGGCCGCGGCATCCAGCAGGCTGCCGACCGAAAGATCTTTCAGCACACCGCCAATCTGCAACGACATGTCGGGGCCGACGGTTCCAGAAGCGGAGATCTCCTGCGCTCCGGAGCGGAGACGAAGGCTATCCAGACGAATGCCCGAGGAGTCGTAGGCGCCATCCAGAGCGAGAGAGGCGGTGGTTACGGCGGGCAGGGACAGGTCCGTGCTTCCTGCGGTGAACGCGACCGCGGGATGGCTCAGGTTGCCGCCTAACTTGAGCCGCCAATCGAGTGACCCATTAAGTGGAACAGGGGCGGGAATGCGTACGACCTCAATCGCGCGGCCGACGCTCTCGATCCGGCCGCGCAGTTCTCCACTCAGAGACCGGTTCGTGATGCCGATCTGGGTGGCGCCCTGAGCCCCGATGCCCGCCGAGCTGTTAGCGTCGAGAGAGAGCGCGAGTTGGTCTCCTTCGAGACGCCCTTGAAAAGCCACCTGCGCATCGTTGGCGATGCGGAGGACGCCGGAGAGACGGCTGTTCCTCCAATCGGTTCCGGCGCAAGTGGCCTCGAGGCGGGCCTTAGCAGGCAGTGAGGCGATTCGAAAGCCGTCGATCTCCATGGAGGCGTGGGTGGAGACGGGTGACCGCCGGGCATCCATCAGGCCTCGCAAGTGTACGCGCGCACCGAATGTAAGTCCGTAGGCATCGGCAATCTCAACCGTGCCGTCGTGGTATCGCGCTGCTAATGCGATCTTCTGCAATTGAAAATCGCCGTTCTTCACCGCATCGCTGGTGACACGCAGGCTGGCGGATGGGGAACTGGCGTTGCCGGACAGGATGAAGGAGGCGCTCGCGCGGCCGGAAGTATTTCGAAAGAACTGAGCCGCGTCGATGGTGGCGGAACCGGCCGCTGCGAGATCGGCGCCCGCAAAGCCCAGGCGTGCGCGATCGACCGTTATCGCGGAATTACCTGAGTAGACGGACGAGTCTTGCAGAACCAGCGCATCCGCGGTTACCTTGGCGTCCACGATGACCCGATCCAGAGGGGCTGAGTAATCGACGGATTGAAAGCGACCCTTGCCCAAGGTCCGGTAGGCTAGGCGGTATTGGGATGCCTGCCAGGAGGCGTCCAGGCCTCCGTAGGGCAGGTCCAACGTGACGCCGGCGGATTTGTCCGCAACGGTCAATGAGAGGGTACCGATGTGCAGCGATGCGAACAATCCGGTCGGGGTTCGTGAGTCCTTCGGCTTCCCGGGGGGAGGGGCCAGGTCCCAATTGCCGTCGGGCTTGCGGTCGAGGCGGAGCCCGACTTCGTCCGCCGCGATTCGGGCACGACCGAATTCGCCGCGGAACAGGTCCGTGACCGGCACGCGCACGGTCAGAAGCTTCACGGAGAGCAGGGGGCGTGCGTTGTCAACACCGGCGGAAACCGCATGCACCTGAAACCAGCCCTGACACAGGTTATATTCCAGGGCTTGCGCTCGTACCGGGAAGCCAACCGCACTAGTCAGTCGCTTTGTGACCCAGCCAAGTACGAATCTGCGGACGAGCGCGGCATGGGCCAGGAATAGGGCTAGCGCGAAAGTCGCCAGAACGAGACCGCCGAACCGCAGGAAACGGGCACACTTCTGCATAAGAGAATACCGAGACTGCGGCAAGATGCTGATAATTGAGCATCGGTCGCAAAATCGAATGACTCAGAAACTGATGGGACTCGAGTTGGTGGGTGGAGCAGGTCCGAAGAGGGGCTCCGCCAATCAGAACGAAGCCCCAAGTCTGAATCAACTACCGGATTTCGACGGTCGCCAGTCCCTGGCTGGCACTTCCGGCGTTCGAGATTACGATCGAACGCGTCCCGGCCGGCACTCCCGCCGGAACCTGGATGTTCACCTGGTAAACGCCGACATAACCGGGGGCCAGGCCCGCGAAAGTGACGAGTGCCGGCACCCCGCCAATGGACGCCGCGACGGGCTGGGTAACCACTGACAACGGATTGGTCGGCCCGCCTTGTCCAGCCGAAGAAGCCGGCGCGACGGCGCCAAGGCCGGTCGCGTAGACGGCAATGACGTCGCCGGCACGAGCAGGCGCGAGGACAGCATTCAGCGTTCCATCCTGATTCACGGCTTTGGCTTGCCCAAGGCCCAATGGATCGGAAGTGAACAATCCGGGGAACGTGAGTTGAGTGTTCACCGAAACAACCGCGCTCGCTGCGCTGTTGTATGTAACCTGAATGGACGCCGGCCCGGAGGTGGCGAGGTCGAAAGGTACCTGGGCGTCGATGCGGAAGCTGGAAACGAGCGCGAGGGGCACAGCGGCGCCATTGATGCTGACCTGGACTCCTCCGAGACTGGTGGGCCAAGTTCCTGCCGGCGCCTCTACTGCGATGCCCGGACCCATGCCATACCCGAGGATGCTGATGTACTCACCGGGAACAATGACGCCGCCGCGCACACTCGAGTTGTTCAGAACGTTTTCGGTGCGGAAAGTAGGAGTCAATTGGGGAGTGCCGGTGATCTGGAGCGTCAAGCCCCTCAGATAGCCGACCCGGCTATCACTGCCATTGTTCTCTACGGCGAGTGCCCACGTGCCCAAAGAGCTGTCCGCGGACTTGTAGTTTGCGAGCGGTTCGTTGCCACGGAAAGGCCCGCGACCGGCCTCGACCGGGCAGGTGTCCGCAAATCTGGTTGCCGCCGCATCATCAAATGTCGTGTCAACATCCTGCAGTGAGCCGCAATTGCGCTCCAGGAGCTTGACCCGCGTCCCGTCAGGCGAATACAGGAAGACGTTGAGGTCCCCCACACCGGGATACTGGATGAGGACCTTGGCCGTTACATTGGTCATCTTCAGTGCGTCCGGAACCACTATCGTGGCGACAGCAGCAATGTTGGCACTGTCTTTCGGGATGTAGATGGGGTAACCGGAATAAGAGTAGGTAACCGTTACGGGCGCCGTTTGCGCAACGGCAAAGGTCACCCAGGTCAACAGAGATATTGCGCCTATCGCGCTTCGTCGTAGCATTTCGATCGTGCTCCTTTTTGCTCGCAGAAACTCTTCCCACTTTCATCCGAGCCTGTTCCCTATTTCCGATACGTGAACCAAACGCGCCGCGGCAACACGCGAATCCGGCGATGGTCCGACAGGCCGGGACACAAAGTCGTCGCTGGCGATGATGTGTCTGTCTGATGGAGCGACTCAGTTTCTTTGCTCTGCATTGTTGCTGGTCGAGAAGCCCGTCCCGCCGTCCGTGCGCCGGGAGCAATTTCTTGAATCGGACCGCCGTACACCCTCATCGTCGTCCCTGGCCGG
>DATJWB010000263.1:0-36813 GCA_035501495.1 Bryobacteraceae bacterium | reverse complement strand
GAGCTTTGCGGACGCCGGCGGACTTCCTGCCGGCGATGGAGCCGGCCTGCTCCTTGAGGGTTCCCGCAAGCTGGGGGCGCGTGGATTGCAGCGCTGGAACCAGCCCGAACAGAATCCCGGTCAGCAGCGAGACCCCAAGGTCGCCAACCCCCCGGACGATTTCGCGGAGTTGCCGAGAGCGCTGCCCATCGGCCAGGTCCGCGGCATCTCGGTGGAAGGAACCGTGGCCAGATTCTGCCAGGCCCTGGAATCGAGCGTCGATCGCCCCGTGGTGAACGAGTCCCGCCTGCAGGGTGAGTTCGCATTCCACGTAAAGGCCGACCCGAATGGTGAGAACGACTTCCTGGAGCGCCTGCACAGCGAACTCGGGATCGTTATCTCGCCAGCCCGGAGAACTGTCCAGATCGTGGCCCTCGAATTGCGCTGATTCGCGCCGGTCGTTCTAAAATGGACCTTGCCGCCCACCGATGCCTCCACCCCAGCCAGCCGCCGCCGCGCCAGGCAGGGCGGCTGGGTAGAGCGCCGCCGCGGGCGCTGCCGCTGGTGTGGCGCCGACGTCCCCAAAGGCCGCTTCACGTTCTGCGGCCCGCCTTGTGTACACGAGTGGAAGCTGCGCACCGACCCCGGCTATCTCCGCGCCCAGGTCTTCGCCCGCGACCGCGGCGTCTGTTCCCTGTGCGGCCTCGACACTGAGGCGATGCGTAAGGACAAACGCAAGCTGGATTACCAGGCCCGCCGTCAGTTCGAAAAGGAGTGGGGATTGCGGCGCCATCTCTGGGATGCCGATCATATCCTCCCGGTAGCCGAGGGCGGCGGAGAATGCGATCTCTCCAACATGCGAACCCTCTGCCTGAAATGCCACCGCGCCGCTACCGCCGATCTCCGCAGGCGCCTGGCGAAGAAGCACACCTGACCCGCGTCCCGGCGACGCTCGCTGGTCACTCGCCTGATTGCGTCCAATTCGCGTATCCACGTACTCTAAAAGGCAATGCCGCAAATTCACCTGTGCTTCCTATGGCACATGCACCAGCCCTTCTACAAGGACCTCATCTCGGGGGAGTACAAGCTCCCGTGGACGCGCATGCACGCGCTCAAAGACTACTACGGGATGGCGCGCATTCTGGAGGAATTCCCCGAAATCCGTCAGACTTTCAATCTGGTGCCTTCCATGATGGCGCAAGTCGTGGAATACGCCGCGGGTGAAGCGGCCGACCCTTTTCTTCAGTTGGCCCTCCACCCCGCCGAGAGCCTCACGGACCAGGATCGCGCCTTCCTGCTGCGACACTCCTTTTACTCGGACCCGCACCACATGATCTACCGCTATCAGCGTTACGGCGAACTTTTCGATGCCTGGCTGCGCGAGAAGAATTCCGGCTCCCGCAGCCTCTTCGGAGCGCAGGAATTCCGCGACCTCCAGATGTGGTCGCAGTTGGCCTGGTTCGACGAGGAGTTTCAGCAGAACGACCCCGAGGTTCGCGAATGGGTGCGGCGCGGCCGGAATTTCGGGCTTGCCGACCAGGCCCGCATGGGCGAGAAACAGCTCGAGATCCTGTCGCTGGTAGTGCCCGAGTACCAGAAGCTGGCCGCCTCGGGACAGATCGAGATTTCCACCACTCCGTATTACCACCCCATCCTCCCGCTGCTGTGCGATTCCAACATCGCCGCCGTCGCCCACCCCAACGTGCCGCTACCACCGCGTTTCCGGTACCCGGAGGACGCCCGGCGCCAGCTTATTCTGGCGCGCGATTATTGCGCCAGAGAATTCGGCCGCCCCCCGGCCGGATTATGGCCTTCGGAAGGCTCGGTCTCCGACGAGGTCTTCACCCTCGCCGCCGAACTGGGGTTCGAATGGGCCGCCACCGACAGCGGCGTCCTCGACCGGACCATGTCGCGCGGCGTGCCCGTAGACGGGCTCTACCGGCCCTACCAGTGGCGCCAACAAAGTCACCGCCTCGGCGTGATCTTCCGCGATCACTACCTCAGCGACCTCATCGGCTTCGTGTATTCCAAGATGGATGCCGCCGCGGCGGCCGAGGACTTCCTTCACCGCATTCGCGAGAACTGCTCCGGCATCCTCGGTTCCGGACGCAATGCCCTGGTGCCGATCATCCTGGACGGAGAGAATGCCTGGGAATACTACGACCGCAATGGACGCCCGTTTCTCAGGGAACTCTATCAGCGCATCACCAACGACGCGCGCATGCGGGCCGTCACCGTGAGCGAAGGACTGCGCCTGTTGCCGCCCGAGCCGCTCGATCATATCTTCCCGGGATCCTGGATCGACGCCAATTTCGATGTCTGGATTGGTGCCGAAGAGGACAACCAGGCCTGGACGCAACTCCAGCGCGCCCGCGAGACCTACGATTACGCCACCGATGTTCCCGAGGAGAAACGGAAGCTCGCCTTTGAAGAGTTGCTCATCGCCGAGGGCAGCGACTGGTGCTGGTGGTATGGACCGGAGCACGATTCGGCGAACCGCCCGGAGTTCGACCAGCTCTATCGCAGCCACCTCGCCAACGCTTACCGCTTCCTCAACCTCATGCCGCCCGAGGAACTATCCCGGCCGATCCTTCGCATGGCCGTGCCCGAAGTCCGCATCGAGCCTTCCGCGGGCATCTCGCCGCTCATGGATGGCGAAGTCACTTCATACTTCGAATGGATGGGCGCCGGCATCTACCGCATCGACGAACGCTCCGGCTCGATGCATGGCAAGAAGGTCGTGGTGCAGGAAGTGCAGTTCGGGTCCGACGCCGTCAATTTCTACCTGCGCGTCGACTTCCGCCCTGGCTACGAGCAGGAACTCTCCGGCATGGACGGCCGCTTGACGGTCCAATCTCTGGACGGATCGCAGAAGAGCTACCTCGCCATCGCATTCCTGCCTGGAGCCGTGCGCGCCACCGAGACGCGATTCGCCGACCTTCCGGAGAGCAGCGCTCCCCAGCCGGTCGAGTGCGCGCTCGGCCGCATTCTGGAACTTCGGATCTCGCTCAAGGCGATGGGCATCCCGGCGGGCAACGGACTGCGTTTTCAGTTCTCGCTGTGGCACTCCAGTCTGCCCATCGATGCCGTCCCGCAACAGGGATGGTTGACCATGCGGACCACCAACCCCGCGGAAATGGTAGCGTAACAAACATAGGCATTCACTCGGAGAGCAAGGAGCCCCCATGTTCCGTTTTCCCGCTACCGCGATTCTCGCCGGCCTCGTAGCCGGCATGGTTCCAGCAGTTGCCCAGCCGCCCGCCCAACCCCCGGCGCCGTCGTCGGGTCAGGCCCCCGGCGCACCTGCGCGCGCGCCTCGCGCGCCGGCTCCCACCCGCGATCCCAACACCCCCGGATACGTCAAAGCCGCCGATCTGCCCGACGGCGAAAACGCTCCAGTCAAAACGGACGGGAACTTCATCCTCGGCCCCACTCACAATCCCGCGCCCGAGATGACCGAGCAGGAAGGCGTGCCACACGGCGACATCTACAACTTCACCATGGAGTCGGCCGACAGCAAGATCTACCCCGGCATCGCCCGCGAGCCCGGCACCTTCGCCAGGCCGGATCCTTCTGATCCCACCAGGCTCATGATTTCGAGCCATCCCGCGCCCTACACGCGCAAGGTGGCGGTGTATGTGCCCAAGCAGTACGTGCCCGGCACCGCCGCGCCCTTCATCGTCGGAGCGGATGGGCCCGACCTTTTCCTGTTCAAGGCCCTCGACAACCTGATCGCGCAGCACCGCGTGCCGGCGATGATTGCCATCTCCATCGGCAACGGCTCCGGCGACGCGCAGGGCAGCGAGCGAGGACTCGAATACGACACCATGTCGGGCCTCTACGCCGAATTCGTCGAGAAGGAAGTGCTGCCGCTGGTCGAGAAGCAGTATAAGGTGAAGCTCACCAAAGACCCTGACGGCCGCGCGACGATGGGCGGCAGTTCCGGCGGTTCGTGCGCCATGGCCATGGCCTGGTATCACCCCGAGTGGTACCATCGCGTCCTGACCTACTCCGGGACCTATGTCAATCAGCAGTGGCCGGCCAATCCCCAGACGCCCCACGGCGCGTGGGAGTTCCACGAAAGTCTCATCCCCAACACCGCGCCAAAGCCGATCCGCATCTGGATGGAGGTGGGCGACCGCGACAATCTCATCACCCGCGACAACTACCACGACTGGGTGCTGGCCAACGAGAAAATGGCCGAGGTGTTGGCCGCCAGGCACTATCATTATCAGTTTGTCTTCGCGCGCAACGCCGGCCACACCGATCGCGCCGTGAAACAGCAAACCCTGCCGGAAGCCCTGGAATACATCTGGCAGGGATACCCGGAATGAAACAGGAGGGCACCACCACGCCGCTCGACATGACCGTGATCGACCGCGTGCCGAGGCTCCAAAACTTGGCGGCCCACATGCAGTCCTGCGCGACAAGCTGATCGAGCACAAGCTCCACATCACCAAGTACTGCGACGACATGCCCGAAATCCGCGGCCGACAGTGGCCCGAGATGAAATTCTGATCTTTTCTCGAGGCTCTCGAGACATTGAAACAAGCGATGGAATATGTTGGACGCCGGTCAGAACGTGAAGCGCAGTTGAAGATCGATCTTCCGGTTGTAAGTCGTGGGCGCACCCCCGTGGGTCATGACGATCAGCCCGCCCAGGCTGCGGGATTGCCCGAAATACCCCGACGTGAGATCGCCGTCGGGCGGAGCGAAATTGGGGTGATTCATGGCGTTCAGCGTGGATGCCGAAAGAGTCAGGTTGTATCGTCGTGCCGTTGCCGGCGGCGGCTCCGCCATCCCGATCGGCGGGCCGTTTCCGTGCGAGTTCCCATCGATGGCGGAGGTTGCCGCACCGCGTCCCTCGCGCCCAAACGACCAGGTTCGCGACACCCGCAGGGCCACGTTCCAGTTCGCGGGACCGAGCCCGTAGTCGCGTCCGATCGTCGGCGTTCCTGGCGCCGGCCTCAGGTTGAAGCAGCCGAATCCGGATTCATAAACCAGGTTACTGCCCTGGCATCCTGCCGCGGAGACCCCGGCAGGGAGCGCAGGGCGTGCCGCCGGAAATCCCGTATCGTCCGGATCGAGCCCGCTGGTGATGTTGTACGGCACACCGCTGTTGGCCACTACGAACGGGCTGACGCTGAAGTGCCCGGGCAGATTCAGAGTCGCGCCCACCACCATCCGGTGCCGCACGTCGCCGTAAGTCGATGGACCCCATTCGGCGCGCAGATTGTACGGGTCCGCGGGGATGCCTTCGTCGTTGTCCTTGCCGTACGACAGCGTGTAATACCCGAACAGGAACAGCCTGCCGTAATTCAGGTTGGCGTTGGCCACCAGTTGGTTCCGGCTGCTCAGGCCCGCCGATTCGGTCAGCAGCCGGATAGACTGGTCGCCGAAAGGATACAGGCCATTCATCGGAGCGTTGACGTTCCGCGAGTTCAACAGGTGGACCCCGCGGCTCCCGATCCACGTCACCGTCACATGCGAAGCCTGGTTCAGCTGGCGGTCGATCCCCGCGCTGGCCTGGTGCAGTCGCGGCGCGCGGATCCCATTGAAGACCGGCCGGAGCTGCTGCGGCTGGCTCCCGGCCGCGAGCGCGCCGGCGTCCGGGATCATGGGGAAGAACGTGGGATTGAGGATCAGGTACGACTGCTGGGTCGTGCCGTTGTAGCGCACCCGGTTGAGCGTAACGGCGATCGGGATGCGATCGTAGAACGTGCCGGCGCCTGCCCGCAGCACGGTTCTCGCGGGGCGTCCTCCGCGGCCATCCAATCCCCAGGCGACTCCCACCCGCGGCGCCCAGTCCGAATGGTCGCCGATATTGGTTTGCACCTCGTAGCGCACGCCGTAACTCAGCGTCAGGTTGGGCCTCACGCGCCAATCGTCGTTGACGAACAGCCCGGCATCCGCCTGTTTCACCCTGCTGGTGGGCGTGCCCGCGCTCAGGCTGAATTGCGAAGGCGCGCCCTCGCCCGCCAGCGTCGCCTGATACTGCGCCAGGGTATAAAACGTGAACGTGCCCGCGAAATTGTCTAGTGCGGTGTCGGCCAGCAGTGCTTGCCGGACGCGGCCTCCCCATTTGAGCGTGTGCCGCTTTTTCGTCACGATCGAGATGTTGTTCAATTCCCAGCTATGGTTGACCGAACCGGAATCGCCTATGGACGGCCCGCCCGCAGTGAATGCGCCGAGCACCTGGATTGCGGGCGTCGAGTCGTTCGCGGTGTCCTGATCGGTCGTCCGCATGAGCTGAAAACGCGTCTCGTTGATGGCGCTCGGGCTGAGCGCGGCAGTCTCGGTGATCTGCACCGTCCGCTCGGTCTGCTTCTCGTTATACGCGCGTGAGGCCAACGCGAAATCGCCCACACCCTGGTTGTCCAGCCCGATCCGCAGGTCCTGGTATCGGACCACCAGCGTATTCCGGCGGTTGATGGTGTAATCGAGCCGCGGGCTGAACGTCGTCCGCGATTGCGGAGTGGCTACCGCCTCGCTGATCCGCACCGGGTACAGATTGGCGTCCAGCGTGGTGGCCAGCACCAGCGCGTTCTCGTGGATCTCGCGGTTCTCCAGGTCGAACGTAAACGAGGCGTGATTCTTCTTCAGCGGTCCTCCGAGATTGAAGCTCTCCAGCCCAACGCGGTAGGGGGGCCGCCCCGCTTCGGTCAGCAGCGGATTGCGCGCGTTCAGCACGTCGTCATCGAATTGCGTGAAACCCTGCCCGTGGAAGTTGTCGCTGCCGGGCTTGGTGAAGATCTCCACGCGGCCAAAGCCCGGCCGGTCGTACTCCGTCGAGAACGGGTTGGCGTTGATGCGCACTTCGCGGATTGCCGCCTTGGGCGGCAGCGCGCCACCGGTGAAGCCATCGATAAAATACTGCCCGCCGTCCGGACCCGGAGCGGGACCGGCCAGCGCCTGGAGTTGCAGCGCCAGTTCATCCGGATCGTCGGACAACTCGCCGATCTGTCTTTGCCCGAGGATCACCGCGCTCCCATTGGACTCGGGCTCCGTTCGCACGCGGCCTGGCCCGCCCTCCACACGAATCGATTGCCGGTCGGCGTGAATCGCCAACTGGAAGTCGATGACGGCGGGCCGGTCGATGGCAAGGTCGGCTTTCTCGAGCGTGGTGAAATTCCTGGCGGTGACGCGGAGCTGGTATCTGCCTCTCGAAAGCGACGGGAACGAATATTGGCCAGACGTGTCCGTTCGCGCGCGGCGTTCCCCAGCGGGACCTCGAAGCTGGACGACGGCCCCAGGCAGCACGGCGCCCGAAGGATCGGTCACTTGCCCGCGCAGGCTGGCGTCTTGTGCCGCCGCGTTCAGGCACACGAAGAGTGCAAGTATGGTGCGCATAGGCCAATCCGACTCGAACGCTAGGGAATGATTGTGGGAATGCTCAACCCGCGCGGCCCGGTCAGCATGCCGCCGTGCAGGCTCGAAATGGCCTCCACCGCGCTCACGTTTGCGTCTCCCTTGCCTTGGCGCGCCATCTGAATCAGGCCGTCGGCATTGGCCAGAAAAAGAATCGCCGTCACCTCGTCGCGCCTGACACCGGCCGTACTCGTGACGATCACTGTGCTGCCGGTCTTCAAGTCATCGATCTTCCCGGCCGGCAATTCTCCAATCATCTTGGCGAAATCAAAGCCTCCTTCCCGGGGAGGAGCCGCGTGGGCGTCTGGCGACCCTGAGCGGAGGAAGGCGGCAAACATCATCTTGATGTCCGGCAGCATTTTCACTTGCGACTGCGCGGTCACCCGGATGGTGAGCGGCATTTGCGTAGTCAGGTCGTGAATCCGAACGATTCCTTCCGCCGCATCAACGGATTCGATCGGCCCCATTTTCGAAAGGAACGTTCCGAACACCACGTCATCAGCCGTCATCCGCTTGCGGTCCTCGCTCCGATCGCCGCGGCACCGGACCTGGTCGCCCTTGGAGATCTCGGAAATGCTGCTCGGAGTCGCGTCGATGAATCGCACGGAATCGGGCGAATAACGGCGAATCACGGTCTTCGGCGTCACTACGACCGTGGCCATTTCCATGCCCTGCGGCGAGCGGATCTCGAGTTGGATCTGGTTGCCCTGCACCGAGGCGACCGTCCCCGAAGCGCCGCGCTGTTGCCAGTCGAGCCGCTCGGCGGCGTTGCGGTCCTCGATATCGGTAGCGGAGATCCATAGAATGCGCCGCGCTTCCGTCAGGCCGGACACGAACGACACCAGGATCCGATCTCCGCGCGCGAGGTCGGTCACTTTGGCCGGCTTCGCCTTGCTGAGGTCGCGCTCCCCAGGCGGAACCTGCACGACATCGGTCAGCGGCCCGACTTTAAAGAAGATGGCTTCTCCGTTATCGGTCTTGACGCCGATCTCGAGAGAGCTGACCTTGAAGTCGGTCACGGTGCCGGCGATGGACTCGGCCGCCTGAAGTTGCAACGCGGCCGTAGTCAAGACAGCAAGGCAGAAGAATGCTTGTCTCATATGGTTCAATGTGCCGCAGACACTCCTATTGCCTCGTCGCGCTCCAGTTGCCGGTGTGGTCGGTGCTTCCGCTCATCTTGTCGCCGTCCACCGTACCCGTGAAAGCAATCGTGATTCCGGCCGCAGGCACCTCCATATTGAACGTGACCTTGTCGCCGTCCACCTTACCGGACAGCGTCATCGAGCCGAACATCTCCAGTTCGTACGTCCCCGTGAGCTTCGAGCCATCCTGTTGAATTTGGAGCGGTCCTTTCATCGGACCGTGAGGTGTGTCGAGCGACATCTGCCATTTCCCGGCAATTTTGGCGGGCGCGGTGTTCCCGGCGCTTTGCGCGAACAGGCAGCAGGCCCCCAGAATGAGTACGCAAACGGTCGAAAGCAGCTTCTTCATATTTCCCTCCTCTTCGACGGTAGGGTATCCCGCGAAAGCCCTCAATCGAAAAAGCACCAGCGCGAACGGTTTCCGCCAGGCGCGGAATCCTGCGGGCGAGCGATTCGCCCGTGGCGCGGGCACTCCTGCCCAATGTCGCGGCCGTCTACAGCGGAGCGGCGAAGTACGCCTCGAGCACATCGCCCGTCAGCGTCACCGTGAATTAGCAATCCGCGTCATTGCGTGGTCGAGGTTTCGACACGAAGCCCGTGAATCGACAGTTCGGGCATCGCGATGGTGCTCGGCGATCTTCGTTTTCAAGAGCACGATTGCCTTGATCTTTGGAATCTCGGTTGCCACTGCACTCATGTGCGGCCGCCAGAGTGCGGCTGGAATCGAATCACAAGGGGTGTCAGTTCATGAGTATCGCAGTGGAAAGATCGTTAATTCTGAAAGGTATCGGGGCATTTGCCGGGTTCCTGGCAGCAGTCGTTGTCGCCGCCAGTTTGTCGCTGGCGTCAACTCCAGTTCTTAGCGTTCCGGACGACATCGCCCTCCGGATTCGCTTGGACGATACGCTCACCAGCGCGGATTCCGAAGTCGGCGATCCGTTCAGTGCGACAGTCGTTGATGCCGGAACGTACCGGAACGCACGAGTATACGGCCATGTCGCGGAAGTCGATAGGTCCGGCAAGATGGAAGGCCGCACCAGCATGATGCTTCGCTTCGACCGCCTGGTTATGCCTGACGGGCGCCGTGCTCCCATCGCTGCCGAGATCGTAGAGCTTTACCACGCGTCTTCCGGCGAGAAGGTAGACGTGGAGGGCGCAATTGAATCAGGAGGCAGGGGCCGGAAAACCACCGCGCATACGGTTGTCGGCGCGGGAGCCGGCGCGTTGCTTGGCGGGATCTTCGGTGGCGGAAAAGGGGCCGGCATTGGGTCCATCATCGGCGGCGCCGGGGGATTGGGCACCACCGCATTCCACGGCCGCCAAAAGATCACACTCAGCAGCGGACAGGAAATGCTGATCCGCATCACCAGCACCGCGCGCTGATGTGGCGCGGGCACTCGTGCCTGAAGGGTCCCCACTCATGGGGACGGTTGGCGGTCGTGTGAAGTGCCAGTGGCGACGAGGGGTTTTCCAGACCCGACAAAAATCGCCGGGCTTGCGTTAACAATCCGCCGCGTTGTACTGTAGCAAAGAAAAGGCGAAACATTGCTATGGACCTCTCGCTCGGATTCCCGGAATTCTCCCGGGAGCTCGCAGTCTCCTCGAAGCCGTCACTGGACGCGGTAGTATCCCGATTCCAGGCGCTGCATCAGAAGTCCGACTCGCCCGTCCGCGCGATTCACCACCAGCCTCCCTCGGAGGGCGTCTACGCCGACATTCCCGCGGCAGTCGACCCGCGTCTCCGCGCCGCTCTTGAGAATCGGGGGATTGCGCGGCTGTATATCCACCAGGCCGACGCCTTCGAAAAGATCGCGAACGGCGGGAACGTGGTGATTGTGACTCCGACCGCCAGCGGAAAGACCCTATGCTACAACCTGCCGGTGCTCGACCTGCTGTTGCGCGATCCCGGGGCACGCGCCATGTACCTGTTCCCCACCAAAGCGCTGGCCGAAGACCAACTCCACGAGTTTCAAAGCGCCGTGGAAGAGATGGGGTCGGAAATTCGCGCGTTCACCTACGATGGCGATACGCCGCAGGACGCCCGCAAAGCCATCCGGCAGCGCGCCAACGTGGTACTTACCAATCCCGACATGCTGCACAGCGGAATCCTGCCGCATCACACCCGCTGGGCGCGCTATTTCGAAAACCTGCGCTACATCGTCATCGACGAGTTGCACTACTACCGCGGCGTGTACGGCAGCCACCTGGCGAACCTGCTGCGCCGCCTCGGGCGGGTGTGCGAGTTCTACAATTCCAAGCCGCAGTTCATCTGCTGCTCGGCCACCATCGCCAACCCGCGGGAACTCGCCGAGGCCCTGACCGGCGGGCCCTTTGATCTGGTAGAGCGCAACGGCGCCCCGCGCGGCGAGAGGTTCTTCATCTTCTACAACCCGCCCGTGGTGAACCGCCAACTCGGCATCCGCCGCAGCTACATCAAGGAGTCGCGCGCGGTGGCGCTGGAGTTCATCGAGCGCAATCTGCAGACGCTGGTGTTCGCCAACAACCGGCTGGCGACCGAGGTGCTGGTCACCTACCTGAAGGACGCCTGCGACCGCGGACCGCTGCCGACGGAGACGGTGCGAGGCTATCGCGGGGGTTATCTTCCGAAGGAGCGGCGGGCCATCGAGCGCAGCCTGCGTGCCGGTGAGATCCGCGCCGTCGTGGCCACCAATGCCCTGGAACTCGGCATCGACATCGGCTCGCTCGATGCGGTAGTGATGGCCGGCTATCCGGGCACGATCGCTTCCAGTTGGCAGCGGGCGGGCCGCGCCGGACGAAGGGTGGGCACGTCGGCAGCGGTGCTGGTGGCGTCCAGCGCGCCGCTCGACCAGTACATTGTGGAACACCCCGATTACTTCTTCGGGCGGTCGCCGGAGCATGCCTATATCAATCCCGACAATCTCGAGATTCTGCTGGCGCACCTGAAGTGCGCGGCGTTCGAGCTGCCCATTCGCGACGACGAGAAGTTCGGAAAGCACGATACCGCGGAGATCTGCCGCTTCCTGGAGGAGAGCGGCTTCCTCCACCACTCCGCGGGGGCGTGGCATTGGACCCAGGACAGCTATCCGGCCGACGCGACCAGCCTGCGGTCGATCTCGAGCGACAACTTCGTGGTGATCGATACTACCAGCGAGCCCACGGTAATTGCGGATGTCGCGTTCACCGCGGCCCTGACCACGCTCCACGAAAAGGCCATCTACCTGCACGAAGCCCGCATGTTTCATGTGGACCGCTTCGATTACGAGCAGCGCAAAGCCTACGTGAGGCGTGTGGATTGCGATTACTACACCGACGCGATCGATTACACGCAGGTGAAGGTGCTGGAGGAGTTCGAGGGAGAAGCGCTGGCGGGCGCGCACAGGGCGCACGGCGATGTACGGGTGAACCGGCAGATCGTGGGTTTTAAGAAGATCAAGTTCTACACCATGGAGAACGTGGGCGCCGGAAAGCTCTCGATGCCCGAACAGGAGATGCACACCACCGCTTTCTGGCTGCACTTCCCGGCGGAGTTTCTGGCGCGGCTGGGCGACTACACGCCTACCGAGAAGCAGAGCGGGATTGCAGGCCTTGGCAACGCCTTGCGCACCGTGGCTGCCCTATTGCTGATGTGCGACCCGCGGGACCTCGGCGTGGCGCTCACCGAAGAGATTGCGGGAGGGCTTGAGAAGTTCGAGCCGAACCTGTATCTCTACGATGCCTACCCCGGCGGCGTGGGACAAAGCGCGCCGCTGTATCGTATGGCGCCGCGAATGCTCGAACAGACCACGGGATTGCTGGCTTCGTGCGGGTGCGAGGCCGGCTGTCCTTCGTGCGTCGGTCCTGTTGGCGAAGTCGGCGAACGCGGGAAGGAAGTGGCGGCGAGAATCCTCGCAGAGTTGAGCTAACCCCCCGCCGTTTCGACTAGCGCATCCAGTGTCGCTTGGGCCGTGGCTTTCCAGGAGAATTGCGCGGCGCGGCGCGGACCCGCTTCGGCCAGCCGGCGCCGTACCTCTCCATCGTCCGAGATCTGCCGCAGCGCCTCCACCATCGCGTTCTGATCTCGCGGATCGAACTGCAAGGCGGCATTGCCGGCGATGCTGGAGAGCGGTTCGATGGCCGAACACGCCGAAGGGACGCTTGCCGCCAATGCCTCCAGGATCGGCAACCCGAAGCCCTCGAAGAGTGACGGATAGACGAAAGCCCAAGCCTTGGCGTAAAGATCGTATAAGTCGGCGCGCGGGATCCAGCCCGGGAAATCGACGCTGTCTCCCAGCCGCAGGGAATCCCGCAGATCGTGCAGCGGGCCGGTGAAGAAGCCGTGCATGCCGCAGACCACCAGGCGAAATCCGGGGTGCGTCTCGCGGAATGCCGCAAATGCCTTGAGCAGCCCGTCGAGATTCTTGTGGGGGTGCAGAGTGGAAACGGCCAGGAGGAATGGCTCGGGGTGCCGGTGGCGGGCGAGATCGAAGAACACGGGATCGACTCCCAGCGGAACCACTCTTATCCTCGACTCGGGCAGCCGATAGAATCGCAGCAGGTCGGCGGCGGTAGCGCGAGAATCGGCCAGCAGCAGGCGGGAGACCTGCGCGGACCAGTAGAGGAAGAATTCCCAGAAGGGAAGGTCGAACCAGCGGAAGAACTCGCGGTGGCGTTTATGCTGCAGGTCGTGGAAGACGGTCACCTGCGGACATCCGCAGAACAGCGGGGCGGTGAAGCCGGGGTTGAACATCACATCCAGCCCGCGGCGCAGCGCGGCGAGCGGCAGCCCGGTCTGCTCCCAAAGGATACGGATGGGGCGGGAGACGGCGCGGACGAGCTGCGGCGCACCGGTGAAATTGGGCGCCTTGGGAACCAGGTCGAGCCCCGTCTCGCGGTTGGTGAAGATGACGTATTGGTTGCCCGAATCGATTTCGGCGAGCGCGGCGAGGAGGCCGCGCAGATAGATCTCGGTGCCGCCCACGCCGCCGGGGATCAGGTAGAGCGCATTCACGCCAATGCGCAGGGGCCGGCGCATATCAGTTGGCGGGGCGTTGCTGGAGTAACTGCATCACGCGGAGAAGGCCGTCGCGTGCCTCCTTGTCAACGGGGTCGATTCGCAAGGCATGTTCGTATTCCGTGCGGGCTTCTGCGAAACGCCCTGTGAGCTCGTAGACCTTGCCCCGGTACATGTAGGTCGGCCCAAAGCCGGCATCGATTTTTTCGGCCGTGGCCAGGGCGTCCAACGCCTGCGGCCATCGCTGCCGCTTGGCGTACACCATGCCGATCTGCGTGTAGACGTGGGCGGTAGGCCCCTTCATCGCGGCCAGGCGCAGCTTGGCGAGAGCATCGTCGATGCGATTCAGGCCGTCGTAGGCGAGGCCCTCGTCCACCAGCAGGTTGTAATCGGGAGGCTCGAGTTGCCCGGCCTTTTCGAATTCGGCGATGGCGCGCTGGTAGTCGGGCGGCTCCAAGGAAAAATAGGCGTACCCGAGTTGGAAGCGCACGCGGCGCTTGTTGGGGGCCTTACGGGCGGTGTCTTCCCAGAGGGCGAGCGAATCGCTCCACACCGCGGCGCGTGCGTGGGTGACGACGGTCAACAAAAGCACCACGGCGGCCGAAGCTGCCACCAGCACCTTGCGCTCGAGTTTTACGCGGCCAAGCAGATCCACGGCGATCAGCAGCAGGCCGAGGATGGCGGAGTACAGACGGCGCTCGGCGATCGGATCGCGAATCGGCAGGATCGAGGAGGTGGGCGCCATCATCACCAGGAAAACGAAGAATCCGAAGCTGGCCAGCGGAAACCGGCGGCGATAGTGCCACGCGGCGGCCGCCAGCGTCACCAGCACGATCAGGCCGGCAATGGCGCCGTGATCGAGGATCGATCGTGAGATTGAGAAGTCCCAGTCGGCGGTGAGGTTCGCGGGGAGCACGAAGAGGCCGAGGTACACGAATAGGGCGCGGCACTGGGTGAAGAAGTATTGGTACCAGGTCAGGTCCTTCATGCCAAAGCCCGCGGTTTCGGCTGTCATGATCAGCTTCCAGAAGAAGCCGGTCCCCACCAGGGCACCCAGCAGGGTGGGCACGTAGAGCCTCCAGTTCGCGCGAATCCCCTGGAACGTGAAGCCCGGATTCCACCAATAGTCGGTCAATAGCAAAAGCGCCGGGAGTGCGATGGCGTTCTGCTTCGAGAGCAGTGCCAGGCCGAAGAGCGCGAGAACTGCTGCTGCAACGGCCCAGGTGACCGTGGCCTGTTTGCGGTAGACGAAGACCGCGAGCGCCGCCAGCCCGAACATCGCGCTGAGGGATTCGGAGCGGCCGGCCAGGTAGGCCACCGCTTCGGTCTGCACCGGATGCACCAGGAAGATCGCGGCGGCCAATCCCGCGAGGAAGTCGTCCGTCCGGTCTTTCGGAGTGATTCGCTGTGGGCCCGCTTCGCGGCGGCGCCACTCGAGCAGCCGGCGGACGATGAGGAAGATCAGGCCCGTGCTGACGAGATGAATGAGAACGTTGACCACGTGAAACGAGTAGGGGTTGCCATCGCCGATCTGCGCGTTGAGGTAGTAGGTGAAGAACAGGACGGGGCGGACATCGGCTTTCAGCCAGTTGATGAGCGGCGCCTGGAAGTTCGGAAGGGCGAAGGGCAGAGCCTGGTCGTCGAAGAGGAACGGCCCGTTGAGGGCCGGCCCGTAAGCCCAAAAGGCCGCGACCAAGGCGGCCAGCGCGGCCGCGGCATAAGGCCACACCGGGGCTTGGCTGGGTTGGGGCGCCGGGGCGGTTGCTATCTTCCGAGCCTTGGTAGCCTTCATCGCGGGGTGGTCTCTGGGATGGTCTGGCTGATGCTGCGAATCTGGAACTCCAGGATCGCGACTCGTTGCGCGAGCGCAACGTTGTCGTCGCGGAGGTGGGAGATGATCACGGAGAAGCGGAAGAACATGATGAGGAAGATGCTGCCGGCGATCAGGAACAGAGTCAGGGGCGTATCGGGTATGCCGGCGTGGCGCGTGATGTATTCCAGGACGGGCCGCGCGCGGGAGAGGATCAACATGGCGGCGGAAGCCAGCAGCCAGCTCACAGAGTACTCGACGCGGATGTGCGCGCGCCGCACCGATACCAACACCATAATCAGCAGAAAGATGCTCAGGACGGTTGTGACATTCAGAAGACGGTCCATCTATCCTCCAGCAGGGGGCGGCACGGGCGCGCGGGCCTGTGCTTGCGCGCGGCCGAGCGGCGAGTTTGCGCTTCGCAAGGCGGACGCCGCCTGCTCACCCGGCGACTTCGGCCGCGCCGAGTGATACCGGCGATCGTATTTCAGTACGTTCACGAAGACGCCGAGGAGCACGTGCGCAATGTAGTAGAGCGATTTCCAGGGAGTAATGGAAGAGCGGCCGGTGGTGCGGGGGCGCATCTTGCAGGGCACTTCTTCGAAGCGGAAACGGCGGCGTTGCAGCACCACCAGCGCCTCGATTTCCGGATAGGTCAGGGGAAAGCTGCGGCTGAAAACCTCGAGCGCCTTGTGATTGACGCCCACGAATCCCGAAGTGGGATCGTGCACCGGCTTGCCGAGTATCGGCCGGAGCACCGCGCGGAAGAAGCGGATGCCCAGCGACCGCAGGCGGCTGGTATACATAGCGTCGGTCTCGGCGAAGCGCGATCCGATCACCATCTCGCAGCCGCTGGTTTTGAGCTTCTCGAAAATGCGCGGGATGTCGCGGGGGTCGTGCTGTCCGTCGCCATCCACCCGGATGACGTTGCGAAAGCCCAACTCGTGGGCCAGTTTGTAGCCGGCCTGCACGCAGCCACCCAGGCCCAGGTGGTGGGGAAGAGAAAGCACTTCGGCGCCGGCGGCGCGGGCCACTCCGACGGTGGCATCGCCCGAGCAATCGTCGAGCACCAGCACGGGCACGCCCGGAACGGATTGGCGGACGGAACGAACCACGTCGCCTACAGCAGCCTCCTCGTTGTAGGCGGGCACGATGATCAGGAGGGAATCGTCGCCGGTGGGATGCATCAGAGAGCCGCCACCCTGCGGGCGCTGATGGAATGGCCGGCCAGAAGATGCGCGAAGATGGCCGGCGTGATGCGGGCGCCGGCGCGGATTGCGCGACGCTGGCGCCACAGTCGGGGCCCGTGGCCGATCAGGGCGGCATGGGCCCGCAGAACGTACCAGAGCATCCGCGGCCCGGCGTGGCCCTCCGCGCGGAAGCGGGCTGCGCTGCCCCGGCCCTGCAGGAGATACCAGAGATGCCAGAGGTATCGAGCGGCGGTGGAAAACGGCGCGGCCAGCAGCATGCCCGCCGGGAAGTTCTTAGCCACCACGAACAGGCGGTTGCGTTCCACGAAATACGCTTTGATGGGCGACGCCCGGCCGACGGTGTGGGAATAGTGGTGGTCCACCACGGCTTCGGGTGCGTAAAGGCATTTCCACCCCGCCCATCGCGCCCGCAGGCCCAGATCGGTATCCTCGCAGTACAGGAAGAAATTTTCGTCGAAGCCGCCGATCTGGTCGAGCATGGCGCGGCGGTAGAGCGCCGCGGAGCCGCTGGGAAACAGGCTCTCCTCGGCGACCGGAAAATCTTCGGGGGCACGGCCATGCCCGCGCTGTTTGCTGCTGCCGTCGCGGGCCATCAGCATTCCGGCCGAATCGAGACGGTCTTCCCCGAACAGACGTACTTGGGAAGCGCACATCCCGGCATCAGGCCGCTGTTCCAAAACGCGGACCAGGGCGTCGAGCCAGCCGGGGTCCGGAACGGCGTCGTCGTTCAGGCTGGCGATATAGGGGGCGGAGGAAACGCGGACGCCTTGGTTGATTGCGGCGCCATATCCGGCGTTGTGGCTGTTTTCCATCACGCGAATCGACGGGGGCACGCCGTGGCGGCGCACGAGTCCCTGGCCGCTGTTGTCCACCACGATCACTTCGAAGTCGCGCCTCGTCTGCCGGCCAAGGGCTTCCAGGCACTCGCGAAGCCTGGCATCCGCGGCCAGCGTGGGGATCACGACGGATACAACGTAGTCAGGCAATGTCTAATTCTATCAAGATCGCCTCTGCGGGCGGATTACCGGGAAGAGTAACCATGGGGCATGAAAAAGCCGTCCTTGCATAGATAAAGCCAAACCTATGCAACGAAGAACCTCTTTGATGGTGCTATTCCTTGCCCCGCTGCTCGTAACGGCGCAGCAGGCGGAGAAGGTAGACCTGAATGTTATTCACAAGATCAAGACCGCTGAATTGGGTGGCGGTGGTGGCGGGTTCGGAGGCGGCGGCGGAGCCGGGGGTGGACGAGGCGGCTCGCAAGTGATGAACATCATGTACAACCTCACCGACCGCTACGGTCCGCGGCTGACCAATTCTCCGCAGTTCCGCGCGGCGGGCGACTGGGCGGTGAGCTACCTGAAGGAACTGGGGCTCAGCAACGTCCACCTGGAAAAGTGGGCCACGCCGGAGAACAACAAGATTCCCAGTTGGCAGGTCACGGGCTACAGCGGGGCGATGGTCGAGCCCACCTACATGCCGATCATCGGGGTCCCGGTGGCGTGGACGGCCGGCACCGGTGGTCCGGTGACCGGCGAAGCGGTGTTGGCGATCGTCCAGAGCCAGGCCGACATGGACAAATTCCGCGGAAAGCTCAAAGGCAAGATCGTGTTGAGCACTGCCAATGCGAGTGGTGTGGCCGGCGCCCTCGATCTCCCGTTTCCGACGTCTCCCCTGGCACGGCGCTACACCGATGCGGAGTTGTCGGACCTGGTTCCGGAGTTGCTGCCCACCGGCGGCGGGCGCGGTGGACGCGGCGGCGGGCGTGGCGGACGCGCGGGAGCGTTCGGCAACATGACCCCGGAGGAGATTCAGGCCTTCCAGGCGAAGCTGCGATCCTATATGAAAGACGAGGGCGTGTTGTTGACTCTGCAGGCGTCCGGCCGCGGCGAAAGCGGCACGCTGTTCGGCGGCGGCGCGCAGAACCGCATGGACACCACCAACCTGCCCCAGGTATCGATTACCGCCGAGCACTACAACCGCATCGCGCGGCTGTTAGAGCATAACGTTCCGGTGAAGCTATCGTTCGACATCAAGGCGGAATTCGACACGAGCAAGACGGATTCCTTCAACGTGATTGCAGAGATCCCCGGCAGCACCAAACCCAACGAGCTGGTGATGGTGGGCGGGCATTTCGACTCCTGGCACTACGGCACCGGCGCCACGGATAACGCCGCCGGAAGCGCCGTCGCGATGGAGGTGATGCGCATTCTGAAGTCCCTCAACCTGAAGATGGACCGCACGGTGCGCATGGGCCTCTGGGGAGGCGAAGAAGAAGGCCTGCTGGGCTCTCGCGCCTATGTGAAGGAGCATTTCGCCGATCCCACTGTGATGAAGCCCACCACCGAGCACGACAACTTCTCGAGCTACTTCAACATCGACAACGGCACCGGACGCATCCGCGGCATCTACCTTCAGGGCAATGAGATGGCGCGCCCGATTTTCGAGACCTGGTTCGCCGCGCTCAAGGACCTGACTCCCGGCGTCATCACGATCCGGAACACCGGCGGAACCGACCACCTCTCGTACGATGGTGTGGGGCTGCCGGGCTTCCAGTTCGTGCAGGATCCGATGGACTACGACACGCGGACCCACCATTCGAACATGGACGTTTACGATCGCATCCAGCAGGCGGACATGGAGCAGATGGCGATCATTGAGGCGGCGTTCGTGTACAACGCGGCCACCCGTCCCGACAAGTTCCCGCGCAAGGAACTGCCTCCGCCCCAACCCGCGGGACGCGGCGGTCGCGGTGGCGGCAATTAATTCGGAAGTGGCGGGCAGACGTCTTCCGTCCGGATAGCGGCCCATCAACAACCGGAACCGGGTCTGTAAGGCGTGTCCTACGTTCGGACTGCCTGTGCCACTCACGGACACTGGCAAAGGCGTTAAGTCCTGTGGCATCTCCCGTGTCCACCGGCATACCGCCTGCTCGGCATTACCGGTATGCTCAGAGACCTCCGGCATGCCGCGCGGATGCTGCGGCGGAACCCTGCTTTCGCCTGGATCGGGATCGCGACGCTGGCGCTCGGCATCGGGGCCAATACCGCGATCTTCAGCCTGGTGTACGGGGTCCTGCTGCGCCCGGTGCCCTTTCCCGATCCGCAGCAACTCGTCAGCATCAAGGACGATCTCCGCGGCATGAACCTGCAGGACGTGCGCATGTCGCTGCCGGAGATGGAAGACCTGCGGGATCGTTCGGGCGTCTTCGACGTACTCACCGCCATCTGGCCGGTGGATGGCAACGTGACCGGCGGAGACTCGCCGGAACGCGTGGAGGCGATGGTGGTCAGCCCGACTTAATTCGCGATGCTGGGCGGGCACGCGCAATTGGGCCGCGTCATCGGCGCGCAGGATAAGGCCGAGGGGTTCGCCGGGGCAGCGGTATTGAGCGACGGCCTCTGGAAGCGGCTATATGGCGGCGATCCGACCGTGCTCGGCCGGCAGTTGCGCCTGGACACGGACCTGTATACCGTTGTGGGCGTCATTCCGCCGAAGTTCCGCCATCCGGGACACATGCTGCAGGGCGCGGTAGAAATCTGGCTCACCGCGGGATTCCGGGCGGCGCCGTTCCCGAAGCCGCCGCAGAGCTCGGCGCGCATGATTCAAGGGGCGTTGGGACGGCTCAAGCCGGGGTTGACGGTAGCACAGGCGCAAAGCAAACTGGACGCGTTTGTCGCCGCGCTGACCGCGCAATATCCCAACGAGTATCCCGCTTCGGCGCGGTGGGCGGTTCGTCTGACGCCGCTGCAGGAGGATTTGACCGGCTCTGCAGCGTTGTTGCTGGCAGCTCTGGGCATTTATGGGGTGACGGCATTCTGGGTGCAGCAGCGGCGGCAGGAGATCGGGATCCGGATTGCGCTGGGGGCACCCGGAGGGAAGGTGGTGGCCATGGTGCTGCGGCAGGGGCTGGCGATCACTCTCTGGGGCGTAGCCGGCGGACTGGCGGCTGCGGTGCCGTTGGCGCGGGCGTTGCGGGCGCTGTTGTTCGGCGTGGGGGCATTCGATCTGACAACGTTCCTCGGGATCGTATTGCTGCTGGTGGCGGCGGCCTGCGGAGCATGCTGGCTGGCGGCGAGGCGGGCCACGCGGGTAAATCCTATCGAGGCGTTGCGGGCAGACTAGGCGGGAGAACCTTTGCGGGGGAAGGCAAACCGGCTTTAGCGGGCGCAGAATGGCAGGGCCGATCAAGCGGTGGCTTCGCGCCGAAGCGTTCGTTGAGAGGTCAACGGGAACGAGGACGCTGAGGCCACTTCTGGCTGAGGCGCTACGCCGATCGGCCTGCCCTGGATTCTTTAGCCGAGCTAAGTCCTCCATCCTCCCTCTTGATACGACGTCCGGCCGAGTGAAACCGTCTGTGCTGATCAAACCCCTGCTCTCCTTCTGGTAGAATTCCGAGATGTCCCAACTGTTTCAGCGGAAGCCGATCGCGGCGCTGGTGGCGGAGACCGAAGGGTCCCGCAGCCTGAAGCGCAGCCTCCGGGCGGGCGACCTGATCATGCTCGCGATCGGCGCGGTGATCGGCGCGGGCATCTTCGGCGCCATCGGCACGGCGGCCGCGGGTCAACTCGGGCCGAACGGCGAGGTGATCCGGGTCGGGGCGGGTCCGGCACTGGTGCTGTCGTTCCTCCTTTTGGGCGTCGCGTGCGCACTCGCGGGCCTGTGCTACGCGGAGTTGGCATCCATGATTCCACAGGCCGGCAGCGCGTACGCATACTCGTATGCCACGCTCGGAGAACTCGTCGCCTGGATCATCGGTTGGGACCTGATCCTCGAATACGCGGTCGGCAACGTCGCGGTCGCGATCTCCTGGGGCGATTACTTTAACACGCTGCTGCGCGGATTCGGCGTGAACCTTCCGGTCTGGATCACCACCGGCTATCGCCGCGCGCTGGTCAGTGCCGACCCCAAGGTGCACGGATTGATCGATTCCGCCCCGCACATCGCGGGCATTCCGATTCTGATCAACCTGCCGGCCTTCGCGATCGTGATGCTGATCACCTGGCTGCTCTTGCGTGGCTCGCGGGAGAGCGTCACCGCGAACAACATTATGGTGGCGATCAAACTGGTGGCGCTCAGCCTGTTTGTGGTGGTGGGTGTGACCCACCTCCATGCCGCGAACTACTCACCCTTCGCACCGAACGGTTTTCGCGGAATTCATCAGGGCGCCGCGATCGTCTTCTTCGCGTACATCGGCTTCGACGCGATCTCCACCGCTGCCGAGGAGACCTTGAACCCGCAGCGCAACCTGCCCATCGGCATTCTGGGAGGGTTGGGCATCTGCACCGTGATCTACATGATCGTGGGGTTCGTGCTCACCGGCATGGTGCCTTACAAGGAACTGGGCGCGGCGGCCGACCCTTTGGCACACGCGCTCGAGGTGTCCGGCTTCCGGGCGGTCGGCTGGATCGTAGCGCTCGGCGCGGCGGTGTCGATGACCGCGGTTCTGCTGGTCTTTCAATACGGCCAGCCGCGCATCTTTTTCGCGATGGCGCGAGACGGCCTGCTGCCCCAGTGGGCCGCGAAGATCCATCCACGCACGCGAATCCCCTGGGCGACTACTTTGCTGACGGGCCTGTTCGTGGCGGCCTGGTCTCTGATCGGCGACGATGCGGAGACCTACGATCTGACTAACATCGGCACGCTCTTCGCGTTCATGCTGGTGAGTATCGGGGTGCTGGTGCTGCGGTACAAAGAGCCGGACCGGCCGCGCCCGTTCCGGGTGCCGTGGGTGTGGCCCGTGTGTGTGCTCTCCGCCGCCGGATGCATCTTCATCATGCAAGGGCTGCCGCCTTCGGCGTGGATACGGTTCGGCATCTGGCTGGTTATCGGGCTGGCCCTGTATTTCGCCTACGGCCATAAGCACAGCGAACTGCGCAAGGAATCGGTCCCGTCAGCCACGCGACCCTGAGGTTGGCCGGAAAATGCGACCATAGACAGAGGAACACAATGACGATCACTCTGCGCCCGGAACATGAAAGCCTGATTGCTGAGGCTATCCGGACGGGTGCCTACCAGAATCCCGATGAAGTGATCCGCCGAGCGCTGGAGATGCTGCAATCCGAGGACGAGTGACTTCACGATCACGGGGCGGAAATCACAGAGAAGATCGAACGGGCTTTCGGACAGGCTGAGCGGGGGGAGATTTTCTCGGCCAAGAAATTCCGCGCCGACATGGCGAAACGCAAAGCAGCGTGGCGTAGTGAACTGAAGCGTTTGTAGGTTGACAGAATAACTGAAAATTCTCGCCACAGTTCCTGAAAAATCTAGCCATGGTAAGTGAAAAGATCCTATACGATCCGTGCCGAGGCATGGCTCGGAGGTCTCCGTTCATTCGTTACCAGCCTACGTCCGAGTGCCGATCGTTCTCCTCCGTCCAAACGCAGGCCGGCCCGAAAATCGACGGGTCATTCTCACGGTAGCGCGTTACACGACCAAGTGGATCTCGCCCCTTCCTAAACGCTGGGCGACCAGCTGGGATATATCGCCCAGAACAGCTCGCTCAACGTCCGCTCAGCCGTGACGAACTCTATAGAATGCTTCACGGCGGTCAATCTGACGTGATGATCCGGCGCCAGGTCCGCCGTTGACGAGTGCAGAGACACTCTGCCGCAGATCGGCACAGATGGGCGGCCTTTCGGCACTCACTCCCCGTGATCTGCACGGAATTCGCGGGAGAGCCAACTCTGGCCGAGCGCCGAAGCCACAGCCCGGTGCCCCACCATGGCGGCCCGGCCAATCGTCGGTTGCCTCATCTCAGACAGGCAGATCAGCAAGAAGAGGAAGCACGGTGCAGCTAAAGGACTTTTGCTCGGTGCTATTTGGCAGTTGAAGTGCCCTAGTTGCAATCGAATCAGAAGTTCTACTCAGAGCTTCTCGAATAGAGGTGGCATTGTGGCGAATTTGGGAAGTGACCATGATAAAATCACTGCCGCGGGCTGGTCTTATCGCATCAATGACCGGGGATGGATAATCTACCGCAACCCAAAGACAGGCTGCTGGCATATCCGTTCCGAGGCGCTTGCAATCGTCGCGTCCGGCACATCGACCGCTGCTGCGGTTTCATCGATGGGTGCGGCGGCGTGATCTTCGACACAGCGAAATCGAGATCACGCCTCTCTTTTTGCCCGGCGATGCATGTTTCAGGTAAAACAGATCAGCCCCTGCATCTTTGCCGCCGTCAGTAGGCTCGCCCGCTAACGTCGTCCAGTTCTGACTGCGGAACGCACAGCCGCTCGGCTTTCGAACTTGCCGCCGAGCGGGGATTGCGTGGCAGTTCGCGTTGGGTTTCTCTATTCGGAAACTGGCTTCCTGGCATCAGCCGAATAGCGATCAAGAGATGTGCCGGACCGGATCCTCGCTGACGGCGTAGCGTTTACAGATCCACTTGGCTGGTTTGTCGCCGTTGCTGAGACTGGCAGGAGCGGCGCTGATGGAGACTGCTTCGCTCCCTGATCGCTTGGCGCTTTCCGGTGCGCCCTTCTCAGGCCCGCTGGCGGTGCGCAGGGCGCCATGGAACGGAGGCCAGGTAGGATATTTCAAGAACAATGCCACGAGCGTAGGATAATTTCACGAACTCCGGCGGAATTTTTCACGATCTGTGGCAAGGAGCGACGGTTTCGGCTTTACTATCAACGTCGGCAATTACACGAACTCTGTCAACCTACAGCGTTGATGCCGGAATTATACGATGTTGCCGCTGAAGCCCAGGACGACCTGTTCGAAATCTGGAGGCGGATCGCCGAGGACGACATTGGACTGGCCGACCGCATTGAAGGCGAGTTGCACGATGTATTGCATTTCTTGGCCGCAGTCCACGCATCGGTCACTCACGCAGGGATCTGACGCGAAGGCCGGTTCTGTTCTTTCCGGTTTATTCGTTCCTGGTGGTATATCAGCACGACCTGAAGCCGATCCGCATCATCGCGGTGCTTCGTCGGCGCCGCAACGTGGGACGCATTTTGAGGGCGAGGCCCTGAGAATGCCGGAGCGCTGAAGGCCCTATTTGTGGGCCTTCAGTTTCTCACGCTGCTCCTTGAGCACGGCGCGGCGGCTGAGCTTGATCTTGTTGCCTTCGAGCGCCAGCACCTTCACCAGGATCTGGTCGCCTTCCTTCAACTCGTCGCGGACATCGCGGATGCGATTCTCGGCGATTTCGCTGATGTGCAGCAAGCCATCGGTCCCTGGGAAGATCTCGACGAACGCACCGAAATCCACCAGGCGCACTACTTTGCCGAGGTATGTCTTGCCCACCTCGGCTGTGGCAGTGAGATCGGAAATGATCTGGATCGCCTTGTTCGCCGACGCCTCGTCGGATGAAGCCACGTGAACGGTGCCATCGTCCTCGACATCGATCTTCACACCGGTCTGTTCGATGATCCCGCGGATCACCTTGCCGCCCGGCCCGATGACGTCGCGGATCTTATCGGTTGGAATGTGCAGGGTATAAATTCGCGGCGCGTACTGCGAAATGGTCCCCTTGGGGGCCGGCATCGCCTCGTACATCTTGTCGATGATGAACAGCCTTCCGCGGCGCGCCTGCTCGAGCGCTTCCTTCATGATGGCGGTGGTCACGTTGGGGACCTTGATGTCCATCTGGAGTCCGGTGATTCCGGTCTTTGTGCCGGCCACCTTGAAATCCATGTCGCCATAGTGGTCTTCGGCCCCGGCGATGTCCGTCAGAATCGCGTACTCGCTGCCTTCCAGAACCAGGCCCATCGCGATGCCGCCGACGTGGGCTGCGAGCGGAACGCCTGCCTCCATCAGGGCCAGAGAGGCGCCGCAGACCGTGGCCTGCGAACTCGAGCCATTGGATTCCAGAATGTCGCTGACCACTCGCATGGTGTACGGGAACTGCTCCTCACCGGGAATCAGGGCGCTCAGCGAACGCTCCGCTAGAGCGCCGTGGCCGATTTCGCGGCGGCCTGGGCCGCGCATGAAGCCAGTCTCTCCCACGCTGAAGGGCGGGAAATTGTAGTGGAGCATGAAGCGCTTGGAAGCTTCACCGGGTTCGAGCAACTCGATTCGCTGCTCGTCTTCCTTGGTGCCCAGCGTGACCGTGACCAGCGCCTGCGTTTCGCCGCGAGTGAACAGCGCCGAACCGTGCGTGCGGGGCAGGACTCCGGTTTCGATGGTGATCTGACGGATCTCGTCGAACGCGCGGCCATCCGGACGGTGACGATTCTTGAGCATCTCGTCGCGGAAGATGCGCTCCTTGAGGGCGTCGAAACACTTGCCCGCATCGAGTTTGCGGGCATCTTCGGTTTCCGCGTCGGTCATCCGCTTCCGCAAAGCAGCCACTCGCGAGTAGCTCTCGATTTTTTCGTACTTCTGGGTATTCAGCGCGTCCGTCAGTTCTTCCCGTACCTGCGTCGCGATCTGTTCGTAAAGCACCTGATCGAGCGCGGGCGGTGTGAAGGGACGCTTGGGCTTGCCCGCGAGCGCCACCAGTTTGCGAATGCCCGCCGCGATCTTCTTGCAGCAGTCATGGCCGAATTCGATGGCCCCGAGGACCACCTGCTCGGATACCTGCTGAGCGCCGGCTTCCACCATCACGATCCCTTCTTCGGTGCCCGCGACCACGATGTTGAGCTTGGATTCGCGCCCTTCGCTATAGGTGGGATTGGCGAGGTATTCCCCGTCCCGCATTCCCACGCGAACGCCGCCCAGAATATAGGGGAACGGGATGTCGGAAATCGCCAGCGCGGCGGCCGCGCCGCAGATCGCCAGCGAATTGGGATCCTGTTCGGGATCTGCCGAGAGGACCATGGCGATGATTTGGGTTTCGCAGAGGAATCCTTCGGGGAACAGCGGCCGGACCGGACGATCGATCAGGCGGCTGGTGAGAACTTCTTTTTCGGAAGGGCGGCCTTCGCGCTTGATGAACCCGCCCGGAATCTTACCGGCGGCGTACGTATATTCGCGGTAGTCCACGGTGAGCGGAAAAAAGCCGGCTCCCGGTTTGGGATCGTCTGCCATGCACGCGGTGACCAGCACAACCGCGTCACCGGAACGAACGACAACGGCGCCGTTCGCCTGTTTGGCCACCTTCCCCGTTTCGAGGGTAATCTTGTGGCCTCCCAGATCAACTTCAACTGTGTGAGACATAAATTTCAAAAAACCTCCAACCTCGGCCGGGATCGCCCGGCCAGTCGAATTGGCGCCTCGCAATTGAGGGCCATTTGAGACTGGAGTTGACAGGATGAGTAGCCGCGGACGCCCTGAGGCTACGCACCCCAGACCGTTCCCGGCCGGTTTGGCAAGAATTCGGAAGCACCCTGAGTGCTTCTGGAAAATACGGGACGCTTCCGACGAATGGTTACTAGCGGCGAATGCCCAAACGCGACAGAACAGCTTTGTACCGTTCTGGGTCCGTATTTCGCAGGTACGTCAAAAGCCGGCGACGCTTCGCTACCAGTGTCAGCAACCCTTTGCGGGAGCCATGGTCCTTTTTATGTGTCGCGAAGTGGGCCTGCAGGGCGGAAAGCCGCTGGCTTAACAGGGCAATCTGTACTTCTGGCGACCCGGTGTCGGACTTGTGCCGCTGGTTCGTGGAAAAGATCTGCCGCTTTGTTTCTATCGCCAGTGCCATTCTAGGGGTAATGCTCCTTGTCTTCTCTTTATCTCGTTTAGATACGTCTCTCAGGATAACACAAGGTATTGGTGGCGTGTGAGCAAGAACGGGGCCGAATGCGCGGACCGTTCATTGGGGCGCTGGTAACAAGTCGCATCGCTTTACGGCGCACTTCACGAGCCCGGCATTTTTGCTTGACAACCGGAATCTTCGATTATATGCTTAACCCACTATCGGGCTCTTGAATCGTTTCAATCGCCTCAAGAGAGAGGGAGGATGCACGCGACCATGGCGTCGCTGAGGGGCATACCATTCCGATCGGCGCGCAACTCGGTGCGCGCCTTACGAGGTCCGGGCGGCTCTTCGCCGTCTTTTGGATCCCGAAGAATTCCCATCTGTAAACGCGATTCTCGCACTGCGCCATCCGCGCGTGCGCAGGCACGTCTCGTCTCGAAAAATATCATCAGAGGGAACCTTCCGCCAGGTTCAGTTTTTGGAGGTTAGTGGTGAATAGACTTCGTGTTGTCGAAAACCTGTTCTGCGCGGCTCTGGCTCTGTTGCCGGCTGCCTATGCGCAAACCGTCACCGGATCGCTCACGGGCACCGTGGTCGATTCCACCAACGCCGTCGTGGCCGGCGCCGCCGTCCAACTGACGAACGAAATCAGCAAACAGCAGCGTGAGTTCGTCACCGCCGGCAACGGCACTTTCACGTTCCCCGACCTGGTGCCGGGCGATTACGACCTCAAGGTCACACACCCCGGCTTCAAGACCTACGTCCAGAACAAAATCACCATCGGAACCCTGGAGAAGGTGGACGTCCACAGCATTCGCCTGGACGTGGGCGACGTCAGCACATCCGTCGAGGTCCAAGCCCAGGCAGGCCGCGTCTCGACCGACACCTCCGACCATGCGGTGGATGTCAACCTGACACAAATTCAGCAGACGCCGATTCGCGGCCGTAACTGGGAAGGCATCATCAAGGACCTCCCGGGAGTCATCGACATGGGCACCTACGACCAGCGCGGCTGGAACGGCAACTCCGCCGTGGTCAATGGGGGTCAAATCGGCCAGGTTCTCGTGACCTTTGACGGGATGGCGGCACAAGATAGCGGAGCGCCCAGCCTGAGCACCTACCAGACCCCCAGCGTGGATGCGATCGCCGAGGTGAAACTGCTCACCGGCAACTACTCGGCCGAATACGGCGCGCGCAACGGCGGACAATTGAACGTCACCACCAAGAATGGCACCTCGCAATTCCACGGCAGCGCCTACTACTACTACCGCAACGAGGAATTCAATGCCAACGAGTTCTTCAACAATCAACTGGGAGTCGCCAAGCCCAAGTACCGCTATGAGAATCCCGGCGGCACCATCGGCGGGCCGGTGCTTCTGCCGTTCGTACCGTTCAACCGTTCGCGGCAGCACCTGTTCTTCTTTTTCTCCGTCGATCAACTGTGGAACACTCAGAACACCGCCCTCAACAAATACACCATGCCCACCGTGCTGGAACGCCAGGGCAACTTCTCGCAGAGCGTCAATCCCAACGGCTCGCCGATCCTCGTCCGCGACCCATTGAGCGGCCAGGCCTGCTCTTCCACCAGTTCCACCGGATGCTTCCCCGGCAACATCATTCCCGCCAGCCGCCTGAGCCAGACCGGCCAGGCCATACTGAATCTCTTCCCACTCCCCAATACGGTAGATCCGACCGGGCAGCGCCAGTACAACTACACCGACGTATTGAGCAACACCGATCCCCGCCTCGACAAGATTCTCCGCGTGGACTACAACATCTCGTCGAAAGACACGATGTTCGTGCGCCTGCTGCAGGACCACCAGGCCCAGTCGGGCTATGGTGCGATTCTCGGCGCCGCGGGCGATGGCTGGGGCCAGTTCCCCCACAGCTATTTCATCCCTTCGGCGGGCTTCGCCATCACTTACGTTCACACCTTCCGCTCGAACCTGGTGAATGAAGCCACTGCTGGTCAAAACCGCGCGCACCAGCAGAACAAACCCACCGATACCAACCTGTACAACGCCAGCCTGCTTCCCCTGAAAGTCAACGGGCAGACGGTTTCTCTGCCCAGTATTTTCGGCAGTTCGGTGAACTATCTGAATCTTGCCCCTAACATCAATTTCGGGCTCCCCTCGGGCTTCACTGCCCAGTCGGCGCCTACCGCCATTCCAAACCTGCCCGGCTTTGGGTTCGACAGCCGCTGGCCCTTCGACGGCACCGACAACCTGGCAACCGTAACCGACAACGTGACCTGGATCAAGGGCAGCCACCTGTTCAAATTCGGCTTTTATTTCGAGCACGACGCCCGCAATGTGAGCGTCTACTCCGTCTACAACACCGCCGGGACCTATTACTTCGGCTCCGACCTCGGCAACCCGGTGGACTCCGGCGATCCCTACTCCAACGCTCTCCTGGGAAGCCTGTATGGCTATGGGCAGGACAACCTCAAGCAGATCAACCGCGCCCGCTACAAGCAGACCGAATTCTTCGTCCAGGACTCCTGGAAGCTCAACCGCCGTCTGACGGTGGACTTGGGCATGCGATTCAGCCGTCTGGGCGCGCTTTACGAAGCGCCCGGACAAGTCCAGGGTGTCTTCGTGGGATCCGCATACAGCGCCGGTGCCCAAGGCCAACTGCTGTACCCATACTGCTCGGTAGCGGTCGCTGCCACCGCCAGTTGCCCCACCGCCGACAAGTTCTCCATCAATCCGATCACCGGCGTGACGTATCCCTACGCCCTCCAAGGTACCTTCGCCCCCGGAAGCTACAGTGGCACACCGTTCTCCGGAATCGTGTCGCAGCCATCAGGATCGAAGCCTTACTTCCAGACGCCCAATCTGCAGTTCGCGCCCCGGGTGGGCTTCGCTTATGATCTGTTCGGCGACGGCAAGACCGCGCTGCGCGGCGGCTTCGGCATCTTCTACGGACGCGCCTTCGGCGTGGATACTCTGGGCGCCACCGGCGTCGGAATCGGGCCGCTGGCCGCGCCGCCTCACTTCCTCGCCCCCATCGTACTGAACACCACCATCGCCGGCGTGGCGGGCTCTCCGCTGGTGTTTACACCGCAAACCACAGTCGGCGGCCCCCTCGGTTATCCGCCGCCGCAGACCATCGAGTTCACCATCGGCATTCAGCGGGACATCGGCCATGGATTTGTGGCGGACATCGCCTACGTGGGCAACGTCGGCCATCATCAGTTCGTCCAGGGCGCGATTGACTTGAATGCGGTAGCCCCTCTCACCGACTGGACACCGACCGCCGCGAACGGCCAGCCTGGACCGGTCGCGCGTTTTCTCGACCCCACCAGCGGCAACGGAGGAACCGCCGGCTTCTACTCCACCAACCTGATCCGCGCCCTCGGCGGCGCCTATCCCGGCTGGGGCGGCATCCAGATGTACAGCCAGAACGGCGAGTCACACTACGAAGCCTTGCAGGCCCAGTTCAACAAGCGTGTCGGCAGGAACCTCCACTTTGGCAGCAATTTCACCTGGTCCAAGACCCTGGTGTATTCGCGCGATCAGTTCACCTCGGACAAGCTGCTCGAGAATGTCGCCAGCGGCACCCGTCCGTTCGCTGCCAACATCAACTTCGGATACCAGGTTCCCAACGGGTCAAAGTTGTGGAAGAACAAGCTCACCGAATTGGTGACCGACGGGTGGAACATCGAGGGCATCCTGACCTCTTACTTCGGCAGCCCCATGACGATCGGTTGCACGGCGGCCAGCGCTCCCATCGGCTATTGGACTGGCACGCCCAGCACCAGCGGGTTGCCGTTCCGCTGCGAAATGACCGGTCCGTTGTGGCTGCCCTCGGGGGCGACACCCGGTTCGGTCGGTTCCACCGCCTCCCCGGCACTCTGGTACAACTTCAACCCGGCCAGTTTCTCGCTACCCCCGGTCAACTCGCTGGGCATCGGCAATACGCCTCCGACCCTGACTTACGGTCCCGGTGTGGAGAATGTGGATCTGAGCGTGTACAAGCAGTTCCGCGTCTGGAAAGAGAACAAGATTCTGGAGTTGCGATTCCAGGCCTTCAATGCGCTCAATCACTTCAATCCCAGCAACCCGAACACGTCGCTGACCCTGAACTACCAGACCGGCGCCAACACCAACTCGTCGTTCGGCACGATTACCTCGGCGGCCCTTCCGGCGCGCCACGCGGTAATCTCGGTCCGCTTCAGCTTCTAACCGAGTCCCCTCCGCAGCCAAACCGGCCCGGGCGCGCTTCGCGAACGTGCTCCCGGGCCGATACTATCTGACGCTGGCCGAGGTATCCTGGGGAGGAGACGCCACAGCATCTCGTACACGCCTACAACCGGCCAGCCCGGGTTTGAGCGGATTCCAAGTCACTTACAACATCCGCAGCGACTCTCCGGAACCCCCATCCCTGGCCTCTTGTCGGATAGGCGCACTGCTGCTATTGGTCATCAGCCATTCCGCGAAAACGCGAAAGATCCGGCACTAGGAACGCTGCCCCACGACGCAAAAGTCCGGCCGTAGGCGTCCGGGAGTTTGCTGGAACGGCCCGCTCGCCACGGTGCTATCCTCAAGGCAAGGCAAGTCGGATGGGTGTGCGGCGGGCTTCTTCTCTCTTCATCGCTGGTGTCGCCTGTTTGGGCGGTCTGTCGGCCTTTCAGAACTTCCGGAAGCCCTGGCGCGAGTACCCTGCCTTCGAGTACAACGACTTCCCCATCCCGGCCGATTATCAGGACCGGTCCGAATGGGTCTTCGCCCGCCTGATGTACCCCAACATGGAAGGAGTCCACGGCCGTGGCTTTGGCGGGCGCTTCGGACGGCGATTCGGCGCCGACTGGACCCAGGGCGGGCGCGGCGTTTTCTGGACCATGGATTATCCACGCTCCGACCGCCACTTCGCGCAGGCCTTGCGCCGCCTGACCCGCATTCACGTGCGCTCCGTCGAACAGCCCATCAACCTGGACGAAGGCGACGAGTACGACTGGCCTTGGATGTACGGCGTCGAAGTGGGCCACTGGAACCTCACCGATGACCAGGCGAAGGGCTTCCGCGAGTTCCTTCTGCGCGGCGGCTTTTTCATGTGCGACGATTTCCACGGCACCGAGGAGTGGCAGGTCTTCCAGGCAAGCATGCGGCGCGTCTTCCCTGACCGCCAGATCGTGGAACTGGCCAATAGCGACGACATCTTCCACGTCATTTACGATCTCGACGACCGCTACCAGGTCCCCGGCGAGCAGTTCGTCCGCTCGCACCGCACTTACGAGTACGATGGCTACGCCGCGGCCTGGCGCGGCATCTACGACGACACCGGCCGTTTGATGGTCGCCATTTGCCACAACATGGACTTGGGCGACTCCTGGGAACACGCCGACAATCCGGAATACCCGGCTCAATTCTCCGCCCTGGGAATTCGCATCGGCATCAACTATGTCACTTACGCGATGACACACTGATGCTCCGCCCCGCAATCCTGTTTGCCGCCGCGCTGGTGTCTGTTGGCGTCGTGTGCGCACAGCGCCCCTTCCGCCAGTTTCCCGGCGTGGAGTACGATCGTTTCCCGCTGCCGCCCGATTGGAACGAAAGTGCCGAGTGGGTCTTCGCGCGCCTGATGTACCCCTGGAATGGGTGGGGGTTCCATTATGGCGACGATTGGACCAAGGGCTCCTCCAACTGGACCATTGACTACCCGCGCTCCGACCGCCATCTCGCGCAGGCGGTCCGCCGCCTCACGCGTGTCCACGCCCGCTCCGTCGAGCAACCCGTGAACCTCGATGAAGCCGATCAGTACGACTGGCCCTTTCTCTATGGAGTGGAAGTCGGGCACTGGGCATTGACCGACTCACAGGTCAAAGGGTTCCGCGAGTATCTGCTGCGCGGCGGGTTCTTCATGTGCGACGACTTCCACGGCACGCAGGAATGGCAGGTCTTCGAAGAAGGCATGAAGCGCGTGTTTCCGGACCGCCCCATCATCGAAATCGACAACCTGGACCCGATCTTCCACACGGTCTACGATCTGACCGAACGCTACCAGGTCCCCGGTGAGCAGTATGTCTATTCCCACCGGCTGTACGAAAAGGACGGCCGCGAGCCCCGCTGGCGAGGCATCTACGACGACAACGGCCGCCTGATGGTGGCCATCTGCCACAACATGGATCTCGGCGACTCGTGGGAGCACGCCGACAATCCGGTGTACCCGGTGAGGTTCTCCGATCTCGGGATCCGGATCGGGGTGAATTACGTGGTCTACGCGATGACGCACTGAAGCGCCGCGGCTTACTCCTCCCGAGAACCACGGCCGGATCGACGCCTGTTGCCCGCCGCGCCGAGGCCCGCATCACCAGCAGGTTCGCCACGTTCGCGCAGGCTGCTCTTCGGCAGCCAGGTGGAAGCGCATCTTTTCTTCCGCCGGCCCACCGAAATTCACGAAAGCCCGCTCGCCGGACGATGTGGCGCCGGCACTCGTGGCACATCATTCCTCCCGCAAAACCACGGCCGGATCCACGTGCGTGGCCCGCCGCGCCGGAAAATAGCAGCCTGCCAGTGCGGCAATCACCAGAATCGCGCTCACCGCCGAGTACACCGCCGGATCGGTCGGACGTATCGTATAGAGCAGCGTCGATAGGTACCGCGTCAGCGCAACCGCGGCCACGAGGCCGGACCCGATTCCTGCCGCGGCCAGCACGAATCCCTCCCGCAAAACCATCCGCAGGATCGATCGCGGCGCTGCCCCAAGTGCCAGCCGAATTCCCATTTCGCGAGTGCGCTGTTCCACTCCGTAGGAAACCACCGCATAGATCCCTACACAGGCCAGCACCAGCGCCACCAGTCCGAAAATGCCCATGAGGGCGGCCTGCACCTTCGGCCCCGCGATCGATTGTGCGGTCAGTTGCTCCATGGTTCTCACTTCCAGATACCCCTGGTCGGGATCCACCGCGTGGATCTGCTCTTTCACAGCGGTCACCATCGACGACGGGTCGCCCTTCGCTTGGATCACCAGCGCATTCAGCGAATTCGGCCGCTGTGCATTGGGCAGAAACATCGTGGGACTGGGTTCCACACTGAGCGCATCGTGCCGGATGTCCGCCACCACACCCACTACTTCTACTTCCCGGTCTCCCGACCAGAAAACATTCATCCGCTTCCCGATGGGACTCTCGTCCGCGTATATCTCCTGGGCTGCCGACTTGTTCAGGATCGCGACCGCGGGAGATCCCAGCCGGTCTCGCGAATCGAAATCCCGTCCGGCCAGAAGCGGGATGCCCATGGTTTGGAAGTAACGGTCGGAGATGATCGAGATCTCGCCTCCGGTGCCCCCGCCCAGCGGCGGCGCGGGACGGTCCAGCCGGTAATAACCGGTGCCCGAGTTTCCTCCCCCCATCGGCAGCACGTGAATCGAGCCCGCCGAACTCACCAGCGGCAAAGCGCGAACCCGATCCAGCATCTGATTGATTGCGGCGGCGCGCCGCTGCGCGTCGGTGTACTTCGATGGCAGGAGCAACATCTTGAAGGTGAGCACGTGTTCCGCGCGGAAGCCCGGATCGGTGTTCTCGAGCAGCACGAAGCTTCGCAACATCAGGCCCGCGCCGATCACCAGCAGAACCGCCAGCGCGATCTCCGAGATCACCAGCGCATTGCGCACCGTCCGGCTCCCGGCTGTCTGCCCGCGCCCTCCCTGGCGTAGAGCATCGCTCATGCGCGAACGGTTCACCTGCCACGCCGGAACGATGCCGAACATCAGGCCAGAGGCGACGGACAGAGCCAGCGTGAAGCCCAGGACTCGCTCGTCCACGGCAATCTCGCCCGATCGCGGAAGCGGGTAGCCGGCGGGCAGCGAGCTCACGATCGCCGGAACGCCACACCAGGCCAGGGCGAAGCCCATCAAGCCGCCGGTAACCGACAGCATCAGGCTCTCGATGATCAACTGATGCAGCAGACGCCAGCGGCCTGCGCCCAGCGCTACCCGCACCGTCATTTCCCTACGCCGTGCCGAACCCCGCATCAGCAGCAGGTTGGCGACGTTGGCGCAGGCAATCAGCAGAACGAATCCGACCGCGCCCAGCAGCACCAGCAGCGTCGCACGCGACGCGCCCACGGTCTGCTCCAGCAGTGGAACCACCGTGGCGCTCCAGTGATAATTGTCGTCCGGCCGCTCCACCGAGAGTTGAGCGGCCACCGCCTCCATATCCGCCTGCGCCGCAGCTAGTGATACGCCGGGCTTCAGTCGCGCCACCGTCCGGTAGTTCCGGCCCCGCGGATTGTGGGCCAAATCCAACTGCAGGGGAGTGTAGAGATCGGCGGCCACAGACGGGACCGCGAATCCCGCGGGCATCACGCCGATGATCTCGCACGGCGAACCATGCACCAGCACCTTCTGCCCGAGCACCTCTGGCCGCCCGCCGAAGCGCCTCTGCCACAGCCCGTTCGACAACATCGCCACCGCAGGGGCCCCGGCCTCGTCATCCGCAGGCTGGATCGTCCGCCCCATCACAGGAGCGACCCCGAGGATCTCGAAGAATCCGGCGGAAACCTGGAGCGCCGGCACCTGCACAGGCTCGCCTTCCCCCGAAAGGTTGGCCGGCACTCCGATATAGGCGGCTATCTTGGAAAACGAGTGATTCCGATCGCGCCAGTCCAGGAAATTGTGCGTCTGCACCACGTTGTTGCGCCCGCCCGGCTGGCGCTCCCACACCATCACGACGTGTTCCGGCTCGGGAAATCCCAGCGGCTTCAGCAGTACCGAATACACTACGCTGAACATCGCTGTGGTGGCGCCGATCCCCAGTGTTAATGCGGTCACTGCTACCGCCGTGAACACCGCATTCTTGCGCAGCATGCGCGCTGCAAATCGCACATCCTGCGCCGCGCGCTCCAACGAACTCCATCCCCACATGTCGCGTGTTACCTCCCGTGCCAGCGTGGCGTTGCCGAAGTCCCTCCGGGCCGACCGTAGCGCCGAGTCCCGCCCCTCCCCCCGATCCATGCGGAGCTGCGCCTCTTCGGCCAGATGAAACCGCATCTCTTCGTCGAGTTCCCGCTCCTCCTGCGAGCGGCGGAACAGCCAGTGCCAACGGCTCACATTCGCTCCCGTCCTACGCGGGCCGCATCACCCGCGCGATCGCTTCCACCATTCGATTCCACCGCGATTCCTCGGCAGCCAGCACCTTCTTGCCCTTCGCCGTCAGCCGGTAGTACCGCGCGCGCTGCTTGTTCTCCGTCATCTTCCACTCGGCCTCGATCACCCCCTGCTTGCGCAGCCGGTGCAATGCCGGGTAGAGAGACCCGTGCTCCACCTGGAGTACCTCATTCGAACTATTGCGAATCGCCAGCCCGATCCCGTGTCCGTGCTGCGGCCCCCATTGCAGCGTGCGCAGGATCAGCATGTCGAGTGTGCCCTGCAATAACTCGATCCGGCTCTGGTAACGATCTTCGTTCGGCATGGTAGAAGTCAATCTACCACTTGAGGTAGTCGACCGTCTACCACCCTTAGACGGAGCCTCTGTGAAATCGTTAGTGATGATTCGAGCGGCTGAGCAGCAGAGTGATCACCCCGAAGGCGCCGATCGCCAGCCCGCCGATGCGGTTCATCCAGAGCATCGACCGTTCGGTGAAACGGTTGCGCAGCCGGTAGGCGATCCCGGTCAGAATCGTCCACCACAACATCGCGCCGCAGAAAATGCCGCCGACCATCAACAGGGTGAGATACCACGGCCTCGAGCTCCCCAGCCCCAGGAACGCCAGCACCGCTATAAAAGAGAGAACTGTCGTCGGGTT
>DATJWB010000262.1:0-12079 GCA_035501495.1 Bryobacteraceae bacterium | reverse complement strand
TGCCGCCAAGTGCGCCCGAATCGATGCCCGGGTTCTCTTCGTCGCCGAGCTCGGGTGTATGCACGATGCCGCACACCCGCGGATCGCGAGGCTCCGCGGCAAGCTCAATCTCGACGAGCGGGATGGAGCCGTCGGGTCCATAGCAGTGGAGCGCGGAGTGCGATCCAACCACCACCACATCGCCGCGCTCCAGAGGCCGGCCCTCGCGATACAGGAAGCGGTCGGCCACGCACCCGGTTTTTGTGGGTGCGTTCAATCTGCCGTTGACGGTCACGTCTCCCTGCACGAACAGGTTTCCGCTCACGGTCATTCCGCCGCCCGTCGAAAGCGAGTTGGCCGAAATCCCTCCAGACGCCCGGATGTCGCCCGCTACGTCGAGAGTCGCCGCCGGCGTGATCGTTTCGATACCTACCTTGCCATTGACAACGGTGAGCGTGTCGTCGACTCCGGAACCGATCATCAGGCGGCTGGTGCCGCCCATGGCTCGAATACGGGCATCGCCGGCGCTTGCGCCGGCGAGCGCGATGCCGAACTTCAGACGCATCGCATCATTGCCGATCTTGAGGTCGCCCTCGGTACTGGTCAGGTTCCACTGGCCTCCGGAGATCTGCAATTGCGCATTGGGGGCAGTGACGCCCAGCCCCACATTGCCGCCGTTGGTGATGCTCATGCGAGTCGCGAAATCCGTGTAGAAGTCGAGTCCGAACTGATTGCCGGAGGGGCTGCGCTTGGAGGCGATGCCTTCTCCGCTGGTGCTGCCGAACGTGAGACCGGGATTGAACTGGCCATCGTTGCGGTTCCCCTGGTCGATGTTCAGGGAGCCGTTCACGCTGAGGTTCTGCTGCGGGAGCGGTGTCCCCACTCCCACGTTGCCGCCTTCGGCCAGGAACAGCCGGAAGTCCGCGGCGCCGGTCTCGGAGAAGTTCAGGCCGCGGACAAAGGGATTCCCCTGGGGGTCCTTGCCCTGCGGGTTCTGATTGATGTGCCAGTTGGTTGAGCCGCTGGGATCCTCGAAGCTCAGCAGTTCTTCCCAAGCCCCACGGCTGCGGATGCCGACCGGATTGCGAGGCCCCGCAGTGCCGACCCCCACGTTCTGGTCGCTGGGCGCGGGGGTAGTGATGGTGGGCTGAATAAAGAGACGGAACTCATTATGCGCACCTTTGGGAGTGATCTCGCCGATGTTCAGCCCGGGCGTGTTCCCATTGAGGTTCTCGCCGATGTGCCAGGTCGGTTGTTGGGACGGATTGCGGAACTCCACCAGCTCTTCGCCGGTTCCACTCGCGACGATGGTCAGGGGCGTGGTGAGCGGCGGCGCGGCGGGATCCTGCACTGCCCCGATCAGCGCCTGCTGAGCCGCGTTCAAGAGGCGGTCCACCTGCAACGAGCCTTCTATTTCGACTGCAACTCCGTTGTAGGCGGGAAAATCCGCGAGCGGGGAGGGCGTGTCGCGGTCCTGGATGGTAAAGGTACCCGCAGGAGCATAGGCGGTGGCGCCCACCGACCCCGCATAGATACGCCCCAGGTCAGCCACTCCGCCGGCGATCGGCAGGAATCGCTGATTGGCGGCATCCCACTGCACCTGGCCCAGGGGGACGAACCAGGTAGCGGCGGTATCGTCGGAAGGAAACTCCTGGTACGGCACCGAGTCGTCGAAGGGCAGAACTTCAACGCCCGGTGCAGCCGTGGGAGGCGAGGGCTGGGGGACCGGTGGGACGAGGGCTGCTCCGTCCACGACCACAGGATCATTCGCCGGCTGCGCCGGGTTGATCACGATGCGGTACGTTTCCTGGGTGCGGCTGAAGGCGTCAGGCTGGTTGGCCGCGGCACAGGCGTCGCCGGAGGGCTGCTGCAGCAACTGGTCGTAGCCGATCCAGACGTTCATGATCCTGGGTGATGGCGAAAAGAATGCGGCGAAGAGTGCAGGCGTGAGTTGGGATTTCGCGAGCACGACAATCTCGCGGCCGAATCCGTCCACCGCCATGCCGGGCATGAGGTAAATGTCCACTTCGCCGTTCGGATTGCCGTTCGGGACCTGCGCCAGATCAAGACCTGCGACGATGCCCCAGGTATGCTGGCCGAGGTTGTGACGGCGCCGCATGTCACGGTGGTATTCCTGCTCGGCTTCGAAATCCACCGCCCCGAGGAACTCGCCTTCGTAGTAGTTCAAACGCTCAATGTCGGTGATGTTCGCCATGGGTAGGTTCCTTTCCGCTCCCTGTTGCCGATCCGTGGCGGCAGCAGCTCCGTGGTCATTTCGGCTTGCTCAACTGCTGCTGCAGCGATTCGACCTGTTGCTGAAGCGCGGCAACCTGCCTGCTCAGGATGTCGGTCGGATTGGTGACATCAAAGCCGACCACCAACTTGCCTTTGGTGAAGATCGTGAGAGCGGCTTGGGTCGGGAACGCCGAGGGGGCGAAACGCGTGCTGGCAGCCACCGCGTTGTCGTCCCAGGCAGGATCCGCGTCCACGCTGACGGTACTGATGTTCTCGATGCCGGATTGGCGCAGGGCCAGGTTTACCGTCCCGGTCGGTTGGCCGACCAGGGGCCTCAGATCGACCGCATTCCCCTGCGGAGCGGCGGCGTTCACCAGGCTCGCGCCGAGATTCTGGGCGAGGATCGTGGACGCGATCCGGTTCATCAATCCCGCATTACTGATTCCGCCGGTGGTGAAAGCTTCGCGCGGGTTGAAGGTGCCCAGCCCGGAGACCCTCTGGTCGAGCGTGCCGCAGCAGACTCTCTCCACGAACGCGGTGAGGAGATTGAGCACGTTATCCAAGCCGGACAAAGAGAGCCAGTATAAAAGCGCAGGGAAGGTGACCACCTGCCGGCGGCATCCATAGTTGCAGACGTTGATGATTTTGCCGTTCTGCACAGAAACACAGGCCAGGCACACGCGGTTGTCGCAGGGGTCGGGCGGGCAGGGTGGCAGCAGGCCGAGGCATAGGCAGTCCACGGCAGCCAGCAAGAGCTGCTGCTTGATCTCGGTCACGATCACGTTCAGAGAGCTGATGTATTCATCCAGCTTCTGGTTGGAAGCGATGGGAACGATGCGGATGCCATTCACGGTGTCCAAGATCGTGCAATGCACCAACGAGCTGGATGCCAGAAGATTCTGCACAGTGAGGAGATAGTTGCAGGCCGCCTGAAATGCCGATTGCGCGGTCCAATTCCCGGTTGTGCTGAAATCGGGCGCTTGCAGCAGGATCTTTTCCACGCCGGTAATGCATTGCACCCCTTGCGAGGGCGCGGACTGCGACGACTCCTGTTCGGCACAGACCGACAGTGTGAATCCTTCGATGATACGAGTGGCCTCGCAGGCGCCAGGCGTCGAGGCGGCGGCCGTTGCGGTTTTCGAAGATCCGTTCTTCGCACCGACTCCCCCGCATCCGCAGCCGCAGCCGCCATGGCTCGTTCCGCCGCAACCGCATCCGCATGTCTTACTTTGCGTCTGTTTCAAGGCAGTGACCAGGCGCGAGGTCTGCTCCTGGTATTGAATCGTGATGCACCAGTGCTGGATCGTATCCTGACACGCGGCTGGCGGCGCGGCACGAACTGGGGAGCAGTTGCTCTGCTTGGGCGGCGCGCAGCAAGCCTGAATGGCCTTGAGGACATTGAACGGCTGCTCCGTGCACACGATGATGTCGTTGCCGCACGGGTCGATGGCGTATCCCGCTTTGATGGTGACCCAGCCATCGCACTCGCTGCAGGCCACCTGCAGGCCGCAGACCACGCCCCAACCATGCAGAAACCGATTGTGCAGGCGGCTCTTCGCCAGCCAATACGACTGCTCGTTGTTCAGGTCGGCTTCCGTGAGCAATTGTCCCGCGAAGAACCTGGTGCGATCCAGGCATTCGAGGCCGGTACATGCGGGACAGCAGCATTTTGCTTTCGCCGGCGATTTCGAACTACCTGCTGTGGTGGTCGCCATTCGATCCTCCTTTACGCGGTGACAAACCAGCTCTCGAAGATGCCGCCCTGGATTCCAAGATTTCCGCCCGCCGGAATTTCGCCGGTCGGCAGTTGCGCCCGGACGAACTGCGAGCAGATGGCCCGCCCACTCGCATCCAGAACGAAGTCTCCATGGAAATAAACCCAGACCGGGCTCTGCTGCGGAAAAAGTCCGCCGGCCGCGCTGGGGGTGGGAACGAAGGCCGCGCCGATGGCGGGGTCGGCGCTCACAACCGCCGAGATAATCCGGCCGGTCGCATCCAGGGTCGGTGTGACGGGAAGAATCCGCCCCGCCACAAAGTCCGTCCAGTTGCCCCACGCCGGATTCAATTTCGAAGCCGTGATGCCGACGCGAAACACATTGACGTCGATCTGCGCGGCGACGGCGACCGGCTTGGTAAAGCGGAAGACCAGCCCGCGAGACTCGAAGCCCGGGCCCGTAACCGGGACGAGCTGCTGCGCCGTTTGCCCGTGCTGCCAGCTCAAGGCATCGATGCGGGTGAGGCCGGTTTCCAGACCGGGGCCCGCCGGCCCCTGGGTTCCCTGTATGCCTTGCGGGCCGGCCGGTCCCGCCGGTCCTTGGGGCCCCGGAGCGCCATCCTGCCCCGCGGGACCTTGCGGCCCCGGAGGTCCGGGCGGACCCTGCGGACCCGCGCCGCCCCCGGTCCCCTGCTGGAGCAGGCAGCGCAGCACGTCGGTGATGGTTCGGGTACTCGGCAACAACGGCCGGTCGCTGAGATTGTCGATTTCAGCACCCGTCACCGTCGCGCCGAACACGTACCCGGTGATGGTGGCAAGAACGATACAGTTGCCGCCTGTGCAGTCCGGGCAACCGTCGATGGCGTCCTGGAACAGGTCCGCACAATCTGTCTGGATGACCTGGACAATCGCCACGCCACCTGAGACCGCGCCGCCATCGCCACTGAAGCTCACGTAAAGGTGAGCGCCATCCTGACTCACCGCAATGCCGTTGGGCTGTGTTCCGACGAGAACCGGATCGGATATGGGATTGGGCTGGTTCAATTCGACTGCGTGCTCATCTACGGCCTGGATGAAGCCCTTCCCGGGCACCGCACTGTCTTTCTCCAAAACATACGCCCAACGGCCGGCGGGCGAGATCGCCACATCGATGGCCGGGTGGGCGAAGCCAGTTATAGCGGCGCCAATACCCGCGGCCGATCCCGGACCGGCGGGAGGGATGGCGATGAAATACAGAGCTCCGGCGGTGGTGTCGAGCACCGTCAGGGTATCACCCTTGGTGGTGGTTGCCGCCGCGATCGCCGCTGGCTTGGCTGTCCCGAGATTGGCGGCAAACGTGGTCACCGTCAGGCTGGCGGACGTCAGTGCGATGGCACTCACGTTGCTGCTTCCCGAATTGGCCACATAAGCGAATTGGCCGTCTTCCCCCACCGCGATGTCTACCGGACTGGTGCCCGCCACGACGCTCTTGGGTGCCGCGGGGGGATTTGTCGTATTGATGTCGGTCGCCCATACCAGGACGCCGGCCGCCGGCGATACGGCGAGCAGACGGCCATCCGGGGCTGGCACAACCGCGAGCCGCACGGAATCGCCCGATGCCGCTCCCGTCACCGGCAGGGTGTTGATCGTGCTGGTGAGGTTCGCCGCGGCCAATACGACAATCTGCGGCGGCGTGCCCGCCGGCTGCGTGGGCTGGAGCGCCAGATAGATAAAATCTCCAGCCGGTGAAACCGCGATGGCCACACCGGTGTTCTGCGCGAATGCCTGCGACGCCAGGATGGAATTGTTTTCCGAATCGATCGCATACACGGTAGCGGTCGTGCCGGACGAAGTCAAAACATAGATGCGTTTGGTTGCGTCGTCTTCCACCACGCCGACAGCATTGGCCAGGTTTACGGTGGCCGACCAATCGAGGCGGATCGCCTGCGAGTCCTTTGGCTTCGCCGGCGGGTCGATCAGCACGTCGAAGCAGTACGACTCGAGAATGCGATTGGGTTGGCACGAATCGGTGCCGCAGTCGTCGAACACCGCCGGTACATCCTCGGTGGGGCACTCCTTGTAGGAGACGCAGACCTGGATCACGTGCGGGTTCGCATCCGGTTGCGAGCCTGGTCCGTGCTGGGCCTGCCAGTTCGACAGGAAGCGGTCCTTGAAATCGAAATATTCCTGCCGCTGAACGAAAATCTCGCGCCCGCAGCAATCGATGGCGGTTCCCGGCTCGACGATCACGAACTGGTCGCCGCAGATGGGGTGCGGATCCACCTTCAATCCGCAAACCGTGCCCCATCCATGCAGCCGCTGATTGTGGCGGCGCAGCTTACCCATTTCGTATCGCTGCTCGTCGGTAAAATCGCGCTCGACCAGCAGCTTCCCCGTGAAGTAATGGTTGCGCGCCATCTGCGGAATATCGCATTCCACGCAGACTCCAGTCGTTTGGTGGCTGGACTGTTTGCAATTGCAGTCGCCCATTGCGGCCTCGCTTTCTACTTCAGAACCGTGCTGCAACCCACGCGTGACGTTTCACCGATCCTCATCGGTGGCGCCGCTCCCCGATCGGCCGGGCTGCCGAGCACGGTGTCATACCCGAGTTTTCCCTGTCCCTCAATTACCCCGAGCGGGTAGCGGCCGATGACGGCGTCCACGCCCACGAAAACCTGGCCCACGCGGAAGCGGGGCTCAGCCCATTCGAACCGGCCCTGCGTATGTGCCGGTTTGGCCATGTCGATCACCTGCTGAAGGGCCATTTCGTCGCCGGCGCTGGCGCCGGGCCAACGCGGCACGATTACCACAAACTGGTACGCATACGCGTTGAATAAATCCAGCTTCGGGTCGCCGGAATCGATCAGCTTGAAGGATCCGATGCGCGAATTCGCGCCCACCTGCAGGCGTTTCGTCACGACAGCTCCGAACACCGTTGCATCGCCAAGGCGGGATCCGTCCACGAAAACCCATCGCCGCAGCTTGAACAGTTCGAGGATCTGCGGGCGGACGCCGGCATACAGCTCAATGTGCAGCTTCATGCCTTCGGGCGTTCCGCGCAACGCATAAAGCCTGTGCGCCCGGCGCACCAGTTCCCGCCGCCTGGCTACCGGCCAGCCGCTCTGCAGGCTCAATCCCAGCCAGGAAGCCAGCCACGATAGAAAGTCGGCCTGCCCGGCGCCGGCGGGTTTTGCGGGCGTCGCCTTCGGGTCGAAAAAACGCGCGAGATAAGTAATCTGGTCCGATGTGCGGCCGCGGATCGTATCGAAAATCGAAAGGAAGCGGTCGAGGAAATCGCCGCCCCCGCCGCCGTTGCTCGCTAAGGGCGACTCGCGATAGACCGCGGGCAGATACTGCAGCGACGTGATGCGGGGGTAGTAGACCTTCAGTTGTTTGAGCGAAGGCGTCACGGTTCCATCACCGGCGAGCGTGAGCCGCAGCCACAGGTATCTGCCAGGAGGCGCCTGCAACAGGCAATCCCAGTCGCGTGCCGAGGTGTCGGTATCGAGTTGCCCGGTGGACCACCGGCTCTCGGCGAGACTCAGGATCTCGTCGATCGGCTTGGAAGCTTCGGAGGTGAACGTGTCCACCCGCACGGAAGCGCCCGGCGGAACGATCCCACGGAGAGAGAGCTTATGCCATACGCAACGGTAAGTGCGGCTGTCGAGCGGACCGGAGTAGTAGCGCCCCTGCAGCGGGTATTGGGCGCCCGGCTGAAGCGCGCAGACTCCTTGTGAGCCGTCCGCCAACACCGGCGCGCCGCTGCGGTCGAAGATCATCGATTGGGCGAACGCCGCGATGGAGCCGCAGCACCGGAATCCGCACCAGCCGCCGTCGCCATTGGGCTGATAGAAGTAAACCTGGCGCGTGATGCAATCGCTCAAACACAAATCGCCGTTGCGATCGACCGCCACAGCCACGGGACAGAAGCGGCCTCGTACCTGGTCCGGCGCCGTCACAGTTCCGAGGAATTTGCCGTCGGCCTCCAGCACCACAACATACGGCGCGCCTTCCTGCAGAACGTAGATCCGGCCCTCGCCATCGAGCACCACCCGCGTGGGTTTCACCAGGGGAGGCGTATTCGGCCCGGCGCCGTCATAAGCCCTTCTCCATCTGCCGGAATCGAACACGTGGACCAGACCGTTGGCGTAGTCGGTGACATACGCGCGGCCGCCGCGCGCCGGAGCTACGTCCCACGGCTGCCAGGTGCCCGTCGGGTAGACCGGGACCGGCTCGCACGAATACGCTCCGCTGCTCGCGGAGAGCGTGGGGACCGCTTGCTGCACAACAATGCCGGACGACGAACGATTGACTTCGAGCGGACCCCAGATCGAGCGGAGCGCGAGTCCTTGGAGCGAGAAGATCTGCACGCGGTAATTGCCGGTGTCCGCGATATACAGGTCGTCACAAGGAGACACCGCGAGCCCGTTAGGTGAGCGAAGCCGCCGCAACTCGCCGCCGGTGCCACCGATGCAGGGCAGGGTCACGAATTTTTGGAGGCAGCGGTCGAAGCGCTTTACCGAGCAGGCCTTTCGATCCAGCACGTACACACGATCCTGGCTGTCGACGGCCACGCCAATGGCTTCCGCAAAACCGCCCAGGCTTCCGGCATCGTCCACCAACGGCCGGAGCGACCCCGGCATGGGCTGCAGCGAAAGCTCCTCGCCGCATGACAGAACGGCATGATCCAGGCTGGCTGCCTGCCATCCTGCCAGGCCGTTCAACAAGAAGTGTGGCGTCGCGCTCATGTGGATTACGTGTAGGAGACTTGCACGTTGTGACCTTGCGGGTCGTTGGCAAGCAGCTCGCCCGGGTTGATCGGAACGTCGCGGCAGAACTGCTGCATCACACCATCCAGCCAGATCACCAACTGGTTGTCCTTGATGCGCGCGACCCCCTCGGTCGCGAAGATCACCCGATACACATCCGAGTAAAAAATCTCGCCGCCAAAAGGCCAGCCTGTTCCGTCGCTGCCGCCATTCAAGGGATCGAAAAAAGTCGTGAGGGCCGCGAGCACCGCGTTCTTGACCGTGGCCAGATCGAATCCGGGAAGGACGATGAGCTGCACGTCGATTCGGATCGTGCGATATACCGGGCCCACGACGTACACTTCCGAAGTCAACAGGCGCTTGGTGTTCAGATAGGCGCACACCGCCTGAAGAGTGGTCTGATTTGGAGTGGGGTTGGGCGCAATCGAATCCGGCACCACGATCACCGTCACCACACCTGGAATCTGTCCGCTTGGAAAATCCGGGTGAAACAGCGGTAGTGCCAATGCGCGACGGACGTTTGCTCCGGGTGCCTGGGTCGCCAGGTAAGCGAAATCCTCCGCGGTAACGGCGCGATCGTTGCTCTTCAACGCGAGGCCGGCGCGCAGCTTGGCGTCGGCCAAGCTCTCTTCGTCGGTGCCCCCCGCGGCAGGATCGAAATTCGTCGCGGTATCGATGGATTGGACGAACGTCTGAATCTGGTTGATGGATCCGGGCCCGACGTTGCCGGCACTGCCTCCACCGGCACGATACTGGCGCGCCACCACGTTGCCGGCCGGATTGGCCTGATTCGCCACCGGAATGCGCCCGTGATCGCCGTCCCCCATGGTGATCAGGCCCAGGTTGCGGTCGATCGTGAACACCCGGTCGTTCGGCCCGGAGGAAAAGAAATCGTCCACCTCCTGCCAGACCAGGAAGCCCTGGCCTTCGTCGATCTCCAGTCGGACGCTCTTCACCATTACGATGGTCCCGTCGGGATTCTGCACGCGAAGAGGGGTGCTTCGCGCCACCACTGGAACATTCGCCACCTGGAATGTCTGGCCCGGGACTCCCTCGCTGCCGCCCAACACCTCGTCGTTGAAGGTGAGGGCCTGAGTCGCGCCGGTGGTATTGGTGCGAATCGCCGAAACCTGCGGCGGGTTCTCGTAAGAGGCGCTCACCAGGCGGGCGCGAATCCAGTAGAAGTTGCCGCTTACGCTGCCGATCTGCGCCATCGCCAGATCGCTGCCCGGCCCCGGGAAGAAGATGTGGCCGTTCTGTGTGAAGGCGCGTGTGTCGTCGCTGTCCAGGCTGATAGGCTGCCACTCCCGGCCGTCCCAGTATTCCCACGCCGGCATGGCAGGCGGCGGAACGGCGCCGGCGCATTGCAAGACCGGCTGCGACAGGCTGGACTCGAACAGAGTCACAGCAAGATTGATCTGATCGGAAGGAAACGTAACCGGAGACGAGAAGCCCAGCAACAGCGCATTTCCAGGGCGGGGATTCTGGCCGAATGGAAAAAACCACTGGCCCGCGTTGGCGTTCTTGCTGGTTTGTACCGTGTAGCCCGAGCCGTCGAAAGTCTGCAAAGCGGCCAGCGCCGCGCCGATGGCGATCAATGCCGCGTCGGTTTCAAAGATGATGGGGGCGCCGGAAGCTCCGGTGGCGGCGATCTGCGTCCCCATCGGGACGATGGCGGTGGACACGTCCGGCCTCGTGACGGTGAACGTGATTTCCGCGGCGGCAGGCCTGGCCGGCTCGAGCTCGATGCCGATCAGTTGCAGGAACTTGATGTAGTTCAGGTCGGGCACCTGGTTCAGGCGGTAAATGATAATCTCCGTCATCCACGCAAACAGCTCCACCAGCGTGATGCCCGGATCGCTTTCGTTGAAGTTGGTCCACTCCGGCGCGTACCGGGGAATCAGGGTCTTCGCCTCCGCGACAATGTCGGAGAATTGCCGGTCGTCGAGATTGGGCGCTTGGAGCGGCATGGTCTATTGACCCACTCCTTCGGTGATGTAAAACGGATAGACCATATTCCCAAAGGTGTTGTTCGAACGGATCCGGTAATCCACGCGAATCAGGAGCGTGTTGGCATCGCCGGGCGGGGCGCTGACATTCACGTCGAGGACATCGATGCGCGGCTCCCACTCGGTCAAGGCATCCTTTACGAGATGGGCCACGTTGCCCTGCGTGGAGGGATTGTTCGGAGCGAACACCAGGTCGTGAATCCCGCAGCCGAACCGCGGCAGCATCTGGCGTTCGCCGCGCGCCGTAGCCAGGATGATCCAGATGGAGTCTTCGATGTTCTGTTCTCCCGAAGAGAAAATCAGTTGGCCGCCGGGGCGGACCTGTACCGGGAACTTCCATCCGATTCCGGTATAAACTCTGCTTGGACTGACGGGCATCCCTTGCTCCTTTCCCCGCTATGGCAGCGCGTCCGCCACCTGCTGCAAATCGTTCAACACCGAATCGAGACTCTTGAGCATCGAGTCGATGTCCTTGGCCGCGCTCACGTCCTGAAAAGACGGCAGCGACACCGGCACGGGACCCAGTTCAATGATCGGCTTCAGCACATCCATCAGCGGCCCGATTACCGTGAGCGCCTGCATGAGCTGCGCAATCGAGGTGCTGGCATTCTTCTGAGCGCAGGACAGCGACGCCAGCATCACCGGATTCCCCTGGGCGGCATTCAAATCGATCTGCGCCTGAAACTCCAGGATGCTCTCTACGGCATGAATAAAACAGCGAAGATAGGCGATGATCAGCCGCAGAATGTCCCCCACCATCGACGGGATATTCGTAAACACGTTGAGACATCCCAGCATTTTCTCCGTGGCGGTGACGAGATCGCCGAGGCTGCCCAGCGGGTTGGCACTGGAAGCGAACTCTTTCAACGCCTTCACGACATTGAGGACGTTCAGAAAACAGGTCATGCCGCCCAAAGCCGGCATCACCTGCAGCATCAGGCTGTGGATCAGGGCGCAATCCGTGGGCGGGCCATCCGCGAAGTTCGCGAACGACTGCAACGCCCCGCCGAACGGCAGCCGCACCTGAAACGTATGCGTCTGCGGGATCTCGATGCACGGAATGAGAGACGGGCTCGCCAAGACCTGGATCTCCTCAGATGTTTCCAGCGGCCGGAACCACCAGCCGCCCGTTGATCGTCACACTGGGGGCATTGATGTCAATCGCGGTGCCGCTGTGAATCGTGATTCCGGCATTCGAGAGTTCCACGACGTTGTTCTGCCCGCCCCCGCGGGAATACTGTATGCGGATGAATCCCTGGTCGCCGCCAGCTACATCGGGATCGAAGATCCGAATCTCGTGGCCGTTCACCGTTCTGATGACGCGCATCTGCGTGTTGGTCTCGGGCGGCGAGTCCTCCCCGTTCCAGTGGTAGCCAATCACATGCGGGTGGGCA